>CAYXWV010000121.1:0-1613 GCA_964468875.1 uncultured Anaerolinea sp. | reverse complement strand
AGCGATCAGAAGAGTTTTTTGCATAGCCTGACCTAATCGCGTAACGCGCGGCCGGTCAAATGCAGAAATACTGCTTCGAGATTAGGCTCACGAATGTCAATGGAGTGAATCTTTACACCGAAGCTGTTGGCTTTTGCAACCGCCCGGGCAAGCAGTTCTTCAGCAGAGGGGGTGATGATACTGATCTCATGATCGGTAACATCCGCTTTAATGACGCCTTTAACTGACCGTAATTCCGTTGCAAGTGCTTCGGTGTCAGCTTCTTCACCGATATGAAGAATCAAGGTGTCAGTCTCACCCACAAATTTAGTTAATTCTTTTTGAGTGCCGAGGGCAATCATCTCGCCGTGATCAATAATACCAACCCGGTCTGAGAGTTCCTGAGCTTCTTCCATGTAGTGGGTGGTGTAGAGAACCGTCATGCCTTGTTGGTTAAGTGCTTTGACAGAATCGAGAATCGCTCTTCTTGACTGAGGATCAATACCAACAGTGGGTTCATCCATAAATAGTAGTTTGGGGTGGTGGAGAAGTCCGACACCGATATTCACACGTCTCTTCATGCCCCCCGAATACGTTTTAATCCTCAATTTTGCTTTATCGACCAAGCCGATTTGTTCCAGAACTTCATCCACGCGCTTGGAAAGGTCTTTACCGGACAAGCCGTACATCTGACCCCAGAAATTGAGATTTTCACGGGCAGAAAGATCTTCATAAAGGGCAAGGTCTTGTGGAACGACGCCGATGTTTTGTTTAACAGCCATGGGTTCCTTTGAGACAGAATGACCGCAGATAACGGCGTCACCGCTGGTGGCTGTATATAGGGTGGAAAGCATTGAAATTGTGGTGGTTTTGCCCGCGCCATTTGGACCGAGCAGACTGAATATTTCTCCTTCTTCGATTGAAAAGGAAATCCCCTTGACCGCAGCAAATGAACCGTAGTTCTTTGCAAGGTTGTTTACCTCAAGAATTGCTGACATTTTTGCTCCCGGATAATTTATTATGATTCATTTACGCAAGCTATAAGAATAAGTTGTAAAAGGGAATTATAATGATATTTTCACTGGTTAACCTTAACACTTGCAGCTTTAGAGAGAATGCCATGGTGTATCCCTATCGTTCAGTTTGCGTTTTTTGTGGCTCGGCAGATGGGCTTGATCAGACCTATTACGATTCTGCTTTTCAAATGGGACAATGTTTAGCTAAAAAGGGTATCCGTTTGGTTTATGGAGCTGGACGAACAGGCTTGATGGGAGCGGTTGCCAATGGTGTTTTGAAGGCAAACGGCAAAGTAAGTGGTGTGGCTCCCAAAGGATTGGAAAGTCCGCAGCTAATTTTTCGTGATGGAGTCATTGAGCTTGAAATCGTGGATAATATCCAACTTCGAAAAGCACGCATGATCGAACTGGCTGACGCATTCATTGCGCTGCCGGGAGGATTTGGCACTCTCGATGAAATATTTGAGGTGTTGACCTGGTCTCAAATTGGGTTGCAGCGAAAACCGGCCGGCTTCCTCAATACGAACGGGTATTTTGATTCTCTGTTCGCCTGGTTTAAACGTGCTTATCAGGATCACTTTATCTATGAAGAGCATCAGCAGCTTTATTGTTACGACG
>CAYXWV010000120.1:0-1615 GCA_964468875.1 uncultured Anaerolinea sp. | reverse complement strand
CTTACTCTTACTTCGTAGTCACCGAACAGGGATAATCCACGATTTTGAAATCATAGGGTGCCTGGTAAGATGCCGAACGGGCGACATCTTCCAGCAGGGGATACTCCGCACCAAAGTAGTGATTGAACACGATCCGGAACGAGTTGACCGGCGTGATGGACGGGTAAAGGGCTTCATTGCCCTCGTCGGGCAGGTAATATGCCATGAGGTTGGCGTTGCGCACTTCGGCATTGAGCCCGTGATCGCTTTGCAGCAAGACCACCGGCGGGGTATCAGAATTCTCGATGATTTGGTGCATCATTTGCAGCACTCGTTGATCCACATACTGGATCTCATTGGTATAACCCGGAGCGTTGGAGGCTGTATATTCGAAGCTGCCGTCCGGGTTGAACACATAAGGGAAGTGGGGGGCAACCAGGTGGGCATACACGAATTTGGGGCTTTCGTTTTGCGGCAACTGCTCCAATTGATCAAAATTGAAGTTGATCATCTGGTAATGGGCTTCTTCGGCAGACAGCATGGCTTTGCCAAAGCGGTTTTGCTGCGAGGTGGCGAATTCTTCGATGATACGCAACGCGGTGGTGCGAACATAGTATTTCTCAAAATTCCCCAGCAGCTTGAAGTTCAGCAGTTCCTGCCAAGAGGAATCATACTGCGAGATGAACTGATCCGCGTCGGTGATGTTCAGCCACCAGATATTGGTGTTTAGTGAAACAAACCGATAGCCCAACTGGTTGAAGAGGTCGCGCACCTTGCTGTGTTTGATTGTTTCGCCCAGGTCATAAAAGCTGCGGTTTTCTTTAATGATCGCTGAGGCAAAATTATCCAGGTAGTCCATATTGAGCGCTGATGCCATGGAGGAGGGGGTGTAGCTGTAATTGCTCTTGCTGCAATCTGCCACGTAGAAACCCATGTCTCGTAGTTCCTGGATGAAGGCGCTGTTGTCATAGCCGTAATACTGCTTGAGCATGTCGCTGCGAGAATAGGCGTCGAGAATGATGTAGTAGACATCTGGTGAATCTGCTTTAGCCTGGCCGGCTGGCTGCCAGATTTCGTCCACGTTGGGGTTGGTCACAGCAGACGGCTTGGTCTGACGCATCTCGAAACTGACGATCTGAAAAAGCGGAATGAGGATTAGAACAATTGAGAAATAATTCAGAAAAGAGGAGCTTGTGCGCGGTTTCTTTTTAATTCTGAAAATGAAAAAGGCTCCAGCGGCAAACAAAACCACCCATAAAACAATCAAATAGCGATGATGCCCCAGGAAAGACTTGTTTTCAAGCAAGTTGTAGATATGCCCGTAGGTCAAAAAGAGGATCAAAAACAAGCTTGCCAGCAAGCCGCCTTTATAGCGGTCGCGGGTTGCCAGCACCGAGATACCGAAAGCCGCAACACTGATCAAGAGGGTGGCGATGATCGCCCGAACCGCGTAAACCGGATCGAGTTGGATGATGTTGTAGGATAGTAAAGCCAGCACAGGGTAAAGACCGATTAGAATCGGATGAAAGACGAGTAATTTTTTCTTCTTTTTATTATTTTTCGGGGTCATTGAGGGAAAATCCTGTGGGTTCAAAAGAATGAGATTCAATTTTACCAGACAAGGAAGGACCTGTTC
>CAYXWV010000119.1:0-1790 GCA_964468875.1 uncultured Anaerolinea sp. | reverse complement strand
TGAAGCCCCTTCCACCAGTTGCCGATAAGTGATCGGCTGATCTTCCTTGCCTGAGAGCAGCACAGTCAGCGAGACCTTATCCGGGCATGCCCGATAAGAATCAATGAGAAGCCTTGAAAAAGTGGTCATATGATTAGTTGGCGCGGGATGCTACAAGATCAGCCAGTTGATCAAGCGTATCAAAAGTTTCTTTATTTAGCTCTGAGTCATCCAGGTGAACCCCGAAGTTATCCTCAACAAACAACGCCAAATCAACCAGACTGAAAGAATCAATCAATCCACTCGAAATGATCTTCTGATCAGGTGTTATCACCTTCTTCGGTTGTTTGAGAATGCTTGAGGCGATATACTCACCTGTTCTTTGAATAATTTCTTCTTTCATGCGAGCTCCACTTATCAATTTAGTTTGAAAATTATACCAGCCGTTTACGATCTCTTACGTGAATAATTTGGAAAATCAATGATGATGGGGATGCTCAATCTCTGAAGGGCCAAGCAGTGGGCCAAAAACCGTGATGAGTTTATCATGACGTTCAGGTTTATCCACCGCCCAACAAGCCAAAAAAGTGGAAATGGGCACTGCAAGCACCAAGCCAGTCGTTCCAACCAACGTGCGAACAATTTCTTCCGCCAGAATACTCATATTGATTAATGTTGATGCACCTGTGTTGGCGTTTGAAATCAGCATAAATAACGGTAAAGACGCACCCAGATAAGCCAATACCAAGGTGTTAATTGTGGCCGCAATGTGATCTCGACCTACATTCATGGCACTGGCAAAACGCTGCTTAAAACTGGCATCCGGATTACTGCGAAAGATTTCGATGACCACAGAAATTTGACTGACGATCAAGTCATCCATCACACCCAATGCACCAATGATGATTCCAGCGATTAATAAATCAACAATTTTGGTCTGGTCGAATGTTTGCAACAAATAGATGGCGCTTTCATCACCAGTACCATCCAAACCGGTAAAGAAAACAAAAAAAGCCGCCAGAAAGCCTGTGATCAACAATGAAATAAGCAGGCTAAATATTGAAAGGTGGGTCTTTAATGTCCACCCATATACCAGGTAAAGCGATAACGCGATAAAAACAAAAGAACCCAATATGCTGATGAAAATGGGGTCTTTACCCGCGTAAATCTGGGGAATGATAAAGAAGAGGATGATGAGTATACTTAGGGATGTTCCGAGAAGGCTGCGAACCCCTTTCCAACGGGTGATCAACACACACAGCACAACGAAAAAACCAATCAAGATGAGGATCGAATCAAGCCTCACATAATCTACAAAACTGGCGCTGATTGAGCCGTCAGGTAATCCGGAGATCAAAACCAGGATTTTCTCCCCTTTGGTCAACAGCCTTCCAGTTGGGAGAATGGAGCGTTTACCATAATCGAGGGAAAAGAATTCTCCGGAATACTCCCCCTTAAGCACCATGATATTTACAATTTGATATTTTTGACTCACCTCTCCAAGCTGGATGTCTCCCTGCTCCACGATGGAGGTCACCCGGGCAGTGGTCGTCTCAAGTGAATAGCCAATTGGGTTGGAAGATTCCGTTGATTTTTTCTGTGAAACAGCAAAAAACAATCCGGCTATTAATAGTGCGATAATCAGCGTCACCAACCTTGAATGTCGGTTGAATTTTTCCCAAAACATATATTGTCCTTTTTAAAATAAACAGATTCCTGATGAGATTCTAACATGGAATAAATTGACGATATTTTGAGAAATTAACCAGCCAACGAGAAAAAGTTAGCACTGAGGATAGATGACAAATAAA
>CAYXWV010000118.1:0-1824 GCA_964468875.1 uncultured Anaerolinea sp. | reverse complement strand
CGACCAATGACAGGATGATTCATAATCCAGTTGTATAGTCGATCAGAACTTTTGGCAAACGCGCCTGCTGCGAGAATGTAGAGAATTGTTGTAGGCAGCAGCGGAACAAATATGCCAATTGTGCCGAGGGTTACCAACACCAGTCCACTGCTAATCCATAAAACTCTTCCCAGAGAGTTTCTTTTACTCATGAAGGGTATTATACCTGAAGGGTTTTTTCCTTTCGGGAATAACCCATATCACCTAAACTCATGTGCCAAATCTTAAATTTCAACCCCTCAATCTGTTGCAGCAACTCTACTTATCTCTATTTCTTTCTCGCCGCCACGAACAAATTTGGAGGGTTCGGAAACAGGTTTTCAGTTTTTATCACTTCAAACCCGGCTTTCTCAATCGCTTTAGTCAACTCAGCCTGACTAAGAGACCTCATAAAAGGGAAGAAACCCAACCGCATCAAAAGAGAGTAAATCACGCTGCGGAGATTTCGGTGATCACCCAGGCAATCAGTTACCGAAAGAAAATATCCACCCTCTGGCAGCATGGCATAAAAGTGTTTAAGCAAGCCATCCAGATCACGGATGAAATAAAGCACATTAATCGCGGTAATCGCGCTGAACTGAGTGGATTTGACCTGCTCGTGGTTGAGATCTCCCACCAGATACAAAATATTGTCAGTCTGAGTCGCCACAGCTTTGGCTTTTGCCTGAACAATCATCTGATCAGAAACATCGGTAGCCACAATCTGCTTCACCGATCGAGCCATCTCGTTGGTCACGATCCCGGTACCGCAGCCAAAATCCAGCACAACATCCTCTTGTTTAAGATACTCCCTGGCTAGATCAATCGTACGCCGGTATGCGTCCGAGTATTTTCCCTGTACACTGTTGTCATAATTGTTAGCAAGTTTATTCCAGAATTCCCGTTGATTCATAATAATTTCCGCCTTTTCTTTTTTATTCTCTTTGCCTTCATTTCAGTGAAATCTTAAACTGCATCACTTTCTCAAAATCGGGCAACCCATCAGAGTTCCGCACCTCAAAAATGCATGGCTTTGATTTTCCAACATTTGTCGTCTGCCTGATCTTCTCCTTGCGTTCTTCGCTGATATCCAATTGATAAACTTCCTCTATATTCCGTTCAGGGAAGTAAATCGTTGCCTGCATATATCCCTTCCATGCAGACATCCACACGATGGTCTTGCCCTTTTTCTGCACCTTGCACAGCCAGGTCTTGCCATCGTGATAATAACGCCATTCATGTGCCAGGGCGTTTTGATCGAACAAACGGATCAGTTCGCGATACGCCGGGTAGGAATCCCCAAGAATCCGCATGAGCACAGTTTCATCAGGGTAAACCGATTCATCCTTAAGTTCAACGGCATTGATCGTCTCCATCTTTACTCCAAAAGTAAAAAATTACCCACTGGATAATTGATCCGGGGAGCCGTCCAACTATTGAAAAGTGAATTATATTCAAAAGTTGTGATCGAGCAATAGTCAATTGTAAACAGATGCCGGCGGTAAACCGGAAGTCCCAGTACCTTGCAGATTAACGTGCGAATGATGCCGTCATGCGCCACCAGGATATGATTGCCTTCCTTGCCCAGTGAACAAAACATCTCATAAACTCTCGCCCCGGCTTCCTCCCCGCTTTCGCCGTTCGGGAACCTGAAGTCGCGGTCCCGCTCAACAAAAGCCGCCCAGAAATCTGGATAGGTATTCATAATCTCTTCATCTGTCATTTTTTCAATGGCGCCGATGTTCGTCTCATTCAACCGGGGTTCAATTTTGATCTCAAGCCCCTTATCTTCCGCCACCGCTCTGA
>CAYXWV010000117.1:0-2023 GCA_964468875.1 uncultured Anaerolinea sp. | reverse complement strand
AAACCGAGGGTTTTGTAATACTCCATATCCTTGGATAGTTTATCCCTCGCCAGTTGGCTGCGCTTTTCATCAAGCGCGTTTGGCTGCAGAGGAGAGACAAAGCAACCTTTGCCGGCCATGGTATAGATCAGGCCGGCATGTTCTAGTTCTTCCCAGGCGCGTTTCACGGTGATCACACTGATACGAAGTTCTTTGGCTACCGTGCGGATGGGCGGAAGGCAGGTGTCGCTGGGCAGTTCTCCTTTGATGATCTGCGCACTGATTTGATCAAAAATCTGCTGATAGATCGGGTCTCCCGAAGTGTTGGATATGACGATTTCCATAGGCACTATAGATCAATCACTTCAAAGTTTGTCGCTGCGCGTTGATAGGCCAGCCAGGTCAATGCGGCAAAGAGTGCAATCCCTGCCGCCAAAACCGGAATTTGACTCACTAATGCTGAAGAGTTGACCCCGTCGAGCACCTTGGTCACCGCAGGCACCATCACCACCAATACTTCGATAATGCTGGAAAACACAAAGGCGACACACAATGCCACCAACAGGGGAATGCCAATCTTGTGGCTGGTCTTGTAGAACATCGGAAAGAAAATGAGGTTGAAAAGGCCGTACATCACCAGAACACAGCCAAGAAAAGCCAGGTTGGCATCAATCAAGAAATTGCCTTTTGGATTGATCGAAACACTAATGGCAACAAAGATGGCAGCCACCAATACCTGCGCAACTTCAAGAATAGACATCGACATGATACGGGCTTTCACCACGTCCCTTTTTCTGACAGGCATCAGCACAGAAAAACCGGTATCGTTCTGTGCCTTCACATTCATGAAAATGTTTGGGAAGGCAATGAATAAAACGTACATTAAAGCCACAAAATAAACCCAATTGGGAATCAGGATCAACGCTCCGAACAAGACAGTGAGATAAAACAACGGATGGATGACCAGCCGTAACTCTTTATAAAGCAGGTTATTCATTTAAGCCTTCTTTCTTGGCGTAATAAATCATAATGTCTTCAAGTGTAGGCTCTTCGATTTCGAGGTGATCAACAGACTCAAGGTCAGTTGTTTTAATTAATCCGCTGAAACCGTAGGCGTGTGATTTACTGGCGATCAACTGTGTTTGCAGTGAAGTCAGTTGTTGACTGGTGCCTTTGACCAGCCGGTACGCTTGCAAAAGATCATCCTTGGTACGACTTTCAATGATGCGCCCGTTTTCGATATAAGTGATAAAATCAGCGCATTTTTCGAGATCGCTGGTGATGTGCGTCGAAAAGAGGATGCTCCGTTCGCCATCTTCGATAAATTCCTGGAAGAGTTCCAATAAGTTGTCGCGTGCCACAGGGTCGAGACCGCTGGTGGGTTCATCCAACAGCAGCAGTTTGGCTCGGTGCGAAAGCGCCAGCACCAGCGAGTATTTAATCCGCATGCCGCTCGATAGCTCTGAAGGACGCTTGTTCTCGTCCAGTCCGAAGCGCTTCATGTACTTTTGATAGATTGAATCGTCCCATTCGCGGTAAAACCTTCGTACCACGTCGCTGATCGTACGGATCTTCGTCTTGGCGTAATAATCTACCCCGCCAAACATAAAACCAATATGCTGCTTGATCTCCAGCTCATGTAGATCAAAATCCATACCGAGCATGTTGACCATTCCACCGTCTTTGTGTACCATACCAAGCATTGATTTTAATGTGGTTGTCTTGCCGGCACCGTTGCTTCCGATAAATCCCATAATATAGCCTTGATCAAGGCTGAATGAGACGTCTTTAAGATCAAACTTGGGATAGTGCTTGCTGAGGTGCTGTACAGATAGAATTTCCATTAACTATTGCTCCTTGAAACTGTGTATATCGTATATACACAATATAACGCCGAGTCCAATGGTTGTCAAGGGTAATGTTGGCAAATCCTGAAATGGGTAAAGACCAGGCAGCACCGAAACAGTCACAGATGAAAAAGTGAGCACGAACCTAAACAAAAAACCACCTTTGCGGTGGCATTTTGATAAAGGTGGGCGCGATA
>CAYXWV010000116.1:0-2237 GCA_964468875.1 uncultured Anaerolinea sp. | reverse complement strand
GACCTCCGGGTTATGAGCCCGACGAGCTGCCACTGCTCTACCCCGCATCGTGTGAAAAATAATACCACGTCCAAACACCCCCGTCAAGCAAATCTGAAAAACTCGGTTTTCTTTCTTGTTCGGATGTCTGGTCTGCCTTATAATTTCAACATTATGCCGATCCTTTCTGCCAATTGTATGGATTTCATCAGCCGCAGCCCTGACCAAACCCGCCGTCTGGGTATGCGCCTGGGCGCACTGCTCCAGCCCGGTGATGTTCTGGCGCTCAGCGGCGACCTCGGCGCAGGCAAAACCACCCTCGTTCAAGGCATTGCCCAGGGATGGGGCTCCACTGACGCCGTCTCAAGCCCGACCTTTGTGTTGGTCAACGTATACCGCAGGCCGGATGGCGGGCTGCTGCATCATATGGATGCCTACCGTGTCGAATCCGCGCTCGAAGCGGAAGACCTCGACCTTGATAATATGATCGCTACCGGCGCCTTGATCATCGAGTGGGCTGAACGGATCACCGCAGCCCTGCCCAAAGAAGTCCTTTCAATCAGTATGAACTGGATTGCCGATGAACAGCGCAGCCTGGTGCTGCGACCCGAAGGCGCACGAAACCAACAATTGGTCAATCAATTCAGACGCCAGGCTTTTGGAGGCTGATATGCTTTTGGCAGTCGATACCTCAACTCAAAACATTAACATTGCCCTCTACAACGATCCGGTCGTGGTTGGCGAACTACAATGGACTTCCGCAAACCACCACACAGTTGAATTAACCAGCGCCACCGAAAGCCTGATGAGCCGCTGCGGTGTCAAACCCGCCGACCTCACTCTCTTGGTTTGCGCACTCGGTCCCGGAACCTTCACGGGTCTGCGCATCGGGCTGGCATTTGCGAAAGGGCTGGCTTTGTCTTTACACCTGCCCATCATTGGTGTGCCTACATTTGAATACATGGCAGCCGCGCAGCCGATCTCAGACAAACCCATGGCAGTCATTCTGCCCGCCGGGCGCAAACGTCTGGCGGTGGGATGGTTCGAAGCCGTTGATCAAAAATGGTCGCCCACCTCCGCGCCTGAAGTGCTAACCCCCGATGAATTGTCAGAAAAAATCGCGGGCCCGACCATCCTGTGCGGCGAATTGAGTGCTGAAGAACGCCAGACCCTTGGCCGCAAATGGAAAAACGCCATGCTCACCTCCCCCGCACAAGCCGTACGTCATGCCAGCATGCTGGCAGAACTGGGCTGGCAGCGTTGGCAAGCCGGGCAGCGCGACGACCCCGTCACCCTTTCGCCCATCTACCTGCATATCGCCGGCGGAATCCCAGAGTAAACATTTGAATAATCCAATTCCGTTATCCTTCAGAAAGATGACTCTCGACGATCTTCCCCGCGTGGTGGAACTCGACCGGGCTTCATTTTCCCTCCCCTGGCCCGAAAGTTCATTCCGCTTTGAGATCAGCGAAAACAAAGTGTCCAGGTGCTGGGTGGCAGAAACCCCCGGCGAAGATGGAACGCCCATGATCGCCGCAATGATCGTGATCTGGCTTATCATTGACGAAGTGGATGTTGCCACCTTCGCAGTGGATGGCAGTTTCCGCAGGCAGGGCATCGCTCAAAGACTGTTAGCACATGCTTTGCTGGATGCCGGCAGGGATGGAGGGAAGAAAGCCTTCCTCGAAGTCCGCGCCAGTAACACCCCAGCCCGCAGCCTGTATCATAAATTCGGATTCATCGAGGATGGCGTACGCAAGCAATATTACGCGGATAATCACGAAGATGCCATCTTGATGGTTCTTGACCCTTTGCAAATTGATGTGTTGGAATCCTTTCTCTAAGGTAAAATTGTGATGTTCTTTACCAAAATCGCGGTTTGGAGGAATCCCCGTGGAAGCCACTGAAATCATGCAGGAGATTGCAAATCAGGTGTCGGTTTGCGAGAAGTGCGCGTTATGCCGCACACGCAAACGATCCGTGCCCGGTGAGGGCCCGGTGAACGCGCAAATTCTCTTCATCGGAGAAGGCCCCGGGTTCAATGAAAACGAAATGGGACGTCCCTTTGTAGGCCAGGCTGGTAAATTTCTGGATGAGTTGATCGGTCATGCCGGGTTCAAACGCCCCGAGGTGTTCATCACTAATGTGGTCAAATGCCGTCCGCCTGAAAACCGCGACCCGCTGCCAGATGAACTGAGCGCCTGTGCCGCCTATCTCGACAAGCAGATAGAAACCATCAACCCGGATATTATCGTCAC
>CAYXWV010000115.1:0-2258 GCA_964468875.1 uncultured Anaerolinea sp. | reverse complement strand
ACTTTTTTCAAATTCTTCCGTATAAAATACTGTCAATTGAAAAGCAATCTTCTTGACCAGGTTCAGACTATCTTTGCGGTGAGAGAAACCTCTTTCGCTGCTTGCTAGAATCTTTTTATCTTTTTGTGGAGTATGAAATGAACGCAGTTCGATCCAAACCCAATACGCAATTATTATCACTGGCTTTTATCTTGGCAGTTATCACCACGATTGCCTATTTGTTAATTGGCTTCAATCTTCTTCCTATTGGCAATTTTGATAAACCCGACGAGGGCGGCGCCATCATCTTTGTGGCAGCAGGTTGCTACTTGCTCGGCGGATTATTAATCTTTGCCAAACGCAGATGGCTGTGGATTATCGGTATCTTGATTAATGCTCTTGTAATGACCTTCTATTTCAGCATGTATCATGCCCAGCCTGATATTCTCTTGTCGGCTGGAGGATTGATCACAAAAATCGTACAAATCCTTTTAGAAGTCACGTTACTCCTCCTTCTTATCCGCAGCTGGGTTAAAAAAGGACAATAAACCCTGCCATCCTGTTTCCCCTGGTCGGTTGACCAGTTTGAGACTACTCCCTCTCAGGGGTAGTCTTCTTATTTTGAGTTATGATAGTGAAAGGAGAATTAGAAACACATGAACCACTCAGTCATTCAAATTTCAAACCTTACACATTGCTTTGGTGAAACCAGGGCAGTCAACGATCTATCACTTGAAGTGCAGGCTGGAGAAATCTTCGGTTTTCTCGGTCACAATGGAGCCGGAAAAACCACCACCGTGCGTCTGTTAAACGGTATCTATAAATCTACTTCGGGGAAATCCAGAGTATTAGGGTTGGACCCGCAAACGGAAGGTCCAAAACTGCGCGCCAACACCGGCGTTTTAACTGAAACTCCGTCGCTCGATGAACGACTGACGGGAATTGAAAACCTTTCTTATTACGCGGAATTATTCGCGGTTCCTCAAAATGAGGTTAAAGCACGGGTGAAAGAATTGCTCACAGACTTCGGACTGGAAGAACGGGCAAATGACAAGGTTGGGGGTTATAGCAAAGGGATGAAACAGAGCCTGGCACTTGCCAGGGCGCTCATTCATCGACCGAAGGTGTTGTTTTTGGATGAACCGACAGCCAGTCTTGACCCGGTTGCTGCCCGCAATGTTAATGAAATGATCGAACGGTTGACCCGTCGCGATGGCTGTACGGTTTTTCTCTGTACTCACAATCTGGTAGAAGCGCAAAGGTTGTGCGACCGTGTTGCAGTAATGCAGCACGGCAAGTTGCGAGCTCTTGGCACACCCGCTGAACTAACCCGTCAATATATCAAACGGCAGACGGTTGAAATTGAAGTTGGTGAAGGGCAGTCTGAAAAAGCCATTCAATCCTTGATGAAAAAATCAAGTCTGATTGCCTCAGAACCGATTTTTGAAAAGGGCTTGCTTCGCGTCACCGCATCCGGTCGGGAGTCAATTCCAGAGATATTGGCTCTGTTAACCCGGCAAGAGATATCGGTTTACCGCCTGACCCCTCAGGATGTTGATCTGGAAGAAGTTTACTTCGCATTAAACGGAGACGCACAATGAAAAAACGCTCTGTAATCGCAATCATGTGGAAAGATCTGAAAGTTGCCTTTCAAAACAAGGGGGTCATGATCCCGATGATCGTTGTGCCGGTTATCCTGTTCATGGTCATTCCCTGGGTGCTCATGCTTGTTCCCGACCTCGCCGTCAGTTCGATGGGAAACATACAGTCCATGGAATCTCAACTGGCTGCTCTACTTAAATCCATGCCTGAATCAATCCGCAACGTTCTGGCAGGGCACAGCGTGACTGAACAAATGAGCATTTTCATCCTTGCGTATGGTTTTGCACCCATGTTCCTCATTTTGCCTCTTATGGTCGCCTCAGTCTTGGCTGCTGATAGCTTCGCCGGTGAAAAAGAGCGCAAGACGCTTGAAGCGCTCCTTTACACGCCGACCAGTGACCGCGAGTTGTTTGTTGCCAAACTGATCGGACCGTGGTTGACATCTGTTGTAATCAGCCTGATCAGTTTTATCTTATATGTGGCTATGGTAGACATCTCTGGCTGGATAGTGATGAAAGAGCTGCTGCTACCCAATTGGATGTGGATTGCCCTGTTACTTTGGGTTGCGCCAGCCACTGCCGGATTGAGTCTTGTCGTCATGGTCTTTGTATCAGCCAAAGCCCAGGGATTTCAGGACGCCTATCAAACCGGTGGCATGGTGGTCTTGCCTGTTTTAG
>CAYXWV010000114.1:0-2279 GCA_964468875.1 uncultured Anaerolinea sp. | reverse complement strand
GTTTTTTAAGCTTGAATTGCTTTTCAAGACTTGTTTATGTACAATAGCTATGCTTCAGCTAACCCAAGGAATTTCACATTGTTAAAAATTGAAGATTTTTCAGACGAACCAAAATATAACATCAAAACAGTCAGCCAAAATACTGGTATTGAAACCGTCACACTGCGAGCGTGGGAAAGACGCTACCAAATCATCAATCCTCAACGCGCTGATAACGGCTATCGTCTATATAGTGAACGAGACATCGCACTGCTGTCATGGTTAAAAAACAAGGTGGAGGCGGGTATATCCATTAGTTCTGCGATCACTGATTTCCGTCTGGGCGTGGAACAGGGAAACTGGCCAGAGGCAGTTATAAATCCGGCTGCTCCCCTCCCCTCAAAACGTTCACTTGTTTCTTCAGCAGAAATGGTAAGGAATATTTTTCATGCACTGACTACGCATAATGAAACCGTGGCATCTTCGCTTTTTGAAGAAGCGCTGGCTTCTTATGATCTTGTTAACTTTTTTGAAAAGGTGCTTTCTCCTGTCCTCGTTGAAATTGGCGATGCCTGGTATCACGGAAAAATACAGGTTGCCACCGAGCATTTTGCCAGCAGTTTTATCCGCTCCAAATTGATGGCCATCTTTCAGTCAATGCCTGCCCTAAGAAACCGATCTTATATGATGGTCGGCGGAGCTCCGGGTGAGCTTCATGAAATAGGCATCCTCATGCTTTCTGTTCTGCTTCGTGAAGCCGGTTATCAGGTGGAATATCTCGGTCCGGATCTGCCACTCGAAGATCTTGTCTATTATGTGAAAGACGAACACCCCAAAATGGTTATTCTGTCTGCTACCTTAAAAGATTCCATTGAAGAATTGGGCGGTTTTGATCACATGCTGAAAGAAATCAAGCCAAAACCACTGTTTGGTTACGGCGGCCCGGCTTTTAATCGTCACCCTGAATTAATCCCTCAGACCCCCGGAAAGTTCCTCGGCCAGAGCTTGTCTCAATCACTTTTATCAGTTCGTAATCTGATCGAAAAAAAACCAAATCACTCTCTGGTATAAATAATTAGTTTTTCTGGACTGCCTTTTGCAATCTTTCCCTGATTGTCCGATATTGAATAATCGGCCCATCTGCTGCGATTAATATTTCTCCGATTCGCAATCCGCTTTTTTTAGGCTGTTGAGAGAAAACCACCCTCCTATCTTGATTGAGGATATATTGGCTCGCCGGGTTGATCAACCAGGCAAACAATTTCCTCAACACCGGCACGCGAACAAAACGCTGGTAGTTCCGCAAGTAAAGCAGGCAGTTCTCGTTATCAATCGGTGTAAAAATAACGGTGATACGCATGTCTTCAGAAATTTGATTCATCCATAAATGCGGAAATCGAAAAATCAAAGAAGGTGGTCTTTGAGGGTTTGAAAGCGATGACTCTCGTTGAGCAGTTATGAACCCATCATCTACCCGGTTATATACCCATATTTCTAATGATTCTTCTTTATATTCAACCAGTGGGCCGTCTGCCACTGTGCGGTGTCCCCTGCCTATTGAATTTCCATGGACAAATGGCAAATGAAAAACATCCAGTTGGTTTTCTATTGCGCGTGAATAATCTACTTTCCAATGATCCACCAACTCACTGGTAGCAAAACTATCATCCAAATCATCAAACCATGGCAAATCAGGATATTCAGACCGTATTTCACCCCACCAGATATAGATGTATCCATGTGATTCTCGAACAGGATACGTCGCCACCTTCAGCGCTTTGGGTACAATTGCTGCTCTGCCATTTGCCGGAACAAGCTTGCACCGACCACTCGAATCAAATTCAAACCCGTGAAATGGACATTGAACCGCGTCTTCCTTCAGAGCTCCAAGGCTCAGGGCAGCTCCCCGATGCGGACATAGATCAGCCATACAAACCGGTTCATTGTGCAAATCCCGCCAGAAAACCATTTTTTCACCCATGCGGGTAACGCCCAGCAATTTTCCCTTCCGCAACTCCCGTGATCTTAATACCACATACCATTGATTCCTGATCATTCTCAGCCTCCAGGCATTACCCGGCATACAACAAGTAGATGCAAAGAGCCGTCACATGGACGGCTCTTTGTGTATTTGCGCTGCGACTTCCCTACAAAATCGAGAGGAGGGATGTCGCAGCGCGTTGGTTAAAACTACTTTCTATCATTGACACCACCTCCTCGTCGTTAGGATGGCGAAACTTTTTTTATTTCTATAACGTAAGTAAAGCATAAATAAATATGAAAGTCAAGAGACAACCCTC
>CAYXWV010000113.1:0-2842 GCA_964468875.1 uncultured Anaerolinea sp. | reverse complement strand
CCAAACCAGGCACATTCTTCACTTAATAATGGCACAACATCATATTGAAACAACTCGACCTGGTCAAAACCAGGTTGAAGAAATGATTGATCTTCAAGATTGTTTTTATCTGCCGGAAAAACTGCTCTGAAAAATTTTGATTTTTCCCGAATTAACTCGTTTTGAGCTGCCCGAGGCAAGCCATCAAAGCCCAATAGTTGATAAACATAGCGAGGTGTATTGTGTGCGATTTTGGTTCCAATTTGATCCGCTGGTGTAGACGTATCTGCCAAAAGCGGAATTCCACCTAGCCATCCTCCATGTGAAATAATTGAGTGTCCGACGATACTAATGATAACCAGAAGCGTCAGTCCAAAAGAACCATACATCCAGGGGATTATGCGTTTATTTTTTATTTTTGAAATCAGGATGAAGAGGATGATAATTCCAAAAATTGGGACCACCATTATTGCTGCCCGTTTGCTTCCTAATGCCAGAATAAACGAGAGCGCAGCTCCGATTACTTCGATCTTCTTGTGTGAGGATAGGAATGAAATACCATAAGCAATACTGATTAGAATTAACGTAGCAACGGTTAAATCACCCTGAAATGAATATGCTTGTAATAAAACAACAGGCAGTGAAAGACTGATTAAAGCCCCAATTAATGAGTTTGTAATTGAAAAGTAGAGCTGCCGTGAGATGTAGAAAACTGTCATTGCCGTCACTGCCAATGAAAACCATTGGACGAGAAAGAACAAGTTTTCAGATTTTCCAAGTGAAAACAACCAAATACCTTGTAAATGAACAAGAATCGGATCTAACAGAAACGACAAAGGACCTTGATTCGTTAAAGTAAACTTGCCATCTTGAAGCCAATAAAAAACCTTGGTCAGATGGGTTGGATCGAGACTATCAAGATTGTTAGGTGGAGTCGTTATTCCAACAATAAAAAAGCCAGCCAGGATAAGAGCCATTAGCGAAATAATGAAATAATCAACCCAACCTAATTCTTTTGAAAAGAAAAGGTTTTTTTTCAGAGAATCAAGTACGGAGGTTTTGTTCCTATGAATTATGAAGAAGGATGCCAAACCAAAAAGAATAATTTGAATAGACAAGAACAAGATTGGTTTATTGATTGCATGAAAGAAGTTTAGAAAAACGTAAATGATGGAATTTGAGGTCAAAATTACAAGAAACAGGGCTATAAAGTACTTCGGCAATGAAAATTTTCGAAAACAGGAAACGTAAAACAAAAAGGTAAATATCGCATAAACGATGAATGAAATAACGATCATATGTGAATCCAGTCAAAAAAAACCATTATTGCAAGTTAATAAACTCCAGAAATTGTAACACAATGCCCATTCTCATTTTTCATAATCTTTGATTAGCATGAACCCCGTTATTCAAATGTGATAGAATCAAAAGACCATTTCAAATATGAAAGTGACATAAAGATATAATGATTAATCATTTTCTTCATGCGCTAAATTGAGGGGTTATGGTCAAGCCAAAAATTTGGTTGGTCAGTTTATTGTTTATTATTCTTGATGCCATATTAATCGGTGCTTCTTTCTTTTTAGCAACCCTGATAAGGAAAATTGTCGAGGTTCCTTTTCATCTGGCTCCTGTAAGCTCGGATACCATTTTTAGCATGGCTCAACTGGGAGCCTTATTTGTGGTGGGTCTTTTCTTTTTCCAGGGGATGTATCCGGGGTATGGTTTAACCGCTGTAAAGGAATTGGAACAGATGAGCAAAGCCACTACTCTGGCTTTCATCTTGCTTACAACTCTTTCCTATTTAAACAAATCTTATTTAGTATTTCCTCGTTCGGTATTTTTGCTCACATGGTTAATCTGCCTGGTAATTATTCCAGTTTCTCGATTCGTCGAAAGAAACATCCTTTCAAGAATGCCGATTTATGGAATTCCCGTGACAGTCTTTGGAGACGGACAATGGGCTTTGGATGTAATCTCCTCATTGAAGAGGGTCAGACGATTGGGTTGGAAACCCACCCAAACTAAACCTGTTGTGCAATATACACATAAAAAAAATCATTTCTCAAATTCAATTGCATTGTTGGCTTATGAACAAGACGTGCCAGTTTCGCAAAAAATACGCGACCTCAGTCATTATTTTCGGAAAGTAGTGGTGGTTGAAGAGACCAATAATTACGGCTCACTGTGGGTTCAAATCCGTGATCTCGATTCAATAATGGGGCTTGAATATCAATATCACCTCTTATCCCTATCCAATCGAATTATAAAAAAAGCAATAGACTTTGTGGGTGCTTTATTTTTGTTAGTCGTTTTAAGTCCTCTGTTGTTGATCGTATCGATCTTGATCAAAACTGATGATCAAGGCCCTATTCTTTATAAACAGGAAAGAATGGGCAAGGACTTCTCACGTATCATGATCTATAAATTCCGTTCAATGGTGAACGATGCTGATGAACGTCTGAACGAATTATTAGCAAAAGACCCCGTTGCTCAAGAGCAATATAAAAAATATCATAAACTGGAGGAAGATCCTAGAATCACCCGCGTTGGCCGCTTCATTAGACGCTTCAGTATTGATGAGTTCCCCCAGCTTATAAATGTACTGAAAGGCGAGATGAGTCTTTCTGGACCTAGAGCCTACCTCCCCTCAGAAATGGATGAAATGGGGAATTATGCAGCTACCATTCTGAGAGTCAACCCTGGAATGACTGGCTGGTGGCAGGTCCTCGGAAGACACAACACCTCTTTTCAGAAAAGACTTCAGATGGACGAATACTACATCAGCAACTGGTCCATCTGGATGGATGTTTATATTTTTCTCAAGACTGTTGGGGTTGTCGTGTTTGGTAAGGGAGCGTAG
>CAYXWV010000112.1:0-3026 GCA_964468875.1 uncultured Anaerolinea sp. | reverse complement strand
TCATACCCGTCTTTGATTTTACTGAATCAATCATCATTATGTAAGACAAGAAATATACCGCATATAAAAAATAAACCTGCCCATACATTACAGAAAACCAATGTAGTTGGAATCCCGGATATACAAGAAATAATAAAGAAACAATTGTTGAAAATGTTTTCCGCTTTGGTAGTAGTTTACTCAACAACCACCAGAAAACAATAACAGCCAGTGAATGCGAAAATAATACAAAGATCTGCCATGCAAACTTTGAGTCCTTAAATATTGGGACAAAAACATCATAGACGTAAGCAAAAAAAGGACGATCTTGAAAAAAAAAGGGGCTGAATCCGCTTGAGATTTTATTTTGATACAGGACAATATACCAATCATCCATATAGAATCCCAACCTAGGGATCAAAAGTCCATAAGTTAATCCACAGAGAATAAAGATCATTACTGGTACCGGGATGCGACCAAATGACTTTAGAGCGAGATTTAGGATTTTTTTCATGGCTTTTACCTGATGAGAGCAAATTTGAAATAAAAAATAATTAAAGCTTGGAGACTAATTAATGACTGGAATTGAACAATAATTCAATTTGTTAAAATAGGAATCAAGTATTTCATTTTCAGTTGAGAGCAATACAGTATACTGATCAACTTTACATATTACAAACTGATCAGATAATTCAGAATCAGTGATCATTTCATATTTACTATCTGACAACACGTAAATCGTGTTTGGATCAGCTTTTCCATTCAGCAATTCATGCCATTTCTCTTCTCCGTATGCTTGCATGGCGTTGTAATCAGCCCGTCCAAAATAACCGACGTTGATCCGCATGTCATGGTGGACGGCATATAATGCCATGTGTTCGTAATATTCAAACGGAATGATCACCATTTCATCATTGGATTCCGCGGCGTATTGCCAAAATTCACTTCGTAAGTCCCCGCCAACATATTCCACAAAACCTTTGATCCTTTTTGAGGAGATCAATGGCTGGAGATCAAAGAATTGCACGACCAGGACCAGAAGAAAGAGAATCGCCGAATACTTGAAATTTCGTACCAACGCAATTAAAGAAAACAACACTAGCAAATAGAAAACCGGCCAGATAAACCTGCCTGAAGACCGGAACCAACTGAACAGATCTTCGAGTTGATTTGAAAGATCAAACGACCATAAAGCCGTATTACTCAGATAGGCGTGGTTACTTAGTGAGAACATTCCGTAAACCAAAATCGCCAAACCAAACGGCAGGAAGAATTTCCAGTTTTTTCGGGATTCATCTTTTACAAAAAAGAATATCAAAGAAACAACAACCAGGGTAATCATGCCCAAACCCAGATAACTGAACCCTTCAGACTGGAACTCCGATCCGATTGGTAACCCTGAAAGAATCTTTGAAAACTCAAGCGGGTTAACAAAACCGTTTAGATTCCAAGAGTAGATTCCATAAGGATAGGTGGAAAGATTCCTGGCATCCAACGAGAAAATACCCGTTAGATACCCCACCCCCATAATGACGGCAACGACGCCTAAAAGATCAACAATAATTTTCCACTTGTTCGCATCATTTCGGTAATGGAATATCCGGCTAATAATCCACAACGGCAGCAGCATTGGGATGTAATACAGGTGAATCAACATGGCGGTGAAGAACAACAATAACCACAGCCAATGCTTGATCTGCTTTCGATATTCCAGGATCACAAAGAGAATTCCCAACAACAAAATCCAGTGTGCCGAAAGTGAACTGTGGAAAAAGGCTTTCATGATCATAGGCGGAGACAACACCAGCAAAGACGCACCCAATACTTTTTGCAGATAAGAGCGGGTGAACTGACTAAGAATCAGCATCCCAATAAACATCTGCCCAATTACCGATATTAATTCCCATATCCCAAAATATTGAAAATTCTGCCCCAACCACGGAGAAAACAACTTAAAGAAAAACGCCATTAATGGGATGGAATCCAGAAAGACCAACGAAGTGCCAGCCGGATAACCGTAAGTTTCAATGGTTCCCAAAGGGAAGTGCCAGGGCTCGCTGCGGAAGAACTCCCAACCCAATTGATGCTGCAGCGGATCGCGCCCGGTGGTGTAAATCCAGTTTACGTGGGTAAAAAACAAGGAATACGGACCGTACATCACCAGGAAGTAAATGATTCCCAAAACAAGGCTGATCCCAGCCAGGATCAGCCATTGAGGAATTTTTATTGATTTAGTAAATAGTGGTTTCTTCCCCAACATTTAGTCCTTGATTAGAAGTTAATCTTTTTTATTTCATCAATGACCCTGGTTTGCTCGTCATCTGTCATATTATAGAACAATGGCAAACGTACCAGCCGGTCACTGATGTCTTCCGTTACCGGGCAATCCCCCGGTTTTGCACCATATTTCATACCCATCTCTGAAGTATTCAGCGGAAGGTAATGGAAAACGCACAAGATCCCTTTTTCTTTCAGTGTGCTGATAAATTTCGTGCGTTGTTCAAGAGATGGGATTATTATCTGGAACATATGAGCAGGCTGTTCGCAATACGCCGGTACCATAGGCAGTCTAACCCCATTTTCTTCAGCCCATGCATTCAGTTCCGATTGATAACGATTCCAGATTTGCCTGCGGCGCTGTTGAATTTGTTCAACATTCTCAATCTGTGCATACAACACGGCCGCCAAAATTTCAGAAGGAAGATAACTGGATCCCATATCCACCCAGGTGTATTTGTCGACCTGTCCTCTGAAGAAACGACTGCGGTTGGTGCCCTTTTCACGGATGATTTCAGCTCTTTCGATATATTGTGGATCATTGATCAGGAGCGCCCCACCCTCTCCGCATGAGACATTTTTAGTCTCATGAAAACTTTGTGTGGCCATGCAACCAAATGTTCCCAGGTTCTTCCCCTTATATTTCCCAGCCAGGCCATGCGCATTGTCTTCCATTAAGGAGACTTTGTGGCTACGCGCAATTTCAAGAATATCATCCATTTCGCAGCCCACCCCTGCATAATGCACCGGTACGATCGCTTTTGTCCTGG
>CAYXWV010000111.1:0-3316 GCA_964468875.1 uncultured Anaerolinea sp. | reverse complement strand
TATCATCGGCCTGATGCCACTCAAAAGGCTCTTAAAAACGGCTGGTATTTCACTGGTGATTATGGTTACAAAGTAGGGGAGGATGTATTTGTTGCCGGACGCAAGAAGGACATGATCATTGTGGGCGGCAAGAATGTTTACCCGATGGACCTGGAAGAATTAGCCATGGAGGTCCCGGGGGTGCACCCCGGCAGAGTAGTGGCGTTTGGTGTGTTCAATGAAAACTCAGGCACCGAGGATGTGGTGATTGTTGCTGAAGTGGATACAAACGATGAAACAGAACGGGATTCCATCGCAGATGCCATTCGTCAGACGGTCACTCGTGGTTCGGCGGTTGCATTACGATATGTTCACCTTGTGGATGCCAAATGGCTGATCAAAACAAGCAGCGGAAAAACCGCCCGAGGCGCAAATAAAGAAAAATTCCTGAAAGAAGTAATGCAATAACTCGCATCAACCATTGGAAAATCATAGGACAACCTCGATAAACTGTAAGTGATTTCATGGCTGTTTTACCGATTTGAAAGTGTATAATTATTTTGTTATACAGTAATCATGCTGATTCAATGTGATACATTGTTGCAAGGGGATGGAATATGAGCGGTGAGCACAAGGGAAGTGTTTCTCGATTTACTGGTTTTCAAGCCGTGTTTATTGAAGAAATTGCGTGCATCCTTTCGTATGTGTCTGATCACCAATAATTACTATGACAAATCAAAAAGTTCAACAATTGGCGACTGAATTTGCTCCGGCTGAAAGACTGGGTGGACAGGAGGTTTTGAGACAACACCTTGCCTGGGCTGAACAAATCCCGGCGGTGTTACTCAGCAACGGAATTCCGGACCTGTTGCTCATCTTGAATGAGTACCGCCAGGTGGTTTATGCCAATGAACTGTTTACGCAATTGGGCGATTATGAAAAATCGGAAGATTATCTTGGCATGCGACCTGGTGAATTATTGGGGTGCGTGCACGCCACGGAAACCCCGGGTGGATGTGGAACTACCCGCTCTTGTATCATGTGTGGAGCAATCAGGTCGATATTGATGAGCCTCAGCGGTAAAAAAGCCGTTGAAGAATGCTCCATAGAACGAAAAAGTGGAAATCCTCTTAATTTGCGGGTGTGGACAACCCCGGTGGTGCTCAATGATGAGAAATATACAATTTTTGCCTTACACGATATTTCAATCGAGAAGCAAAACATGCAATTATTGGATGAAGTGCAAAAATTGGCAGTCATTGATCCGCTGACTGAAATCTATAACCGGCGCATATTTTTTGATGTGGCAAACCGTGAAATCGTACGCTCAAAGCGTTACCATAATCCATTTTCAATCATCATGATTGACCTTGATCGTTTTAAGAATGTCAATGACACCTATGGTCACCCGGCTGGAGACGCCGTAATCAAGGAAGTGGTTAAGTTGATTCAACAAAATCTCAGAGAAATTGATACCTTTGCCCGCTACGGTGGTGATGAGTTTATCATCCTGTTACCCGAGACCGGAATTATCGGCGGTCAAAAAGTAGCTGACCGGATTATGAAGGCGGGAGATGGGTCAGTGTATTTGTATAAAGATTTTGAAATTCCGACGGTTTTTTCAGCAGGGGTGGCAGAGTTTGATTTTGATCATGATATTGATATCGATGACGTAATCAGCCGGGCGGATAAGGAGCTCTACTTGGTAAAGAATCGTCGCAATCATACAGAAATTGAATAATTTGAACCAGGCTTGAATTTTCCAGAAACATCACAAAAAGTGATGAAATCCTAATATCCACCAAACGCCAATTTGCCTCTCAATTTCATCTAAAAACTAGACATAATTCACTCATATTCCGGTGGCTTTAAAGGTACACTTAAAGTCGGTGGTTATTTTGTATATAGGAGCTTATCAATGGTCGATCAGCGAATCGAAAAACTTGCGAATCTAATGGTTAATTATTCTCTCGAAGTTAAGCCAAAACAGAAAGTTTTTATTCGTGGTCACACATTGGCGGAACCTATGATTAAGGAAGTCTATCGAAAAGTCCTCGAAGCTGGTGCATTTCCTTACCTGCATCTGGAATTTTCAGGGATGGAGGGAGCCTTAATCCGTTACGGTTCGAATGAACAAATTGAATTTTTACACGAGCCCACAAAACTTCTGTACGGTACCTACGATCGCATGATCAGGATTCGCGCTGAAGAAAATCCGCATGCATTGGCCAATCTTGACCCTGATAAAATGACTACCTATGCCAAATCACTTGGGCCGATCATGAAAACCTACATGGACCGTTCTGCTAGCGGTGAACTGCGCTGGACGGTGACCAACTTCCCGACCAACGGTTATGCCCAGGATGCCGACATGAGCCTGGAAGAATACGAAGATTTCGTTTATGGCGCCTGCATGCCGGATCAGAATGATCCGATCGGTTACTGGAAAAACATATCAGCCAGTCAGGATCGTTTGGTCAAATGGCTCGATGGCAAGAAAAATGTACACTTGATCAGTAAAGACACAGATTTACGACTGAGCATTGACGGACGCAAGTTCATCAATTGTGACTGCAAGGTGAATGTTCCCGATGGTGAAATATTCACCGGCCCGGTGGAAGACAGCATTGAAGGCCATGTCAGTTTTTCTTACCCGACCATCTACAACAATCGCGAAGTGAACGGGGTGCAGCTTGATTTCAAAAAAGGCAAGGTGGTAAAAGCCAGCGCCGCCAAGGGTGAAGACTTTTTGCTGAAGACCCTTGATACAGACGAGGGCAGCCGCTATGTGGGCGAGTTTGCCATTGGAACAAACGAAGGCATTCAGAAGTTCACGCGCCAGATTCTTTTCGATGAAAAGATCGGTGGTTCCTTCCATATGGCGCTGGGCAAGGGCTACCCTGAATCGGGCAGCAAAGCCAATTCAGCCATCCATTGGGATATGATCTGCGATATGCGTGATGGTCAAATTTGGGTGGATGATGTGCTCTTCTATGAAAACGGCAAGTTTATGGTTGAAGGATAAGCTGTTCATTTCTGAATACGAAAAACCTCCCAGGCATGGGAGGTTATTTTGTTAACTCGAAACTGCTTAAGCGCTCACACTGAAGGTTGATGAATTAGAGCTACTTGATACGGCGTTAGATCCAGTTTGAGTGTATTCACTTTCAGAGAAATCCGCGTTCAACGATTCTTCGAGTAGTTTCGTGGCATACGCCAGCTTCTCTTTGATGCTGATCTTGCGGTATTTGCCTAACTTTTTGAACATATCAATCGGGTCGAAACCCATTTTTGAGTTGATAGATGAAATTTCCAAAGACATTTTTGCTCCTTTCTT
>CAYXWV010000110.1:0-3468 GCA_964468875.1 uncultured Anaerolinea sp. | reverse complement strand
GTTAATTAGCAGGCTGTTTTCTGTATAATGAAATTAGCGCTTTATAGGTCAGGGAGGCACCATGAAAAGATCAGGATTGTTTTTCTCAGTTCTTGTGATTATCAGTCTGTTGCTCTCTTCATGCAATTACACCATAGTCAAGGTTACCCCCGAGCAGGATGAAAACGCCATCAACACCGCGGTCGCGCAGACACTTGCCGCAAGTGGAATAAACACTCCTGCCACCGCGACAGCTGACAGCCTGGCTCAAGCCTCACCCACGGTCACTCAGCAGCCCACCATCACAGCAAAACCGCTCGACACGGTCGCGCCGCTGCCTTCCGCCACCCCCACGGAAAGCAACTGCAACCGGGCTAAGTTTGTCGAGAACGGGGATATCACCATTCCCGACGGCAGCATATTGGCGCCCAATGTCAACTTTACCAAGACATGGCGGGTAACCAACACCGGCACCTGCACATGGAACACCGGCTACGCGGTGGTTTTCTCTGGCGGTGATCAGATGGGCGCGCCGGCAGCTACTTACCTCACCGCGGCGGTTTCTCCCGGTGCAACAGTGGATCTTTCGGTTCAGATGAAATCTCCAGCAGCGGATGGCGAGTACGCGGGGAACTATATGCTGCGCTCTGATTCCGGACTCTTGTTTGGCACGGGCGCTTCAGGCATGGCTCCAATCTATGTATCTATTGAGGTGGTCACGGCACAGGTCATCCCGCAGCTCGATTTTGGCGGATTTCTACCCTTTATCCCCTTGGAATTCGCCGCGTATGATTTTAGCTCGAATTACTGCCTTGCAAATTGGCAAAATGCCTCAGCCCCCGGATATTTAGCTTGCCCGGGAGCCAAAACAGACGCCAGCGGGTTTGTGGTGAAGGTGGATTCACCCAAGTTACAAGATGGCAGCGAGGTCACCGGTGTCGGTTTGCTCACCCATCCACAATGGATTGACGGCGGTTCAATTGCGGGTACTTATCCTCTCTTCACGGTAGAAGACGGGATGAAGTTCAGAGCTACCCTGGGTTGTGGTTGGGGTGGTTCCGCCTGCAATGTGCGTTTTATGCTGCGTTATCAAATTGAAGGCGGCGTTCTTAAACAACTCGATTCATGGGACGTGAAATATAGCGATGCACCGCTCAAACTGGATGTTGATCTTTCTGCACTGGCTGGCAAGAAGGTCAGTTTTGTGCTTCAGGTGGTTACCAACGGCAGTTCCGCCCAGGATTGGGCTTATTGGGTAAACCCCCGGATCGTGAAGTAACGCTTCAACCAGCAAAAAAAGGTTTTGTATCTACACTTTTTTTGTCATTGCCTATCCTCCTACAAAGTCGGGGACGAGGCGAAAACCTTTTGCCAAAGCAATCCCCTATCATTAATAACTTAGGGGTGAGTCCTAGATCTGCCAAAAAAAACCATAACGTTGACAAGGTTTCAAACCTTGTCAACGTTGAACTTGACAATTAACTAATTACGTACCGAAAAAAACACCCGGCGGATTCAATCTACATACATTCCCCCCTTGACAAA
Organism: uncultured Anaerolinea sp.; assembly: GCA_964468875.1. Taxonomy (GTDB): domain Bacteria; phylum Chloroflexota; class Anaerolineae; order Anaerolineales; family Anaerolineaceae; genus UBA6107. The sequence continues at coordinate 1,944 of CAYXWV010000110.1, read as the reverse complement.
ATAGAACATAAGTGCTATTTTAACAACCACCTCTTCATCGAACTTCCAATCCCAAAATTCCCCTTATTGGTTTTCTTGGCGTCCTTCGCGGTCTTTGCGAGTAAACCCCATATCTTTATTGTCTCAGCGAATCAAACCTCCTCAACGATAACGAGAGGAGTGCGAGATGCCGCTCCTGAAGCGAGAGAAAAATGATCGAATCCATCACCAGATCATCCAGGCGTAAAAAGGTCCCCAGCTCAATGACCTCTGCGATCCAATTCACGCGTCTCCCGATCACGCAGAATCACTACCTCCGGGTTGACATCCTATTTCGTTTTATTCGTTCCTGATTTTTAAAACGGTACGAATCATTTTTTAAGATTGCTCTTTAACAACCAAAATTGACCTTGATTTCCATCCTCTGTCGCCTTGAGTCATACATTCGTGCATAAGAACGAATCAATAATCATTCACCGTCCGATGCCTACCCGATTTTACCTATGACAAATCAAATTCTTGGCAGGAATGAAATCAATCCTCCAGCGGCCTGCTCCCTTTTTGCCGGGAGCAGGGCTGGCGAAGGAGGAGAAAAAATCAAAGGTTCAAGCTTTACTTAACACGTAGTCCACCATTAGCCGGGGAATGTTCACCCCCGTGGTGCTGATGCTGTTGCGAAATTCCATGGTGTGGTTGACCTCGTTGACTGACATCCCATCCGGTGATTCGAAAATGTCCACAGCCAACAGCCCCCCCCCGACTGCTTTGGCGGTGCGGCGGCAGAGGTCTTTGATCTCGTCCGTGAGCGGGCAGTTGCTGGCGACCCCCCCGCGGGCGGTGTTGGTGATCCAGTTTTCAGACGAGCGGTAAATGGCGGCGATGGGTTCCTCGCCCACCACGAAGGCGCGGATGTCGCGCCCCGGTTTGTTTACGTATTGCTGGATATAAAAAATCTGGTGATTGACCCCGCCCAGCAGGGCTTTATGTTCAATAAAAGCCTCTGCGGCGGCGCGGTTCTCTGCCATGGCAAGCAGCCGGCCCCACGACCCCACCACAGGTTTCAGCACGCAGGGGTAGCCCATCTCTTCACAGGCATTCAGTGCGGATTCCTCCGAAAAAGCCATCAACACCCTTGGTGTGGGGATTCTGGCGGATACGAGAATCTGGCTGGTGACGTATTTGTCACCGCAGCGCTCAGCGACCAGGGGGTCGTTCACCACAGGCACCCCATTGGCGGCAAAGATGCGCGAGATATACAATCCGCGTGAATACGAGATGGAGCGCTCGAACAAGACATCCACCTCGGCGGCTGCCCGGTCAATGGCAAAATGCTGATTTTCGTCGCAGATCAGGGTTACTTCAACGCCTTCCCTGTTCTTAAGTTCATCCAACAGGAGTTTTTCTTCGACACGTAATCGGGTATACAAAAAACCTGCTTTTTTCATGCTGCCTCCTGGTTTTGTAAAACGTCAATGACTGCCTGAGCCGCAGCCCTCGTACCGAGGGTTCCACCCAGGTCGGCGGTGACCTGCCGGTTGGTAACCACCTTCCACACGGCGTTTTCAGCCCGGCGGGCGGATTCAGTCTCGCCCAGGTAATCGAGCATCAACGCGGCGCTGAGGATGGCAGCCAACGGATTGGCTTCGTCCTTCCCGGCCATTTTGGGTGCGCTGCCGTGTACCGGTTCAAACACAGCGGTTTGCGCACCGATGTTTGCTGAAGACGCCATGCCTAATCCGCCCACGAGCATGCTGGCTTCATCCGAGAGGATGTCGCCAAAGAGGTTGGTGGTGACGATCACGCCGAACTGCTCAGGCGCGCGGATCAACTCCATGGCGCAGGTATCTACCAGCATGTCTTCCACCTGTACATCAGGGTAGCTTTGGGCAACTTCCAGCGCTACGCGCCTGAATAATCCGCTGGTCTGGCGCAGCACGTTGGCTTTATGTACCACGGTCACTTTCG
>CAYXWV010000109.1:0-3563 GCA_964468875.1 uncultured Anaerolinea sp. | reverse complement strand
AAAGTTCTTCTTTGGGTGCTTTGTAAGAGATTACTTTTCCTCCACAATCTCAGAATTCCTTACTTGACGCAATTCTTATCCGTGTATAGAATAAATTCACAATTGAATATTGCTTTTTTGGTGCCTCTCCCCCGGATGGGAAGGCTCAAAGGCGAAACCGGTGACAAGTCCGGTACTGTAGCGCAACTGTGATTCAGACTTACTCTGATCAGTCAGGTCGCCCGCCAAAAGAGCGTGAAACCACACTCTCGCATTAAGGAGGTGGACACTCGCCTAACTTCAGACGATTTCCCTGTCCAAACATGCGGCAGGGATTTTCCTTTCCCGTGCCGCACAACGCTCAATCATAATAATTAAGGAATATCATGAAAAAAATTGTTCAACTTTCAATCATCGTTGTCGTCTTTGCCTCGCTTCTGGCTGGATGTGCAACCCCGGTAGCAGCTCCGCAAGCCATCCAGCTCGTTGACGGCCTGGATCGCACCGTCAGTCTCGACCAACCCGCCCAAAAGATCGTTTCCATGTCGCCCTCCACCACTGAACTGCTCTTTTCAGTGGGTGCCGGCGACCAGGTCATCGGACGAGACAGCTTTTCTGATTATCCCGAATCAGTATTACAACTGACCGATATTGGCGGCTCCATGGGTGATTACTCCATTGAAACCATCGCCAGTCTCGAACCTGACCTGGTGGTCGCCACTGAAATCAACACCCCCGAACAGGTCAAGACCCTCGAAGATCTTGGGATCACCGTTTATTACATCTCAAACCCGACCACCATGGATGAACTCTACCCCATCCTTGAGACCGTCGGCACCCTCACCGGACATGAAAAAGAAGCCGCTGACCTGGTTGTATCTTTGAAAGCCAGAGTCGAAAAAGTCGTTGAAACTATCTCCGCGGCTGAAGCAACCCCCCTGGTGTTTTACGAATTGGACGGCACGGATCTTTCCAAGCCGTGGACAGCCGGACCCGGCACCTTCCTTGATCAACTGGTGCAGATGGCAGGCGGGGTGAACGTGGGTGCAGCCATGCAGGATGCCTGGGCGCAGATCAGCCTTGAAGAACTGCTCGCTCAAAACCCCGATTTCATCTTATTGGGCGACACTGATTACGGTTATACAGCCGATCAGGTTCCCACCCGCGCCGGCTGGGAGAACATCAAAGCCGTCCAGGAAAACCAAATCTACGAGTTCAACGATGATCTGGTGAGCCGACCCGGTCCCCGCCTGGTGGATGGTCTCGAAGCGCTTGCAAAATTGATCCATCCTGAGTTATACCAATAGTCACATGAAAAAATCTGCCCGCCCGTACTGGATCAGCCTGATTATTCTCATCCTGGCGCTGTTGATCAGCGTACTGGTGGGCAGTGTGTTTATCTCGCCGGCCGCCTTGTTTGACCTGATCGTTTCAGCCTTTCAAGGCAAACCTGCCGCCTTGGACCCCAACGGCACTTTCGCCACCATCCTGCTCAAACTGCGGTTGCCGCATACTGTCTTGTTAATGCTGGTGGGTGCCTCGCTGGCTGGCAGCGGATCTGCCTACCAGGGTCTCTTCCGCAACCCCCTGGCGGACCCATTCATGATCGGGGTCTCCTCCGGGGCAGGCATGGGCGCCGTGCTAGCCATGACTATTAAATGGCCTTACACCCCCCTTGGCTTGCTGGCGGTTCCGATTGCCGCATTTTTGGGCGCGTCTCTTTCTGTTTTTGTGGTCGCTCAAATGGCAAGAGTGGGCAAAACCATCCCCACCACCAACCTGATTTTGGCAGGGGTTTCGGTCAGCGCTTTCACTTCAGCAATCACTTCATTGATTATGATCAACTCCACTGGTGAACTGCGCCGCGCCATCGTCTGGATGATGGGCGGCTCCACCCTCACCGGGTGGGGTCCGGTGTTGGGGGTGCTGCCTTACGTGATCATCGGGCTGACCGTTCTAATCTTGTTGGGCAACCCGCTCAACGTCTTGCAGTTCGGAGATGAGCAAGCCCAGCAGTTGGGCATTCCGGTTCAAAAAGTGAGGCTGGCAATCATCTTTGCCGCCACCCTTACCACCGCGGCGGCGGTGGCTTTTGCCGGGGTGATCGGTTTCGTGGGCCTGGTCATTCCCCACATCATCCGCCTCATCTGGGGCGGAGATTACCGCCGCCTGCTGCCGCTCTCGATGCTCTGCGGTGCCAGCCTGCTGCTGATCACCGATGTCGTCGCCCGCACCGTCACCGCCCCGCAGGAAATCCCGGTGGGTATTATCACAGCACTGCTGGGCGCGCCATTTTTCCTTTGGGTCTTGAGACGCTCCAAGTCTCAGAATTACTGGTGACGCGATGTTATCCATTGAAAACTTGAACGCCGGGTACAACGGCAAACAAATCCTGCATGACATTTCTCTCACCGTCCCGCAGGGCAGCGTGGTGGCGCTGATCGGACCAAACGGTTCGGGCAAGACCACCCTCATCCGCACCATCAGCGGCATTCTGCCTCATCTATCCGGATCAATTCATTACCGCGGATCAGATCTCTCAAAGATGAGCGTACAGCAAAAAGCCCGTTTGATTGCCGTAGTCCCCCAGATTCGCACCCTGCCGCCTGCGTTTTCAGTTTATGAGGTGGTCGCGCTTGGCCGCACTCCATATTTAAACTGGTTCGGCATCACTTCTGGTCCTGACCACGAAATCGTCAAACAATCCATTGCCCAAACCGGTCTTGAAGAACTTGCTGACCGCAGTATTGTCGAGCTTTCAGGCGGAGAACAGCAGCGCGTGCTGCTTGCCAGGGCGCTGGCACAGCAGACACCCATCCTTCTGATGGATGAACCCACCTCTCACCTCGATCTGCAGTACCAGGTCAGCTTCATGGATTACGTCCACCGCCTGGCTCACCCCTCCACAGAAGATGAACTATCTGGTTTCGAAAAACGCGCCGTGCTGGTTGCCATTCACGACCTCAACCTGCTCCCCCATTACGTAGACCAAGTCGCTTTGATGGTCAAAGGCAGGCTGGTTGCTCTGGGGTCTCCCGAAGAAGTGCTTCAGCCTGAAATTTTGAGCAAGGCTTATCAACTGCCCCTCACCACCTTGCGTGATCCAAAAACGGGCCGTTTTGCGATCATTCCGGAATAATGAAATCCGCCTATAATGGAAGGCATAGAGAAAGGATGCCAATGCAAATCGACATCAGCCTAATGGCGGGTTATAAGGTGATTACCGGCAAGGGGAACTTTTCCCTCGAGGTTGAAGAGGGCGCCACCATTCGTGAAACCTTTTTTGCCGTGTTGAAACGCTATCCCACATTGAAAGCCCCCTGGCTTGATCAAACAGGCAAACCTGGCCCAGCTGTGCATGTCTTTCTCAACGGCGACGATATCTCCACCCTCTCTGATGAATTTGATACCGAATTAACCGAAGGCGACCAGCTGGAGTTTATCCCCCCGCTTTCGGGAGGGTGACCACTATCAAGTATTGAATGAGTTGCAATCTCATTCTCGGTTTATCTATTACCCCGACTTTTCCACAGATTATTGCTGAAATAAATAAGAGTAACAAAGAAAACTCTACAAAATCTCCC
>CAYXWV010000108.1:0-3565 GCA_964468875.1 uncultured Anaerolinea sp. | reverse complement strand
AGCCGGCATCAGATATCTTCCCTGATATGCATCCCAGCCAAATTTGGCAATCTGCAGCAAAAAAAAGTAACTAACTGCTCCCAGCCATAGAAAAAGCTCGGGAAAACGTCGTTTAATCAATGAGTGAAGAACCGCATACACAAAGGTTGGCAGCAGGATGATCCAACTGATCAACCCATACCAGGTTTCATCAGCATTATAAACATTTGCCCGTAAATACCTGAAGGGGGTCCCGGTGTATAAAAATTGGTCCGACTCGATATTGGAAGCGAGAATTGGGCTGAGTATTTTTTGTCGGATTGTAATACAAGATGTTGCTGTTTGCGGAGGAAGTCCATCACAACTGATAAACTGGGCAAATAACCTTGAAGAATTTGTGGAAACCCCTGCTTGAAGGCTTGCCATATCTGAAAAACCCACGGTTTCTTCCATGAATCCTTTTGGGCCAAAAGGACTTCCCAGTACAATCCAATTTTGCAGGTAACAGTAAGAGCCAACCAAAAAGAAAAAAGCCAGGAAAGCACCCACCCATCGACCCAGGTTTTTCCAATGAAACATCTTTGTTCGAATGGTTATATATAGGAAGAACACCCCATAGACTGGGAGGATCAAAGCAGTAAATTGTTTGGTACCCAATCCAAGCGCGATGGATAACAAGGATAGGTATAGAAACTGAACTTTTCTATTGTGCAAGAATGAAAACAGAAGGGCAAATGCTGCTGCAATACAAGCAGTCATCAAGATATCGTTTTGCGACGTAATAGATTCATAAATGAAAATTGGGTAAGTCATAATGAGGATCCCCGCCAGCATACTACTCTTACGTCTGAACCCAAGAGAGCGGGAAATCACATAAATGGAAATCGCCGTGATGATCAAGGCAAAATACTGAACCAAACCAGCCAAAGCGTCAGTTTTCAGAAAGACAATCGGAAGCGAGATCAACAGGCTGTTGTTATAGGGATAGGTCATCCCCACTATGTTAAAGGCAGTGTAATGCTGTAAGGAGTCCTGCTGAATCCAATATCCAATGCGCGACATGTGATTATACAGGCTGTCAGTAATGTTCTGCGGAAAGCGAAAACTGCAATAAGCCAACAAGATCATGTTTAGTAAGACAAACGCCACAAAGATCGCCGTGATCTTGTTTTTCTTGAAAAGCTGTAAAAAATAACTTATTTTGTCTAGTAAAACCTTGAAGGAGACTTTGTTGAAGCCGATCTTGAAAATTTGATTCGCAGCCAAACCAAGCCCGGTGAGAACCGCCTGGATGAGTAAGATCCAGAGTGTTCGGCTGAAAACACCGCATAATCCCGCGACTTCCATAACCAGGATGATATCCGCGGCGATAATCAGAGACCAGATAATAATTTTTTGTGGCGCTGAAAATTCCTTTAACAGAGCTGCCAATGAATAGCAGAACAAGAATATTAAAAGAATGAAAACAATCAAACTAAAAATGGACAACACGAACTCCAATAATTACGGCAGATATTTGTCTTAGAAAGAAGACTAACTCTCTTTGAGAGTTTCTTCAAGGTATTTTTTGTAATCGGGGTTTTTGCATTTCTTGATTACATCCATGAATTGGACTTGATCAATAAACTTCTTTCGGTAGGCAATTTCTTCCGGACAGGAGATCTTGAATCCCTGGCGGTCTTGAACTGCCTGGATGAAGTTTGCCGCCTGAAGCAAGGCTTCGGGTGTTCCCGCATCCAGCCAGGCTACTCCCCTACCCAATACCTTCACATCGAGTTGACCCATCTCCAGATAAATTCGATTTAGATCTGTGATTTCAATTTCACCTCGATGAGAGGGTTCCAAACTTTTGGCATACTCGCTGACTTTGCCATCATAAAAATAGATACCCGGGATGGCATAATTCGATTTCGGATTCTTGGGTTTCTCTTCCAAAGAAACAGCCTTGTGATTTTGATCAAATTCCACAATTCCAAACCGTTCCGGGTCTCTGACCTGATAAGCAAAAATAACTGCCCCTTTTTGAATGAGGGTGGCTTCTTCCAGTTTCTCAACCAGGGTGCTGCCGTAAAGAATATTGTCACCCAACATCATGGAAACAGGCTGCCCATCAATGAATTCTTCCCCAAGAATAAAAGCGTCTGACAAACCGCGTGGTTTTTGCTGTACAACATACTCAAAATGCATTCCCCAAAGGTTTCCGTCACCTAAAAGGTGGCGATAGCTATCAATGTGTTCGGGGTTGCTGATGATCAAGATTTCACGAATGCCTGCCAGCATCAGCATTGAGAGCGGATAATAGATCATTGGTTTGTCGTAGACCGGAAGTAGCTGCTTGCTCACAGACAACGTGGATGGATGAAGGCGGGTTCCGCTGCCGCCTGCCAGGATGATTCCCTTCATTTTTGACCTCCGCGCTGTGCATAATTGTTCTTGATCCAGGTGTTGAATCCCTCTTTATTTGCTAATTTTTCAACCCAGGCTTGATTTTCCAGATACCACTCCACGGTTGCGCGCAGCCCGCTGGCAAGATCGTGTTTCGGTGTCCACCCCAATTCACGTCGAATCTTCGAAATATCCATAGCATATCGACGGTCATGACCTGGGCGATCCTGAACATAGCTGATCAAATTTGCATGCGGCTGGTATTGAGAATCCGGAAGGATCTCATCCAGCAGTGAGGTGATCTGTTGAATAATTTCCAGATTGGTAGGTTGATTTTCACCGCCAATTAGATATGTTTCTCCAACCTTGCCGTGTTCCAAGATCAGTTGAATTGCCTCGCAATGATCCTCAACATATAACCAATCGCGAATCTGTCGGCCATCCCCATAGACCGGGAGAGGTTTTCCTAGAAGACAATTCATGATCATTAAAGGAATCAATTTCTCAGGAAATTGGTATGGACCGTAATTGTTTGTACAGTTACTGATGGTCACAGGTAATTGGTAAGTATGTTGATACGCCCGTACGAGATGGTCGCTGGCAGCCTTGCTGGCAGAATAAGGCGAATTGGGAGAGTATTGTGAGGTTTCGCAAAACGAAGCTTCGTTTGGTTCGAGTGAACCAAACACTTCATCAGTTGAGATGTGATGGAACCTGAGTGTCGATGGATCTTTACCAGCCCACGCCTTGCGAACAGCCTCCAGTAGTTTGCCGGTTCCAACGACGTTAGTCTCGAGGAATTGGATCGGACCCAAAATGGAACGATCCACGTGCGACTCGGCCGCGAAATTCACAACTGTATCGATCTGATTCTCCGACACCATAGATTCGATCAGTGATTGGTCGCCAATATCTCCATGAACGAAACGATATCGGGGATTACCTTCCAAAGAAGAGAGACTGTCCAAATTTCCGGCATAGGTTAATGCATCCAGATTGATGATTGAAAGATCAGGCCGTGTTTTGATTAAACGAAGAATAAAATTCGATCCAATAAATCCGGCACCGCCTGTGATGAGCAAATTTTTCATAAACCGACCTCAAGGGGAGTTGATTCCAAGGGATCAGGTCCCTTGAACTTAGCAATGATAATTATAATCTAACAGACAGGGCAGACGGGATCGAACCATATGCCGGATTT
>CAYXWV010000107.1:0-3685 GCA_964468875.1 uncultured Anaerolinea sp. | reverse complement strand
CCTTCGTCCCAAGCATAGGGGCCGTCAGCCAGAAGAGGATACTGTTTGCCGTCCAACATGTTGTACATGTAGGGGGTTTCAAACATGATCACACGAGCATTATCTTGCTGGGCAAAGGCCATGGCGTTGTTATTGTTTGAGGAATAGGGATTCCAGCCAACAACAGCATCCCACTGCTGACCAATGGTATACAGGGTCTCTTCGCGGGGGAGGACGGTATCGCCAGCAACAACTTCAGCGGCTGCTTCGCCGGTGGCGGCAGGGGCTTCGGTAGCGACAGGAGCTTCGGTAGCGGCAACAGGAGCTTCAGTAGCAACAGGAGCTTCTGTAGCTTTTGCGCAAGCGCTCAGCAGCATGGTGAAAGCCACCAAAACTGACACAACAAGCATCAAACGTTTCATTTCTTCTTTCTCCTTTTATAGTACGTGTTGGATATGAAATGCAACAAACCATTTACTTCACTTCTTCTCAGCAACCACCTCCTTTAAATTGAGTTAATCAACCAAAAATTGAGGAGAGATTTGTAATTGTGAAAAAACTATTTGCGATTTCTCAACCCTCACTCCATTTTGGAACAACCACAAGATTCTCGAACAACTAACTCAGTTCCCATAATCACTTCGTGGGTCGACTGATTCCCGCTTTCGATCAGATTAATCAGGAACTCAGCCGCCCTGCTGCCCATCTGAAAAACAGGCTGCCGCACAGTGGTCAACGGGGGAACGGTTTTTGATGCAGCGGGAATGTCGTCAAACCCGACAATCGCCACATCCTCAGGAACTTTCAAGTTTGCTTCTTTAAGCGCGTTCATCGCGCCGAAAGCCATGGTATCGCTGGCAATGAAAACCGCATCGGGTCTGGCAGGGATCAATTTCTTCATCGCGGTATAGCCGCTTTCTTCCGTGTAATCCCCTTCGGCGACCAAATCCAGGTTGACTGGAATATTGGAATCGTTGAGTGCTTTCAGATAACCCTGATAACGGTCATAACCTGAAACCTGGTTCTGCGATCCAGTAACGGTGGCTACCCGTTTGTAACCGAGGTCAATTAAATGCCGGGTGGCTTTATAACCCGCCTGCAAATTATCAACGTCGAGATAATTGACATTAACAGTTGGGTGACGTCCAACCAGCACAAACGACATTTTGCTCTCGATCATGGATTGCACAATGGGATCGTTCATCGGAATCGACGCGATCACCACTCCATCCACCAGACCGTTATGCAGAATGCGCGAAATCATGCGGCGTTCATACTCCGGTTCAGCCAGCCATAACATCACTGAATATTCTTTGGTGTTGCAAACAGCAGACACGCCTTGTAACAATAATGGGAAATAAGGGTCGGTAAAAATTGTTGAAACACTCGCCGGAATTACAACACCAATCACGTTGGTTCGTCCAATTGCCAACCCCCTGGCAGCCAGGTTGGGCTGGAAATTGTAACTTTTAATTACTTCAAGTACCTTCTGACGGGTCTCTTCTTTAACGTTCACATCTGTGTTAATGACCCGCGAAACAGTTGAGCGGGAGACTCCACTGAGATGTGCAATGTCTTCTAGCGTAAGCGGCATAAAAACCTTCTGAGTTTCCTTTTGTCTGATGTAGTCGTGTTTGAAACCAGACCATTGCCGTACTTTACTTCCAACGTTCCAAAATCACATCCCTGTTACTGATAAATCATTGAGTCTCTTATCAAACTGTGATATGATTATGGGAGCGCTCTCAACGCATAAGGATATTATAAGGTTATTTTTTTAAAAGTCAACTCCTATTTTTCGTTTGTAATCAGAATAAAAAGATTTTTTAAGAGTTGAGAGTCAGCGTCGAAAAATCCAGTTCCTTACAAATGTTTTTAGTTTTTTCAACGCCATGAAACTCCATGACTAACAGTAACGGACACCTCTCTTTTTTATGTGTTCGATAATGTAAAATTATCCATCTTTATCTTACACTTTCTCTCAGGAAAGGGGAACAAATATGAAGTACGGTTGTTTTGATGATCAGCACCTGGAATATGTGATCAACCGCCCTGACACCCCGCTGCCGTGGATCAACTATCTCGGTATGGAGGCGTATTTCGGAATTATCTCCAATACCGCCGGCGGTTACTCTTTTTACAAAGACGCCCGCCTGCGCAGACTAACCCGTTATCGTTATAACAATGTACCGCTGGATACCGGCGGACGCTATGTTTATATCCGCGACAATAACGCCAAGCAATCTTTGTTCTGGTCCCCCACCTGGCAGCCCACCCGTACCAAACTGGATTCTTATGAATGCCGTCACGGCATGGGCTACACAAAAATCAAGTCAGAATATCAGGGTATTCAGTCTGAAAGCAAATACTTCGTTCCCCTTGGAGAAGATCTTGAAATATGGGAATTCGTAGTCACCAACAACCGCATGGAAAACGCTGACTTATCACTCTTTTCTGCCCTCGAATTCTGCTTGTGGGACGCAGTGGATGACAATAACAATTTCCAGCGAAATTACTCCATCGGCGAACTTGAAGTCGTGGACAATGTGATCTATCACAAGAGTGAATACCGCGAACGCCGCAACCATTTTGCCTATTTCACCTGCTCTGAAAAAGCCGCCGGTTTTGACACCCAGCGCGAAGCCTTTTTGGGTGCCTACCGCGGATGGGAAAACCCGCAGGTGGTTGAAACGGGCAGTTCCAATAATTCACATACCATCGGCTGGCAGCCCATCGGTTCACAGCACATCAAGGTTTCATTAAAACCAGGCGAAAGCAAGAAATTGATCTTCGTGCTTGGATATCAGGAAAACCCTGTTGATGACAAATTTGACCCCAAGGGCAGCCAGGTGATCAACAAGAAGCGTGCCCTGCCCATTATTAAAAAATATCTTCAGGCCTCTGAAGTTGAGAAAGCTTTCAAAGCCCTCAATGCTTATTGGGTTGAACTGCTCGACAAACTGGTGGTGAACACTCCCGACATACACACCAACCGCATGGTCAACATCTGGAACGCCTATCAGATGATGATCACCTTCAACTTCTCACGCTCCACATCCTATTTCGAGTCAGGCATTGGCCGAGGCATGGGCTTCCGCGATTCCAACCAGGACTTGCTCGGTTTCATGCACCTCATCCCCGAACGCGGACGCGAGCGCATCATTGATCTTGCCTCCACTCAACTGCCCACCGGCGGCGCTTATCACCAATATCAGCCCTTAACCAAATTGGGCAACAACGACATCGGCGGCAACTTCAACGACGATCCGCACTGGCTGGTACTCGCAGTTTCTGCTTATATTAAAGAGACGGGCGACTGGTCTATTTTGGATGTTCCGGTACCCTTCGATAACAAACCCGATTCCGAGCAACCGCTTTATGTTCACTTGCAGCGCTCCATCCAATATACCGCCGAACGGGTTGGACCTCACGGGCTGCCCCTGATTGGCCGCGCCGACTGGAACGACTGCCTGAACCTGAACTGCTTCTCTGATACACCGGGGCAATCCTTCCAGACCACCACCGGCAAAGACGGCAACACCGCCGAAAGTGTGTTCATCGCCGGGCTGTTCTGCCTCTCCCTGGATGAGATCAGCGCTCTTGCCAAACACCTCGGCAAGAACGATGAAGTAAAACAATATAAAGAATTACACGACAAGATGGAAAAAGTCATTGAAACCGCCGGCTGGGATGGCGACTGGTTCCG
>CAYXWV010000106.1:0-3806 GCA_964468875.1 uncultured Anaerolinea sp. | reverse complement strand
CAAAACGAGAATTGAAAGCGGTTTTATGGGATATGGATGGCGTTATCGTGGATACCTACGAGGGGCATTATGTTTCGTGGAAGCAAAGCCTCGAAGAAGTGGGCCAGCCTTTTGATGAAGAACTCTTTCGCCGTACCTTTGGGATGAACAATCGTCTGATCATGGCGAATGTTTATGGAAGAGAGATGGATGACGGTTTTATTCAAAAAGTAAGCAACCGCAAGGAAGAAATCTTCCGCCAAGATATAAAGGGAAAGGCGCAGACGCTTCCGGGTGTATTGGATTGGCTGGAAAGTTTCAAGGATATGGGGTTGAAACAAGCAGTGGCATCTTCCGCTCCGCAAGCCAATATTGACGCTTTATTAACCGAGTTGAAGATTAGAGATTTTTTTGCCGCTGAGGCTGCTGGTTCAAACTTGAGGGGAAAGCCAGACCCGGCGGTTTTTCTGCTTGCTGCCGAAAAGCTTGGGGTTGATCCGTTGAACTGCCTGGTGATTGAGGATTCTATCGCTGGGGTGGAAGCCGCAAAACGTGCAGGATGTGTCTGCCTGGCTGTGTTGACTACAAACAAGGCTGAAGAGCTTTCGAGGGCGGATATGATTGTCGAAGACCTTTCAGAATTTAGTCTTCAATTGCTGCAAACCCTTTTCTGAATCTTAACATCACACAATCCCTGCTGATAAGGCAGGTTTTTTAAGGTTAAATAGTTGACAAATCACATCTAATTAGTTATAATAATTCTAAGTTAGGAATGATTCTAAATGAAGAACCTAAACGTCCTTGAAATTATGCACAACGCCGGAATGCGGGCTACACCGCAGAGGATTGCCATCAGTGATTTGTTACTTGGTTCAGATGAACATCCCACGGCAAATGATATATATGATCGGTTGAAACCTGATTTTCCTTCGCTTTCTTTGGCAACGGTTTACAACACGCTTGACACTCTGGTGGGGATAGGCTTGGTCAATGCAATAGGTAGCATCGGTGATGACCGTGTTCATTTTGACGGAAATCTATCACCTCACATTAATTTGGCCTGCACCACATGCCAAAAGATCATTGATACTCATTCTGATTGTGTGGATGAGTTGGATGTTGAAATTATGAAAAATTCAGGTTTTGAAATCAAGGGATCGCGGATTCTTTATTTTGGAACGTGTCCGGATTGTTTATCCAAACAATCATCAATCAAATAGAGTTAATAAAAAAGGAGGATTTTCAAATGGAAACAAACGTAGTTCAACCCGCAGCATTACCCCGCATTGGTGAAAAAGCACCGTCATTTACCGCAGTTACAACTCAGGGAAACATCAATTTCCCGGAAGACTATAAAGGCAGTTGGGTGATTCTGTTCAGCCACCCTGCCGACTTTACCCCTGTGTGCACCTCAGAATTCATGACATTTGCTTCAATGGAAGATAAGTTCAACAAAGCCAATACCAAACTGGTAGGTCTTTCGGTGGACGGCCTTTATAGCCACATTGCCTGGCTGCGTACGATCAAGGATAAAATTGAATACAAGGGCATGAAAGATGTTGAAGTCAAGTTCCCGTTGATTGAAGACATCACCATGGAAGTGGCTCATAAATACGGCATGATCCAGCCCGGTGAAAGCAATACCAAAGCGGTCAGAGCGGTCTTTGTGATTGACCCGAAAGGAATCATCCGCACCATTATTTACTACCCGTTGAGCCTGGGCAGAAACTTCGAAGAACTCTATCGTGTGATTATCGCCTTGCAAACCGCAGACGAATTCTCCATTGCCACCCCGGCTGACTGGCAGCCCGGTGATGATGTAATCGTACCGACCGCTGGTTCCTGCGGTGTGGCAAAGAACCGAATGGATGGCAAGGAAGGCGAAATGCACTGCTATGACTGGTTCTTCTGCACGAAGAAACTCGATAAAGAGACGGTCTTCAAGAAGATATTGAAGTAGAATTAATCAAAGGAGAAAACAATGATACCGAAAAATGTTGAAAAAATAATGAACGAACAAATCAACAAAGAACTTGCTTCAGCCTACCTTTATCTTTCAATGGCTGCCTATTTCGAAAGCAAGAACCTGTCAGGCTTTGGCAATTGGATGCGCGTTCAAGCCGAAGAAGAGTATGAACACGCCATGAAATTCTACGAGCATATTGTAGATCGCGGCGGACGGGTTGTGCTCACAGGCATTGAATCTCCCCAGGTCGAATGGAAGAACAACCTTGAAGTAGTCAAGGAAGTTTTGAAACACGAAGAATTTGTAACCGCCTCGATTAATGCGATCTATGACCTTGCCGTTGCCGAAAAGGACTATCCAGCGCAGGTAATGCTGCAGTGGTTCATTGATGAACAGGTTGAAGAGGAAAAGAATGCCGGCGAGTTGGTATTCCAGGTCGAGTCTGTTGGCGAAAATAGCTTTGGTTTATTGTCGATTGACCACAGGCTGGCTGAACGAAAAGCTGATTAGTTTTTGACGATAACAACTGACTCCCCGATCTTTCGGGGAGTCTTTTTTTTTATCTTAATCCACTCTCTTTGATCAATCTTGGCACAATGGATTCCCAGCCAACAGCCATAAAATGGACGCCGCGAACCCCGGCAAGGTTTTTGATCTTGTCAATTAATTCCAGGGTGATCTGCACGGATTCTTCCTTGGGATCAGCCGAGGCTTCCAACCGCTGAATGATTGAGTCAGGGATGACCACCCCGGGCACCTGGCGCATGGCGTAAGCCGCCTTAACGCTCCGTACCGGTGAGACGCCGGCTAGGATTGGCAAACGGCTGGTCACGCCGCGTTTTTCGAGAGCTTCAAGGTATCTTTCGAAGCCGTCCAGGTCAAACACGAGGTTGGTCTGCATGAATTGAGCCCCTGAGTTGGCTTTCTTTTCTTCACGCATCGCCTGGATATGCGGGGTGGAAGCGTAAGGGCTTCCGGCTGCGCCGATAAATACCTGCGGGGCGCATTTGATCTCGCGGCAGTCGAGGAATTGGGCTTCGTCGCGCATGCGGCGGATGATCCACATCATTTGAATGGCGTCCAGGTCCCAAATATCCATACGGCCGTTGGGGGATGGCCCAAGGCGGGGATGATCTCCGGTCAGGCAGAGGATGTTGCGAATGCCCAATGCAGAGGCGCCCAATACCTCGCCCTGCAGACCCATTCGTGTGCGGTCACGGGCGGCGATCTGGAGTACCGGTTCCATGCCTTGTTGAAGGGCGACCAGAGAACAAGCCAGTGAAGACATGCGCGGGGTTGCAGATGGGTTGTCAGTGAAGTTAACCGCGTCCACGTACTCCTTGAGCATGTTGATTTTCTTGATTAACTCTTCGGTTCCCGCTGAGAGCGGCGGAGCAATCTCGGCAGTGATGGCAAATTTGCCTTCCACGAGAATTTTTTCGAGGTTTGATACCGGGGCATGTTCCGGAGCGGGGTGGGGCAGGGCGTCTCCCTGCCACCAATCGGGTTGGCGAATTTCTCTAAAGAAATTTTCCCATTTTTGATTGCGAATTTTAGGGGTAGTTGACAACCAGCGCCAGACAGCCTTGATGCCTCCGTGTTTACGCAGGTTTGCCCAACCGTCTTTTTGGGGAGAAGTACCGACTTTGTCCCAATCGAGCGGTGGAAGCACTTCCATCAGGTATTCGAGGCGGCCATATTTTTCAGCACGTTCATAGATCTTGTACCAGACGCAGGGGCGGGTTTCGTCCACGTAACAGTGTTCGGGGGTGGAACCACCGCAGGGTCCATTGCGCAGACCTTTGGGGCATTCCATGGAGCAGATGAGGGCGGTTTCCTGCAAGAGGCAATTGCCGCACAT
>CAYXWV010000105.1:0-3893 GCA_964468875.1 uncultured Anaerolinea sp. | reverse complement strand
CCGCTAGGTTCGAAGTTCGAGTCTTCGACGAGGAGCCTTAGCCTTAGAAAGACACTCAAAATCGTTCAGAGTGTCTTTTTGTTTTAATCATCTTTTCAAAAAAAGTTATAAAATAATAAACAAAAGGAGGGTAAATGGTGGAAACAATAATAATCACAATAATTGGAATAATTCTCACAATAGCAGCAACTTTATATATTGAGAAATTACGTAGCCCAAAATTAGAATTTTTTGAGGAGGATGATTCTTCAGGATATCTAGCTAAAGATGCACCAGCAAAGAAAATAAAATTGTTAAGAGTAAAAATAGTAAATAAAGATTTGCCCGAAGTAATTCGTTTTTTACGAAGAGAACCAGCATACCATTGCAGAGTCACTTTTCAAGTTTTTTACCATGATGATAAAAAACCTTTGTTTGAAAAATCAATTCCAGCCAGATGGTCTCATTCAGATCCACCTGCTATAAATCAGCTTGACTCAAATACAAATAGAGTAATTTCTGTATTCGATTGGTCAAAATACAATGAAATAATCAATCGTGATTGTTACACAGGAATTTCAGAACCCATAGATATAGTTGCCCGTTTTGACTCAGATAATGAGTGTTATATATATAACAACGACTCGTTTTATCCAAATTATGTAAATTGGAAAAGCGAAAATAAAAAAATTCCACAAGGAAGGTATTATCTCGTTGTTACAGCGTATTATTCAGGAATGAAGAATTGTGGCTATTATGAATTAGAAAATAATCTTAGCGTTGATCATTTTCGATTGTCTTTGGTTTCACCATCGGAGATAAAAAACATCAGTAGACTGTTGAACTAATGAAACATTGAATCTATCCTTGATTTCTTCATATCGTCATCCATGTTGGAATAGAACTGATCAGTTATGCCTGTACTTGAATGCATGACATTCTGACTTACCGCTTTGTAATCTTCTTGTGTCTTTGAATGCGCTTGCCCGTAATGGACATGCCCATGCCTGAACTTATGCGGGGAATGATAGGTCAAATCGTTTTTTAGTAACCATTCTTTCAGATTCTTTCTGAACAGGTTTGACCTGGCTAATCCCACATCGGTTATCGTTGGGTCAATCTCGCCAGTATCACAGGAAAGAGGAGTAAACCAATAACCAGCATCAGGAAGAATAGACCTGATCTTTTTATCCCAATCATCGACCACTTTGATTAATTCAGGAATCGGATAGAGGATTGTCTTTGCATTCTTGCCGTTCTTTGTCCGAACCCCTAAACTTGTGTACTGATAAACAAACCGATTTTTTATATCAACGGCTTTAATCGGTAAGGAAACAAAAGCTCCAACTCGCATACCTGATAAAAATAAGAAAACGGCAGACGCTCTAATTCTTTCTTCCAGAAGCCCCTCAACGGGCGCATGAGCGATTTTTATGATCTCTTCGATAGTCACATACTCTTTATTCTGTGGAATATCACTAAGCCGTTTATTCTTGATCTTTGCTATCCAAGACGGTTTTAGATTGCGATACTCATAGAAATTTTCATAGAGCCATGAGAAGAATCTGCGAGCCGTTGAAAGTATCTTTTTTATGTGCGCAGGGGACAAAGGTTCGTTCTTGCCATCCATGCGAATCTTTAGGATGTACTCCGGAAATGTCGGAATGATCGAAGGAGCTTTCTCGAATGACAGATCATCAGCCCAATCTAACAGGTAACGAATATGCGTTTCTTCTGCCTTGTATGACCCCATGGCAATCTGATCAGTATGCATACGGTAATAAAGATATTTCTTAGTCAATTTCCAATTCTTTTTATTAATCATTTTTCTTCCGCTTTGCATCAATGAATTTTGCTAGGTTATGTCCGCAAATTGGACAGACAAAAAGGTTATAAGTCAGTCTGCCTTTTTGGAATCTCTTTGGATTGGATACCTCAACGACCTTTTTACACGATACACACCAAGCCTGATTCTTTTCTAGTCGAATCTTTTTATAACGCTCAATTCCATTAAAGCGTGTCTGTGAGACAGAAATATTCTGTTCGTGACTAAAAGGGATTTTTTCTAATTGATATAAGTATTATAAGCGTTGATTGTAGTTAACTGTATTGTAAAAACCCTATTGTATGTATGCAAATAAGCCGTCCGAAATAAATTCGGACGGCTTATTCATTGAATGGATTTGTCTAAATAAAAGCAGGTGTCATTTGGCTGAAATCAACGATACGGGTTTTCTTCTCTGTCGTTTCAGCAATTGCCAGTAATTCGTTGCAGTAATCCGTGAACCGCAAGGATTTCATAATAACCACGAATTTGCACCAAGTGATGTAATTGCCAAGATATTTTGTAGCAACCCCATTAAACCCATCCATAAACCGCTTCAAACGGCTGTGGAAGGAATTTATGTGATTGATGTGGTAAATGCCTTCGACCATGTGAGTTCCACGCCTAACCTGCTTCAGTTGAATTTGGTTATCTTTTGCAAAACGCAAATAAGATTTATGCTCATCCGTTACGAGAATCGAATCAGGCTCTAGCCGATTTTCAAAAAATCGGTCAATGTCGTTACTGCTCACCCGACCATAACAAACGAGGTCAGCAAGATACTTGCCTTTTCGGTCTGTTGAAGTCATCACACAAACCTGCTCATTTGAGATTCCTCGCTTCGTGGCACGACCACCCCAATATCGGGCAGGACGAGATAAACCACCCCTTTGACCTTTATTTGATTGCAGGAAGTAGGTTTCATCTGTTTCAACTACACCACCAACCGTGTCGGTCATCAAATAAACACGCAGGGCATAGATTATTTTGTGTCGCCAGTAAAAAGCGGTTTTAATATTGATGTCAAGTTCTTCGGCTAATCTTTTCAGAGAGTAACCACCAGACAACATCCGATAAATATATTTGTACCAAACTTCGAGACTTTTCTTTGTGCCGTGAAGGGGTGAATTGTGGAGTTCGGTAAAGGTCTGGTGACAATCTTTGCAGAAATAACGTTGATGTCGGATTTCATATCCGATAAACCCATACTTCTTGATGTTTTTAGAACCGCATTTAAGGCACTTGATTCCATCCGAAAATTTGCGCTCTGTAGATAAATCGGGGTCGGAATACGAAAAATTCCCTAATACGATTGCTTTTGCAAAATCGTAAAAGTTCTTCTGTTGGTCAATTGGAAGGCGTGTGAATTGTGCGGTCAGTTCGCCAAAGGTTAAGGTGTCGGCTAAAGTCATATATTTAAATGTGACAAGTATTTTACTACAAAATTACTTTTACGTCAAGGGTCAGAGCAAACCACTTTTAATAAATTTTACTTCTGGTGTTCTTTAACTTGTTTTTCGGCAAGAGAATGATATTTTATTTCTTTTTCGATTCCGATAAATCTACGGTTTGTATTTTGACAACCAACCGCCGTTGTTCCTGACCCAACAAAAGGGTCAAGAACAATATCCCCCTCATTTGAACTATGAAGAAGAATGTTTTCTATCATTGAACATGGTTTTGGGGTAATGTGACCATTTCGTTTTGCGATTTCATAATTCCAAATATTTGCATTACACAATAAGTTCCTTTTTGTTTCTTGAACATTAAATGTATATCTACTTTTTTCGTATTCATTGAGCAACTCTGTATAACTAC
Organism: uncultured Anaerolinea sp.; assembly: GCA_964468875.1. Taxonomy (GTDB): domain Bacteria; phylum Chloroflexota; class Anaerolineae; order Anaerolineales; family Anaerolineaceae; genus UBA6107. Next base: position 271 of record CAYXWV010000105.1, on the reverse strand, counting down.
GCCGTTTAAAATCATTATGAATTGGTAAACTTAATAATGCTTCATAAGCCTCTTTAGTTGGAAATAACCACCGAGATGAATTCCATCTAAAGCAATTATCCGCTTTATGTCCTACCTTTTGGATTATTTGTTTTTTGGTTAAATCGAGAGCAACCAAGTATTCCTTAAAATACTTTCTCAATTTAGGAAAATTGTTAGTCTCGATTTCATTTGTTGTTATTCCAGATTCGGACTGAAACGTGAAATACAGGCAATATTCAGTAAATCCCCC
>CAYXWV010000104.1:0-3929 GCA_964468875.1 uncultured Anaerolinea sp. | reverse complement strand
CCGTTGATTATTAGCCGATGATTGTGGGGTTACTGTTTGTGTTCCATGCCGATTACGAAGTTTTCCAACCCGGCGATCAGCGCTTTTTGGTCTTCCACCACGGTATTCACCACGTCATAAATAGATACCACCCCAATGACCTTGCTTTCTTTTACAACGGGCAGATGCCTGAAATGTTTATCAAGCATTTGTGCCATGCAGGTTTCAGCCGACTGGTCTGGGCTGATGTAATAGACCTGGCGGGTCATAACGTCTCTGATGGGAGTCGAGACCGGGTTGCCCTGCAGGGTTCCGCGGCGGGCATAATCCCTTTCAGTGAAAATGCCCTGAAGGTGATCGTTTTTCATCACCAAAACCGCGCCAATGTTTTTTTCTGCCATCAACTGAAGTGCTTCAATGATCGTGTTTTCTGGGGAGACAGAATAGATCTCGGACCCCTTGTCTTTCAGAATGCATGCAACTGTAGTCACTCTTCCTCCTTTTCTACGGATATAATCATCATATTGCATTCGGAATCATTATTCAATTCCCAATCGCATCGCTATAACCATCATTATGAAAGTGGAATATCATGAGATATCCCGATAACGAAACTTTGATTCAAAAATTTCAGCTCACCTCTTATATTATTCACCGCCAGATTGAAGGAATTACAGATGAAGAAAGTGTCGTTCAACCTCCGGTTCGTGGCAATTGCATGAACTGGATTCTTGGGCACATTTTAACTGAACGCTGTATTATTCTGTCTTTGTTACATGAAGAACTGGTGCTGGATGAAGAAACCATCGAGCGCTACCGCCGCGCGTCTTCACCCATATTGGGTATGAATGATGGACTGCCGTTCCATGAACTGGTGGCAGCTTATGATCGCTCGCAGGAACTTATCGAAAAGGCTTTAAAAACCATCACACCTGAACAACTGGCGGCTAAAGGCAAAGTCGGAGATGGTGAAGACGAGGTGGGGGCAATCATCGCCTACATCCACTGGCATGAAACCTATCATACCGGCCAGTTCGAACTGCTGCGCCAATTGGCTGGCAAAAATGATGAAGTGATTAAATAGAAGAATCCATTAGCCGATCGAGAACCTGTCTGGATGCTGCCCTGATTTGTTCGTGCAGGCTGCAGCCGTGAGCATCCATGCTGACCACCACGGGCAGGTTTTCGACCCGGATCACCCAAAGCGCTTCGGGCACACCGAACTCGAGTTTATACACCCCCAATACTTCTTTTACGCAGTCTGCCGCCAGTGCGGCAGCACCGCCGGTAATCGAACAATATACGGCGCCCAGCTCGCGGCAGGCTTGCAGGGTTTTGGTGCCCATCCCGCCCTTGCCGATCACGGCGCGCAGGCTGAAATGGCGCATCACGTCCGCCTGGTAAACTTCTTCCCTGATGCTGGTGGTTGGTCCGGCTGCCATAAAGCGGTAAACGTCACCCTCACGTTTGACCACCGGTCCGCAGTGATAGACAGCGCCATTTTTCAAATATTCGCAGATGTGACCGTAGATCAAGCGGTCTTCTTCAGTAGAGGCTGTCGTTTTTTCAATAAAGGTGTCGTTCAGCCATTTATGGGCGGCGTCGCGGCCGGTCAGCAGCACTCCCGACAGGAGCGCGGCGTCTCCGCAGTGTAGGGCGACCGCATCTGCTTCGGTGAGAGGCAGGCGCATGTGCAGGGCTGGCGTTTCACTCATATTGCACCCCGCTTTCATTAATAATCATCCTGCGCCGTCTGAACGCCCAACACATATACGCCACTGAAACAAAATACGACGCCGGCAGCCGATGGGTGGCGCAGACTTTCGCCCCTAGCAGGGTGGCTTTTCCACCAAGCCCCATGGGGCCGATGCCAAGCTGGTTGGCTTGAGCCGTAATTTGATCTTCCAAAGCCCTCAATGGCTCGTGTTGATTTATTTCATCTATTGGGCTTAGCAATGCCTGTTTGGCTGCCAGATGAGAAGTCGCCCGGTCACCTCCGATTGCCACACCCAAATAGCCCGGTGCGCAGCCTTCGCCCTGGGCTTTCCACACGGCGTCAAGTACAACCTTGCGCACGCCGTCCAGGTCGCGGCAGGCGCCCAGCTTTTCGTCTGGCAGGGAATACTGTGCCGAAACATTTTCGCATCCGCCGCCTTTAAGCATCAGATCAACCATCAGGGGTTCGCCCTCCACCTCATTAAAATGAATGCTTGGGAAGTGTTCATCTCCCAGATTGTTGCCCGTGTTGCTCCCGTCCACAGCATTCACGGCGTTGGGACGCAGCCACGAGCGCCGGGTGGCTTCCGCCACCGACGCGCGGAGCTGTGTTTCAAGCGCGCGCTGGCTCCAACCGGCGGGATGTTGCACAAAGAAGAGCGGTGTGCCGGTATCCTGACAAATGGGGGTGGAATTCTGTCTGGCGAGCGCCGCGTTTTTGAGGATGGTTTCGAGGTTGACGCGCGCCGCGGAACCCGGCTCCTCATCCTCGAGGGCGGCGCGGAGTTTCGCCTCAACTGCTTTTGGCAGGTCAGTTGAGGTCAGGCGGATCAATTCCAGTAGTTCAGTTTCAAGGTTTCGCATAACGGCGCTTTATTTCCGTTTCACAATTCTCTCCATCAGCCGGGTGCGATATTCCGACAAGTTAAGCGGAATTCTCGCAGTGCCGCTTTTCATGGCGGCTTCCGCCACGGCGGGGGCTTCCCACAGGCAGACGCGGGCATCCAGTGGTTTGGGCACCACGTAATCTTTGCCAAACTCAATCCGATCCAGATCGTATGCCTTGAGCACCTCAGCGGTGACTGGTTCGCGTGCCAAGTCCGCCAGGGCGCGGCTGGCTGCAATTTTCATCTCTTCGTTAATGGTTCTGGCACGCACGTCCAGCGCGCCCCTAAAAATAAACGGGAAACCAAGTAGATTGTTCACCTGGTTGGGGAAGTCAGATCTGCCGGTGCCCACAATGGCGTCAGGGCGGGCTGCTTTCGCCAGGTCAAACTTGATCTCGGGGTCAGGGTTTGCCATGGCAAAGATCACCGGGTTGGCGCTCATGCGTTTTAACATGTCAGGCGAAACCACGTTGGCAGCCGAAAGGCCGATCAGCATATCAGCCCCTTCAAGCGTGTCTGCCAGGGTTGCCGGTTTGTCGCCCTGGGCAAAAATCTCCTTTTCAGGGAACATCTCTTCCTTTCGCCCTTGGTAAACCAACCCCTTGATGTCGCAGAACCAGATGTTCGACCGGGGAACCCCCAGCCTCACAAGATGGTTGGCAGAGGCGATGGCGGCTGCGCCAGCACCCGAGAAAACCACCTTGATCTCGCCAATCTTCTTGCCGGTAATTTCAAGCGCGTTAATCAGCGCCGCGCCGAGGATGATGGCGGTGCCATGCTGGTCGTCGTGAAAAACGGGGATATCCAGCATGGATTGCAGCTTTTGCTCGATGGTAAAGCATTCTGGCGATTTGATGTCTTCAAGGTTGATGCCGCCAAAAGTGGGCGCAATGGCTGCCACCGTCTGGATGATGACTTCAGGGTCGTGAGAGTCAATTTCAACGTCAATACTGTCAAGGTCGGCGAATTTTTTAAAAAGGGCGCATTTTCCCTCCATTACCGGCTTGCTGGCAAGCGCCCCGCGGTCACCCAGCCCCAATATGGCGGTGCCGTTTGAGATCACTGCCACCAGGTTGCCCTTCATGGTGTACTCGTAGGCTTTTGCCGGGTCATCCGCGATATCCAGAACCGGCCATGCTACGCCGGGGGTATAAGCCAGCCCCAGGTCATTTTGGGTTTCAAGGGGCTTGCTCGGCACAATGGATAGTTTGCCGGGCACCCCGTTTTGATGATGATATTCTAGTGCGTCTTCTTTGGTGATTGGGCTCACGATTACTCCTGATAGTTTTAATCTGCTGCTAATTATAGACAATAATCAGCAGATGGTGAAATTGTCTGGTTAATTAG
>CAYXWV010000103.1:0-4034 GCA_964468875.1 uncultured Anaerolinea sp. | reverse complement strand
ATTGCTGCCAACCGGCATGTGTTTGGCAATTTCGATCCTTTTGGTGATTTTGACCTGCTCTTTGGGGCTGCAAGACTCAACTTCAAGATCGTAGATCTTCCCATCCGTTATCGGGCACGCACTTATGGCACCACCAATATTCAGCGGTGGAAACACGGCTGGCTGCTGCTAAGAATGGTCGCCTTTGCAGCCAGGCGGATCAAATTCATCTGATGGCTCTTTTTTGATGACTAATAAAGCGTCTCTTTTGCCAGGTTTTCAAACACAAAAATATTTATCCGCTATCTTTGCATTTTTGGCTGCCATTGTGATTTATGGGTTGATTTTGTTTTTTCCCATCCCGGCAGCCATTGGATTATTTGTCAGATACAACCTCGCTTTGCTGACCCTCATCATGTTGCCGATTATCTATTTCGTTTTTCGGCTCAAAGGTGGGTGGGGCACATTTTCTGGCCTGACTGTCACCCTACTGCTTTTTGGTTTACCCCTCTCCGGATTATGGCAAAGCGGTGCAAGCGAACCATTCATAATAGGTGGGTTGTTACCTTTCAGCGACGCAGCCAGTTATTATACAGACGCACTGCGGGTGGTTGAGGGATTTCGATTTTCGGCTTTTTCCGCCAGACGCCCGCTTTTTCCGGCGCTTCTGACGGTTTTACTGGCTGTTACTGGTCAAAACCTGATTCTCTCCCTAGCCATTTTGTCAGCATTGATCGCCGTTGCCTGTTTCCTGGCAGCGCGTGAGATTCAACGGTCTTATGGAAATATAACTGCATCAATATTCCTTTTTGTCTTATTCCTTTTTTACCGCAGAATCTCAGGCACCACCATGACTGAAAATTTGGGACTGCCTTTGGGCGTATCAGCATTTGTGATTCTTTGGGGATCAGCCAGATCGAAGCGATTATGGCAGACTGCCCTGGGTCTGTTGATTCTCACCCTGGCACTAAACGCCAGGGCAGGTACTTTTTTCATCCTACCGGCACTTATCCTTTGGGCAGGGTTTTCATTTAAAGGCAGCCGCAGGTTCTCGTTTTCCGCGGTAGTGGTTTGCACAGTTGCAGTCGCTTTGGGATTCGGTTTAAACATGCTTGTGTTCAAACTGGTTGCCGATCCGGGTGGGATGGTCTTTTCCAATTTTTCTTACACGCTCTACGGGGTGGTGGCAGGCGGAAAAGGTTGGATGCAGATTCTCATTGATCACCCTGAACTGGCGCAGCTGGATGATGTCAGCCGTTCTGCGCAAACCTATCAATTGGTGTGGGATGCCTGGTTAGCCCATCCGTTTAATATATTAATTGGCGCATTCAAGAATTGGTTTGATTACCTGATGCCGCGAGGGGCGGGTGCCTTTGGGTTTATCCGCGGAAATGAGTCCATCAGTTGGATCAACTACACGGTTAGGATTTTACTTTCGTTACTTGCAGCTTGGGGATTGGTGATTTCCTGGAAGAAACGGAATCAGGAACCTTACCGAATGATGATTTGGGCTGCTGCGGGAACTTTCCTCTCGGTTCCATTTGTGCCGCCAAATGATTCGAATCAAATGCGGGTATATGCTGCAACCGTAACGTTTCTGATTGCTTTCTGTGGGATCGGATTAAATTCTGTTATTGGTTTGATAAAAAAGGAAAAAGTTACAGAGAAGCAGGAAAGCCTTTCGAATCCGGTTCCTTCGTTGTTTTTCGGAATCACTCTGGCGCTAGTTGCGATTGGTGGTGTTTTACTGGTAAAAGTCTTCAACCATCCTCGTCAATTTTCAACAGCAGATTGTCCGGCGGGTCAATCATCTATGTTGATTCACGTGACAAGAGACAGCATGGTCCAAATTGTGGATCGTGACGCACTTGTTTTGGATAATCAGCTAAGTGTGCCTATTGAGGGTTTCACCGAACTGTTTGAGGGCTACCCTGATATGCATCAGGATCTGGTTGAAATTGTTTCACCCGGAATGGTGATTTCGAGGTCACTGGATCTGGTTTCACTTGATTATCCATTATTGGTATTTAATTCTCAAGCACCGTTGTCTGGTGATGAGTATTTATCTGTTTGCATAGTCCCGGCTGAAAGAGAAGAACTGGCTCGGCGTGGTTGGTGGCAGGTCGATTCAATTCAGACCAAATAAACACCAGGGACTGTTTCATCTTTGGAGGGTAAGTAATGACCGATAAAAAAATTGGCCTATTTCTGACAAAACGGGATCGAATTCTTTTAGGCTGTCTTGGTTTTTTCGAGTTCATTGGAGCTTCTGTATGGATTATATTAATTCAGAAAGATACGACGAATTCTTTTCTGTTTGGTTTATCAAAACAAAGATTGATGATTGTCGGGGTTTCAATAATCACTGCGATCATCTGTTTGTTGATTGGAATCCTGTCAAGCAAGAATGATTTGAAATATAGCGATTTGTTAAAAAAACAAAAAAGATCAACAACCATCTTCTTTTTATTATTTTCGATTTTCTGCTTATTGATTGGATTGGGTTTTATTTTTTTTCAACCTGACCTTATTAAGAGTTTTTCCGCATATTTTATCCGGCTTCGACCATTTGGAATTGCTCTGGGATTAATTAATTTTCAATTTTGGCTGGTTTTATTGATTCGAAATCAGCAACAATTATCAGTTAGAATCCAAAGACCTCAACTTGATCTAAAACCCACGCTTATTCTGTTCATAATTCTGGTTGTTTATTTTTTCATTTCGTATTTCACAAAATTTGGGCTGGTGTGTGACACTCCATTATGGAATGTTGCAGGAATTCCAATAAGCGGCTATCAAATTCTGTTTAGTCTGTTATTCATGTTGGCGGCACTGATTCTTGAAAAACGTATTATCTGGTTCAGAACGATCAACACGGGGGCTTTCAGGCAAATTATCATTCCAATTTTGGTATATCTCATCGCGATTATGGCTTGGGGATTCACTCCTCTGGATCATCACTTTTTTACTTTAAGAGCCACGACCGGCCCTGATTTCCAACCCTACCCATTTAGTGATGCTAGATACATTGATCTGGGGGCCATTTCAATCCTTTCAGGAAAAGGTATTTTATTCCACCAATCAACCGATAAACCGCTGTATATGGTGATTACGGCAATTTATCACCTGATCGCTGGCAATAATTATTTTTTGATCCAGTGGTTACAAGTCGCCTTTTTAGGATTAATACCGGTTGTGGCGTACAAATTGGGAACAAAGTTCTACAGTTCGTTGTTTGGTTTTTTATTGTCGTTTTTGATTATCATACATCAAAGAAGCGCGATCATTCTTTCTTTGGATGTGGCTTCGGTTAACGTCAAGCTTCTCATGTCTGAAACCACAACCTTGTTAGGAATACTGTTTATAGTTTTATTCTTCTTTAAATGGTATCAGACCAGAGACCTGAAATATGTTGTCTTGCTGGGAGGGACCATTGGCGCAGTATCCCTGATCCGATTAAACCCCATCTTATTCTTTCCAGTATTGGCGGTGCTTATATTCATTTTATGTGGCCGAAAGAACGGCAATCGTTTCCAACAAGTTTTTGTATTTTCTCTGGGGTTTTTACTGGTATTTATGCCCTGGTTTTTTGTTGGAAGAGATGTCAACGGACAATCTTTCTTCATGTCGAAAATTGATGCAACATTTCGATTGAGAATTGCTCCGATTTTAGATGCCACTACCTCGCTTTATGAAAAACCTACACCCAATGAATCGATTCAGATCTCGAAAGCGAGTGGTCTTGAACCCATAAGTGTTGTTCCGATGAATACGAATGTTCCTGAACAATCAGGTGAAAACAGGGCATCAAATTTTGTTTATCTGTTTGCTGAACATTTTTCACATAACATCATCACCTCATTATTAATTCTGCCAGATTCAATACCATTTCAGGATATTAATACATTAAGTCAAAGAACTTATTGGCAAGATGACGAAGTACGGGATGGCAAATTGCCAATTTCACAAATTGTTTTTATTATTTGTAATCTTTCGATTCTTTCTATAGGGCTTTTCCAAGCATGGAAGCGGTTCAAATGGGGCGGGTTATTTCC
>CAYXWV010000102.1:0-4161 GCA_964468875.1 uncultured Anaerolinea sp. | reverse complement strand
ACTATCGTATGCCACCACGTATCCGTCGGTAGTTTGCCTTTGGCAGCCTTTTCAGGTCCAACGAGGCCGGGCGCCATGTAAGGTATGCGTTCAATTTCATCCACATTGTAAATGTAATTTTCGGGATCCTTGACATACCACAAAATATTATCGTGCTTGGGAGGCCATTTCTTCTTGGTACGCGCCCCATAGTCATACGCCCAGATAATCTCATTGAGAAAGCTTTCCCGGCCAAAAATCTGATCCAGCAGCACCTTGCAATAATGCACCTCTCGGTAGTCAATATGAAAATATAGGCTGCCGTTTGGCGTGAGAATTCGTTTGGCTTCGATAAGCCGGGGTTCCAAAAAAGTCAGAAAATCATCAAAAATATCGTTATAAGCTCGCGAAGCGATCTTGACCGTTGAATAGCGCTTGCCGGCAAAACCGGTGCGATCCCCATCATCGGAAATTTCAGTCCTGATTTGTGTGCGCGCCTGCATTTTGCCAGTGTTGAAAGGCGGATCGATGTAAACCAGATTCACCGATTCATCGGGAATCTTTTTTAAGACGCTCAAATTATCTGCAAAGTGGATTTGATTGTTAGGCATGGTTTCAATTCTAGCAGAAAAAAGACAGCATTAATTGAAAATATTCAATAGGCATCAAGAATATCACCTGTTTATTACTCTCTAATTGTCGCTACCGCATCTATTGGCAAGTCGAGCGATTTAATAAATAAAAGAATCGGCTCAGAGATTACTTCAGTATTCTCATAAGTCACGTCTCCGGTATAATCCAGCGAAAACGAACTGCCGTCTGCATAATTCAACGCAATGATCTTCCTGCCTGCGCCGTCCGCCGCTTCTTCAGAATCCACCCGAATAGCCTTATCAGGATCAACCTTGTTCAATGACTCAAAGAGCGCTTCAATAGCTGCCGCATCAGTGTCAATTACCCACTCTCCACTGTTCACCTGTGACCCCTCGCCTGCTCCGCTGCGGATAAACAACACCCCATCAGTTTGGATGCGGTATTCCTCATGCATTCTCAATTCAGGCAGAATTGGGCCAGACTCTGTGATATAGACGATCTGGGTAAGCTCTTTCACCTGTCCCTCCTTAGCACATCCTGAAAAAAGTAAAAATGACAATCCAATTATTAGTATAAGACTCCAACGCTTCATACAGATATCCTTTTCAATCTCTCAAAATAATGAACTAGAAAAATATTCATTTCATCATAACTGTTTTTTAGGAGTCAGATCACAAGAATAAATATATCACTCCATTTTATTCTTCTTTGGGGTTTTATTTAGTGTTAACCCGCTCATTGAGCAGCGTCCATAATCCCCGCGGTCCAACGTCAAGCGCCACCAGGTTGATCACAATCGGCGAGCCGAAATGCTTGAATTGATATTGAAGACTTGTGGCATATCTTGCGGCTTTTTCCAAATATGCCTGTGGATTCCTGATTTTGATAACATACACATCACGATTGAAATCCCCTTTGGCTAAGCTGATTTCTGTGATGTCTGCCCATGGAATAAACCCCACGCTGAGCATGTTGGAATTATCTGTCAAACCATCATCATCAATCACCAGTCCGGGGACCTTTTGGGAAGAATGTTTGATCAAGATCACAATTGACCAGACCAGCAAAGCCACCAGCACCACCACAACCGTGAGTTTTAGATCCCAAAAACCTTCCAACCGTGGAAACAGAAAAGCAAAAAGCACCCACAATGCCAGCGCCACACCACAGATAATGATCAATATCCCTAATAATACTGGCTGTTTCATTTTATAAATCACCACAGCTTCGCCCATGCGCTCCTCCTGGATTTGCTGAGCTACAAATCAACCATAAAACTGATGCCGTGCTGTCTGAAGCCCAGCTGCTCGTAAAACCGATGAGCATCTGTTCGTTTTATGCTGCTTGATAGCACCATTTTGTAGCAATGTTGCTCTCGGCTGGCTTGCATGGCAAATTCCATCATTGCCTTTCCGATTCCTTTCCCCTGCCAGCCTTTTTTAACGACGACATCTTCTACGATGGCAGAACAGGCTCCTTGATGAGCGAGGTTATCCATAATCAAAAGCTCAAAGGTGCCCACCATCTCGCCAGCCCATTCCGCGACATAAACCGAAAAATGCGGATAGCTTCCCAGTCGCTCAAATTTATCTTCGGCAGTGGATAACTCGGTATTCCAGTCTTGGCCGTCCTCTAGCCCTTTGTAAAGGGCTAGTAATCCCGGAATATCTTCCTTCCTGGCGGGGCGGATCATTAATTGGTCCATTTATACCGCTGAATCCTAAATGGAATAACTTTCGCCGTTATTCAGAAATTCAACATTTGTCTGACTGCCAGATTGATGAAGACGTTCAACGAAACTCTTTACTGACTGCCGGGTGCGCATCAAGGGCAAACGCGGCTCGATATCCAAATGAATCGGGATTACCGTTTTTGGTTGAAGGGTTTGAACCGCTTTTACGGCGGTTTTCTCGCTCATGGTCATCGGAATTCGAAAGGTGATGACCGGCATCAGGGCAGCATCCAGTTGAAATTTCTGCGCGATTATTTGCATAAAAGGGTGATAGTAAGTATCCCCGGCAAAATAAATCTGTTTGCCCTCAATGTGGAGCAAAAATCCGACGGTGGCAGTCACATGAACAGCCGGCACCACGGTGATTCGAATGCCGCAGATATCAATCTCCTCCCAGGCTTTAACACCCCTTACGTTGCGGGCACCCAATACCTTCAACATACCGCAAGACAGCCGTGGAGCCAGCACTGGTTTATTGCCAATCATCCCGAAATATTCGCTGTCGGTATGGTCCCAGTGATCGTGAGAAACCAGAACCAGGTCAACCTCTTTCAGTTCTTCAGGTGATTGTGCAGGTGCAGCGATCCGCGCAAAAACAGGGTTTCCCCACCGGTTGAAAAACGGATCAGTGAGGATTCTCTTGTCCTCTGTTTCAATTAATAAGCTGCTGTGCCCAATCATAGTAATCTTCATTGCTTCACTCCTTAAAACCTATTCCGCATCAACCCGTTCCAGCTTGAACAACACCGGACGCAGCCCGTCGGTGCAGGAACCAATCGCCACGAATTGGCTGCCGCCGTGAATGCTGTGAATGGATGGCAGCAGGTCGCGCCAAGCCCATGAACAGAATCCCTCCGGGCAATCCCAGCGATAGTTGGTTACAAATTCCTGCCCCTCTTCCAGCCTGCCGCACGGATACGGCCAGCCATAAGGATACTGGCGATAAAGATCTTCGTTGAACATCTTTTTTAAGACTGTAATTTTGCAGTGATATTTTTCCTGAAAATTTTCAATCCCGGTTTTAGAGCAGTCTTCCATTGAGCAATGATTTTCAGTCACAATTCCCTCCAAAGGCATAATTATCCCTTTATAATTCATTTTTCTGAAATGGAACAGTCTGCCAGTCCTAATCATTCAGTCTGCCTTGACAAGTGATCATTTTGACGTATAAATAACTTTCAATTTATATATAAGGACTTACCATGACAAACTCAAAGAAAATGGGGTTTATTGCCGCCCTCTTCATCGGCATCCTGACCATCAGCGCTTGCGCGAAGGCTACCCCAACGGTTGACCCCGTTATCAAAATCACTGAAGTCGCCGCCACCGTAATGGCTCAGATCACCCAGCAGGCAGCCCTGACCCCCAGCGCGACACCCACCCTGGCAGCCACTGCCACAGCCACGCAGATGCCCCCCACCCCCACCCTCGCCCCGGAAGAAATCACCCCGTCGCCCACCGCCACCAGCGCAGTCGTAGCTGATTCGACCGCTGACAAAGCTGTTTATGTTGCTGACGTGACCTATCCCGACGGCAGCATTGTCAAACCGAATACTGCTTTTGTGAAAACCTGGGCAATTCGCAATACCGGCACCACCACATGGAAAACCGCCTACCGCCTGGCTTATCTCGAAGGGCTGCAAGACAAACCCGGTTTGCTCTATGTTCACCTGCCAAATGATGTTAAACCGCAGGAAGTCGTGAACATCAGCGTCACTTTCACCTCTCCCAATGAGATGGCGACCTTCTACAGCTATTGGCGTCTCGTCAACGCAGACGGTCAGCCCTTCGGCGAACAAATGAGCATGAAAATTGTGGTTGGCAATCCCTAGAATTTCCCCCGTTGATAGATAAAA
>CAYXWV010000101.1:0-4175 GCA_964468875.1 uncultured Anaerolinea sp. | reverse complement strand
ATCCCAAAATTTAACAACCCAAAAACCATTTTGAGAGCCATTTGCTCTGTCGAAGACTCTTTCTGCCCGTTCGAAAAAATCTCCCTGTCAGATTGCTTCCATGTATTCAATATAAACGCCAGGTTATTAAACAAATGTGCCGTAATGGATGCGAAAAGATTCTGTGTGACGACCACAAACAACCCCATTGCCGCTGAAAACAACACCAATAACACAATATTACCGATTTTCCTTTCCTGGTAAAGATGTGCTAATGTGGAAAGCAAAATCGAGATCAGCACCCAGAACCACATGCTGCCGCTTCGGTTTCCAAGCAGTAAAATCAGGTACCCCCGGTAAACAAATTCCTCACCGACCACCCGCAGCGTCATCACCGAAAGGTAGACAAACCGGTCTATTCCGTGTTCAAACCCGATAATCTCTCTTACTTCAGGTCTCGGCGTACCGTTTATTAGAATCTCATTCGGCTGTTTTTTGCCCATCACCCATCGTCGGTAAAAATAAGTCAGAATGAGCAAACCAGACATGAAGATGAATCCCTTCACCATACCGGCAAAGTTGAGCGTTTTATCGTTAGCATTAATCCCGATTGCGTCAAAACCTTGAGGCTGAGACACGACGATTAATCCAACCACGCCTAAACAAACAAGGGCGGATACCCAGTTATTAATCAGGTTTTCATAATCCGAATAGATTATCCGAAGTTCGGGATGTTTTATCTCGGCGTATGCCGCCCGGAGATGCTGGAAAATTGTGGCGAAGAAAACAGCAATAAACTCAATGATCTCTTTCATGGAATCCCTGCCTGATAAACCAGTTGATTAATTCTACATCCAAAGGACTCCACCACGGCAGAATACTCTTTGCCACCTTCTTTTGTCACAAGAAAAGCACCTCTCCACAGGTATCGCCTCGTGAGAGGATTTTTGCCGGTTTTTGCAGTTTATCTTCAATCAACGAGAGCACAGTTTGTTCGTCCGATTCTGTGGAATGCAAGACTGGTTTTTCCTGCATGAGCATCTGCGTGATTGCCTCTATCCGAGGAAGAGGTAGTCCGTGCAGACTTCCCAGTTTACAGACGTCATCTCTTGACCCGCATCTGACAAAGAACTCATCCTTGCCAGCCTCTGTCTCATATGCATCACTGAAGGTCCATCGTTTCAGTTTCGGAAGAACATCCATGTGAGTAACCGCCAGGTGATCAATGCCCGCCGCTTCGCGCATCGCATAACGCAGTAACACAGCATCCCACCACCCGTATCGCACATTACCCTGCCACTCGTTTCGACGGTTGTTTTCTGCAATCAGGTCGATCAGTTCCCCTGTTTCTGTGGGCAGCGGACCAGGCCCGTGACGCACCATATAACTGCGTGTCACCCCGATGACATTCGTTTCCGCACCAGGGGCAGACTCATCGAGTAAACGTATCGCGTTCTCAGCCGAACAGTGCGTCCATGAGTTGTAGGGGGAAAAACCCGCCTCGGCATCCAGCAGCATCCCCTGTGCGCCCTCGAATACCGCGTATTCAGTCTGACGGCACCAGTCCGCGAGCACGGAATCTGGTGAGACCAACCCCATTTGTTGAAAAGGCTCTACAGCTTTGATCCACTCATCTTCCAGGTCATCCCACTCAAAAAACTGCCAATCAGAAGTCAAAGCCCTTTCTAATTGCTTTTCGCCGTATTCAGACAAGAGTTCAAGCCGCTTCCGATTCCGGATGGAATGAAGTTTTTCTTTGAGAATTATGGGAGCAGTCAGGTCACCTGCCCTGATCGCATCCTCACATTGATGGCGCTCATCCTCAACAACTTCGCCCACCCCCACCCCGCAGGTTCCAAATCGTTGATTTCCTCGTGCCATTTCACGGATTCGATTGGCTGCCTGGTGATAAGGTGTGATGACAGGGCAGCTCTCGCTGATCTTGATCCGTTTGAAAATATCAGCAACCCCTTTGCTTTCCAGCGCCTGCCCCTCGAGCAGCAGCGCGGTTGGGTGAATGACCATGTATCTCGACAAAAAAGTTCGGGTTCCTGCGACAAAACTCCCCGCCCCGAACTGTGCGAAGGTGTGCTGCCGACCATCAGGGGTCACCACATGATGACCGGCCTGGGCGCCGCCATTATAACGGACAACCAGACCGGCATGATTTTTTCTGACAAGGGCATCCGTGATCAGTCCTTTGCCCGCGTCTCCAAACCCGAGATCAACAACAATATCAGCATGCAATTTGGAGGTTTACCTCTTCCCGAAAATAACATTCGCAAAGGCAGTCAACGAACGAGCAACCTCAGACCGGCGTGTGGGCGGCATTCCCGCCGCAGTCAATTGATCCAGCACCTGTTCAAGGCTGTTATATTGGCCTTCATTAATCAGAATTGCACCGGCAGTTACATAACACACGTCCACATTCGATTCAAGCGTGATCACGTGATCTCCCAGCAAATCCCGCCAGGTACGTTCGATGTACTTTGCTGACTCGTAACTCGGAATTATAAAGAAGGGCACGAAAGATTTTTGCAGTTCAGCCACCACTTCTTCCACGGTGAGATCGTCATCCAGCCGGTCGCCAATCACGGCTTCAACCACCTGTTTCGAAAGAACGGGGTAATGCTTCTCATCACCGGTGATGAACACGTACCCTTTCTTGTTGCGTTTGACCATGCAGTCCATTTCAGTATGCGTGGCTAAAAAGTACATGGCCAATTCATAGGTTTCCATACCCTGGCCTCCGCCGCCACCTTCAAGATAAGACCAGGTCAACCATTGATCCATCAACTCGGCTGTAGATTCAAACTGACCTACTTGAAGGGCAGCTTGATCACTGTATGCATCTCCAACTGCCATAAACAACAGTTGCGGATCCTGAATTTTACAGTCCATCAAAACCTTCATAAAAACAGGTAGTTGTTGGGTGGCCATCAAGCGGGGAATTGCACCCATCGAACCGGTTACATCCAACGCAAAGACAATCCCCATCGAATTGGGGTGGTTGTCAGCGTCCCGGCTTTCGCGCAGTTTCACCCCCTTGGGGTTCATCAAGGGATGGCACTGACTTTGATTGAATACTTCTTTTACCGGTTTGTTTGATCGGGCATTTAAAAGTGCCGCATGAGCATCTTGACTATAATTGCCATATCCCATCGAAATCTCCTTAAGAATTATTCCCCGGTCCAGCCGGGCATCACAATCGGATTATATACAGGCGGCCCAAAAACAGCCGCTGAAATCGCACCTGCTTCTTCGCGAATTCGCCATGCTTCCAATTGAGCAAGTTCATCTCTTGAGGCAAGCGCGATTCTTTTCAAGAAGCCTGCAAGCTTGGCTGGAACCTCAGCCGGTAAGCTTGCCGAAGAAGGGTCGCCGCCCAACAGATAGATCACGCTTCGCGCGCTCATTACAATATCCAGTGCTGCTGAAAGCTTGGGCAGCCCCCTGGCAAATTCAGGGTAGAAAGCCTCGCAGCCCGCTTCAACGGAAACGAGTGGATCGGTCAACGATCCACTGCGGCTGTAACCCACCAGGCGAACCCCGTGCTCATTTTGCTGCACCAGCAGATGCCTGGGCAGAACTGCCCCGTGCGCCATCCCCGATGCGTGAAGAAACGCCAGTACTTCAAGAATCCTGCGCCAGACCCATACCGAAGCCCTGGGTGGAATCCCCTGTGGATAGGCGATTTTGACCGCTTCAAACGAATGGATAAATCCGCTTGCCCATTGGATGACACTCACCTGGCGTCCCCCAAAGGCTCCCACCGAGGATTTTCCGTGCGCCACTGGTTGCGGCAGCAGCCTGGTGAAAGTCTCAGCCCCTCTTGCCTCACTGGCTTGCAGGCGGGTCAGCGACGTCCATTCATTGTCGAATAATGCCTGATCTTTTTCATCCCGCAGCACCTTAAGCAGCACCAGTTCAGTCGGCCAGCGCGCCAGCCTGCCCGTATAAACATCGGCAATCTCGCCGTTGGCAATCAACTGCTCAACCGCCCAACTACGTTTACCAATTGTCGTGGTGGAAGCAAAAGGATAAGAAACAGGAGAATTCCATATAACAAATGCATTATGAAAATCGTCTGTCGAAACGGCAGAATCATCCAAATTGACTGTGGTGCCGCAATAGCTGCAGACCACCTGTTTGGCAAACCGGTGCGCCTGAAGCGGAGCTTTGCATTGCGGGCAGAT
>CAYXWV010000100.1:0-4183 GCA_964468875.1 uncultured Anaerolinea sp. | reverse complement strand
CCCAGGCGCGGATGTCTGCCCAATTGCGCTTTTCACCGGGCTTGGCGCCGACCACCAGCATTACAAAGGCGGCATCGAAAAATTTTAGGCGGTACATATCCAGTCTGCCGCCAAAGAAGGCAATGGCAGAGAGGCTCTTGGGGGCAATCTTGAGAACAGGGGCAAGGTAGTGTGAAAAAGTGGTAAACCGTTCTTTGAAACTCAAACGGCCGGGTTTCTTCGGCGCGGCAACCAGATTCGGGTCAACGTGCAGGTCAATTCCGTTCAATTCCGGTCTTGGTGAATCTACCAGGTTCATGGCAGTCATGAAAATTGCCATTGGTTTCTTTTCCAGTTCGACTTTGTTTCTTTGAATGAATTTCTGCGCTTCCTGGTGCCAGCCAAGGATCATGGGGGCGCCAATCACAATTGCGTCATACTCTGAAAGGTTATTCACCTGATCAAGTGCTTTCGTTTCAGCTTCGAAATTGTTTTTTCTCATCTCTTCAGAGATGGCTTCAGCAACATCTGTGGTGGTGCCAGTGTGGGTCAGATATCCGATTAAAACTTTTTTCATTTCTTCCTCAATAAGTTATAGTGATCGCTGTAAGATTTCTTTCTCAGCGGTTTTGATGTCTATCATGAGTTGGGCGGCTTCAGCCTTTAATTCAGCCGAAGGGCCGCTTGTCATGGGGATGAATTTTATCAGGTCATTCGCCTGACGAAGAATGTCCTTTACCTTGGCGGAATAGGAAAAATCTTCCCAGCCGCGGTTGTCAGGCTGCGGTAGGCTGCGAGCTTTTTCAATTAACTTGCGTGCCTGCGTGATGCGTTCTTCCTTGGGGATGAGTTTGGTCATTTTAACCTCGACAGATTATATACGCAGAGACAGCCTGATGGTTTCACCCGAATAATTCATCGCGGATGATCTCAAGCACACGGGTTTCACGCCTTACCCAGCGTTCTACTCTTTTTCCGGAAGTCAATAATTTCTGGTTGTTTGTGATGGCTGAGTCCACGTCAATCCACACGGGAGTAAAACCCAACCTGGCTTCATAATCCTCCAGATTCAGGGGACCAAAATCTGGGTCAACCTGGCAGCAGTAATAATAGGAAGTCATGCAGAACGAGTCGAAACACTTTTCAATCGGGAAGTCGAATTCAAACACCTTTCCAAAGGGGTGCGGGGTGGAGTTGACGCGGGCGCCGCTCTCTTCAGCCATTTCCCTGATCAGGGCATCGGCATGGCATTCCTTCTCTTGAATGCCACCACCTGGAAATTTATAATCTCCATTGACCGTGGAATGAATCATCAGTAATTTACCGTCACGAATGACGATGGCGCGGACAGCTTCACGGCATATGGTTTTTCCGTCCCGGGGTACGTTGGGGTTTCGATTGATCTCTGCCAGGATTCTCATAGAAGTACCTGAAATAAGTATATGATCTTTTCTACGGAAGAAAAGCACCTTTTATAAAGATATTAGACAGTAATGCAGATAATGGCCGCAAGGCAGATGATCACGCCAATCCATTGTTTGAACGAGATTTTTTCTTTGAGAAAGATTCCGGTCAGAATCACTGTGGCGGCTGGATAGAGCGAAGAAAGCACCACCGCCACATCCAGGCGGGTGAACTGCTTGGCATACAGGAAGAAGATGTTACCACCCACATCCAGCACACCCGCCAGCAAAGCCAAACCATTCTTCTTAGCCGAGGGCAGCGAGATCTTGTTTACCTTAAGCAACAGCAACGCGCCTGCCACAATCACAACCCGTTCAATGATGAGTGGGGTATAGACCAATCGGCCGCCCACCTGAGAAATCAGGATCATAAACCCGGCAAAACCAACCCCTGCCAGACAGGCCAACAAAAAGCCCTTGTGTGATTCTACTGTTTTGTGGGTGGAAGTCTGCGAAACAACCCAGATGCCGATTAATGCCAGGGCAAACCCCACCAGGCGCATCGGACCGGGCAGCCCCTCGATGAAGAAGTTGAAGATCACCGGCAGCAGGGCGCAGAGCACGGCAGAGGTGGGCGCCACCACAGCGGATTCTCCGATGGATAGGGCTTTATAAAGAGAGCCGATGCCGATGGTGCCGGCAATGCCTGCCAGGGCAGACCACATCACACCGTTCCACGAGGGAAAGCTTTCACGCGTGATCAATGCGCCCAGAACCAGGGCGGCGGTTCCAGACAGCGCCGAGAGTAGCAGCACCTGATATTGGTTGGTTCGGCGGGTTGCCAGACCGCCGGTGAAATCACCGCTGCCCCAAACGGCAGCGGATATGAATGCCAGAAACGCGCCTAAAAAAGAAGTCATTAATAGTCCCCGAAAGCCAGCCTGTCAAAGCAGACGGGATAAACGAAGCGCATATTATACCCAGATTGGGGGTTTATGCGGAGAGATACTGATAAATCATGGTTTTGACTTCCAGGCGGAAAAGCTCGCCGGAGTCTTTGATGTAGGGAGGATAACGCTGGCTGATCTCATTGAGGATCAAGCCGTGCAAACGGCTCCATACAATGAATGCCAGGTAGAGCACAAATTCTTCTTCAACTGCCAGTTTTACTTTCCACTCGCTCAACAGTCCGCTTAGCCCGGGGGGCAGAACCAACTGCTCCTCTTTTCGCAAGCCGCCTGATTTCTGGGCGGTGTTGAGAATGCCAATCAGGGCATGCAGGGTGTGAGAGATTTGAGGGTTCTCTTCTGGTTTGGCGGAGAAGAAAAGCAGGTAACGTGATGGATTTTCGATCGCCCAGCGGCGGTAAGCCTGGCAGACCACCCTGAACTGAACGCTGTTGTCATCCGCGAGGTGAGGGGTGTGCGCTTCGGTGAGGTAGCGCCCAAGGTCGGCGTCCGCGTCGGCGATGAGGGAATTTAGCAAGTCTTCCAAACTGGGGAAGTAGTTGTAAATGGCGGGGG
The DNA here is from genome assembly GCA_964468875.1 of uncultured Anaerolinea sp. Classification (GTDB taxonomy): domain Bacteria; phylum Chloroflexota; class Anaerolineae; order Anaerolineales; family Anaerolineaceae; genus UBA6107. The sequence continues at coordinate 1,278 of CAYXWV010000100.1, read as the reverse complement.
CGGTGATGTTGAGGGAGCGGGCAATGGCACGCAGCGCTACGGATTGGACGCCTTGTTCGGTGATCAGTTTCCAGGCTTCAGTTTTAATGGCGGTTGCCAGATCGATTGATTCGCTGCGAACAGGTCTGCCCATGATCCCTCCATGTTTATACGATGTAAATATACAGTGTAAATATAATTTTGTCAACCAGTAAATCAAGATTTGAGTTACCGTTAATTATGGCTATTTTGGACTAGAATTAAGAAAAAAATTGAGACAGGCGATCATATGATGAACTTATTGGTGTTCAATTGCGGCAGTTCCTCTCAAAACGTGAAGGTTTTCCAGGTGGACGGCAGCGCTCAACAGAAGGCGATTGCTGTGATAAAAGCCAAAAATGTTGCCACCATCACCTCGGCAGCCCCTCAAATTGAAGTGAAAATACGAGATAAATATTATAATTTAACTCCGAAAATAAACACACACCGTGAAGCAGCCTTGTTGATCTTGAAGCTGCTTGCCGAGGAGGGGGTTGAGGCGGGCGCGGTGGGTCACCGCTTTGTGCACGGCGGGGATCTGTTTTCAGGCACCACCCGGATCACATCGGAAAATCTTGAAAAGCTGCGTGCCTGTTTTCGCCTCGCGCCAATTCACAACCCCAACTCTTACAGTGTGATTGAAGCCTGCCTCGAAGCCCTTCCGGGTATTCCGCAGTTCGTGGTTTTTGATACGGCTTTCCATGCCGGGCTGCCAGAATCAGCCAAACATTATGCACTGCCTGCTGACCTCGCTGAACGCTTTGGTTATCACAAGGTGGGGTTTCACGGACTTTCGCTGCAATCCGTGACGAGCGAAGCTGCACAACTGATTGGAAAACCGCTGGACCAGGTAAAGTTGATCGTTTGCCACCTGGGCACGGGCGGGTCTTCGGTTACGGCGTTTGCCAACGGCCGTTCTGTGGATACTTCGATGGGTTTCTCCCCGTTGGCAGGGCTGGTAATGTCCACTCGCTGCGGCGATGTTGACCCGGGCATCCTTATTGACCTGATGCGCCGGGGATTTTCAGCAGATGAGATTGACACCCTGCTCAACCAGCAATCCGGGCTGATCGGGCTCTCGGGCTATTCCTCCAATCTCGAAGAGGTGATCGCTCGAGCTGAAGAAGGGGATGATGTTTGTCAGATCGCCTTTGAGGTTTATGCCAACCGGGTGCGGCACTATTTGGGGGCTTACCTGTTTGCGAGCAATGGTGCGGACGCCATCGTCTTCACTGACGGCATCGGGGTCAGTTCATGGAA
>CAYXWV010000099.1:0-4215 GCA_964468875.1 uncultured Anaerolinea sp. | reverse complement strand
TTATTCCAGATTCGGACTGAAACGTGAAATACAGGCAATATTCAGTAAATCCCCCATAATAATTTCTCATTGAATTTATACTCAATCTCCTTTTGAAGAATTGGAAATTTTGGAAAGACATGTCGATTTTTTGCCATGTGATAAGTTGTTTGAATATAAAGTTTGTATTATCTTCAATCCAAACCATCAATCGAGATATTTGTCTCATGTCATTATGAAATAGATAAAAAGAGCCATTATATTTCAGCACTCTTTGAATTTCCAAAATCCATTTTCCACACCAATCAATATAATTAGGAATCCTATCCCAATCAGCTTTGCCGATATTATATGGTGGGTCTGCCACGACCAGATTGATACTTTTATTCGGAATCTGTGGCATTACATCCAGACAATCCCCAAGTATTATTTTGTTTTCAAAATCAATAGGGTATTCCATCAAAAAATCCTCTTGCTATTAGACGGTCTAGTAGCAAGAGGAACAAAATCCGAGCATATTTACTTACAGACACACTTTAATGGAATTGAGGGTTTTATAAAGATTCCCATACCAGTCTCGAAAAGTAATCCCATGAATCAAAATCCTTCCCTGCTGATCTCTTTCATGCGGACAATTCAACGGAAGGTAAACACGATAGATTTGATTCTTGTCTATTCCGATCTCTTCCGCCAATTCACGGGGAGAATACATCATATTCAGGAGCCCCTTTAATTTATTTCTTTGGGAGCCGTTCAACCTGCCTTGATGAATGTATTCTGCCTGATCTTTCATGTCGTCATTCCTTTTTGCGATGGGCACCCTCCGCCTCACGGGGGAGGGGCCCCTCCCATCGCAAAACGTCATAGTCTCTTGTAAATCGACGCTTTACCTTTTGCTTTTCGGTTGATGGATTCGAGAGTCTCACCACGTTTATCCAGTTCATCAATCAATCTAAAAATGGACGGTTCTTTTTCACTTAATCGAGCCATTGCACCCGACAAAGTCCCACTCACAAATTTCAAGTAAGCTGGTGATACTCCATGAAATGACTTGCCAAGCCTTGAAGTAGGCCAGTCCACACCCTCACCCCACTTGACCACAAATGCCCGGAGATCAGCCCAGAATTGAGAATCAGGCCAGCGCCTACGGTTTGAATCATTGGGATTTTCATCACAAAGACGCCCCCAATCAATTAAGTAATTGAGAAGTTCACGAATTGAAAAACCATTGAAAAGTGAAAAATCTTGAAGATCGCCGGAAAAGTTTCCATCCTTTGGTTTTACTTCCCACTCAATACGAGTTACATCTCCCCCAAAATCACCCCATACATCACGCCAGTATTGATAATCCCCATCTACCAGAGATTGAGCAACCTTATCATAAAGCCGGATGAAAACAGGAGATTTTCTTGACCCGATGTAAATCGTCTCTAAGTCACCAGTTCTTGAATTTCTGAATAACGCCGAAAGTTTTGATCGACCTACCCAATCATCAGACCATTTATTAATGTCCTGGTCGAGCATTGAGACGCCCAGCAGATCAACCGCAATATCAAGCCGAGTAATGCTTAGAGGATAATCCCCACGAATGCCAGCCAGATCGAGCAGATCAGCGACAGCATTTTGAAGATCGTTACCGTGTTCAATTAGAAACTTTGGGCCTAGTTGAATCCAGATACCCATGCCCTTGCCATCACCACATTTCTGATCTACCTGATCGGTCAGGAAGATTCTTGCATCATGGTTCCAGATACTTAACGCATATCCGCAAGCCCCAGTTTTGACCACGAAGTCGTGAACGACATAACCAAGTCGTAAGACTCGTTTATCCAGATGTTTGACGAAATCATTCCAGAAGTCGAAAACGTCCCGCTTTGGATATTTCATGTGCAGATATAGAGTGTCTAGTGTTATAAAAGCTTCCAAAAAATCACCTTCTGTACGTTGCACCCCCGTATTACAGTACGGGGGTTCCCCGGTTGCCCGGGGTGGATTTACTGATTCTGCTGTTCCTGCCACAAGTCGCGAGTCCGTCAAGGGACTCGCCCACTCGCCCTATGACGGGCTCGCTTTGACTTGTGGTCTGGTGTTCGCATGAAACCTGACGGTTTCACGCTTCAGAATTACTTGCGTTGAGGCTAAAGAAATACTTGAATCGATAGATAAATAAAAAAGCAACTCAAGCATTGCTTGAATACAAGTATAAGCATTTTATTAGTTTTGTCAAGTAGTATTTGTGCTATGATATAAGTATCTCTTGAATCGGATAATGAAATGATTGATAATAATTTGCTAATTGCTAAAAGAATCCGTGAAGCCAGATTACAGCGAAACTTAACCCAGCAAGATTTAGCTAAAAAGTTTGATAAAACCTCAGCGGCTATTTCAGATATTGAAAGAGGAAAAACGCAAATCACAGCATCTGATCTGATCGTATTTGCCGAATTACTTTCTAAACCCATTGAATATTTTTATGGGGAGGATTATAGCGATTCAGATATTGACGATATCATCGCAGTGTTACGCAGGTTACCACCAGAGACTAGAAAATTGCAACTACCCACAATTTCAATGTTTTTGCAGATGGCAGAAATTAACTACAAAATGCAAAAAACCGAAGATAAAGAAGAGCAATTAAAAGCAGTAAAAGATTTTTATGAACTATTCTTGCCGTATTATGATCAAATGGAATCGATGCTTGACCAATTGCGAGATGCAAAGAAAAACATTGAGTCGTTAATAAAATAGGTACCAGAAAGGGAGGATAAATGAACTGGAATTTATTAATTACAATTCTTTCCTTAATTGGAGGAATTCTTGCTTGGGTTGCAAAAATACGATGGTCTTCCGAATACTCAAAAGCAAAAGATGAGACAATAAAAGCTAAAGAAGCCCAGATTGATTTACTCAATGCGACTATTCAAAAATACAAAGATTTTTCCCCTGATGTAGTTTATCGTTTATTTGAAGTTACGCAGAAGGCATCTGACGCTTTTATTTCATTATCAGATCAAGAATTAAAAGCTGCACAGGAACAGATAGAAAAAATGGAAATCGAAGGTCAAGCAAGAGAACAACAATTAACGCTATCAACAAGTGAGATATCAACGCTAAAAATGGAGCGTGATAACCTCTCAAAAGAACTTGCGATTATTAAAAATAATCCGTTTTCTGTTCAACCTAGTATCATATCTTCTGCATCTGGCTCAAGCATCGCAATTTCAAATATTTTAAACCGTGGTACTGTTGGTTTCATCGAGGATGCAACAAAATCATACATTCCGTATACTACAAACGATCAGTTCCTTAAGAATTATCCCCCTGATGAATTCAAGGTCTCATTTGATAAATAACGGTTTCAATAACAGCGCTTATTACAACCATATAAAGAGTGAGGGGACGTTATGGATGAATTCACCAGTTTATTAGGAAAAGTAATAACTATTGGTGGTGGTGGCGCAGCAATAGCATATTTGATATTCAGATTTCTCGGACAAAAATGGATTGAAGCGAAATTTGCAGAAAGGCTCGAAGCGTACAAAAAAGAACAAGAAAAAGAACTTGAATATTATCGCTCTCAAGTAAATATTCTATTTAGCAGAGTAACAAAAATTCACGAAAAAGAAATAGAAGTCTTACCAGAAATTTGGCAGAAGCTTCAATTTGCCCTTGGTAAAATGACGAGAATTACTGATCCCGTTCAACTTTTTCCTGACTTTATGAAAATGAATGAAACGGATTTCAACACATTTATTGAAAATGAAAAATTAAACGACACTCATAAATCAGAGTTTCAGCGAGTAGAAAAACCGGAACGACTAAATTATTATAAAAAAATTCATTTTTGGTATGCCTTGGAAGACACAAAAAAAGGTGTAAACGATTATCACAATTATTTGATATTAAATCGAATTTTTCTTAGTGCCGATTTAAAAAAAGAGTTTCAAGAAATTGATAAATTGTTTTCTTCTATACTGATTGACCGTGAGACTGGTGAATTGACTTTGTCAAGCAATCATCCTAATTATGAATTGATTTATGAAACATATTTAAGGTTAACAGAAAAATCAAAGCCCATTATCCATCGAATAGAATCTCTTGTTCAAAAAAGACTTGAATTTGATCAAGCAATTCCTAATTTCAAACATAAATAAAATAACTATGTAAGCATAAGACTCGAGTATTATCTCGCTAGATTCACAGCTCGAGTCTTCGACGAGTAAAAAGTTTTGTAGG
>CAYXWV010000098.1:0-4551 GCA_964468875.1 uncultured Anaerolinea sp. | reverse complement strand
AATAATAAAAATGATCTCCCCCATCGCGAAGACAATATCCAACAATCCTCCATGGCAAATATCCACGAATCTTTTCACCGAAGCAGAGAAATTGTTCCGATGTTTATTGGTATTGGGGTCTGAAAAGGGGACTGCTTTCTTTGAAGACCCAGGAGCAGTGAGATGATAAAAAACGATGCTTCCCGAAAGTTAGCTTGTTTATTGGTCATTTGTTTGTTTTTAACCACTTTTATGAATGGATGTGATCTCTTTCAACCGAAAAGTTCCATTGAACTGCCTGAACTGTCAACAGGTAAAAATCCACCTGTTGAAGAAGAGGTGGTTGCAGATCCTCTTCTAGAGGAACTGGTCATTCCTGATTATTCCAAGTATTCAGCCATCACGGACATGGAATATTATAAAAATCAGTATCTGGGTGAATTGTTTTTGATCAAGGAGTGGCAGATCGGCAGCCCACAGGTGAACACTTTAACTGTTTATGGCAAAATTCCCTTCACTGTACATCCCAACCAGGATCTAAACGCATTGGAATTTAAAGATCCAAATCAGCCGGTTATATTGACTGGTTTTGGCAATGGATGGGGAAAAGTGGTGACCAGGGGCGAAGGGCACGGATCGGTAAGCGGTCAAAGTGCCGACATTTTCATGGTTTGCACAGGTGAGGTCAACGCGGAATTCAAAATGGTGGGTGGTTTTTATCCTTATCCCTCCTGTACGCTGGATGTGGATATTGTGACCACATATTTTCCAGAGACCAGTTTGATCACGTGTGTCTATAACAATGGAATGGAAATCTCTCTGCCTATGGAGGGATATCTGGATATGTTTACTGATGTCAAGCTACCAATTGATTTTCAAATTCCAGATGGATACGTAAGGCGTTTTGCTAAAACCGAACAAAATATTGCTTATGATCTTTCTTATTATTTGTATAATTTCTGGGGATCAGCGCCTTCAGAACAAGAATTGGGACTGATTCTCGGTGATCATCCTTATCAGTTTTACGAAACGGGTTGCCCGAGTATCCATTTGGGTTTTGATACCGCTTTTATACCGGAGGGCAGCGAGTTGTTAGAAAATCCACCCTCCTCCTGGGATATCATGCTTATCCCGGAATCAAAGAGAACTCCGTAATAGTGAGGTGTCAGGAGGGATCATCTCATCGGGGTTAGAGATACCTGCCAATAATTCGCCCAATCGCAGGATTACCGGCAGCCGTTTTTCGATTTTTTGTGTGAGAATTATCAAATCAACCAGAGTTTCGGTGATATAGAGTTGTTCACTCTCAAGTAACTGCATCGGACGGGTTCACGCTCGTCTTTATTTATTTCTAGAAATAATTCAACGGCAAAGGGAGCGTGTTTCAACGAAGATCAGTTGAACAAGTCGATTTATTGGGGTGGTGCATTAACCTGATGAGTTTGAGTGTTTTTTTCGGTACGTCAAGGGTGGTTTTGTTAGGGGTGGGTTGGATTTCCAACCCACCCTTCAATATTTATTTCTCGAAATAATTAGATTCAATGCAGTTCAGGGTGCGTCGCCCATAAGCGGTCGAGTTTCTCCTGGTCGCTCAAGACATGCTTGGAATCGAGGCGCTGGACGTATTTGGTAGAAAGGTTGATCCATTCGGATTTGGTCTGGCTGATGCGCCCGTAGTTGTTCTTTTCTTCGTAGATGTTGTATTCGCCGGGGAAGTTTGCCCTACGCAAAAAACGGTAAAGAATGCCTGGGCCGGTACGGACGGAGAGGTTGTAAATGAGGATCTTTACCGCGTAAAGGGAGGTGGGCTGTTCAGGTTCCTCTTCTGGAGTGTTGTCGGAATCGAGCCGCTGGACGTATTGGGTATTGAGGCTGATCCATTCGGATTCGGCGGCGCTGATGCGGCCGTAGCCGTTCTGTTCCTCGTAGATGTTGTATTCACCGGGGAAGTTCGCCCGGCGTAAATAGGGATAGGTTTTGCCGGGACCGGTGCGTACCAGCAGGTTGTAGATCAGGATTTTGACTTTGTAGAGCGGATCAGTTTCTTCCACGTCGCCACCGGGATTGCTGCCATCCAGTTTTTGGGTGTATTCAGGGTTGAGGCTGATCCACTCAGAGGCACTGGCGCTGATGCGGCCGTAGCCGTTTTGTTCCTCATAGATGCTGTATTCGCCGGGGAAGTCTGCCCTGCGCAGGCGGGTGTAGGTTTGCCCGGGGCCGGAGCGCACCAGCAGATTATAGACCAAAATCTTTACCCGGTAGAGTTCGGTGATTGGGGCGGATTGACCAAAAAAGCTGTTGTATTCTTCGGAGGTGCCGAGCCATGCGTTCAGGTCGAGGAAGCTATATTGCATGCCCATGGAAACGCCGTCCGCGCTGCCGTTGTCGTCAATGTCGCCGTCTGAAGCATACTGCCAGATCAGGCATTTGCCTAACCAGTTTTTCTTGACCGCAGCCAGAACGGTCGCGGGGGTTTGGGCTTCGTTGTACCAGGCCACCCACAGGGGGCGGTCCTTAAACCAACTTGAGAACCAAGTTAGCATGCCCAGGGAGCAATAGATGCCGTTGGTTCTGGCATTGAGTACATCCATCTCTTGTAAAAAGGCTTTGGCGATGGACTGCGCCCGGCTGGCAACTGTGGCGATGGGTGGGGAATAGGAAGAGCTGCCGCTTTCGATATCCAAAAAAACCGCCCCTTCGGGGTCGTCTTTCAACAAAGCCCAACAGTTTTGGGCTTGAGTGCGGCCCCATTCTTCATCTGAAAGGCCGTTAACGGCAGAACCAGCGTTGTGGTTGGAGTAATAATCCATATACCAATAGGGAATGCGGCGAACCCGGCTCTTAGCGTTCTGCCAGTTGCTCACGAATTTATTGTCAACGGATCGACCATACCCCACTCGGATGGCGGCAAAATTGGCGCTGACCTTGCTCCAGTCAATGTTGCCATTGTAAGCGCTGACGTCAATTCCACGTATTGCAAAAGAAGAATATTTTATACCCATGTCTTTTCTCCGCATCACCAAAAGAAGTCTCAAATATTCGGATGCAAGAAAAGCGCCAGAAATTTAAGCTGCATCATTTTTCCGTCTCCATAGGAAGATGATGGGAGAATTTAGAGAATCAGCCAATGAAGGTAAAAAAAGAGGTTCTCTTTTGCATTGAGAACCTCTTTTTATAAATCAACTGATCAGTTTGTAGAGTTTCCTGAAATCCTCTTTAAACCAGATTTGCGGCACCGGGTAAAGCGGGTTGGCTTCTTTGAGAGCATTCTTGATCATGCCCGGGATGTCGGCTTCCTGGATGCCTTCGATCTTGGAGGGGATGCCCATTCTGGCGTTCAGCTGCTTAATCCAGTCGATGAATTTGGCGGCTTTTGCCGCTTCGCTGTCGGAGGGGCTGCCAAGTGAGATCAGATCTGCCAGTTCAGCCAGGGGTTTTTCAGCAGAACTGCCAAAATATTCCAGCACGTAAGGCAGAATAACGGCGTTCGCCAAGCCGTGCGGCACGCGGTAATACCCGCCAAGGGTGTGTGCGATGGCGTGGACGTATCCCACGTAGGCTTTGGTGAAAGCGATGCCGGCATAGAAAGATGCCTTAAGCATGTTGCTGCGGGCGGTCACGTCTTTGCCATTGGAATAGGCGGTAAACAGGTTGTCGTTGATGAGTTTGACTGCCTTGCGGGCGTAATCACGGGTTTCAGGGGTGTTGCTGCGACCGATGTAGGCTTCGACCGCGTGGGTCAGGGCGTCCATGCCGGTGGTGGAGGTGATGTGAGGGGGCAGGTTGAGGGTGATCAGCGGATCGAGCACCGCGTAGGCCGGCACCAGGCTGGGGTCATTGATGGCGTATTTTTCATGGGTCACCGGGTTCGAGACCACGGCAGCAACGGTCGTTTCGCTGCCTGTTCCGGCTGTGGTTGGGATGGCGATCATGAGGGGCAGCTTTTTCAACACTTTGAAAAGCCCGCGAAGCTGCGGGATGGAGCGGTTTGGTTTGACCACCCGGGCGCCAACGCCTTTCGCGCAATCCATGGAGGAGCCGCCGCCAAAGGCAATGATGGCCTGGCAGCGGTCTTGGTGATAGCGCTTCAGAGCATCTTCGATATTGTCAATCGTGGGGTTGGGCACGGTATCATCATAAACGGAATACTTGACGGATTCCTTTTCCAAAGCTTCGAGAAGTCCTTTGGTTAATCCGAGCGAGGTGATATTCTTGTCGGTTACCAACAGCACGCTGCTGACCTGTTTTTCTTTGAGAATGGCCGGAATTTTGAGGATGCTGTTTTCGCCTTCAACCAGAACCGGGGTTGGCCATTTGATTAATCCGGATGCCACTTTCATGATCACCTGATAAACACGATAAAAGAATTTGCGCATGAGCTCTTTACCTTTCCCTTTCTACGGGCTATTTGTCAGTCGTTAAATACCTTTTAAGTATAATCCTGTGTTCAAATTGAGAAAAATAAACAATGTTTATTTGGAAGTCTTATTTATTGGGGTAGGCAAGTTAACCGAGGAAATTTGATGCGGGTATTGGATTGGAATGTCAAACAACCATGATGAAGTTGACCGC
>CAYXWV010000097.1:0-4685 GCA_964468875.1 uncultured Anaerolinea sp. | reverse complement strand
GACGCCTGCCTCGCGCAGGATCCCCGCAGCCGTGTGGCTTGCGAAACCGCCACCAAGACCGGTTTTGTGATGGTCCTCGGCGAGATTACCACCAACGCCTTCGTAAACTTCGACGAACTCGTCCGCAAAGTCGTCAAGGAAATCGGCTACGATTCCAGCGACAAGGGTTTTGATGGCAACACCTGCGCCGTGATGAGCGCCATTGCCAGCCAATCCCCCGATATCGCCATGGGTGTCGATAAATCCCTCGAGCTCAAGGGCGGCGAAGTGACCGAAAAAGAGCTCAACGAGATCGGCGCCGGCGACCAGGGTATGATGTTCGGCTATGCCTGCAACGAAACCCCCACCCTCATGCCCATGCCCATCTACCTGGCTCATAAACTCACCCGCCAGCTCTCCGTGGCTCGCAAATCAGGCAAATTGCCCTGGCTGCGCCCGGATGGCAAATCACAGGTCACCATTGAATACTCCCACGGCAAACCCGTGTGTGTGGATACCGTGCTCATCTCCACCCAACATTCCCCCGAAGTATCTCACGCTGAAATTACCGAGGGCGTCATCGAAGAGATCATCAACCCCATTCTGCCCGCGGAACTGGTTGTGAAACAGCCTAAGATCTACGTTAACCCCACCGGACGCTTCGTCATCGGCGGTCCCATGGGTGATGCCGGCGTAACTGGCCGCAAAATCATCGTCGACACCTACGGCGGCATGGGCCGTCACGGGGGCGGCGCTTTCTCTGGCAAAGATCCCACGAAAGTGGACCGCTCCGCTGCCTACGCCTGCCGCTGGGTCGCCAAGAACGTGGTGGCTGCCGGTCTGGCAGACCGCTGCGAAATCCAGGTGGCTTACGCCATCGGCGTGGCTCATCCCTTGAGCATTAACGTCGAAACCTTTGGCACCGGCAAGATTGCCGACGATAAAATCGCTCAGTTGATCGGCGAAACCTTTGACCTGCGCCCGGGTGCCATCATCCGCGATCTGGACCTGCGCAAACCCATCTATCAGAAGACTGCCGCCTATGGTCATTTTGGCCGCGACGATGTTGACTTCACCTGGGAACGCACCGACCGCGCCGCTGCCTTGAAAAAAGCCGCCGGTCTGTAGACCGCGAATAAGCTTTAGCAGTAATCTCAAAAGGACATGGTCGAGCGACCATGTCCTTTTTTGCCCTGTCATTGCGAACCATGACCTTTTTCAGGGTGAAGCACAAAAAATTGCTTTTTTTACCTACGTAAGAACCTGTCCCTGTTTTTTACCTTATACATATAAAAGCTTAAAACCACTTGTTGTGGCGAATGGCATTCCCCCAATAGAATTGGGCTTCTCCCTGCTCTCTTCGCGTACTTTACGAGAGAATTAATCATCGGCATTGATTAAAACCTTTTTTCAAAGTCACCGAGGACGAAGTCTCCCAATCCCTCGTCACTTACCTTATTGACACAAGGTTAATGTCCATACGCTTTCAAAAAGATCTTGCGGCCCACCTTGATAAGTATTATCAATCAGCCAACTATAAGTTCCTGTGGCAGCCGAATATTCTACGGTTTTACCTGGATCCACCGTGTACTTTAATCGCATCGGCCCGGTCATGACAACTACATGCTGTTCAGCGCAAAGGTTGGTCACCTTGATCGTAATATTCAATTCTAGTGGCTCACTGCTTGTGGCAGATGGAAGAATCACTGCCCCTTTTGTCGAAGTTGGAGCAGCGTTTGCTTTGGTCGCTGTGGGCTGAGGGGTCGCTGTAGATATCTCTTCTTCCACGGGGATGATGAAGTAACTGTTTTTTACAACATAACCGCTGTCAAATTGATTCCACCCGTCATTAATCGCTTCAGTCAGTACAAAACCAATCTCGACAAAATAAGATTGGTTTTTCTTAAAGCCATCCAGAACAACACCAATCCACTGGCTTGCACCATCCTGAGTTGACGAAGTACCGCTTCCCTCCGAAAGCCATTTTTCCTGAAAAAAATCTTTTCCATCAATCGTTAAAAACCACTGCATATGCTTGAGGTTATCTTGCAGGGTTTCTTCATCAGCAGCAACCCAGCCTATGCTCAACCTCAATGGCTGATCATACAGAATTTCAAGTTCATTGATTCGGTCAGACTCAAAAGACTCTCCCAACAGGTCGTTTGCATTCGACACAGTCGAACAATCTTCTGAAAAAGCACATGTAACCATCTCCAAAGGTGGAGAGGCTGTTTTTACTGCTTCGATTGTTTGAGTCGGTTCTGAGGTGTTGGTTGCAGTGGCGAGAATTTCAGGCTGCGGTGTTTCTGAAACCAGTAGGTTCTTAACTCCCTGCGGAATTAGTCCGCATCCTATTGAAAAAGTAATTATCAAGACCATTAGAAAAGCAAAGATGATTTTCGGTTTTGCGCGCATATCTCTTCCCCTCTTCAGTTGAAATATTACCAATTAAAGCGCTGATTCAAAGTAATACAAGTAATAACCTGAATTTTCATTTTGTCATCCATCTCAACGGTCGATTATTTGAATTAATAATACTATTACCTACATAAATCTTTTCAGCCCCAAAATCCATGAATTTTTAGAAACTTTTACATGCTACATACATAAGCACCGCCTGATCAAGCAACGTGAATACCACTTTCACTCAGCTTTGATTGAACGAAGGCTGAAATTTCGATTTGGGTTATATCCTTGATGGGTTTCAAAGTGGTTTTTCTGATCGTCGTGGACGCCGTCGGTTCATATTTAACCGGTCAATTTCTTCTGGTGGATAGAAATGGAACGCTTTATTCAGCAAGGAAGTAAGTTCTGACAGAAAAGCGTATGAAGGATTGAATTCATACTGCTTTGTGCGCCCTACTTGAAAACTGACCAAGATTCCCCCTTCTTCCAGTTTCTTTAATTGCTTCTGAATTTGGTTTAAATCAGTCTCATAAAAGTCAGCAATTTCTCTGCCATATCCTTTTTCACGGACTAATAAATAGATCAACACTTTTTCTAAAACTTCAGAACCGAATAAACTCTCCAACATTTTTCCTCAATTTTAGACCTATATTTTAGGTCACATAACCTATATTATAGGTCTTTTTCTATCTTTTTCAATACTTTATCTTATACGATGTGCCTGTTTTACTCACCTTATACTAATAATCCCTTTGCGTGGGGGCTAACAACGTTCCCCCGAAAAAAGAATGACCATTCACCTTCAAAATACTCTGCTTTGTGTAAAAACAATCTACGAAATCTCTATACCATTTGACACACACGGTTGGTCTCTCCCCAAATTTCGGGAATCTTAACTTGTTGAAAAAACCCGCCTCTTTTCTGAGAGAACGAATCTTCACCAAATTATAAAAATATTTAATATTGCCCTTGCTTTTAATTTTTAATCAATATATGCTTCCCAATCAGGACGTCCTAAAAATTCACATAAAGGAAACGATATGAATCACGAAAAATGGACAGGGTTGGAAAGAACGATCACCAGTGACTACGGCAACATGACGGGCATCGTTGTGCTGCAAAACGGCATCACTAAATATAAAAATTACTTCAATGGATACACCCCTGATGATCCCGAACACATCGCCTCAGTCACCAAAAGCGTATTCTCGGCATTAATCGGCATTGCCCTTGAGAAGGGATACATCAAGAGCATCGATCAACATGTGTTGGAGTTTTTCCCCGACTACAAAGTGGTCAACGGGGAAGAAACCATTCAGTACATCACTCTCCGCCATCTGCTGACCATGACCGCCCCGTATAAATATGAGACGGAACCATATGAGCAGTTTTTCTCCAGCGAAAACTGGACGAAAGCAGCCCTTGACCTATTGGGAGGAGATGGGCGCATCGGAGATTTTCTTTACTCCGCGCTCATCGGAACCCACATCCTGTCAGGCATCCTGACAAATGCAGCCCGCCAGTCAATCCTGCAATTCGCCTCACAAAACCTGTTCTCCCCTCTTGGAATTAACATCAAAAATAATATTGTGTTCCACACTAAAGAAGAACAGATCGCCTGGTATGCCGAAAAGAAAACCAGCGGTTGGGTGGTTGATCCGCAGGGCATCAACACCGCAGGCTGGGGGCTTTGCATGACCCCTGTGGAAATGGCAAAAATAGGTCAGCTCTACCTCAACCGTGGATCGTGGGAGGGCAGACAAATTATCCCGGCTTCGTGGGTGGAGGAAACCACCCGTGAACACAGCCATTGGGGTATGATGAAATATGGCTGCCTGTGGTGGATCATTGACGGCAAAGATCGCGTCTATGCCGCCTTGGGCGACGGCGGCAATGTCATTTACATCAACGAAAAGAAAAACCTGGTGGTTTCCATTGCCTCCCTCTTCATGCCAGACGCCAGGGATAGAATCGAGTTTATCCAGAATCACATCGAACCAATTGTCAATCAATAATCTTGTAAGGGCGAATGGTTATTCGCCCGCAAAAACGGTTATTCGTCCTCGAAATGCCCAAGACATGGCGAGTTCCTTCACCGTAGGGGCGAACCTGAAATCCCCAAGGCATCCCTCTCCAAGTCAATGGAGAGGGACCGAGGGTGAGGTTCCCGCCGTACGCGCGACAAACGTTCGCCCACAAAAACGATTTTTCGTCCTCGAAATACCCTGCTTTTTGCAAAAACAAGCAACAGATCAAATTTCCCTCTTGACATAACAGAACATTTGTGCTATTTTAATCTC
>CAYXWV010000096.1:0-4944 GCA_964468875.1 uncultured Anaerolinea sp. | reverse complement strand
ATTTATCTGAATATATGACTGATTCAACAAGTCATCTGGCAAATACTTGTCATATTTTCGTGTTTCCTTAAACACTCTACTCATCGAATTCAGTATATCATTAAAATCTACTGAATCATAATCAATGGATTTTAATTTATCCCGGATGTAGGATTTACCATTTGGAGAGTAGAAACCAATATCAAGATTATCAGCCTTGACCTTCATCCAATGCAACAGGAGATCCAATGTATTTTGTATTCTTGTTCCTGCAAAAGTCTTTAGAATATTCCCATCTTCAGGTTCAACATAAATTTTATACTGTTCAAATGCCTCCTTTAGAATAGGTATTGAGGACTTCGCAATGTATCTTGGAATATATCTTTGTTCGTAAATCTCCTGCATCTTCTCATGGATTTTTTTATGGATAGATTGTCCATTACCATGAAAAGATATCACTTTCTTCTGTTCTGTTCTAACAACCAGAATCGTAGAAGATTTTTCGTTGATAGAAACAACCTGCCATCTTTTTCCTGCAAGGAGAAAAACAGACCCAACCTCGATTAATCCCAGATCACTCTTCGTCAACTTTCCGATTTCTTTTCCGTTTGCTACAATCTTCCATTCATCTGATGTAATAAAAGCAGCGTAAAACTTATAATTCTCAACAATCTTTTCGCCTTTTTTACCGAGAGTCAACACCTCATCTGGTAATGGATAGATTATCTCATCTTCATTGAGTTTACGTAAAATCTTCATGAACTCCTGTTTATCAAACTGACCCTCAAATGCTTTAAGAGCAATAACCTGGTAGATATCACTTGCTTTCTTTCCACCAGTCTGTCCCAAATATGATAAAATCTGATGAATGAAAGTTGAATAATCTTTGGCATGGGTATTCATTGGTTCACACCAGCCTTCAAGCATCAATTCGACCATCGCAATACTTTGAATCAATGATAATCTCAAAGTATCCTGTAAATGCGTGTCTGTATTGATTTTTGGCACTTCCAAAACGAATTGGAATTCTCGTGCATCTCCCTCTTTTCGTCCACTCCTACCTAGTCTTTGTATCAGAGAAGAAACAGTAAATGGCGGATATAAAAAGACAATACGATTGATATTCCCAATATCTATTCCAAGTTCAAGGGTATTTGTACAAAATACCGATATGTTTTGATGAGTTTTCAAATCTAATTCTGTTAACTCTCTTAACTCTTTAGCTAACGAACCATGATGAACATAAAATATATTCGGATAATGCAATTTTTTGGCAAGCATTTGCATATTGTCACAATTTAGCTCAAGAGAAACTTTGGAATTTGCGAAAATAAGATTCTTATCTTTGCTGATTATATTGAATAAAGCTGAGTCGAACTCAGATGGTTGATATTCAGGGAAACCATGATTCTGCTCCTTATTCATATCATCTGATACAGCCGATTCAACCTTTTTATCTTCATCCTCCTTTTCGTAGAAGACTTTGATTGCACCACGTGTGATTTTGTCTGTAGTTGTGTCTTCAATGATTTTCACACTATCTGGATTATCGTGGTTAAGCCAATCCTTTAAAGCATCGGGATTATTCAGTGTTGCCGATAATCCAATTTTGATTGGATGTATATTTGCAGCATACTCTATCCTGTTTAGAAGACTTTTTAGTTGAGTTCCCCGTTCATTCTCAACAAAACTATGGATTTCATCAATTACAACATACTCCAGTTGTGAAAATAGTTGAGGTAGTTTTTCTGATTTATTCAGGAAGAGAGCCTCGATTGATTCCGGCGTGATTAATAAAATACCACACGGATTTTTCAACAGTCTTGTCTTTTTTGACTGACTGGCATCACCATGCCATTTGGTGATTGGAAACTCCAAATTAGAACACAGTTCCTCGATTCTTCTAAACTGGTCATTGATCAATGCTTTAAGTGGTGAAATATAGAGAATTTTTAGAGCGGTATTTGCACTTTCGGCAACCCGGGATATTATCGGAAGAAAAGCTGCTTCCGTTTTACCACCGGCAGTTGGAGCTGATATTATCAAATCACTTGGTGTCTGCATAAGATAAGCAATAGCCTCATCTTGAATCGGTTTGAATCGATCCCAACCTAATTTATATATGATTTTCTGGATTTTGGGATCAAGTAATTCAAATGAAGTTACCATTGATAATCCTACAGCTTAAAATCAACCAACTCATCATCGTTATTACTTATGGTAATTTTTAGCGTACCTAAGAAATCACTAACACTTGTTTCGGGATAATTTTCAAGTTGTGTCAGGAGTCCGACAAAATTTTTATTTGATTCACGCGGAGAAAGATATGCCTGGGCTCCCAGTCTATTTAACGACCACTCTAAAAATTGCTTGATTTCTGAATCAGTAACTAAATATTTACTCTTATCTCCCATAGCAAAGACGTTCCTGATGTTGATAAACAAAACATACAGTTCTTCGGGAGATAGGTTGGAAAGCCGGATAACTGGTCCGGATAAATCTTCCATACCCTTCTTTGAAAAAGGATTATCGGCAAGTCTTGATTCAAGAGCCCCGTAACTGTACATACCTTTGTATTTATCTTCCAAAAATGCGGGGGTCCCACCGAAAATAAAACCAATATGTTCGGTGGAACCTTGCATTGAATCATTGATAATCGACAATATTACTTCATAATTTCTATTTCTTATTTGGGACTGGAGTCTTTGTAAAACAGCAAGTTCATCAATATTGACCACGAGCCCATTATATCCTGCCAAAGTCACAAATCCGGCATACAACTTCAGATAATCATAAATATTAGAGTCATCGATAATCGTTTTAACTCCCAAGTCGTTCTTTGCCTCGGTTTTGGTTGTGTACTCAGCCCGCAACCAGCGTAAGGTATTTGACATTTTGATTTCGTCACCGCTGTCATATGCAAGCAGATATTCTGTGATGACCTTGCTAAAATCGTAACTATTTACATACCTCTCCAAAGGGAATAACAGATTATGTATATTTTCAATGGTAATTTCCTGACTGCTCGAGAAATGCAAGGTTGCCCATTTCTCAATGATGGATTTAAGAGCACCACCATCAGGTTTGGTTTTTGTGGACATATTGTTTATCAGTTCTCCGAAGAGTGCACGGGCTTTCCCGTCTGAAGAACTTAAAATCTTGTTAATGGAAATATCTGCAGAAACAACGACCAGATTAAACTCGTGTGCAACAAGTTTGGAGAGGGTCAAAAAGAATGTTTTTCCACATCCGTAATCACCAATTATAAATCTGGTTTTTGACCCGCAAGAAGAAATCAATTCAAAATCTTTCTGCATTTCTGCAATTTCACGCGATCTGCCAACCTGAATGTGCTGAATCCCAATTTTTGGAACAAGTCCAGATTTAAGAGAATCGATAATAACAATCTTTTCACGTTTTTTAATTATTGTCTCAGTCATTTTTTCATCTCTGATGCAACTAATTGCTCTGTATAGTCTTTGTTGATTCTAAAGATTCCGCATTCTTCTTCAAGTAAATAATCCCCATACATTTTATCCGTCCATTCATTTACTATCTCAACGGCATTGTTTAACATAAGATGATAAGGTTTGAAGAGAGTCTTTAGTTCTTCTGATGACCAGGTGTCTTTTTGGATAAGTTGGAGGGCAAGAATCGCGGGGATATTCGCATCTTGTGTGTCTTTATCATCAGTAACCGTCTCTTGCAACTCGTCTGTTTCAATCATCAGGACATCATCAGATTCCTCTGCAAATATCTCATGTAGCGACTTCTGGACTTTCGCAGTATCATCTAAAACAAATGCGAGTTTTGCAGGGTCGATTTTAAACTCATGGGGTTGATCTGGTATCTCTGTTGGACGAGGGATAATAGAGCCTAGTTTTGGTTTTCCCGATCCAAGCTGAATAGTAACGACATCTTTATCCTGCTGTAATTCGTTAAGACATTTTGTCAGATATTCACCCGGCAAAGAGAGTTGTTTGAATTCTTTTTCTAATAATTTCTGTTCTTCAATTGTAATCGTATTACCAATTGCAGCTACTGAAATGAGATAGGTAGAGATAACATTTATCAATTCAGGTGCTGCTGATTTGATTTTATCAGCAGCACCTGAGATATTGACCTGTTTTGTAATGGAATAAAGTTCCCCGCGTTTTTCAAGTCTCTCCTTCTCCATTATACTAAGTTTGAAATTGGTCTGAATGGTTTTCTGAATTAATTTGACCTCTCCCTCATCTAAGGAATCATCTTCCAATGCCACTTTATAGCCGAGATCAAACCATAAACTTGGGAGGATAAAGTTGTTATTTTTGAGATTATCTTTGTGGGTGGAAGTGAACAAAATAACCTTATCAGTAGATTTGTAAGCCCTATTAACAAGATATGCACTTGGTTCTATTTTGTATCCCAATGATTCACAGCAATCGACAAGGAATTCGGATTGTCTTATCGTTAATTTTTCATTCTCGGGAAAATCAAGGAATTCCAGAAGTGTCCCAATTTCAATAACATTGTTGTTCTGTATTTTTGCATCGAAAAATTCTTTTTTTGGATTATTTCCATTGAATTTTAAATTTGATGACAAATAGGCACATTTTTCAACATCGGTCAAAACATCATTTGAACTGCCGATTTTTCGGATGGTAACATTTTGAAATCCCCGCTTCCATTTGCCTTTACAAGATTGATATGTAGCTTTGATTTCTAATACCGGGGCTAATGATTTGTATTGCACTGGTGGTACTGTGAAAGAGTGAGGTGAAGCGTGATTATAGACAAAGGAGGCATCAGTTTCAGTATAGAGTTCGGGTAGATTCAATACTTCAATCTCTTTTTCTATATAATAAGTGAAGAGTTCACGTTGTCTCTTTCCAAGGTTAAACTGATAGTCAGAATATAATAATTTGTCAATAATAGAGGGAAGAGCTGACTTAGAAAAATTGTATGTCTCCTTCGTGAGTTTGT
>CAYXWV010000095.1:0-5433 GCA_964468875.1 uncultured Anaerolinea sp. | reverse complement strand
CCTACAAAACTTTTTACTCGTCGAAGACTCGAGCTGTGAATCTAGCGAGATAATATTCAAGCCTTGTGTGTTGATGAATTTTCTAGTTCACTTTGTTGGGGGATTGATGTATTAACCTTTTGAGAAGTGCAGTAATCGTAGAATTCTAATGTGTGAATATATTTTGATGTTGCTTGAGATGGTATAGGGTTTTCAGATATTAATCCGCATAAATAGGCGCGGCTCATTGACGGCTTTGAAGTATCTGGGAGATCATTGAACCATGCTGGCCAATTAATGGAATATAAATTTTCACATACTTGATTATGCATTGGAACATCATATTTAATTAAATACTGATTAGACTTTTTAATAATCGAATCACCAACTAAAATTGCAAATTCAGAAGCATAACTTGTTGATGGAGTACAAATTACACCTATCCAATCTGTCTTTTCAAAGTAAGCAGCAGCATCATCTATTGCAGGTCCAACAAAGATGTTTTCATCTTGATAAAAGTTCCCTTGAGAAATTGCACCGCGAAGGAATAATTTTTTTGTTAATGCATAAGAAAAAGCTGCGGCAATAACCTTTGCGAAAATTGGAATAAGTAACCTGGGTTCTTTCCCTTCTTCAATAGGGCACTTATAAATAACAAAAATTGTATCTGAAAAACTATAAATTTCTAGTTTGCCAAATTGGCTTTTGTTATATGAATTCATATACGTTAACAAATCCTTATTAAAAGATTTGATTTTCGTAATAAAACTATCGTGAGGTTCCTGAATCCAAGACCCCTTTGTACCTAAAGCATCTAAGATGCAAACAAAACCATAATCCATATTAATAAACCCCTCCAATTTTTATCTTTTTCTCTTTATGTTTAATTAAAAAAAACAACTTGGTTAGTTAGCTATTTATTACCACAATAGGCCATCACTTTTTGGTGATGGTGGCATGGGATAAATCCTTTCGAGTTCCTTTTCTGCTGCTTTCAATGATTCGGGGTTCACAAGAGTCGAGTTGAATTCCGTAAGAGCATTCACCTGTGCTTGTAATAAATTAATCATCTTTTTTGTTGATTTTACATTTTCATCAATTTTTTCAAATTCTTTATCTATGCCAGAGTCCGCTAATTTTTTATAAGCGTATGCTGTTCTTATAACCCCTATTTCTTGACGTTTTTCACAATTATTTTTTAAGTCAATTTGAAGATTGTCTATTTGCTTTGATAAGGTATTAATTTTTTCGGAAATTACTTCTTGCATATTGACTGTCATTTTTCCTCCCAAAATAAAAAATAACCCTTATTGATAAATACCAATAAGGGCGTTTTGATTTGTGTAATTACTATAAATCTAAAACAAGTCATTTTCAATAGTCAGAAAAATTTGTTTTCAATAAGGCTGGTTATCGAAAGGGTGATTGTTTGTCCACATCTGCGAGTGCTCTAATTTGGACAAACACCCTTTTTTGATCATCATATTCGAGTCTTCTTAATTGCAAAACCAGATTTCTTTCAAACTCTGACAATTCATCAAATTGAAGGTTGAGAAATAGAGGCCCAGGGAAAAAAAAGATTATTGGTTTGTCGAGAATATAAGCGATCAAGGCTAAAGTTACTGCATCGACATCAGCCTTGCCAGTCTCTATATCTGAAACAGTAGCTCTTCTTACATAAATTTTTCTCGCCAATTCAGCCTGGCTTAGTTTCGCATCATTTCGAGCTTGTTGAATTTGTTTTCCGATGGCGATCGTATATTTATTTGGCTTGGGTGATTTCTCGGAAAATAATTCGCTTAGGGCATCAAGTACCATGAAATAACCTTTATATACTTGACAAGCTGTCCGTTTTTTCGTACAATGTGTACGGAAATTCGAACAGTTTGTTTTGGTTTGTAATTCCAAATAGATAATACAGTTTTTTAACATTTTAGGCAAGTGGTAATCCCGCCGTCAGTCTGTACTTAGCCGTCCGACCGCAGCCGATCTTCACACCGTGAGCGGAGACTCATAGTCAAGGCTGATGAGCGAAGCGGCACAAGCCAGGAAGCCTTGACTGTGAGGGCGAACGGTGTAGGCTGACGGGCTGGACGGACGGCGAGGACTAAGGCAGGTAAACATGGAAGAAGTGGTAGTGACAAAAAGAGGTTCTTTCGGATTCATCCGCGTGACGGTTCCAATGCATGTGAAAGAAACCATGTTGGACTGGTGCAAGAAGTCAAGCATGAAAAAGTCTGAGTTTTTCCGCGTTGCGCTGATGATGGGTGTTGTTCAACTTGCCGATCAGGTTAAGGCAAAGTCACAAGACGAAGGATTCATGACCAATGACTGATATTTTCTCTGACGAGGAACTTGATTACTTTGATCATCCTTCTGATGTTTGGGAATCACGCGAGGGAAAAAAGATCATACGAAAAGCCTGGTCGGAATGGTTGGCGAAAAAAGATTGGCTTGTTTTTCTGACATTAACCTTTCGAGATGAAACATCAACCGATGTTGCTCTTAGGTTATTTAAGTTGTTGGTTAGGAAGCTGAATCAGAACGTCTTTGGCGACCATTACACAAGATTTGTCCACCACTCTTATTTTTCCTATGTCGTTGGTATCGAGTTCCAATCACGAGGAACAATTCATTTCCATGTCTTGATCGACAGGCCAGTCAATTTTGATCTCATTCATACTCTTTGGAATTCATGGGCAGGTTTCGCAAAACCCGAAATCATCAAACTGAATGAGAATGCTGTTTACTACGTAACGAAGTACGCTGCAAAGTGTGGGCAAATGGAACCTCCTTATTTAGCTCCGAAGATATATACACCCGCATTTATACCAGCATGGTGGAAAGAACGAGAAAGAGAAGTTTCACCAATTAACAATCAAGCAAACACTTAATTGCGACTACGCGTTTTGTAATTGTTGATTGATTATTTTTTGATGATCGAGGGAAGCACCGAGGGCTTCTACTTGACCCCCGAGGTGCGTTTGTTGATAAGTGATTGGTTACTGATCGATTGGTGCAACCTGGACGTGAGGACAGGGGCACCATCGAAGAGAAAAATAGATGACAGATCAGGCAGAATACATCCATCAAGGCAGATTGAACAGCTCCCAAAGAAACAAATTAAAAGGGCTCCTGAATATGATGTATTCTCCCCGTGAATTAGCTGAAGAGATCGGAATAGAAAAGAATCAAATTTATCGTGTTTATCTTCCTTTGAATTGTCCGCATGAAAGAGATCAGCAGGGAAGGATTTTGATTCATGGGTCTTCTTTTAGAGACTGGTACGGGAATCTTTATAAAAAGGTTCGGCTAGAAAAGAATCGGGCTTGGTGTGTCTCGTGCAAAAAGGTCGTTGAGGTTACCAATCCTAAGAGATACCAAAAAGGCAGACTTACTTATAACCTTTATGTCTGTCCAATTTGCGGGCATAACCTAGCAAAATTTATTGATGCAAAGAGAAAGAAAAATGATCAATAAAAAGAATTGGAAACTGACCAAGAAATATCTTTATTACCGGATGCATACTGATCAGATTGCCATGGGTTCTTATAAGGCAGAAGAGACACACATTCGTTACCTGTTAGATTGGGCTGATGAAATATCATTCGAGAAAGCTCCTTCAATCATTCCGACATTTCCGGAGTACATCCAAAAGGTTCGCATGGATGGCAAAAACGAACCTTTATCCCCTGCGCACATAAAAAAGATACTTTCAACGGCTCGCAGATTCTTCTCATGGCTCTATGAAAATTTCTATGAGTATCGCAATATCAAACCGTCTTGGATTGCAAAAGTTAAGAATAAACGACTTAGCGACATTCCACAAAATAAAGAGTATGTAACAATCAAAGAGATCATAAAAATCGCTCATACGCCCGTTGAGGGGCTTCTGGAAGAAAGAATCCGAGCGTCTGCGGTATTTTTATTTTTATCAGGTATGAGAATAGGGGCTTTTGTTTCCTTACCGATCAAAGCGGTTGATATAAAGAATCGATTTGTTTATCAATATACAAGCTTGGGTGTTCGGACAAAGAACGGCAAGAATGCTAAGACAATACTTTATCCTATTCCTGAATTGATCAAGGTTGTTGATGATTGGGATAAAAAAGTAAGATCAATACTACCTGAATCTGGTTACTGGTTTGCTCCATTTTCAAGCGACTCCGGCGAGATTGATGCAACTATAACTGAAGTAGGATTAGCCAGGTCAAACCTGTTCAGAAAGAATCTGAAAGAATGGTTAGAAAAAAACGACTTGACATATCATTCCCCGCATAAGTTCAGACATGGGCATGTTCATTATGGGCAGGCACATTCTAAAACACAAGAGGACTATAAGGCGGTTAGTCAGAATGTGATGCATTCAAGTACGGGAATAACAGATCAATTTTATTCAAACATGGATGATGATATGAAAAAGAGTCGAATAGATTCGATGTTCTTGTAATAAAAATTTATATTGTTACTCGGTACTGAGTTGGTATAAGTGATAAATTTTCAATATTTTGAATAACAAAATATTTTCCACTATTATTTATTTCATCGTAATCAAATACACGATAGATATAATATTGATCCTTGTGTAACAATGCGAATTCTCTTTCGTTGCGTGTTATAAAGAATGCAGTGTCAATCGAACCCTTAGTTGTTTTTACTTCGATAAACTTCTTTGTTCCATCACATAAATAAGATTCAACATCAAAACCAGCGCTATCCCCGAAATTTTTTGAGACATGTAATACCTTAGTCGCAAGATCAACCCTGCCATTTTCAGATAGGAATCTGCATTCAGTTTCTAGTACTAATTCCTCTCCTCGTAAACCCAACGTTTTGTTATTTGCATCTATTTCTGCATAATCTGGTTTTTTATGACCTTGGTAGGTATTAATTCTTTTTTCTTTTTCTATTTCAGATTCGGGTTTAGAAACCAAAGTTAATGAATTTGGTTTAATAATATTTTCAGAAAATTTTGAATAATCAACATCATAGTTTCTTAGTCTATCAACTATCTTTTTTTTTACATTGTTGACTATATACTTTTTTGAGCAATTATTACAAACAAGATAAGAATTTATACCTACCCAATTTCCAGTTGAACCAAGAAAGCGTTTCCCGCATTCCGGACATAAAATGAATCGTTGTTCACTAGCAGCATTTATATTATCCGGTGTTAAATGATCTATTTCTAGCTTTAGACACAATTGATCAATGCTGTCGTTTAGATTTGAAAAACCCCGAAATCTATCTCCCTTTCCAACATTATCCCAAATAAAGCGGTAGTTTTTAGGAACTTCTATCGCGTCAAAACGATCTGCAAAATGTAATATACCTTTTGAATAATCGCTATATTTTATTTTTTTTATAACATTTACTGGTACACATTCAAAGAATAATAAGTGAAAGCAAAAAGCCAGCTTTAAAGAGTCTTTATCATTTATGGGGATATTGTTG
>CAYXWV010000094.1:0-5663 GCA_964468875.1 uncultured Anaerolinea sp. | reverse complement strand
AATCGGGGAGAAATAAAGAAAATAGGTACTATTGTACCTGATGTTATTATTTTTTAGCCGCTAAAACGAACAGTCCTGTGAAGTTTACTTCAAGTTCCACATATTGGTGATTGTCAGCGAGCCAAAGTCTGTAAACCGTGAGAGAATTCTGCGCCTCATCAGATGCGAGTGTGATTTCTTCACCGGTATTTGCTGCCGGCAGCACTATCCAATTACCGGTACCCTGTTTCTGCATGGGATCCCAATAGAGAATTTTCATGTCAGATGCTGTGCCACCCGTGTTAAGTTTCAAGCCAAATTGAACCTTCCCGCCTCCATCGATCAAATCCTGGACGGTATCCCCCTTTATCAGATTAAGATTAACCGCGGATACAAACTGCAACGTTTCAGGGATGGGAGCCGGCAGGCTGGTCTCTGGTTCATTGGCAAATGATGCCCTGCAGGAGCACTGTTCTTTCGGTAAAATGACGTAATCGCCTGACTCAAGGGTAAAAGTGCTATCACCGCTGCAACCAATCTCGTTGACCGAATCTGCACCGGTCACAGGCACAATCACAGAAGCGTAAAGTTGATTGGCAGTCGGGTCGCACGCATCTCCAAAGCCGTCCTGGTCGCCATCAGCCTGATCGGTGTTTGCCATATAAACGCAGTTGTCGCTTGAGTTTGGCAATCCATCATAGTCAGCGTCAAAAGTGACAGAAGGGTTAAAGACAGAGAAAGAGGCACCCTTAAAGTTGAGCAGGTAGTTATCAGACAGGTGCAGAGTGCCCTGGCCGATGGGATACAATCCAAGAGCGTTGCCGGGAACCCGGGCAATGGAACCATTGAACATATCGCCGTTGACCAACTGCCCTTCCGTAATTCGATAGGTTAATCGTGGATCAGGTGAATCTGCCACCTTCTTCTGCGGATCAGCAGTCACCGTAACAAGCCTAGGATCGATTTTGAACCACGAACCGACAAAGGTTAATTGATAGTTCTTCCCGGCAGACAGGGTGCCCTGGCTGAGGAGATGCAGCCCGGCGTTTTCACCCGGTTCGCGATGAATCGTTCCGGTGATTTGATCCCCCTTGATTAGTTTGCCATCTATGAGGGAATAGGTGAAGGCGGGGTCAGGGTCACCATAAACTTTTGAATTAACATCCGCGGCAACCACCACCTCAACTGGGCTGATTGTAACGGGCACTTCATAGCCTGCGACAGCCTTGTAGTTGCGGTTGCCTATAAACGACCATGAGGACGTTCCCCCCGGAGCATCCGTAAACAACTGATCCAATTCAAGCCACTTACTGAGGCCCTCGCCGTGGATACCAATCGCCGTGATGGCTGGACCATGGGCTTCACCATCGTAATAGCCCGTGTAGCCCAGCACCTGGATGTTTGGAAGGGCTTTTTGAACGGTCAACACACCTGGGATGAACCTGATCTTGTATCCGGGAGAAACCAGGCTGCCCTGACCGATCATATAGCTTCCGGCATCATCCCCCTGCCTGCGTTCCAACGAACCTGAAAAAGGCAAACCGCTAATACTCGCAGAAAATGTTAACTCCGGGTCAGGCTCGCCATATGTTTTTTGGGCAAGGTTGGCTCTCACCACCACCACAGGCTCTGCCTTTTCAAAGATCAATGAAACCCACTCACTGGAACTCTCATGGTCATAATCACTACCCGGTTCAAACCTGGCTTGAAGGTTGTGCAAAGCTGCCTGATCAGCAGCTACCTTGATCGAACAGGTCGAAATACCACCAGGCTGGCGAGTCAATACACAATCTTCCGGCACCACAACTCCGTCATCTTGCCTTTGAATGGTAAACTGTACAGTTCCAGAAGGACTGGCCTGGGTCTCATGGGCGTATTTCACCAAGACGTCACATGAATAGGATGGTTTGTCGAGGTCATCAGTTTTGATGCAATTCAGTTTTGTGATCGTGTCATTGGCTGTCAAGCCAAAAATGTTTGAAAAATTCCATTGGTTGCCATTTGGAGCTTTGCACGCATTGTCTGAATAAGTGGAAAACATGAAATAATACGAGGAATTCAAGTCAGCCAGTTTAAAAAGATCAGTGAAAAGATATTGCCGATTTGAAACACTCTCAGCCAGATCGGGATCAGGCTGCGAGATACAATCACTGACGTATGCCGGGCTCCACGAGCATTCCCCGGAAGCATCGCATTGCTGCTGTTGTATTTGATATTTGGTGGACCCCCAGAAAAACTCTTTATCACTTGAATCAATGGTGATTTTTACATCCAGATTCGAACCAATATGCACCCTGCCCTGGTCTTCGACGATTTTGCCGTCACTCAACAAATCCACTGATCGGACGGCTCCTTCATTTGAAAACGAGCCGGTAAAGGTGACCCCGGATTGCTGTCCTTTTGCCTGGTAGTAAAATGTGCCGAGCAATCGTGATACCTGCCACAGGTTAACGGAACAGCTCCATTCGCCGCTTTGATTCACCAGGGCGTCACAGATCAACAGGTTGCCATCTGGCCCGCGGACTTCCACGACCACGGTCTCGCCGGGGATGTAGCCGGCATTGGTTGCATTATTGCCGCTAAAAACCACCATGGATTCAGGGTTCTCTGCGTCCTCGCTCTGCAGACGAAGCGCGACAGCCGGGGCGTAAACAGAAACCGCGCTCTCCGCGTTTGCTGAACCGGGAGACAACGAGAAGAGGATGAAAAGGACTGTGATAATTATTTCGAGCGCGCGGCGGGCTTTCTTCATTATTAGTACAACCCTGTTCCTAATGGAGAGTCTGGTAAAAAAAGTTTTCAAAATTAACTTAAAAAACCGACCCGAAGGCCGGTTTCGCTACTTGCTCCCTGAAGCCATGCCGGTGTTGCCCGGCAAGCGACCAGATGATGGTCTTCAGATCCACGCATCCTAATGTTGTTGCATCTCTATTATACAATTTTTGGTTCAAAACACCAGCCGGGAGGAGCTCCTCCCGGCTGGCAGGCTTTATTTACTTTTAAAGTTACTTGATTGCCAGGATGAAGAGACCCGGGAAGTTGGTCACAAATTCAACGTGATCCAGTTCGGTCAGCTTCACGCCCTCGAGGGTCATGCGGGCTTCACTCACCTCTTCAGGGTGCAGGGAGGTGATCACGGGGGTGCCATCATCTTCTTCCGCGTAAGCAGGCAGTTCCACCCAGTCGCCTACTCCGTTCTTCAGGGTTTCGTCCCAGAAGAAGACGGTGAAGGTCTTGTCGAGCATGTCTTCGGGCACCGCGAACGAGAAGGTCAACCGTCCGGGGTCAGCCACGTACTTGACGGGGTTCAAGCTGTCGAGTACGGTCAGGTTCATGCCAAACTGGTAGTTGTTACCAGCAGGAAGTTCTTCGGGCAGGGTATCTTCAATCTGTTCCGCCAACTCGCCCTTCATATTGCAGAAGTCAGACGAGGCGATCACAAAGTCACTGGAGGGCAGTCTCAGGATGGTCTCAGCACTACAATTGAAGGTACTGAACGCTCCGCCCGCACCGGTCACAGGCACCAGCAGAGGATTTACCTTGCCGTTGGGGGTGTTGTCACAGGCGTCGCCGATGCCGTCTTTGTCGGTATCTTTCTGGTCAGCGTTCGGGGTGGTCAGGCAGTTATCCACGTTGTCTTTGATGCCGTCAACGTCGGAATCCATCTGGCTGATATAAGATATGGGATCGCAGGCATTTCCAACACCATCGCCATCAACATCAGCCTGGTCAGGGTTGTAGACTACTGGGCAGTTATCCACGTAGCCGCCGGTGCCGTCGCTGGAGTCATATACACCATCAGCGTCGGGGTCCATCAACCAGGGAGTGGTATTGAAATTGAAGGCAACGTTACAAGGAGATAATAATGAAGGATCAGCTCCAAGATCGCAACCCCAGTAGTTATAGCGAGCGTCAGCGAGTGTCTCATTAATGTTATAGGCACCATAGGTGTTATTTAAAAATTTATTATCTCTTAGAACTATAGAAGGATCAGTTCCATAAAATCCTAAATAACTATTCTTAATAATGTTGTTTCTAATGATACTGTTTGTACCTGGAGCATACCCTACAAGATTCCATGAAGAATCATACATCGAAGTATCAGATGTTATCCCATAGTCACTTGCGTCAATCGAATTTTTTTCTGCAATCATTGCAGAAACATTCGCATTGATTCCGTTTTGACTATTCACAACCGAGTTTCCGCTAATAGTTGTCGTCCCGCCAGCTTGATAAAGCAGAATACCGGTTGCGCTCCAACCAGCCCCTTCATATCCAATATTCTTAACAGTATTGTTGGTTACAGATCCCGTTGCATTATAGCCAATTTGAATTCCGTTCTGAGCTGTTACAGCTGTATCGCCTGCACCAGTAACTGTATTATTATTCACATTTACTGATAAGCCATCTCCGCCAAAAACCATGCCCCCCTTTTGAAAATCAACTATCGTATTGTTTGATACGTTCAATGTACGAGTAATACCATCATCGTTATACGCATAGATACCTACACCATGCTGGGTTCCAGATAGTGTACTATTCATGATATTCATTATAATGCTATTGGAAATCGTTCCGCTAGCATTGTAATATCCAATACCGATAAAGCTGTAATTAGGTGCAGCATTCTTTAAACCATCTACTGTTACATTATCGATGATCACATTGGCACTATTGGTCACAGAGATAATGGATTTTCTTGCTGTTCCAGAAACAGTAAAATCTGAGTCAATGATGGCTGGCGATTGGATTATCGTACCCGCCATTCCTTGTAAAACCAGATCTTTAGTAATATCAATTTCTTCTATAAAAGTTCCTGCTCCAAGATAAACAGTTTCACCGGGATTCGCAAAATTAATCGCGGCTTGAACCGGAGTTGTTGATTCAGTACAATCATTAAAAGCATCGTCAGGGTAGGCACTGCAATCGGCGAGGAAGCGGTAGGTGATATCACCTCGAACAATCCATGGATCGGGGTTTTCGGTAAGAAGCGCTTCTGTCTCAGCGGATGCCATAACCACCGGCTCTCCGTTCTCATCAACGAGGACCACGTCGGCATCCGCCGCAGCATCCACAACTTCCAGAATCGCGTCCGGATCAATCGGTTCGATTGTCGGAGAGGCAAATTCCGTTGCTTCAAGAATTCCCTCTGGCGCTTCAGTTACTACACCCTCAGTGGGCGCTTCCGTTGCTACTTCTGTGGGTACCTCTGTTTCAGCCGTAGCAGGCGCTTCGGTAGCCGATTCGGTGGCAACCTCAGTCGGTACGTCCGTGACGACTTCAGTGACCACTGGCGGTTCTGCGGTCGGGGCAACGTCTTGCGCCAGCACTGGCGATGGAACAGCCAATGCGATCACAGCCAAAATGATGATCATATGCTTGCTGATTTTCTCAACCATTCGTCTCATATCTAATCTCCCTTTTTTTATTTACTTCACTGCATTTTTATCTGTTGAGATTTTCAATAGATTTCCCCCAACAGTTGTTACCGACTTAAAACAACAAAAACCGACCACAAGGCCGGTTTCGCAATTAGCTCCTCATTCCCCTACCCCAAAACGATGAAGACTGCGACCAAATTCAGGGAATGAATCATAGCTGCCAAAAGAAAATATGTTTTATTACTAAAGATGTTACTATCATATTACGAAAAGCAAGCAAAGTCCAGATTCACTTTACGTGAT
>CAYXWV010000093.1:0-5717 GCA_964468875.1 uncultured Anaerolinea sp. | reverse complement strand
CAACAGATCAAATTTCCCTCTTGACATAACAGAACATTTGTGCTATTTTAATCTCCAGCTCATCGCACCACACACAGACAGAACCTTAAAAAATTCGCGTAAACAACTGGAAGAATCAATTTCATAAACGAATCAGATGAAATCATCCCTTCTTGACTATTTGTACTTGTTTTTATTCGTTTTAGATTCGTTTTACACTTGCAAAATCAAATAACAAATCACCTTAACAAAAAGCCAGGATCACTTCCTCCCCGCCGGATAATAAAACCCTGGCAGGGTTCCAAGCCTTGCCAGGGTCATCTCATCACTTTTCGTGGTTTGCTCTTTAGAAAACTACACGTCGTCTTCTTCCTCGTCAGGCTCGTCGTCCACCACGTCCAGATCGCCGTAATCCAGCACTTCGCGCACCTGCGATCCGTGCTGCTGCGGGCCGATCATCCCGTCTTCTTCCAGTGTATCAATCATCCGTGCTGCGCGGGTATACCCCACCCCCATCTTGCGCTGCAGCATCGAGATACTGGCTTTCCGTTCTCGGCGGACAATATCGAGCGCCTGGTCAAGCAATTCATCCCGCCGGCGTTCATCGCCATTGAACAACTCACCCTGTTTTAGCGGAGTGCTTGCTGTGTAAATGTCAAGCGGCATGCCATCGGGTTCCGCGCCGCCTTCCAGCTTGTGTTTCATGGCGATCACCTTCCATGCATCCACCAGCCGCTGGATTTCAGGGTCAGAAACATACACACCCTGCAAACGCACTGCCGCAGGGGCGTCAGGCGCCTGATAAAGCATATCGCCCTTGCCAAGCAGTTTCTCCGCGCCAGCCTGATCGAGGATCACGCGGCTGTCCATGCCTGAAGCCACCATAAACGCCACCCTTGCCGGGAAGTTTGCCTTGATCAACCCGGTGACCACATCTACTGATGGGCGTTGGGTCGCCAGAATCAAATGGATGCCCGTGGCACGTGCCAGTTGTGCCAGGCGGGTGATGCTGCGTTCGGTCTGATCCGGGGCAAGCATCATCAAATCAGCCAGTTCATCAATCACTATCACCAGGTAAGGCAGATGCTCGTCACCCTTGCGATTAAAGTCCACGATATTGCGGGCGCCCACTTTAGCGAACTTCTTGTAGCGGTTGTCCATTTCGCTCAACACCCACTGCAAGGCGCCAACCACCTTGTCGGCTTCCACCACCACAGGCCCCAGCAAATGCGGAATGCCGTTATAGCCGGTCAGCTCCACCCGCTTGGGGTCCACCAGCAGCAACCTCAAATCAGAGGGAGAATTATTCAACAGCAGGCTGGTGAGAATGGCATTCACCAGCACCGATTTGCCGGAATTGGTTGTGCCTGCCACCAACATGTGGGGCATGGCGGTCAGGTCGGCACAAACCGGTTTGCCAGCCACGTCCTTGCCAAGGGCAAAACGCAGTTGAGATTTTATCTTCGCAAAAGCTTCGCTTTCGATCAACTCTCGCAACGAAACAAGAGTCAGTTTGACATTGGGCACTTCAATACCCACATACGCCTTGCCAGGAACCGGTGCCTGAATGCGGATGCTGGGCGCTTCCAGCGCCAGGGCAAGGTCATCTGCCAGGCTGGCAATCTTAGACACCCTCACCCGGGTACGGCCCGCGCGATTTTCGATGAAATCCGGCTCCACGCCGAATTGTGTGATCGCTGGTCCGCGGTGAATTTCAACTACATGCGAGGGCGCCCCAAAAGAAGCCAGCGTTTCCTCAATGATCCGCGACCGATCTTTGTCATAATTAGATTGCATCCCCGACGGAGTCGCAGGATCAAGAACATCAGAAACCGCCGGAATCGGCCACGGTTTTTCAACTGCCCTCTGGCTGACCCCCATCTTAACTGAGGGTGAATCAACGGATTTTGTCTCTACTGGCGCCGAAAAAGACTGCGCCACAGATTTGGGCGTCAACACCGGCACCGAGGTGGGCACTACCGTCCTGGGTGTTTCCATGCGCAAAGGTTTTGCCTGTGTAGTTTTAATCGGCTCGTCGCCAAAGTTCAATGCATTAAACCCCTGCGGTAGTTCAACAGGCTCGTCACCATCATCCATCATGATTCGGGAGGCAGGCACGGATGTGGAACGCACAGCCCGTTCGCGGGTAAAGGGGATTTCTTTCTGAGAAGCAAGGTGCTGCCGGTTTTTACCGGTGATCAATTCCAGTAATTTTGGCAGGGGCACATCCACGATAAACAGGATGGCAACCAGCGACCAGGCGGTCAACACCACCACCTCGCCGGGTTTGCCCAGGCTGTGAGAGAGCAGCCCATCAAACGCCGCCCCAATCACTCCGCCGCCCAAACCCTCCCGGGCAGATTGAATGCCACCACCCTGAGCGAAATGAAACCACGTCAGCATGTTCAAATACAACAACACCACACCGGCCATCCTTCCACTGGAAAGCCGCGGTAGACGATCCACGTTGCGCAACAGAAGATACATTCCGCCAATGGTCAGCCCAACCGGGATGATAAAGCCACCCCACCCGCCGATCTTTCCAATCAACGCTGCCACCCAACCGGTCACGCTGCCATTTTCACGGGCAAAAAACGCCACCAAACTGAGCAGTCCAATGACTGCGACCATCCCGCCGATAAAATCAATCTTTTGATCGGTGGTCAGATTGGCGGCACCCGCACTGCTGTAGGAGCGTTTTGATCCCCGTCGTGCTGGAATGCTTTTGCGCTGAGACGATGAACGTGAAGAAGTGTACTTGGCCATAATTCTCTCTTTACTGGTTAAATGCAAAACGATCATCAGCTATGTTGCAGTTTTCATACCATTTTAAACTGAAAGAATGAATTATAAAGCCAGTTTGTAGAATACCTTGCGTGTCGAATCAAACGCCAACGGAGGCAAATCGTCCAGAGAAAACCACCCTGCTTCATCGGCGTCATCCGCCGCCTTCAGCTCACCCCCCATTATCTCGACGCGGTAAACCAGCAGCATGTCTGAACCCCGCGAATGTTCGCGGCCATAAAGCACGTCAAACAAATCCACAACCCTCACCGTCAGCCCGGTCTCTTCCAAACATTCGCGTTCAGCCGCCCGTCTTGGGTCTTCAAATGCGTTCACAAATCCAGCCGGGATGCTCCACTGCCTGATATAAGGCTCCATTGTACGGCGCACCAGAAGCACTTCGTTGTCCCGCATCACCAAGACCCCTGCCGCCACCTTTGGGTCTTCATAGTGCACCCATCCACAAGCGGGGCAGGTCGGGCGCTCTTCCGACATTTGCAGTTTGACCACCAAAGGTGTGGCGCAAACCGGACAATATTTGAAAGATTCGTGGGAATGCAAATTATCGCCTGCGTAAAAGAATTGCCAACAAGCCGCTCAATAGAGCCGCCGCCCCCAACCCGATCATCCACCAGGTGGAAGCGGGGATGATTTGAGGCACAGCTTGAGACATCACATCAGCCTCAGATTCGTGGCGCTGAATGATCTCTCCGGTAGAATCGGGTTCTGGTAAGCCTAGAATCATCGTGGAGGGGTCCACTTCGACGGCTTCTTGGGCGTTGAGTGTTGTTTCTTCAACGACCTGCGTGCCTTGTGGCAGAATGGCGCCATTGCCAGAAAAATCACCGCCGTCTGCCGGGGGTGCTTCTGCGACCATCATGTCAGATCCATCACCTCCACCGCCTCCCATCCCATAGCCTCTGTTTGGGTCACCCCAGGTGATGATCATGGGAGCCTCTTCTACCGTGGCATCAACCGCAGCTCCCGTATCCATGGCGGCTTGGGGAACCGCTTCTTTTGCTGAAGGAGCTTCCAGCATTACCGGCATGGCGCTGTTTCCCATGGAGAAAAAGTTAACCCGCACGAATAAAAAGACTAACAGTAGGGCACTCGCCGCGGATGCCAGCCCTAAAAAAGAGGAAGCGTTCCATTTTCTTGCCGGAGACTTGGCAAATTGAGCTGAAAGCGTAAAATTACGCGGTGCTTTTTTGGCTGGAAGCGATTTGAGCAGCCTGCGGGCATGTTTGAGTTCGAGATATGCCTGGTGAAATTGGTTGTCAGTCTCGAGACGCTTTTCCAACCGGTCAGCTGATTGATCATCAAGCCGGCCGTCCAGATATGCAGAAATCTCAATCCACTCGTTGGGTGACAGATACTCGCTCATTCAGAAGCCTCACCCTTTAGACGAAATTGGGCTGGCAGAAGTTCCTCAAAGCCCTTCAGGCAGTCTCTCACTTTCAAACGGGCACGCGCCAACCGGCTTTTCACCGTGCCCAACGGAGTTCGTACCGATGCCGCCACTTCCTCATAATCCATGCCCTGCACATCAACCAGCACCACCACCGCTCGAAAATCTTGAGGAAGTTGTTCGAGACAATGTGTAATAGCGTGTTCCAGTTCAGCCTGCTCCATGCTGGTTTCAGGCAGCGGATCATCAGAAGCCATCCACTGCGGAGAGTCATTTTCTTCATCTTCGGTTGAGTTGATCGGCTCAAGCGGCGTGGTAGGCCGGCGCTTCTGCCGGCGCAATTCATCATAACAGCCGTTGATCACCATACGCATCACCCAAGCTTTAAACGATCCTCCCCGGTAAGTTGAAAGGTTGCGCCAGGCGGATACGAAAGCATTTTGAACCGCGTCCGCGGCAAGGTCATCATCATTGAGCATGCGGCAGGCTGTGTTAAACGCCAAATCCTGGTAAGCCAGGACCAAACGGTTGAAGGCGTCAAGCTCACCCTTAAGGGAAGAAGCGATCAATGCAGATTCATCCATGCGATTAATTGTAATATAGAAAGCCCGCATGTGCCTGTTCAAGCAAATGCTTGCAGATTGCGTTATTTGGGCTTTTCTATTAAACTCATCAAATCATGGATCTCAGCATAACCCATTATATTGGTATGGAAATCACCGGCGCGAGAGGCAATCTCACCTGCGCCATTCTTGATGACTCGCACCGCATTCTCTTCAGAGGCGAACTGACCTTTGACGAATTCCAACAAAAGCTGAACGAAAGTTCGGTGGCGATTGCCGCCATTACCTCGCCGATCACGTTGAACGAAGGGCTTATGGCCAACCCGGCGAGTCAGCCGACCCTGTTTGAGCCGCGTCAAACCAAACGCTATGCCAACATCCGGCTTTGCGAATATGAGTTATTTTCGAGGGGTTTTACAGCCACACGCACCCCTTCCAACCTGGACCAATGCACCCCTGCTTTGCAGCGCGCACTGCGTTTTTCAAGCGAAATGGCCGCCCTGGGCTTTCAACGCTGGCCGTCGCCGGGCGCCGAAAAGCAGGTGATGGAAGTTCACCCGGATGCCGCCTATGCCGCTTTACTTGGATCGAAATTAAATTCACCCAAGTCATTGGAAGGCCGCCTGCAGCGCCAGCTTCTCTTGCAGGAAGAACATCTCAATGTTCGTGACCCGATGACGTTCTTTGAGGAAATCACCCGCCACAAGATCAAAACCGGTCAGCTTCCTGAGGGGATTGTGTATTCGGCTGCCGAGTTAAACGCACTCATAGCTGCGTTGACCGCCCGCTGCGCCTACAAAAACCCCACCGGCGTCACCCTGCTGGGAGATGTCAACGAAGGCCGCATCGTTCTTCCCATCTCAAGTAACAACCGTTAGGTGCAGTTTTTTCTTTCTCATTAATAAACGAAAACACATCAATTACCGTTTGTTACTGTATCAAAAGTCCATAGATCTAGAAAAGAGAGAGTCACGGCCATGAAC
>CAYXWV010000092.1:0-5897 GCA_964468875.1 uncultured Anaerolinea sp. | reverse complement strand
TGGGATACAGATTATCTACTAAAGGTTTTTTCTCAATAAGATGCGATTGCCCTGTAACGAAAGTTATTTGACGTACATTACCGGGCATGCTATCATAAAAATGCAATTATCCCAATTTATCCGGTTCTTTAACAGCAATTATTCAGGAGTATTTATTATGAGTGCAGATTTTATTTTTCGTATTCTTGGAATGATTGGATTTTCGATCGGAGGGGCGTTTTGGGGGAAAAGTCTGGGTGAGGCGGCGAACGCGCATGCCACCTCAACGACCATGACGGTAGATCAATATGCATTTGTTATTGCCTCGGTTGGGGCATTGGTTGGATTAATTCTGACCCCTTACATCACCACTCGGCCTGCTCGTGCGATAAAGAAAACACTTGCCACTATGTCGGCTCAATCGCTTCTTTCTGCCTTGGTAGGGTTGATATCCGGGTTAATAGTGGCAGCCTTGCTCTCTTTTCCGATATCACTACTACCAGCCCCGTTTGGCAAGATAATTCCCTTTTTTGCGGTGCTTATTTTTGGCTATTTAGGTGTGGCGTTGTTTGTGATGCGCCAGGCTGATATCTTTGGAATTATTACACAATTGCGCGGCAGTTCTGCAGCCGGCGGTAAGGAAGCGTCTGGCAACTGGGCTGAAAATCGAACGATTTTGTTGGATACAAGCGTTATCATTGATGGAAGAATTGCAGATATTACCCGAACAGGCTTTTTACCCGGCACACTGCTTATTCCACGGTTTGTACTAAATGAATTGCAGTACATTGCCGATTCATCTGACAGTATGCGCCGACAACGTGGACGGCGTGGTATGGAAGTGTTGTCTGCTCTTCAAAAAGAACCTTCCATGCAGGTGAAGATCAGTGATATAGACGTGGAAGGCATGCGTGAAGTGGATGATAAACTAGTAGTTCTTGCCCGCCAGATGCGTTGTCCGATTTTAACCAATGATTACAATCTCAACCGGGTGGCTGAATTACAAGGTGTAACCGTTTTAAATATCAACGAACTCGCAAACGCGGTAAAATCAGTGCTATTACCCGGAGAAATCATGAGTGTCAAAGTGATTCAGGAAGGCCGCGAAGCCGGGCAGGGTGTTGCCTATTTAGATGATGGCACCATGGTGGTGGTGGAGAATGGACGTGATTACCTGGATAAGGACATCACGATCATGGTTACCAAAGTGCTGCAAACCGCAGCCGGGCGAATGATTTTTGGCCGGCCTGAAGAACAAACAACAGTGAATCATTAGAGGAGTTGCCTGATGTTGAAAGTTTACAATACCTTGACTAGAAAAACCGAAGAATTTAAGACGCTTCAACCGGGCAAAGTCTCGATGTACGTTTGCGGGCCGACAGTGTATGCCAAGGCTCACATCGGACATGCCATGTCTGCTCTTGTGTTTGATATTATTCGCCGCTATCTTCAGTTCCGCGGGTATGATGTCAAACACGTGATGAATTTCACTGACGTAGATGACAAGATCATCGTTAAAGCCAACCAACAAGGCATGGATCCTTTTGCCTTAGGTGAGATGTATATTCGTGAGTTTGAAGATCATCTGCACGATTTCAATATTCTTCCGGCTACCATCAATCCGAGGGCAACCCGTGAAATGGATCAAATCATCAAGATGATTACCGGTTTGATTGATAAGGGTTATGCATATCCGATGGAAGGTGATGTTTATTTCAGGGTGAACAATGACAAGCAATATGGCAAACTTTCAGGCAGAAAACTGGAAGACATGCAGGCTGGTTCGCGTATTGACGTGGATTACCGCAAGGAACACCCTATGGATTTCGCTTTGTGGAAATCTGCCAAACCAGGTGAGCCTTCTTGGACTAGCCCCTGGGGACAGGGCCGTCCCGGTTGGCATATTGAATGTTCTGCTATGAACCTGAATCATCTCGGAGAGCAGATAGATATTCACGGTGGTGGAAATGACCTAATCTTTCCGCACCATGAAAATGAAATTGCTCAGAGCGAGTGCTATACCGGTAAACCCTTTTCTACTTATTGGATGCACAATGGAATGCTGCAGTTAAGCGGCGAGAAAATGTCAAAATCAATCGGTAACTTGGTGACTATTGAAGATTTTCTCAGTCGGCATCCGGCGGACGCCCTTCGTATGATGGTATTAAATTCCGGTTACCGAAACCCGTTATCTTATTCAGAAGATATTCTAACCCAGGCGGAAAAAGCCATTGACCGGTTGCGTTCCGCATTAAAACCCGCGTTGGGCGGCGCCAACGGTGCTTCAGACGACATGCTCAAGACGTTGTCATCTCAAATGGATACCACCAGTAAAGGTTTTATGGAT
Source organism: uncultured Anaerolinea sp. (assembly GCA_964468875.1). Classification (GTDB taxonomy): domain Bacteria; phylum Chloroflexota; class Anaerolineae; order Anaerolineales; family Anaerolineaceae; genus UBA6107. The sequence goes on along the minus strand of CAYXWV010000092.1, from coordinate 3,571 downwards.
GCCATGGATGAAGATTTCAATTCTGCCGGGGCATTGGCACAGCTTTTTGAGTTGGTGCGGGTGATCAACCAAACCCGGGCTGATGGTGCAACCGATGGGCAATTAAAACCTGCACAAGATTTATTACGGCAGCTTACTGAGGTATTTGGTCTTTCGCTGGACAGGGTTGAGCAAGGTGACCAGAGCGTAGATGGTTTTGTGGAATTGTTGATTGAGGTTCGTAAAGAACTGCGCGTGAACAAGTTATGGGCGCTGTCTGACAAGATTCGAGACCGGCTGCTAGAATTGGGATTTGTGCTCGAAGACAGTAAAGACGGTACATCCTGGCACCGGGAGTAGTTCATTGAGAGAATGGATTATTGGCCGCAATCCGGTCATGGAAGTGTTAAAAACGAAACGCCGTGAGGTGTTTCGTTTATTGTTGGCAACCGGTCTGGAAGAAAAGGGCCGCATTGCCGAAATGATTCAACTGGCAAAAGGGAGAAAAATACCGGTTGAGCGGGTCCAGCGGGATAAATTAGCCAGTATGGGCGACAACCCTCAGGGGGTTGCGCTTGAGGTCAGCCGCTATCCATACGCTGATGTAGCTGATATTGCTGAGCTGGCTTCTCACAAACAGGAAGATTTATTTCTGCTTATGCTCGACCTGATTCAGAACCCCCAAAATCTGGGGTCTTTGCTGAGAACTGCTGAAGCAGCCGGTGTTCACGGGGTGGTGATTCCGCCGCATCGCGCGGCTGAAGTCACCCCGGCTGTGGTGGGCGCTTCTGCGGGAGCGACTGAACACCTCTTAATTGCCCAAGGCAACCTGGTTCAAATATGTAAACAGCTCAAGAAAGAGGGTGCCTGGGTGGTTGGTTTGGAGGGCGGCGCAGATGCGAAACCGATCCAGGAAGTTCCACTGGACGGCCCCATTGTCTTAATTGTTGGTAACGAAGGTGAGGGGATGCGCGATCTGGTGAAGGAGAATTGTGATTTTCTGCTGAGACTGCCGATGAATGGAAATATTGAATCATTAAATGCCGCAGTGGCAGGATCAATTGTCTTATATCAGGTTGTGCTAACTCGTCTGGTAAAATCCAGCGAGTGATAAAATAGTAGAAAAATCAGGAAAGGTTGGCAACTTTATGACTGTTGCCAACCTTTTTTCTTAAATAATTTTAATAAGTTCTAAACCTTGTTAATGTCATCATATTTAGACGTAATATTGTGAAGATTGCCATCATTAATTATTGCTGAATTCGAAAGAGAGGGAAATATCAGCCAATGTAAAAAAACTATATTAACCAGACCCAAACTCCCCATAGGGCGATCATGATCAGCCCGATTGAAAATCGCGCAACCACCGCGAACCCACACCCTTTTAAGATTCCACCGGTTGATTTCAAGCCATCCTTGAAATTCTTTTTCCTGATCCATTCCACTATCAAGATGCCAACAGCCGCAAAGATCAGTCCCCCGAATGGGGGAAGGATGAAAGTTCCGGCAATGCCAGCTACGAGGGCGACGATGATCGAAACCCAACTTGCTCCGGATTTGCGGGCTTCTTTTCCCATCATCAGGTTGTCGATTATATTGCCGCCGATCATGAGCAAGGTAATCGCACCGAAAATAATTCCAGACCAAAGGGTGAGTCCATCGACGATGGCGTAGACCAACACAGCCAGCCAGATGATGGTTAATCCAGGAATGATGTAAAACAACAGGCTGAACAACCCAAGCAGCATGACACCGAGCAACACAGGGACGAACCAGCCAGAATTTGCAATAGCTTCCATAATTTCTTAGGATTCCTTATCAGTTAATGTGGGTGAAGTAGTGAGTTCTAGTTCTCTACAATAATTATGCCCGAGAACCATAAGAGAGTTATAAGAAATGATTAAATACAACCCCGCATTTTGTGCGGGGTTGTCGAAGATTTGTCCAAAAACTACTTTATTATGTTGACGCCGCCCATCCAGGGGAGAAGCACTTCAGGTATCTTGATGCTGCCATCTGCCTGCTGGTAATTCTCAAGGATGGCGATCATGGTGCGGGGCATGCCCAAGCCGGAACCGTTCAAGGTATGGACCAATCGGTTTTTGCTGCCGTCAGCGGGTTTGTACTTAATGTTCGCTCTTCTGGCTTGAAAATCACCCACATTTGAGACGGAAGAGACTTCTAGCCACTCGTCACAGCCTGCAGCCCAAACTTCAACATCGTAGGTGATCATGGAGTTGAAGCCGATATCACCGGTGCAGAGACGTTTGATGCGGTAAGGTAAGCCCAGACCCGCGCAGGTGGCTTCGGCATCTGCAAGCATTTTCTCTAACTCGCGCGGAGATTCTTCAGGGGTGCAGTATGTGTACATTTCGACTTTATCGAACTGGTGACCGCGCTTGATGCCGCGTACATCGCGGCCGGCGCTCATTTTTTCGCGTCTGAAGCAGGGGGTGTAAGCGGTAAAGCGCTGCGGAAGAGAATTTTCTTCCAGCACCTCGTCGCGGTACATGCCGGTGAGGGGCACTTCAGCGGTGGGTACCATCCAGAAATCTTCTTCGACGTCGTGATAGAGGTTGTCGGCAAACTTGGGAAGCTGACCGGAGGCATACAAGGTTTCAGCTTTCACCATGAAAGGTGTATATCGTTCTTCATAGCCCTGACGGTTGTGCAGGTCGAGCATATAGGCAATCACAGACCGCTGCAGGCGGGCGCCTAAACCGTTCAGGATGTAAAAACGGGAGCCGGTCAGCTTGGTGCCGCGGTCAAAATCAATGATACCCAACTTGGTGCCCAGATCCCAGTGGGGCAGGGGCTGAAAATCAAATTTGGGCAGTTCTCCGTGGGTGCGCAGTACCACGTTTTCACTATCGTCTTTGCCATAGGGGGTTTGCGGGTCAGGAATGTTGGGGATCGAAGACAGGGTGTATTTCAATTTCTCGTCCACATCACGTACCGTCTCATCCAGACGGGCGATTTCATCTCCAACTTCGCGCATGGCATCAATTTTCTTCTGCCGTTCGGCGGGGTCTTTGGTGGTGCTGATTTCTTTGGAGACCACGTTGCGTTCGGCTTTCAGTTTTTCAACCCTGGTTAGAAGGTTGCGCCGGTCTGTATCCAGGCTGAGAACGATGTCCACCGGGCTGATATCCATCTGGCGGTCTGAAAGCGATTTTTTGACGATTTCGGGGTTTTCACGAATGAAATTTAGATCCAACATGCTGCACCTCTCTGGTTAATAGAATACGCCCCGTTCCTTGTGCAGGACGAGGGGCGCTCGTGGTGCCACCTGCTTTTACTCCCTGTGTAGAGAGCCTTGTTTGCGCGGTAACGGTGCATCCGGCCTTCTTACGGTCTCGCAAGACCCCTGCGAAGGCGACCCACCCATTGGGTGACCGAGGCGGAACAGGCTGATGGGGGTTTCCGGCTTGCACCGACCGCCGGATCTCTGGAAAGCCATTTTGCCATCTTCCTCGAGTTGGTCTGTTGGATAGATTATACCCAAGCCGAAAGAAGTGTCAAGCGGGTACAAACGGTAAGTTACAGTAACAAATTCCCATAGAAAGGTGTTGAAAAAAGAGAGAGTTCCAAT
>CAYXWV010000091.1:0-5984 GCA_964468875.1 uncultured Anaerolinea sp. | reverse complement strand
GTCACCCTGCTTCACAAGGGCAACATCATGAAATTCACAGAGGGTGGATTTATGAAGTGGGGTTACGCACTTGCTGAAACCGAATTCACCGCCCTGACCTATAGTATGCGTCAACACAAAAAAATGGCAGCCGAACAGGGTGAAGCCGCCGCGGCTCTTGCTTTACAGGAAGCTAAAACTTCAGGCAAAGTGATCATAAAAGATATGATTGTGGATGCTGCCTTTGAGCGATCCATCGCCCACCCCGAAGACATGGACGTACTAGTCACCACCAATCTGAATGGAGATTACCTTTCCGACGCGCTGGCAGCCCTGGTTGGAGGATTGGGTATCGCTCCGGGAGCAAACATTAATTATCTCAGCGGAGATGCCATCTTTGAAGCTGTACACGGCACCGCCCCCGACATTGCTGGAAAGGATCAGGCGAATCCTTGTTCGCTGATCCTTTCTTCGATGCTGATGCTGCGTTACATTGGCTGGGACGAAGCAGCCAAATTGATTGAAAATAGCCTGCGCCAGACCCTGGCAAACCGCAATGTCACCCCCGATTTTGCCTGCCAGATGGAAAATGCCATTCGCTGCTCCACAACCGAGTTCACATCCTTGCTAATCCAAAGGATTTAATATGCAAACCAACAATCCATATAAAACCGCGTCCCTGGTAATTGATGGCAGTCAATTCCATTACTACCCTCTTCAGCAAGTCGACCATGTCGCCCCGGCAGGTTTGAAAGTCCTACCCTACTGCATCCGTATTCTCATTGAAAACGCCATCCGCAACTATAACGGGCAGATGATCAATGAACAAAGCATCAATGCCCTTGCCGGCTGGACCAAGACCCCGGGTGATCACGGGCTGGTGTTATTCAATCCCGCCCGCATTCTCTTGCAGGACTTGACAGGCGTGCCACTGGTGGTTGATCTGGCGGCTCTTCGATCCGCTGCCTCCCGGCATGGCAAGGATCCCGCCGAAATCAACCCCTTAATCCCGGTTGACCTGGTGATTGACCACTCCATCCATGTGGATTTTGCCGGTTCAGCAGATGCGCTCTCGCAAAATACAAGCTTGGAATATCAGCGTAACCGCGAACGCTACGAATTCCTGAAATGGGCACAGTCTTCCATCCGCAATTTCAGGGTGATCCCGCCTGCATCAGGCATTGTTCACCAGGTAAACCTCGAATACCTGGCACAGGTTGCCATGACCTCAAACAAGGATGGCAAGGATTGGGTTTACCCCGACAGTGTATTCGGTACAGATTCACACACCACCATGGTCAACGGCCTGGGTGTGCTGGGTTGGGGAGTGGGCGGCATCGAAGCTGCCGCTGCCATGCTTGGCCAGCCAGTGGAAAATCTCATCCCGGATGTGATTGGGATAAAAGTTACCGGCAAACTAAAAGAAGGAACATCACCCACTGATGCCGTGCTCACCCTCACCCAGCTCCTGCGAAAGCTAGGCGTGGTTAATAAGATGGTTGAGTTCTTCGGCGAGGGGCTTGATTCGTTGAGTGTTCCCGATCGCGCCATGCTTTCCAATATGGCACCTGAATACGGAGCGACGGCATCATACTTCCCTGTGGATGAAATCACCCTTGATTACCTGCGGCTGACCGGCAGACCGGAATCACAGGTAAGCCTGGTCGAGGCTTATTTTAAAACCCAGGGGCTCTTCCGCGACGCGGATGCTCCCGTTCCGAACTACACCAGCATTCTCCAGTTTGATTTGAATTCCATTGAACCATGCCTGGCTGGGCCCAAACGTCCGCAAGACCTGATTCAATTGGATTTGATCAGTCAAAACTTCCAAACCTCCCTGACAGCACCCGTAGAAAACCGCGGATATGGTTTATCGAAAGAAACCGTTAACAAGAAAGTTGTGATTACGCTTCCCAATGGAGAGTCTGAGCTTGCTCACGGCTCGGTGGTGATCGCATCCATCACCTCCTGCACCAACACCTCGAACCCTTATGCCTTGATCAGTGCTGGATTGTTGGCAAAAAAGGCAGTTGCGGCGGGACTGCGAGCCAAACCGTATGTGAAAACCAGCCTGGCTCCCGGCTCAAAAGCCGTAATGGATTACCTGCAAAAGGCTGGCCTTATCGAACCGCTCGAACAACTGGGCTTCCATTTGGTGGGCTATGGCTGTGCCACCTGCATCGGCAATTCAGGTCCCCTTGATCCAGTCATCGGCAGCGCCATCACCCAAAACGGATTGGTTGCTGCATCTGTGATTTCAGGCAATCGCAATTTTGAAGGTCGCGTGCATCCTCTGGTTCAGGCGAACTACCTTGCCTCCCCAGCTTTGGTGGTAGCTTATGCCATCAGTGGCAATGTACAGAAGAATCTTCGCCTGGTTCCTTTGGGTTATTCCGAAAAGGGTACGCCAATTTTTCTCAAAGACATCTGGCCGTCAAGCAAGGAAGTTTATGAGGTGATGAATCAGGTGGTGACACCTCAAATTTACCGGAATGCCTATGCGAAAATCAGTACAGGTGGAGAACTCTGGCAGTCTATCCAAGTGGAGCCCAGCATGCTCTTTCCCTGGAATCCATCTTCGACTTATATTCTCGAAGCGCCGTTCTGTGAAGTAAGCGGCGGCGGAAAAGACCTGGTTAGCGCGCGTGTTTTGGCAATATTCGGCGACTCCATTACCACAGATCACATCTCCCCTGCCGGAAACATTGCGGCCACCAGCCCTGCCGCCCAATATCTCAAAGAAAAGGGCGTGCAGCCTGTGGACTTCAACTCCTACGGCGCCCGGCGCGGCAACCATGAAGTCATGGAACGCGGCACCTTTGCCAACATCCGTATTAAAAATCTGATACTCCCCGGTGTGGAAGGCAGCCAGACCCGTCATTATCCGGATGGGATTCAAATGACCATATTTGAAGCCGCCCAGCAATATAAAAAAGATGGTGTGGATCAGATTATCCTTGCCGGCAAGGAATACGGCACCGGTTCCAGCCGCGATTGGGCTGCCAAGGGACCACTCCTTTTAGGAGTAAAAGCTGTTATCGCCGAATCCTTCGAGCGTATCCACCGCTCCAACCTGGCTGGCATGGGAGTGCTGCCGTTGCAATTCCTGGTCAAGGACAATCCACGTGCGCTTGGTCTGGATGGTTCCGAGTTATTCTCCTTCTCCGGTTTGGATAAACTTACACCCGGCGGTATGATCTCGGTGACTGCCCATAAGAAAGGCGGCGTCACCGTGCGCTTCTTGGTGAAAGTGATGCTTAATTCCGAGGCAGAAATCAGACTCTGGCAAAACGGTGGAATTCTAAAATCCTTCGTCAGTTAACCATACAACCCAGTGAGAATTTCACTGGGTTGTCTTACTCATAACAAGCAATACCCTCAAAAGATAAACCGGTGGCTTTGCTTTTGCTATCTCCGCAGCAAGCTGGCGGAGTATTACGCAAAAGCAAGTGCATCAGCCACCTCAAAGCATGGAACCGGCGTAGCAAGCTACGCGGTATTCTGCTTCGCTAATAAAAACGTTTTATCAAAATGAGCTCTTCCCAACGAAAAAGTATCCTTTTTATCAATGTGATGGCAAATAATATTAATTTTTGGTTGTAAAATTTAATAAACAAACGCAAGCATTATTCCTCTTAGATGAACATTCAGGCAAAAAACTTTTTATGATATGGATTGTTCAAAATCTGATTAAGGGGTCTAGTGACAAAAATAATAAAATCGCTCGTAGTAATCTGTGGATTATTTGTGTTGGTTTCAACCGTTTTTATACTTAGTCGGTCTAACCAATCTTACAAAGAATTGCCAACAACCACCACCACATCAACACTCACCCCCACAGCTTCTATCTCGAATACCCCCATCCTCACAAAAACAGCCACACCTCAACCGACAAATACACCCACTGAAACACCAACCCCAACAGCCACCAGTACATTTCTGCCCACCCACACAAAAGGTTTCTACGCAATTCCTTCTCCGCAAGGAATGTACTGCGAAGTTGAACCTTTATTTGGAAATCCCGCACCAGGCCGTGACGTCGCGTACGGATGTTTTGCAGTGTCTTGCTTTCAAAACGGGACATTGGTCTATGGAAATGAAGCCACCTGTCTCAACCCCTGGCCATTTGAATGGGAGTACTACCATCCGATCAGAGAAACACTACAATACTAATTATAGTAATTAGAGTAAATCACAAAACGCTGTAGTAAACCAACCGATGACTCCCCAAAAAATGAAGTCACCGGTTAATTATTATGGAAAAAAGAGAAGAATAAACTTGCCAAGAATTCAAGTTACTACGGTCTAGTCATTTCCAAGGATAAAAAATGTCTTACAAGATTGTTGACCTCTTCAGGGTCTTCCCATCCCGGAAATCCTCCGCCGTGTTCAATCACCGCACTTTGAACATTCGGAAGCCTTTTCTGCAACACTTCTGCTGCTGCCAGAAAGTCGTGGATATCATACCTGCCGTTGTAAACCAAAACGGGTTGAGTGATCTCGTCCAGGCGATCGGCTGCCGGCGTGACCGCCCTCGCAGTCAGTTCACTCAACCACGGTGTACCTCCAAATGTTCGGGTGATTGTTCGCAGTTCTTCCACCCTGCATTCGAGAGGATGAGCGTTCATGTAATCGAACCAATCCGCGTGAGCCAGCCAGTCTTCCACGGCTTCGACAACTGAGCTGGTCTTCGCAATCTCTTTGGCTCGCCCCAACAGTTCACCCACCCTTGGCATAGGAAACCCCGGTAAAAAAGTACCCTCAAGAATCAACCTTGAAAAAAGGGACGGATCACGCAATGCCAAAACCAAACCAATCGCCGACCCGGTATGAGTCCCCCAATAGTGCGCTTGATGGATTCCGGCGTCTTTGATCACTTCCTGAATATCATCCGCATATTCCTCAACCCCGAATGGACCTTCTATCCTTGAAGATTGCCCGTGTCCGCGCAAATCGGTTAATAAAATACGGTAGTCCTTTTGAAACTCGCGAACCTGTGAGATGAAATATTCGCTGTGGTGTGAAAAGCCATGCACCATCACAATCCACGGATCACTGCGATGGTGATTATCAATAATTTCATAGTAAACATGCCTGATTTTCATTATTCACTCCAAAAAGAAAAAATAATAATTTGAATCATAACTGAAAAAACATGAACCACAAAATCGGTTTGTTTGTCAGACCACTCGGGCTTATAATCAGTGGCTATTACTTTAATAATGAGGATTATTGATGAAAAAGAAAATCGTTCTTGCTTCGTTGATCCTGGTTCTCCTTTTATCAGCTTGCAGTTCCCGAACCGGAGCAGCTGACCCGGCTGAAGTAACAAGTGGCGATGACGGCGCCTCAGAGATCAATTCAGATGTTAAGGAGGAAAACAATACCAATCCAGCCTCCTCAGACGACCTAAGTGATGCCCTCAACTTATTGTTGGGAACAACTGATTCCCCAAGCGTTTTCGATTCTTATCACATGGAAATGACGCTCGATACACCAAAAGCCAATGAAGATGACACCGCGGTTGTGAACGAAGCCATTACCATCTCTGCGGATGTGGCAGAAAAAAATGTTCATATTTTCCAGGTTGATCCCGGTGAAACCGAAGCCAAAGAAGGTTACATCATTGGCGATCAGGATAAAGAATACAAACTGATTGACGGCAATTGGGAAGAAACCATGGGCACTATCGCATTGGCTTGGGCGATGTGGCCGCTTCAGGTAGTGATGCCCTATGCCTACACCACCGCCCTATATGCCAATAAAACCGGTTCAGAGGACCTCAACGGCCGTTCGGCTGATGTTTATGAGCTCGACACCACCAAAGCCGATCCCTCAGTGATTGCAGGTATGGCGGCCTGGGGAATTTCAAACATGACCAGCACTGGTCAGGTCTGGACGGACAAGGAAACAGGTGCCATGCTTAAGCTCAACCTAACCTATACCTACGACATTACCAGTGCTGACACAACCACCACCATTGGTCCAGGCACCGGACACATCAC
>CAYXWV010000090.1:0-6744 GCA_964468875.1 uncultured Anaerolinea sp. | reverse complement strand
AAAAGCTATTCCATCAGGCTTCTCTGAGAACATTCAGAGAAGCCACTTTTCGTTTTCTTTGCCGCCCAACTAACCTCTTGCCTTCAATGAATTTTTATTGCCGAATATTCAGATATGTATTGATCACGAACTATGTCATTCCCGTACTGAATCATTCTGAAGCAGATCCTCATAGATCCTAAAGTCTCGCTCAGAAAAACAACAGAAAACCACTTGCTCGATAACCTCATTTTCTACCGCAAACTTCCTTACTTCTCTGACGGCGATTTCTGCCGATTCATGGATCGGATATCCATAAACACCTGTGCTGATGCACGGGAATGCGATGGTTTTGAGCCCGTGCTCACGTGCCGTTTCAAGCGAGCGCCGGTAACAGCATGCCAGCAGTTCCGCTTCGCCCCTTCCGCCGCCCTGCCAGACAGGTCCTACCGTGTGGATGACAAATTTGCAGGGCAGTCTATATGAAGCGGTGATCTTCGCCTCGCCGGTTTCGCAGCCGTGCAACCCGCGGCATTCCTGCAGCAATTCCGGTCCTGCTGCTCGATGGATCGCCCCGTCCACCCCGCCGCCGCCCAACAGGGTCGAATTGGCAGCGTTAACAATCGCGTCCACGCTCAGGGTGGTGATATCTGCTTGTAGCGCTTGAAGAATTGTCATCCCTCCCTCGCTCCCTCATCGCAAAATCACTTCAAATGATCATGCAGCCGTTTAAACCATGCCAGCTTGGCAAAAAAATCCTCAAACATCAGCCGCGTATCAATGCGGTTGAACACCCTGATTTGCCGGCTGCCATGCCCTGGGCAGTAATTGCCCCTTTCATCAATCTCCGGCGTATCCCGCAAAAAAGATTCACAGGAGGCTGCATCAGCCTCAAAAAACGTCTGCAAGGCAGTCAGCAGCACCAGGGGTTGATCGCCAAGCACATAAGTTTCAGAGGAAGCCATCTTTTCAAGCTCCGGCGCCTGAAACACCCGATCCAATGAGTGATAGAGATACTCGCCGAGCTTCCCTTGCGGCAAGACCCGCTCTCCCAGTTCTGCCAGAGAAACAATACACTGGCGGTAGGCGTTTCTGGGAACCTGCCAGATGGGAATATTCGACTGATTAAAGACATACCTGGCAGCCAGCAGGTCAATACTGAGGTTGTACTCAATCCCGCTCGAACCGGGTGGCGGGGCTGCAAGATCAGGGTATTCCGGTCCGCCAATCCAGATCAGGGTCATGCGGCTGGCGATTTCGGGTTTCTCCATCAGGGCGCAGGCCAGGTCAGTTAATCCCCCTCCGCAGGTGATGAAAAGCGGAACGTCCGCATCCTTCATGGCTTCGTCAATGATCAAACGCGATGCTTCAGAGCGATGCGGGGTTTGCATGTCTGTCAGCGCGGATGGCGCTCCCTCATAGACAGACACCATATCAGAAAAGTTAGCTATCTCGATCAATTCCCTTGCCGCGGCGGTTGCGTTTTTGGCTGAATCAGGTGATGGGTCCAATAAATCACCCGGCTGCAGGTGCGAACCGATCACTCCGCGGATTTCAACTGAAGGTGAGAGAAGGTGATGCGCCAGTTGAAAAAGATCATCCGGGTCCCCGGAAAAATCATTGTCGATGATTACCCGAAATCTTGAAGCCAATTTTCGCTCCCATATTCACTGAATCGATAAAAATCATCCTGATTATTTATACTGCCAGATAGTAATGGAAATAATTCGATTAACATAATATAGCAATCGATTTTCCTCTCAAGTTACTAATAATTTCCAGGGCCTATGAGTCCAAAAGCACACACTCTGCGCTGATACATCGAATCACCTCTTCACGGGTGTGACGCATATTAACCGTCCCTACTTCTTGACGAGTTCGATGGCGGCTTTGCCGGTCATGTGTTCGATATGGATTTCAACCGCCAGCAGTTGATTCCAGTCTTTCGCAATCTCTACCTGCCCCTGGCTTAAAAAATCCGCCGAATACTTGCGCACCAGGCTCTCCATTGCCTGCTGTTTTTCCAGTCGGTCTTCTAGGATTCTGGCTCTACCAAAAACCACAGCGCTACGGTAGTGCGTGGTAAAAGATTCAGCAATTACCTTGTCTTCCTGGATGACACAAAACGACACCTTGTCGTGGTTTTTAATGCTGTCAATCTTGTGTCCACTGATCGCGGAGTGGAAAAACAGTTTTCCGTCTTGATAGGTGTAACTTAACGGTACTGCGTAGGGATAACCGTCATCCCCCATGACAGCCAAAACGCCTGACGTGCAGGTTTCCAAAATTTCAACCGTTTCAACTTCAGATAACTGCTGTTTGTTCCTTCTCATTTCTCGAAACATGGCTTTTCCTCTTGAGTGATGGTCATTCATGAATGCACGTCCAGCGTTCCCCGCTTTCTTTACCAACTAGAGAACAAATAATCATCTCCTCAAATTATACAAACCTGCCCGGTAAATACAACAAAAACCGCCTTCCATTCGAAAAGCGGTTTTTCTGGTTCCTGATTGCCTGATTACTGAGCGCCTGAATTTTTTACTCTTTACTCAACTTGCTTATCCTTCTTCCGGCCGGTGTTGTGAAACATAGATATACCAGCAAATCCCATACTTATCCACAATATCCGCCGAATTCGGGCTCCACGGCAGTTCACCCAACTCTCGCAAAACATGTCCGCCTGTTTTTAACTTATCGTAGGCATGATTAAGTTCATCTTCGGTCTCGAGGTTGATCCCATAACTCATGGTGGGCTGCCTGGCAGCCAGCATGGACTGCACAATTTCCTCATCCTTGTTTTCGCTGACGGCGAAGATCGTCACGCCTTCTTTTTGCAGCTCGGCATGTAGAAAAGTACCGTCGTCATTTTTTGCATTGTAATCCATTGTCATACCGAAGGCATCCATGTAGAATTCCGCTGCCTCGACACTATTTTTCACGTATAAAGTTGCACCTAGATTCATTTTAATCTCCTATGAAATTAGTTTTGGCTGTTCAATGGATGATAAAAAGTGCTGTTGATCAGATTAATTATGTCCTCTATCCAGCATACTTGCAGAAATATCTTGTTGTTAGAAGACTATTTTTCTGATTTCCTGATTACTGATTGCCAGAATACTAATGCCAAAATCAGTTTATAATCAGTTTGTACCTGTCATCTTGCATCAATGGATTCAAAAGCAATTCCATCCTTCCAATTTACTGCTTCAAGAAATACCTGGCTGTTTTTCTAACTTCATCATTAGGATCAAGTTGAATATGATCCATAATTTCAAGGGATACTTTGCGTTTATGTTGTCCCAAACTCCTGACAGCTTCCCATCGCAATTCAGGAGATGGATAAGAACAGATGACTTCTTCCAATAATCTTCGTACGCTTTCTGTGGGAAAAGATTGGAATGCCCGAATTATTTTCCAAAGAATTTGCTTGTCTGATTGATATTTTTGATAAGCTTTTTGTAGAACAATTTCAGAACTCAAGTCATCCTCATAGAAAGCAATATGACCAATCCCATCTAGCGCCTCTAAAATGCTTGTCTTATCTCCTGATAGAACAACATCCTCAAGAGGCTTTAAGGCTGGCTTTCCTATTTTTGTAAGAGTTCGAACTGCGATATCCCTTGGCAGGGGATAACTTTTCTTATAGAACCCATTTTGAGGCAACTCTTGGTGCTGGTTGTTGCCTACCTTTCCAAGTAATTCAATTAATCCAGATATTGCAGGCTCTCCTATTGCACCTAGTGCTTCACTGATCGCAATACGGGTATACAGAGCTGTTTCAATTCTTAGGCGTTCACAAAGAATAGATACAGCTTCTTTATCTTTCCTTTCTCCCAAAAGTTTTGCGGCAGAAGTTCGTTTTAGAGCATCAGTGTCATTCATCAAGCAATGCAGTTCCAGATTTGTTAGCTTGGAAAGCTGAATATCATCTTGTTGGCGGGTCTGTCCGCGTTTTGTTCGGGAAGCTTCTTTATCCATAATGCTGCTCTTTATTTATGATTACCACTCAATGGTAGCTGTTTCCAATTCTCATGCTTGAGTTTTTTATTTCGAGTTGCCCTTTTCCAAATAAACAAAATTAATGCTCAATTCAAAAAAACCATAAATCATCTCACATCCAGAAAGTTTTATGCTTCCTGAGTGCCTGATTGCCTGATTACAACATATCTTATCAAATCATCTTTAAACAGGATTAATACAACATCCCTTTATCATTATTCATCAAAGCTTCAATGATCTTGACTTTCCTATTCGTTCTTGTTTCCTCGGTTTTTGCCTCGCAATAGAAGCCCGCAAGCTGCTTTTTCCTTGAAGGAGTTGTGTTTTCAAACAAGGCTAAAACATCCTCTTGATCATTCAATGCATCTTTCAAGGTATTTAGATTGGCATTGGTTCGATTTTCTTTTTCGCTTGGATCGACGGCTTTACCATCAGCTTGATAGGCTTTTTTTCCACCCTCAGTAAGCAAGCCCTGTTCTTGAAGTCTTTTATAGATGAGTTTATTCTTGTCTGACCATTTTGTCTTGTCTTTTCTCTTGGAGAAATATTTCTGATACGTTTCATTATCGATTGACTTCATCAAGCCGTCAATCCAGCCGAAACAGATGGCTTCTTCCAATGCATCATTGGCAGTAAAAGCTTTGCTTCCTTTATGGAAGACAATCCAAATTCTGTCCGATTCAGCTTGGTTTTGTTCAAGCCATGCTCGAAATTCTTTACGATTCTCAAATTGAAGATTCTCAGAATGGTCTCTCATGTTTTCTCTCCGGTTTATTCTACCTGATTAGACCATTATTAAACCAATGCCAGTCCACTTGTTTATCTTGTTACTTCTCCCCCGGCAACCAGACCTGTCAAAACGAGCCGTTGAATTTCTCCAAAGTAATCCCCTGCAGTTCACAATTCTCAGTTTACGATTCACAGTTCTCAGTTCTCTGTTCTCCACAATAAAAAAAACCGCCCTCCATGCGAAAAGCGGTTTTCCTGATTACTGATCAACTAATCTCTGATTACCAGATTACTGATTATTAATCGCCAAACAATTCTTTCGCCTTTTTGACGATTTTATGTGCATATTTCTTCACACGTTCCACTTGCGGTTCATCTCCAGCCTTAATCGTAACGGCTCCAAAGTGAGTATATGGCGTTTCTGCGGCACCACCAGAATACACAATCATCCCGCGGACCAACAAGCATCCGATAATCGACAACTCGGCAAAATCCGCTCCACCCCCGATAAAATTCTCAGTGGCAAAAGCGCATCCCATTTTTCCAGCCAGTTTAATATCCATCGTGTCGAGATATTTTTTCATCTGCCAAGACATTGATGCGTAATAGGTGGGGCTCCCAAAAATGACCACTTTTGATGCTTCAACAAAGCCTTTATCAATGTGATCAAGATCAAATGCATTAATCTCGATTCCTTCAACCTTCTCAGCGGTCTCTTTAATAACCTCGGCAACTTTCCTGGTATTCCCTGATTCAGAATGATAAATAATTGATATTTTCACTGGTTCCTCCGTTTAATAATGATTTATCGATGTGTCATTCTCGATGCAACTCATTTATTACCATTTTCTCCACATGCTCTTGATTATTTACTGGTTCAGTTCACTTATTGACTCCCACTGATTGTCTATAATTCCATTCGCCGCCATAGGCTATACCTACGGAGAATAATCTGAGAAATGGGCTGTTTGTCACTAAACCGTTTTCCCTCCGGTCTTATTCTAACTGATAAATTCACTTTCAAAACAATAATAGACCACTTGTTTTAGGCATTAATTCGTCCTGGCAATCGATTCTGTCCTCATGAAGCGGTGAATTCCCTCCGAAGTAATCCCCTGTAATTCACGTTTCACGAAAAATGGTCCGCATTTCGCCGTTCTCAGTTCTCTATTCTCTGTTCTCTGTTCTTAACGGTTCACGATTCACTACTCACGATTCACATTTCGCAGTTACCGATTCTCCGATCTCAGTTCTTTATTCTCTAAAACAAAACCGCCCTCCATGCGGAAAGCGGTTTTTCTAAATCCTGATTACTGATTGCCTGATTACTGATTGCCTGATCACTGATTGCCTGATTGCCTTATTTCGCCATGCTGAGCACGATGAGCAGCAAACCGGTGAAATAGAATGCGCTGTTGCTTCGCAGAATCCATTTGTTGTTGCGAATGACAAACTTGTCTGTCGTCAGAATAAAATCAGAGATCATGAAGAGCACGGAACCCAACCCCATCAGTGCCAGCTTTTCTCCCGGGAAAAGGATCATCAACGCCAGACCCATCATCCCATGCAGGACGATTGATGAGATATACAGAATCATCGGACCCTTCATTTTGCCCAACTTCAAGGTGCTTGGGTACTTCTGTGCCAGGAAGATGAACAGCCCCACCAGCAGCACCTCCAGTAAAATAACCCACCAGAAGTCAGCAAAATTTGCGCCCTTTTCAATGGCGGCTGCCATTTCATACATGAAGAAGCAGATGTTGCCGCAGAGAAAGAAATCTCCGCCGCGGTTTAGGTCAATGAGCAGGAATACATCGCCCATCCAGGCCATAAACAGTGCTGCCATCAATAACAGATGAAAGCTCAACAGTTCGTAATGGCTGTTGAATTGCACCACGGCAAATACAAAGAACATGGACGCTAGAATGATCTTATTGGGCGCTCGCAGTGACATCTTTCCACTGGTCTCGGTGAAGAAATACAAGACGAGAACCAAAACATATGCAGCGATAAAGTAAATCATTAATCTCCTTCCAG
>CAYXWV010000089.1:0-6800 GCA_964468875.1 uncultured Anaerolinea sp. | reverse complement strand
TTATCTAAAAATGCAATTTTTATTCTTGTTTACCCTTATCCGATCACAAAAATAATAACGAAATTGGAATTTATTATTATTGTGACTTGCACTTCATCGAAATCATGTTACAATCTTACTGGTAAGATTATTAAGGAGAAATAAATGAACGCCTTAGCGACCACTCGGATGTCCTCAAAGGGACAAATCGTTATTCCGGAGAACATACGGAAGAAACTAAACCTCACTGAAGGTACTCAATTTGTTGTGGTGGGAGAAAATGGTGTGGTAATGCTTAAAACAATTGAGGCACCTATTATCAGCGATTTTGATGATCTAATCCAGCAAGCACGCGCTCAGGCGAAAGCTGTTGGTTTGAAACAGTCTAATATTTCTGATGCAATCAAAAAGGCTCGTGGTAATTAGTGAAAGTAGTCATTGACACTAACGTTTTCATTTCTGGGGTTTTCTTTACCGGGGCACCTTACCAGGTTCTTCAAGCCTGGAGAGATAAGAAAATTCAACTGGTGATCACCATGGACATTTACGCGGAATACCAAAAAGTCGCGGATATTTTCTCTCAAGAACGACCTGGGATTGATCTGTCAAGAATACTGGACTATCTATTGAAAAACGCCGCACTCTTCGAATCAACAACTTTGCCAGATAAGGTTTGTTCTGATCCCGATGATGATAAATTCATCACCTGTGCGATTGCCAGTGGAAGCAAACTGATCATCAGTGGAGACAAACACCTGTTACGTGTCTCTGGTTTTCAAGATATTGAAGTACTAAAACCACGTGAATTCTTGATTAAATACATCACTGATTAGTAAAACTGGTTCGCTTAACTTACAACCACCCTTCCTAAAATCATCAACTGCCATAAGACAATAAAAAAAGCGTTTGAAAGAAATTTGTTTACACTTTTATATTGACTTTCTGAAAAACGCATATAATAAAATAAGTTTCATTTGTGGGATACTTGCTGTAAGTGGGGTTTATGTATTTCTTTTATATTGGCAAAACCTATGAAGTGCAAAAGGATTCGAGCGGCACGATCACCGGCTCAATCAGCTACTCCTCTGCGTTGGGGACCCATGCGCGTGAACGGGGATCTGTACTACGTCCTCGGCGACCAATTGTGGGCAGCCAGCGTGGTAATGGATGCCAACGGCACTGTCGTGGGCGAAACCCGGTACTATCCATCGCGATTGTTGCGCCCCCGAGCGGTTTTTGCGAGAGGGGTCGGTGAGATCCGCTCGCAGACCGGCAGCATGTACACCGACCGGCTGTTCACCCCCTATTTCATGTGGGGGCAGGCCGGCCAGCAGCAAATAATACATCTGCCTGCCCTGGCCTTACCAGCCCCATTTACTAAATTCCCCCTTGACAAAATAGAACGTATGTGCTATTTTATTCTTGTTCTCTTCCCATTATCAAAATAACAATTACTTTTACCGGTTTTCTTGGCGGCGTTGAACTTCACCCTTACACACATAACGTTCAGGGTGAAAGAGATGAATCCGGGTTTTCTCTGCAGCTCCGCGAGAGAATAATAATCAACGAGGGAAAAATGATTCAATCCGCGTCGGTCGAATTTGAACACGGTCTTCTTGAAAATCTGGCAGATCAACCGCGGGCTTTCCCCCTTGATTGATCCTCGTATTCGTTTTCCTTCGTTCCCGATTTTAAAAACGGCACGAATCATTTTTTAAGATTGCTCTTTTACAACCAAATTTGATCTCATTTTCCGCGTCAGGTCGGCTTCTCTAATCCATTCGTGCGTAAGAACGAATCATCCCCGCCCGTCATCGTACGGGCAGGTCTTGCACCTGCCCGATCATGTCCGCACCCCATTCATCACCATTGGGGCGACAGGTTTGTCGCCCGATATCTTGTAAGTGCACGGCGTGCCGAGCCCAAAATGACGGGTCCGCACCCCGCCCGATTCAATCCCCTTCCATCCGCAACCATTCTTCCCCGGCTGCCGTATACCTTAATAACTCAATAGAAAGAGGGAATTCAATGAAAATAATGTTGATTCTTTTTATTCTGACCCTTCTCACAGGCTGCAGCGCAGCCGCCAAAATTGAAACCCATCCCGTGGATGCTTACCTTTCCCCGCTGGTCGAAGCTGAAACGAGTCAAGGCTACACGCAGCTCCTGATTTCAGGCCAGATGGATGAGTTCTGGCAGCATTTCACCCCTGATTATCAAACCACCTTGCCCCTTGAAGATTTCACCGCCTTCTATGAGGGTTCTGTCGCCCCATTGGGCGCCGTCAACGAAACCCTCTACGAGCTTGCCATGCCGGCTGGCGGATGGATCTTATACGAGCGCGTTGTCTTGTTTGCGAACAACCCGAACCCCATGACCATCCAATTGGTGCTCAGCCCTGAGGGTGAAATTGGCAGCGTCCTGATCCAGCCGACCGCCAAGACGGCTTTCGCGCCGCGCAGCTCCTACACCCCCAAGAACAACCTGCGCCTGCCCTTCGACGGCGAATGGACGGTCTTCTGGGGCGGCACCTCCATCTGGCAGAATTACCACGACATTGACTACACCCAGCGCTACGCCTACGATTTCCTCATCCAGAAGGACGGCACCTCATTCATCAATGACGGCGCAAACAATGAAGATTATTACTCCTTCGACCAGCCTGTGCTTGCCCCTGCCGCCGGACACATCACCGAGGTCGTCAGCGACGTCCCAGACAACATTCCCGGGCAGATGAACCCTGACCAGGCGAAAGGCAATTACGTTGTGCTCAACATCGGTAAAAATGAGATCATCACCCTGGCGCATTTCAAACAGGGCAGCCTCACCGTAAGCAAAGGGGATCAGGTTGAAGCCGGCCAGGTGCTGGGCTTGTGCGGCAACAGCGGCAATTCAACAGAAGCCCACATCCATATGCACATGCACACCACCGCCCTGCCCTGGATCAACGCCGGGCTGCCGGCACTGTTCGCATCCTACACCGCCCATGGTCAGCCCCAGTCTTCTGCCATGCCCCTAAGAGGTCAGGTGATCAGTCCGCGATAGGGCGCGCAGCGCTTCTGGCGCACCATATAACGGTCAACAGCCGGCATAGATTGTAAGAAGTGGGATACTAATCCACCAGGCCCGACTTGAGCGCGACCACCACCGCCTGGGTGCGGTCTGAGACGTTCAACTTGGCGAAGATGGCGCTCGTATAATTGCGCACCGTTCCCTCAGAAAGATACAGCCGCTTGGCAATCTCGGCGTTTGAGAGACCCGTGGCAAGCAGCCTGAGCACCTCAATTTCGCGGTCGCTCAAGTCCACATTGACAACCCGGTGCTGCTGCGGCAGGCTTTGTGCCACATTGCTGAGCAGCTTGCCCGCCACAGCCGGGTCCACGAAAGACTCGCCGTTGACAGTGCCCTTGATCGCCCTGATCAGTTCGCTTCGCGGCCGGTCTTTGAGCAGGTAGCCTGAAGCGCCGCTGCGCACGGCGTCAAACAGCCATTCGTCGTCATCAAAGGTGGTCAAGATCAGCACCTTGCAGTCTGGGAATTTCTCCTTGATCTTGCGGGTGGCGATCACCCCGTTCATCACCGGCATCTTCAGATCCATCAAGACCAGGTCAGCCTGCAGGGTATCAAGCAGTTCAAGAGCTTCAAGGCCGTTGTGCGCCAGGCCTACCACCTTGATCTCGCTGTCAGCCTCAAGAATGTGCTTCAACCCTTCGCACACAATTTCCTGGTCGTCGCAAACAAGCACCTTAATCATCAAATCGCTCCCAGGTGAAACGAATAGTCGTGCCCTCTCCCGGTTGGCTGGCTACTTCCAGTTTGCCGCCCACTGAGGCAGCCCGTTCCATCAAACCTTGAAGCCCGAAACGGTCTGTGCCATTCACTTCCTGCGGGTCAAACCCGGCGCCGTTGTCATAAATGACCAGTTCCAGTTGTCCGGGGTCAACCGTCAGCTTCACCTCAGCCGCTGTGGCATTGGCATGCCGGATGATGTTTTCAAGCCCCTCTTGAGTGATGCGGTAAAGGCTCTGTTCCACCTCTAACGGCAGCACGGGCAGGTTCTCGGCAAACTCAAACTGAATTGGGATGGAAAGCCTGATCGAGGCTTCTTGAACCAGGTTCGACAGCGCCTTTTGCAGCCCCAAATCTTCCAACGGACCCGCGCGCAGTGCTTTGATCACCCTACGGGTTTCATCAAGCCCAGACCGGGTAATGGCTAGCGAGTGATCCAGCATCCCCTGTGCCTCGCTGTTCCTCTCTGAGACAGCCGTCTTGATGGCTTCCAGGTTGATTGATAACCCGCTAAGGGTGTGCGCCAGGGTATCGTGCAGTTCGCCAGCCAGGCGGTTGCGTTCGCGGGTGGTGGCAAGTGTCTCGAGAGTGCTGACGTATTGGTTGAGGCGCAAATTTGCCTGGATCAGGCGCTGATTCTGGTTTCGTTGCGTTTCAGCCATGGTGTTAACAATGTATCCGACGGTCCCGAAAGCAAACGCCCTGATCAGCGGCACACTGATGAGGGTGAAATTCTCATAGGTCAATTTATCCAGCAAGGCAAGCATGACCGCCAATTCCAGCCCGTTCGTGCAAAGGGTAAACACCATCACTGATTTGAAATTGTACTGCCAGGCGATCAACACCAGCGGCACAAAGAGGATGGGCAGCCATAACCAGCTTCGGTCAATAATGGTATAGAGGGTGGCTTGCTGCGGATCAAGCAGATAGCTGATATTACCGATGATCGGAAAAACCGAAGCCACAGAAATTGCCAGCGGAAGATAGATTGAACCGAGTCTTTTTTGAAGTTGGGGAAGATTGAGATAAATAAAGAGACAGAGATAAACGACGAAATTGCCGGAGATCTGAAATTTAAACGTACCGCCAAATGCCGCTGAAAACATGCTGAAAATCCACAGAATGGCAAAATAAATCACCGCCACTGCCGTGAAATATTGGAAGACGCGCAGCAACCCGGGTTCAATCGTCCGTTTCATCATCAGTATCATATCATACTCATTCTGACCGGAGGTTGAAAAGATGACACCCGTCACTTGGGGAGGTGGCGCGCGTCATGCCGGTAAATGGTTGTTGGCATCTGGATAGTGTCCAGTTCATCGAATATAGTAGAAGTCCAATGAGAATCCATTCTTTCTATTGGTAGGAGTCGCCGATGGATTATGTAATCAACACCGAAAACCTGACAAAGCAATTCGGTAAAACCACCCCCCCGGCAGTTGACAATCTAAGTTTCAGCATTCCAAAAGGAGTGCTTTACGGGTTGGTCGGCCCGGATGGTGCCGGAAAAACCACCACCCTGCGCATCCTTTCTTCGGTAATGCTGCCCTCCACCGGAACCGCAAAAGTGCTTGGCAAGGATACGCGTACCAACCCCGATCCCATCCGGCACAAAATCGGGTACATGCCCCAAAATTTCAGCCTCTACCCCGATCTGAGCGTGCTCGAAAACCTGTCCTTTTTTGCCGATGTTCACCAGCTTAACAAGGAACAGAAAAAAACGCGCATCACAGAAATGCTGCGCTTCACCCGCCTGGCTGATTTCACTGGCCGCCGGGCTGGCGCCCTTTCAGGCGGCATGAAAAAGAAACTGGCTTTAGCCTGCGCTCTGGTGCACTCACCAGACTTGTTAATCCTCGATGAACCCTCCACAGGGGTTGACCCTGTATCCAGGCGCGAGTTGTGGACGATCCTTGCCGAAGTGGTGCAGCACGGGGTCACCGTGGTGGTCAGCACCCCCTACATGGATGAAGCCGAGCGCTGTCACCAGGTCAGTTTTCTCTCAAAAGGGAAAATCCTTGCCAGCGGCACCCCCGCAGAACTGATCGCCAGTCTGCCTTTTGTCATTTTGGAAGTAAAAGCCAGGCCACGCAAGAAAATCCGCGCCATCGTTGAAGCCACTGAAGGCGTGCTGGATTGGCGCCCCGTAGGTGATACGCTGCGTTTGAACGTGCCCAACAACGGCGCCTCAGAAAAGATCCTGCAAAATCTCGACCAACAATTGAAAATCGAGAACCTTGACGTTTCAATGCTGCGTCACGGACGTCAAAGCATGGAAGATGTGTTCGTGCATCTGGTCAACGTGCAGAGAGGAATTGCATGAACTCAGTAGAAGTGGAACACCTCTCGCGAAAATTTAACGATTTCTCCGCGGTGGATGACATCAGCTTCTCGATTCCCCGTGGAGAAATTTTCGGTCTGCTCGGTCCCAACGGCGCGGGCAAGACCACCACGATCCGCATTTTGTGCGGCATCATGAAACCCAGCGCCGGCAGCGTTAACGTGCTTGGTTATGACGTCACCCGCCATCCTGACGAGGTGAAAAGCCGCATCGGATACATGTCTCAAAAATTCTCCCTCTACAATGACCTGACCCCAGTTGAGAACGTGCTGTTTTACGCTTCTATCTACGGCGTGCCCAAATCAGAACGCGCCGCAAGGGTCAAGGAATTGATCGAAATGGCTGACCTGACCGGCCATGAAAAACAGCTTACCCGCACGCTTTCAGGCGCCTGGCGCCAGCGGCTTGCTCTCGCCTGCGCCATCGTTCACCACCCGGCCATGCTCTTCCTCGACGAAGCCACTGCCGGTGTAGACCCCGTCTCTCGACGCGAATTCTGGGACCTCATCTACTCCCTTGCCGGTGAAGGCGTGAGCGTGCTTGCCACCACCCATTACATGGATGAAGCCGAATATTGCAACAACATCGGGATGATGTACCAGGGCAAAATGGTGGCCCTGGCAACCCCTGATGCCCTCAAGAAAAACCAACCCGGTGTCCTGATCCAGATGGAATGCAGCCAACCAGCCGA
>CAYXWV010000088.1:0-6840 GCA_964468875.1 uncultured Anaerolinea sp. | reverse complement strand
TGGCGATAAAAAGGTCAGTAAACAAACTGTAAAAATATTACATTGTTTTGTAGAAAATACATTACTTCATCAATATAACCATTTTATTCACCTAGATTCACTTTATCCTGTATTTACGTCAGCTTCAGAAAACTTTTATTACAACATTTTTATTTATAGAGTAAATTTAGTATTGATAACGCTTGAGAGTTCCATTATTTCCATATATTTCTTAGATAAAAATGGATACTTTAATTTCCGAGACTATCAACGCAGGTTCTAAAATGGATGATTTGCTCAAACTTAAATCAATAGGTCTTTCATATCTCGAAAAGAATGACTTCACAGAAGCAGTAAAGGTTTATAAAAAAATACTGTTTGATTACCCTGAAGATGTCGAATCATATTTACTACTTGGAGACCTATACCTGGCCAATGAAGATTTCTTGTCGGCAGAAAAGCTATATCAAAAAGCATTATCCCTCGAACCAGATAATGCAGTAATCCAAAGAAGAGTAAAACTTTCTTCTCTTGAATTAACCTCTCATCCTGTCGAGGAAGTACCCACTGATGCATCTTCTGTTACAAAATTATTGCAGGAGTTAACTGGTCGACATGACCCAGTTACTGAAGAAGAACTCCAAAAAGCTGCCAGCATGTTGAATGAAATTGTTCACGCTCAAAATCCTGCCGAAATTGTCGCACAACGTCTTGATCAAATTGATTCGTTAATTCCCGCCCTAATTGAATTAAATATCAGACAGGCGAAAAATGATAGGAGATTTGATATTGTCAATCTTCTTCAAGCCTTGCAAGAAAGCATCTATCAACTAGTTTGTGAAAGTCTGAATCAAACCAATTTATCAGGGGGGGCGGTAGAAACAAATCAACATAAATCCATCAATAATAAAAAAATTGAATTCCTAGTCCCTGATCCAGATTCTATTACTGCCCGGATTCAAAACCTTATTCAGGCAAGTAAAGAATCAGGATGTTTGTTCTCGATAAATTATGACGATCAAAATAATAACGATTTCCAACCAGATCTGGTCATCGCGAGCAACCCGCATATTAATCAGGCAATGATGGAAAAACTTGCATTGTATTCAGCTCGACATATTCCTATAGTTCTTGATTTAGATGATGACTTCGAATACATGCCCATCAATCACCCCGAGTATATAACATCTGGTTTGGGCACATTGGAGAAATCTCGGTCATATAACGCAGCATTGATCTTTGCCAATTTAATCACTGTTCCTGGTCAATCTATGGCAGCTCACATTCGTGAATCTGGACATAGAGTTGAAATCATGCCATTTGGTTGGTCAAAAGAAAATGAACAATGGTTAAAACCTATATCAAAAAGAAGTACTGTGAATATTGGTTTGATTGGCATTCAAGGAAATTTCGAAGATGTTCAACAATATCGCAGGATTATCATCCGTGTTATGCGAGAGTTCCCGCAAACCCGCCTGGTTGTGTGCGGTGATTCTATTGCGTATAAGTTGTTTGAGAATATTGCAGAAAACAGACGTGTCTTTTTACCAGATGTTCCTGATGAAGATATGCCCTATATTCTTGGACAAATTGATATTTTACTAATCCCCCGCAATGTAACACCGTATCATCTCGTCACTACAGATAAAATATTACTGCAGGCCGGAATTAAGGGCATTCCATGGATAGCCTCTCCAATGCCTGATTTTATCCAATGGCAGGCGGGAGGAATTACCACTGATAATCCGGATGAATGGCATAGCTACTTGCGTCAGTTTATTCAAGATCAAGAACTACGTACGTCACTAGGATTAACTGGAAGAAATCAGTCTGAGCATCGAGAAAACGAAATAATTCGTTCTCGATGGGTTAACCTGATTGATTCTTTGTTACAATCTGCTCAATCAAAATAGGATCCAATTGTGAATATTGTATTTGTGAACCTTGATGAAAAATCATCACCAGGATTTACCCCCGTATGGAGAGGAATATCCATATACAACGCATTAAAAAGGACAGGTTTGCACAATGTTTCACTTCTTTCCTCGTGTGATTTTGAATCTAACAATGAAATATCAAAAAACGTATGTCATTGTGCTCAACTAATCCTTATCGAGGGCTCGCCGGCAATTGATCTTTTAACGACGATAAATTATTGGAAATCTCACGACAAAAAAGTAGTTGTAGATATTCCGCTTTGTATCGAGAACAATTCCGCACTTTTACAACAAAGCCTCGAAAAATCTTCATCGATTTCTCAAATTTATACAAATTTTCATAATAAGAATATATCAAAAACGAATCAATTTGAACGTTTTCGTTGGGGAATACACCTTGCTGATTGTATTCTGGTGTCAACGCCACAACAAAAAATCAAATGGCAGGTAACAGCTCCCGTCACTGTTTTTCCTGAATTCATTGATCTGGATCAAATAAGAGATTTGGCAAAATACAAACACGATTCGTTTGTTATTGGGTTGTTTAGAGACCAACCCGTTGATGATCAGCTTCTAAATAATGTTATTTGTTTCATTCAACGTGAATTTCCTCGGGTTAAGTGGCTGGCATTGGATTCACAAAACCTACCCACTATATGTTTATCATCTAATAGACTCTCAAAAATGCCTCAAGGATTATCTTCTAATTGGCCGGCTCCTCTTTCATTAACCAATCTTGTGATTTTTTGGGAGAACCAGGAAAAAAAAGGAGCTTTTTCTAGATACATACTTGAATCCATGGCGACAAGAATTCCCTGGATTTTAAATAATCAAAAAGGTTATCGTGACATCAAAAAGTATGGTTTAATTATTGATGAACATTTACATTGGGAAACGGTTTTAAAAGATTACATATCAAGTATTCATGATGCCAATTTGGATATCGAAGATGGCTATGTTTATTCAATTAGTCAAAATCTTGATGATCATATTTATGAAATAATGTCAGTTTTTTCTAAACTGATAAAAAACACACCATAAAGGTTAAGAATGGCAAACGATAACTCATACGAAAAAGCAAAAAACAAAATTGATGAACGATCTGACGCTGTTCGAATACCAGATATGGTTCTCATCCCAGCCGGTCCATTTAAAATGGGAACCAGCATTGAACAAATTGCAATTATGGTTGAGACTGAAAACTGGGCTGAAGAATGGCAAATGCATGATCTATTTCAAGTTGAACAACCCCAACATGAAGTGAATTTACCTTCTTTCGAAATAGGGCGCAATCCGATCACCAATATCGAGTATTTTTCATTTATTTATAACTCTGGTCATCGTGTGCCAAAGAATTGGACTGGTTTTCACTACAACGAAGGAGAGGCTTTTCATCCCGTAACAGGCGTTTCAAAAGACGACACTCTGGCTTACTGCAAATGGATTTCCTCTGCCTTAAAAACCGAATACCGTCTTCCTTCTGAAGCAGAATGGGAAAAAGCAGCCCGTGGCACAGATGGAAGAATTTATCCTTGGGGCGATGCTTTTGATCCATGGCGATGTAATACACTTGAAAGTGCTAAAAAATCAACCACTCCATGCGGAACTTATTCACCTAGTGGAGACAGCCCGTATGGCGTGATGGATATGGTTGGAAACGTCTATGAATGGACCAGCTCTTTTTTGTTACCGTACCCTTTCAAAATAGAGGTTTCACCAGAAGATAATAATCGGAAATGTATTGTCCGAGGAGGAGCCTGGTATTACACACAAAAATTGGCTCGCTGTTCTGCGCGAGAAAGCGTTCTGCCAGATTTTGTTTCAACATCACTCGGTTTTCGATTGGCACGGAGCGCTTCTGATTAAGCCTTATTTGTTTTCAGGAAGTATGATTGTAAATTGGGTTCCCCTTCCCAAATGACTTTCAACCATGATTCTTCCTCCATGAGATTTAATAATACGATGAACAACTGATAACCCAAGCCCTGTCCCTTTGACAGGACTTTTTGTTGTAAAAAAAGGCTCAAAGATTTTTCCCACCTGATTCTCAGGAATTCCCGGTCCATTATCCTTAATGGTGATAATAAACTCCCCGTTTACATGTCTTGTAATAATGTCGATCTGTCCTTCATTGTCACCAAGGGCTTCAATGGCATTCATTACAATATTGATCCAAACACTTTGCAGGTTTTCTCTGCTAGCAATCAATTGTGGAAAATTATCTCCAGGGTCAAATAATACTTTTATTGGATGCACTAAAAGTTCGTGAGATAAAAGATTTAAAGTATTCTGGATCGACTCATTAAGGTCAATCGGCGCAAACTCATATAATTCCTTACGGGCAAGTCCTAGCAGGTTTTTTACTACCTTGCCTGCTCTTTGCCCGGCAGTTTCGATGATTTTCACCGACTCTACCCAATCTTCTTCATTAGGTGGTAGCTCACGTAACAAGATTTGTGCATTTGCAATTACTGCCGCCAAGGGATTGTTAATTTCATGCGCAACCCCGGCTGCCAGTTGCCCCACCGCAGCCAGTTTTTCACTTTGAACTAGTTCTGTTTCTAGTTGTCGTTTTTCAGTCACATCCTGCTCAAATAAGATGGATTGAATAACAAAATCATTATTATCAAGGATAGGATATGAACTAATCTCCCATTCCGTTGCGGTATCGTTATCGCTCCAAAACCGATTAGTTCTCGTTGTAATCATTCCATCAAAAAAAGTTTTACCAACTTCACACCCTGGGCAAGGATCGTTTAGATGAAACAAGGCTTCATAGCACCTTTTTCCGACTAACTGGTTTGGAGCTGAACCAACTCTAGTTGCTCTGCTCCTGTTAATTGCGACAAGGGAGTAATTCCTGTCAATAATATATAAAGATGCAGGAATACTATCAAACAGTGCTCGTAAGGTATTTCTGGAATTAAGTAATTCCCATCCGCTAGCTTCCAGATCGGCGTTAGCAATCTTTAATTGCTGAATTAATTGGTTGTTATAAATTGAATTAGCTAAAGACGTAGTTAACGAAACCAAAAGTCCTTGATCAAAAGAATCTAAAGGAGTATGGGGGGAATTATATATTGTTATTGCGCCAATCGTTCTGGAATTTACGATGATTGGAGAACAAATCATTGATCTTTTGGTGATATCTCTGCAGGAATCAGTTTCATAGTCAAACAAGGGATCATTTAATACATCAACAACTTGATAAAAAATACCCTTGTTAACACAATTTTTTATAATTCCCTTTTCAAATCGAATCGTATCATTGATCAACCATTCAGATCCTAAATGGACCATTTTTTTTTGTGCAATTTCCGGATTATCCTGATCAACCAACACAAGACCAGCCATTTCTCCTTTAAAAGTATCTTTAATTCCTTTTAATATCCACAATTGAACATCATTTAGATTTAATTCTGAACTTTGAGTGGCTGAAATTATCCTCAAAGTTGTGAGATATTGTTCACTACTTATGGTTGTGCTCTTAGTTTGATAAAAATAAACTTCACGAGAAATGATATTTCCAAGTAATCTAATGATTATTTCGTCATCATGACTTGTTTCATAATTTGCATCCAATACCAGTATTGTTTGTATTTCTTGTTTCCAATAAAAAGGAAAAAGTTGGAACGTTTTAGTTTTATATACAGTATTTTGTCTTGACTTTCCTTCAATAAAATTCGTGATTTCAAATCGTAAAAGAGCAGAAATATTACGCGATTCATCAACCCATTTGTCAACCGGATCAATCGCAAACCAAATCGGTTCTCTCTTCTTGTAATTCTTTGGAATAAACAGACCACCACTGGAACACCCAAGCAAGTCCAGAATACCTGTCAGCCCCATCCTCACCACACTATGAAGTGACTCAGCATCGCTGATAATTACATCAAGATTTGAAATCGCCTCAAATCTATCTGTTATGATTTCTTTCTGGTTGGCAACTTTTTGCACTGTAAATAATCGACAATTCTATTACGATCGATCAGATCGAATGGTGTACCCGTATCCAGGAACCGTTTCAATAAAATTTGGTAAATGTGGGTCAATCTCAACTCGTTCTCGAAGATTTTTGATATGCACCCTTACCAAATCCGGACTACCTGTGTCAGATGGATAATCCCAAACCTCATCAAGAAGGCGATTTGGCGAAAAAATTTCTCCTGGATGACTCATTAGATGATAGAGAAGATCATATTGTATGGGGGTTAATCTTATTTTGCCATGACCAGGAATAGATAATTCGTATGTCTTCGTGTCTAATACATAGTCTTGAATCTCAATACAATGAGATGGCATAGAGGGTTTAGACTCAACTTTTGATTCTTTGTTGGTATTTCTATTTTTCGGAAACAGGTTGCTAATTGAAAACCCCTTATTATTTTGCTCAACATCTGTTTCTTTTTTTGGTGAAGAAGTTCTTCTTATAATCGCTTTTACCCTTAAAATTAGTTCATCTAAATTAAAAGGTTTTCCAAGATAATCATCAGCGCCGGCATTAAAACCGGTAATCTTATCTTCGTCTTTTGTTTTAGCAGTTAAGAAAAGAATGGGAACATTTTCGAGAATTGGATCAGCCCGCATTTCTTTACAAACAGTATATCCATCCATACCTGGCATAATCACGTCGAGAATAACTAAATCAGGAACCCTTTTGTGGGCGACTTGAAGTCCTTCAACACCAGAATTGGCTAAGGAAACTTTATAGTTTTCTCTTCTTAAGCATCTTTCAATTGTCCGGGAAACGATGTCATCGTCTTCTATTACAAGAATATTTGCTTGTTCCATGAACGTCCTCCCAGAATTGATAAACAATTTTTTCAAGATACTACAAAACTAATTTCTTATCTCTGATTTTATTACATAATTCCGAAATCTACACTATTATCTTAGATCTTATAATTCAATATTTACTGTCTTG
>CAYXWV010000087.1:0-7491 GCA_964468875.1 uncultured Anaerolinea sp. | reverse complement strand
GTGATCTCTTCGAGTTGCTTGACCAAATCTTTCAACACGTCGAAGCCGCCCTGCCAGAAGCTATCTTTGGTTACGTCCACGCCGGCTTCGGCGAGGAGCTGCATGGGTGCTTCTGAGCCGCCCGCTGACAACAGCTTGATGTATTTGGGCTTGAAGCTCTCCCCTTCGGCTTTGTATTGCTTGTAGAGCGAGAGAACCAATAATTGCCCGAAGGCATAGGCATACACATAAAAGGGAGTGTTATAGATGTGCGGGATGGAGACCCATTCCCATTTAAATTCGTCAGAAACTTCGACGGCGCTGCCAAACTGATCTTTCAGGTTCTTCATATAGGCTTCTGAAAGTTCATCCACCGAAGCGCCGTCGGCGATCATTTGGTGAGCCTGTTTTTCGAACAGGGCAAAATATGCCTGGCGCAGAATGGTGGCATAAGAATCATCCATCTGTTTGAAGAGCAGGTCGCGTTTGACGGATTCATCAGTTTCTTCCGCCAGCAGCCGGTCCACCAGCATCATCTCGCCAAAAGTGGAGGCGGTTTCAGCCAGGGGCAGGCAGGCGTGCTGGGTGAAAAGACTGTGTTTATCTGCCAGCATGGAATGGATGGCGTGGCCCAGTTCATGCGCCATGGTGGCCACATCATCGGTCTTGCCTTGATAGTTCAACAGCACCCAGGGGGTCATTTCAGGCGTTACGGTGGCGCAGAAAGCGCCGCTGCGTTTGCCCTTGCGCACTTCAGCGTCCAGGTGATCTTCCTTGAACACACGTTCAGCCAGTTCGGCAAATCGTGGATCAAACTCCTTGAAGGATTCAAGCACCCTGGCGTAGGCTTTGTCATATGGGTAGGATTTATCCGCCTTGGCAACGGGGGCGTAAATATCGTAACGGCGCAGTTTTTTCATGCCCAACAATTTGGCTTTCAATTTAAAGAAACGCTGGAAGACAACGGCATTCTTTTCGGCAACCATAAGCAGTAGATCAATAACCTCATCGGGCAGGTCGTTCGCGAGGTTGCGGGCTGAAATGGGAGTTTTGTGATGGCGCAGGGTCACTTCTTCATTTTTCCAGTCGCGCACAAGGATCTGGTACATCTGGCCGAGAATATCACCATCCTCGCCGTAAACGCGGTAGAGTTCCTGGTAGGCACGGGCGCGCAGATCTGGGTCGGTGCTGCGCACCAGGCTCATCAATTCACCGCGTGTCATTTCTCTGACTTCGCCCTCCACTTCGACTTTAAACACGTAGCGGT
Source organism: uncultured Anaerolinea sp. (assembly GCA_964468875.1). Lineage (GTDB taxonomy): Bacteria > Chloroflexota > Anaerolineae > Anaerolineales > Anaerolineaceae > UBA6107. The sequence continues at coordinate 6,245 of CAYXWV010000087.1, read as the reverse complement.
TGGTCATTGAATCATAGAGGTTGTTAAGGGCGTTGACGCCGGTCACGTTTTTAGTATTGATGATCTTTTCTTCGGCTTCACTGAGGGTGTGAGGCTTAAAATGGCGAATTTCTTCGAGCCAGTAACGGTAATCGCCAGCGGTTTTCATCAAGCGGTCCGCAGCTGCATCAGACAGGTCTTTCCACCACAAGGTAAAGAAGAGCACACGATTACTGATTTCAGAACCCTGTTGTTCGGTTTTTGCCACCAATCCCTGGGCAGCCTGGTTCTGGGTGTCTTCGGTGAACCACAAACCGGCATAACTGCCCATGCGGTGTGCCAGGCGGGATATGTCTTCGAGTTTTTTGATGACACTCATGAAATCAGCGTCGCTGATCTCTTCTTTTAATACGGGGCGGATCTTTTCAAAGTCATCGGTTAATTTATCAATGGCTTTAAAATCTTTGTCAAATTCCTTCATGGAAGGATAGAGGTCGGTTAAACTCCAGCGTTTTTGGGTAACAGCATCAGATTTGCTCATGAGATTCCTCTTGGGTAATGGATAAAAGCAGAATTTATTATCAAAATTATAACCTGTCAAAAACTATTGATATAGTTCAGCAATTCCTTATGAATCCCAGGCGCGGAAGCGACCAGCCCATAGGGCGGGTTAAAGTAATCAAGGTCACCATCCAGGCTGGTGACGGCTGCCCCGGCTTCCTTGCAGATCAGCGAACCAGCGGCAATGTCCCAACTGTTAATTCTTTCTTCCCAATATCCATCCATTCGGCCGCAAGCCACGTAGCAGATATCTACTGCGGCGGATCCCAACCGGCGCACGCCCTGGCTGATGTTAGTCAGTTCTCCGAAAATCCGCATGCGTCTTTGAAGCTTATTTTGGTCAGCTTCTTCGTGCGGCAGCCCGGTGACCAACAGGCTGTTTTGAATTTCACGGCAATCCGTTACGTGGATCGGTGCGTCATTTAACCAGGCCCCCTTGCCTTTCTCGGCAGTAAAGCATTCATCTCGCGAGGGGTCATAAACCACCCCCAACTGAAGATCGCCGTTCAGTTGATAGGCAATTGAAATGGCATAAATCGGCACCTGGTGGCTGTAATTAATTGTGCCGTCCAGTGGATCAATGTGCCAGCAGCGGCTGGCATCCCCTGCTACCCGGCCGGTCTCTTCAGTGATGATGGCATGATCTGCGAAGTTCTCACGAATCGAATCCATAATCAGTTTTTCGCAGGCGTGATCCACTTCAGTGACCACATCCGTGGCGCTCTTTTGGGCGATGTTGTGTTTGCGGTAAAAACCATCCCGGGCGATCTTGCCGGCAGCCTTTGCCCAGGAGATTACTTGTTCAAGAGTAGGTTCCATTTTTATCGTTCTCCGTTGATCTCTGCAATGAGTTGATCGAAAAAGCCGTCCAGATATTGGCTTCGTTGGCGGGCAATCTGGCGGGCGGTTTCGGTAAAAAGCTTCTTTTCGATCTTTTTGAGTTTAAAAAGGTGTTCATGATAGGCGCTGTGCAGTTCGCCTTCCATTTCTTTTCCGGTTTCGATGAACTGCTGCGATGGTTTTGCATAAACGGGAGCGCCAGCCAGAGCAGCGTAGACCGTCACCCGCACCGCGCCGATGGCGCCCAACACGTCCAGTTTGTCGGCATCGTAAATGCATTTGGCTTCAAGGGTGGCTGGCGGTTCGACATCTCCCCTGAAGCGGTGAGCGCGGATGCAGTGCTGAACAGCTTGAATGCGGTCTTCCTGCCAACCCTCTTCAGCGAGTATTCGGCCGGCAAATTCAGCGGAACGCAGGTGATGTTCCCTGCGTGAATCACTGCCGGGGGTCGTGCCATCCGCGTCGTGAAGCAGGGCTGCGGCATGCACAATCTCCAAATCCGCGCCTTCGGCAAGCGCCAGGCGCTCAGACATTTTATACACCCGTTCAATGTGAGAAAAATCGTGCACGGTATCCACGTTCTGATACCAGGTGCGGGCTCTTTCTAGTGTAAGCATGCGGCTCCCGATGAATTACTTCTTGAAATAATTAGTGGATGGGATAAACCACCCCTTTTTTGATCACTGTTTTGACCAGGTTGCCGCCAAAGCGATACGCCAGATGGCGATAATCATCCACATCCAAAATCAAAATATCAGCCTGTTTGCCAGGTTCGAGCGATCCAATTTGATCGTGCCTGCGAATAGCGTAAGCCGCGTTGATGGTAGCGGCTGCCAGCGCCTGTGCGGGGGTTAGTTTCATGCAGCGGCAAGCTAGCGCGATGACAAACTGCATATTCTCGCACCAGGCTGTACCCGGGTTGAGGTCGGTGGCGAGCGTCAGGATGGCATTGGCATTCAAAAAGGCTTTTGCCGGTGAATATTGCGGTTCCGCCAGGCCAAACGGGGTGCAGGGCAGCGAAACCACGGCTGTTTCTGATTTTCCGAGCGACTCAATTTCAGCGGCAGAGGTTTTGACCACGTGTTCCACCGAAACGGCGCCCATTTCACACGCCATGCTGGCGCCCCCCAGGTTTTCGAATTCATCCACGTGCGCCTTGAGTGGAAAACCCAGAGCTTTGGCAGCAGTCATGATCTGGCGGGTCTGGTCAAGGGTGAAGGCGTTATTTTCACAAAACACGTCCACAAAGGGCAGCGGTTGATTTTTGGTCTTGGTCAACCACCACTCTTTCATTGCGAGAAGCATTTGTGCGCAAACCAGGCGCACGTAGTCATCCGCTTTGCCGGCGTATTCGGAAGGGATCGCATGGGCAGGCATGAAAGTAGGCGCGATCTCAAGGGGTCCTTCCTGGTTCAAGCCGAGCAGCACTTCCATTTGTTTTAACTCGGTGGGTAGTTCCAACCCGTAGCCGGTTTTGGCTTCAGCGGTGGTGGTGCCGTGGGCAAACATGGTGTTGGTACGCTGACGGGTTTGATCCAGCAAATGGTTTATGGATAATTCCCGAGTGGCATTGACGGTGGAAGCGATGCCCCCACCGGCCGCCATGATCTGCATGTAACTTTTGCCTTCCAGACGCATCTCAAATTCTGCGGCGCGGTCTCCAGCCCAGACCAGGTGAGTGTGCGGGTCAACAAAACCGGGCAGCACAACCTTCTCGTTGGCATCCAGGCGTTCTTCAAGTGGATACTTATTGAGCAGCTCCAGTGTATGCCCTGTCTCTTGGATCATCCCATCGCGGATCAACACGGCTCCGTTCGGGATAATTTCCAAACGTCCGAGTTCGTGACCGCGTTGCGGTCTGCCTGCCAGAGTAACCAATTGAGATGCTGAATGGATGAGCATTGCGCCTCTTAGTAAATAAAACCAATCTCAAGTATACCCGAAGGGAAAAAACTGAATTGTACCTACCTTAGGAAACCGCTTTTATTGTGAATTAATTTGAACTTTATGGAAAAAACACATATCTCGCGTTATAAAGAGCGAAGTCGTAAACTCACTAATAATATCGGTAAGATCTTAAGGAGATGGTATATGGAACAAAAAGAACGACTATCCGGTTCTATTAGCTTTAGGCACTCAATGCAAGCCCGACTTTTGCTGATCATTCTTTTGATCACCTTTATCCCCATTGTTTCTTTGCAAATCTATTCTCTCGTTCAGACGTATAAGAATTCAAAAAGCGAAATTAATCAAAGGCTTACCCAGATTGCCGCGGATGAGACCAACTACATCACCGAATGGGCAAAAGAGCGCATGATGAATGTGAAAACGCTCACCACACTCGACGCAATACAGGGTTTTGATAGTGAGAAAGCCCCTCAAATCTTAAAGAATTATTTATCACTTTGGGGTGGCGCAGAATCATTTGCCTTGGTCAACAAAGACGGCATTACCAATCTCAACACTGACAATATGACCATTGATGTTCATGACCGCCAGTATTTTATGGAGGCGATCAGCGGCGCTGAATTTGTTTCCGACGCCGTGGTTTCTCGCGGTACCGGGAATGTGATCATTGTCAATGCCGCTCCAGTGATTCAAAACGGAAAACCGATCGGGGTGATGATGGGAAACATCCCTGTCGGTGCGATTTACGAACAATTATCAAAACTCCAATTGGGTACAACCGGAGAAGCCTATTTAATCAAGCAAGACGGCACCATGATCACCCAACCCAAGTATGAAGAATATCTGATTAACCAGGGGTTGGTGGAAGAAACAGCCATTTTGAATTATAAAATGGACACTCATGCGAGCCAGCAAATCGCAGCCGGGAACAGTGGTACCGCCGAATATGTTAATTACGCCGGCGATAAAGTAATGGGTTCATATGTCTGGATTCCCTCCCTCCGTTGGGGGTTGGTGATCGAGCAGAGTCTCAATGAATTGACCGCCCCGGTAAAACGATTATTGTTAGACTCCATAATTTTGAGTGTGATCGTGTTAATCGCAATTGTCTTAATTGTGATCTTTACCACCCGATCCATCGTTCGCTCAATTCGAAAAATGTCAGACATCGCTGATCAATTGGCGGTTGGCAATCTTCAGCAGCAGGTGGAGGTAAAGGGCAAAGATGAAATTGCGGTTTTAGCCAATTCCTTCCAGCGCATCATTGGGTATCAAAAGGAAATGTCTGCTGCCGCACGGCAGATTGCCGGTGGGGACCTGACAGGAAATGTCACCCCGCTTTCTGAAGCGGATGAACTTGGCAATGCCTTTGCCATGATGATTCAGAAGCTAAATGAAACCGTTGGCAACGTTGCCCAAAACGCGGTCAACCTTGAAAACGCTGCAGCGGAGCTTTCCAACGCAGCGAATCAGGCGGGCCAGGCGACCAGCCAGATTGCCATGACCATCCAGCAGGTGGCGAAGGGTACCACCGATCAGGCAGACGCGGTTACCAAGACTGCTTCAGCGGTTGAGGAGATGACCAATGCCATCGACGGGGTTGCCAAAGGCGCCCAGGAACAAAGCCTGGCAGTGTCAAGAGCCTCAGAAATTACGGAGCAAATGAACCAGGCGATTCAACAAGTTACCGGCAATGCCGAAGCAGTAACCAGAGATTCTGCTGTGGCAGCCGAAGCCGCCCGCAAGGGGTCCGAAACGGTTGAAAAAACGCTAAACGGCATGCAAAGCATCAAGACAAAAGTGGGTTTGTCTGGTGAAAAAGTGCAAGAGATGGGCCGCCGTTCACAGGAAATTGGCGCGATTGTTGAGACAATCGAGGATATAGCTTCTCAAACGAACCTGTTGGCATTGAACGCCGCCATTGAAGCTGCCCGCGCTGGTGAGCACGGGAAAGGTTTTGCCGTAGTGGCCGATGAGGTTCGCAAACTGGCAGAACGATCCACGCTGGCAACCAAAGAGATTGGCGGTTTGATCTCAGGCATCCTTTCAACGGTGGATGAAGCCGTTGTTGCCATGGAGGAAGGTTCCAAGGAAGTTGAAAACGGTGTCGAAAACGCGAATGCCGCCGGGGTTGCACTGTCTGAGATTCTTACAGCGGCCGAAGCTGTTAACAGCCAGGCACAACTTGCCGCCGATGCAAGTGAACGGATGAAAGCCGCTTCTGAAGAATTAGTTACCGCCGTGGATTCCGTATCGGCAGTTGTTGAAGAAAACACAGCTTCTACTGAAGAGATGGCAGCCAATTCCGGAGAGGTCTCTCAGGCAATCGAGAACATTGCCAGCGTAAGCGAAGAAAACAGCGCCGCTGTGGAAGAGGTTAGCGCCAGCGCAGAAGAGATGAGCGCTCAGGTTGAAGAAGTCACTGCCGCTGCAGGGCATTTATCCGAAATGGCGCAAGTGTTGAAAAATATCGTTGAACAATTCAAGGTTAAATCGGTTTAATCCTAAGGCAAAATTAAAGGATAAAAAATGGAAAAACAGATTGTCATTTTTGAACTGGGAAACGAATTTTTCGGGATTGACATCTCGGCAGTTGAGGGCATCGTCAAACTTCAGGAAATCACCAGGGTGCCCAAAGCCCCCTCTTACATGGAAGGTATCACCAACCTTCGCGGCAGTGTACTTTCGGTAATCAATTTGCAGCGCCGTTTTGAAATGCCCGAAGAGGCAACCACCAATGAAACCCGCATTGTAGTTGCCCAAGTTGGAGAACTAAAGGTTGGCATGGTGGTTTCGGGCGTGTCAGAAGTTTTGACCATCGACGACTCTGTGATCGAACCCCCGCCCCCCATGGTGAGTTCTGTCAACCAGGCGTTTATTACCGGTGTTGCCAAAGTGGACAGCCGCCTGATCATCATGCTCGATCTTGAAAAGATCCTCAGTGATCAAGAACAGGA
>CAYXWV010000086.1:0-7703 GCA_964468875.1 uncultured Anaerolinea sp. | reverse complement strand
GCTTCACTGTGCGAATAAGTCCGGAATGTGTGTGCGATTTCACCGGAATTTCCAAGTTATCAAGAATATCCATGTAAAACGGACTTTGGGCAATAGTAACTGATTGGTTTTGACCATTAATTGCAGAAACGAATTTTTCTGTAATTTTTTCATATTCTATAACATAATCAAGCCGGTCTTCATTTTTATCCATAATTCCCTCCTCGATAAAATTACAATTAGGTTCAGCGGCGCGGCTCGAACGCGCAACCTACTGATTCGAAGAGCTAGAACATAAGTTCTATACCGTATATATGGGGATATATCGTCTACTTAATCCCACATATGGGGGTGAAAATGTCTCCCAAGTCAATTTAATCCACTGTTTGGTACCTCATTTGCACCTTAATTGCACCTTAATTAACCAGCCAGTGAAGCAAGGAAAGGCGACCGTTATATGGTTACTCTATCACGTATAATTAGGTTGAACATTGGGCTTTTTTTATTAGTGATTATGAAATTCTTAGATGGGAAGTGAGCTCTCTTGGTATTGCGGAGTCACAAGATAGAAGTCGAAATCTAACTGATTCAGCGGTATTCACTAAATTGCTTCTTTCCATAAACATATCGATCCAGGGAAAAGCATGATCACCGAATTAAAAAAATTTTACGTTGAAAAGGGAATTTCGGCATTAAGTTTTTCTGGGAATTGTAAAGTTTGTGAGTATTTCACAATGTGCAGCAGAAACAGAGATGGCAGCAAGAAAAGACCATTTATCACTGCGAAAGAAGCATTTATCAGTACAGGATATGAAACTCATAAAATTCCTAGAATTCTTGTCTTATCGCTCGACCCTAAACAAACTGACTTTTATGATGTTGCAGAGCATCGAACCATTGAAGAAGTGAGAAATCATGAAGAGATATCTTCTAGAGAAAGTTATTATGATTGGAAACCTTCGAGTCACTGGCGAAAAACATATGATTGTTTATTTAAATTGTTAGGAAGATTCATCAAGACACGAAATATTAACGATATCCGTCATTATTTTGCTCACACAAATTGTGCAAAATGTCGTGACAAACCAGGTAATGAATTATCAAGTGAAGAGTTATTTAGAAATTGCAGCAATTTCCTCCCTCAAGAAATTTCAATTTTGGATCCAGATGTAGTAATTACCCAAGGTGATATTAAGAAATTTTGGTTTATGCATGAGTTTAAAGAGAAAACTGATTGGGATCTCTTTACAAATTTTTCGATACTAAAAAAAGCACATCCTATCAAACTGAACGATCATAATGCGATTTGGATTGAAATGCATCATCCATGTCGTCGGGATAGTTATTATCAATTAGAAGATGTAGCTAACTTCAATCAGTATAGTGAATTGATCCATGCCTATTGGAGTGAATATCAAATTACTTAGTAAATTATCGTTAAATTTTACTGAGCAATTCAAGTGTCTGGAAATAATAATAAAAAGATTCAATTGATGATTTCTTCAACTTCTCCAAGCGCTGCAAATCATCTCGGGCGTTTATATGTAAGGAGGATATATCTGCTTTTCTATCAAATCGGAAAATTTTGGGTGAATGGATGAGAGTAAGTGCCGAAAGATAAGCGACTTTTGAGCCTGCTACAATTGCATCTTCTGGTGTAAAAGTCCCTTCATAGATATGGTTGCGTAGACTCCGTATGCCTTTGTCTAATTCGTCATATTCACTTTGATCATATTTATAACCACGCATTCCTAACATTAAAGCCGTATTTAGAGTGTCTTGAAGGACATCCTTAGTTGTAATCGAAGCCAATTTTCTAAATTCCAGTTCCATGGCAGCAATTCTTTCATAGGTTTCATAGAATAACTCGGGTTTTACTAAAAAGTCAAATAATGTGCCAATATCAAAAAGCTGTTTTGCCATTTCAAGGGCTTTGTCGCAGTTATATTGAACTCCTGTGGTGTGTGGCGCAAACGCTGTCAGTTTATCTCCTAGTAGACACTCTGGACTAGGACAGCTGATAAAAATGGGTGGCCCATCACGATCCAATATTTGAGATTTAAGTTCGAGGCTGTTAACTTGCGAGTAGAGGACTTTTTCGAACAGAAGATCCAACAAGGTGTACTTTTCATCACCATTAATATCGATAAAGAAAAATTTAAAGTGGCTTAGTGGCATTTTATTCGCACGTTTGTCCTCTTCCACCCTAATGAAATTTCCCCGTGTGATAACCTTCTGGAAAAATGGAATCGGGTCAAGCCCGGGTGGGACGATAATATCAATATCGATTGAAAAACGCTTCAAGGAGCCTGTTATCAAGGATAGGGATGTTCCTCCTTTAAATATAAATGGTAATCCGCTTTGCTGTAGATCTTCTACCAGTATGAAAGCCATAATCATTCGCTCGGCGAGGCCAGAGTCGTATTTACCCTCAAGGTTCTCAATCCATTCCTTGGTGCGGGTTCGAGGTGAAATCATAAGGAATTCTCCGAGTAAACTCTTAATTTCAGATTGGTCTTGTTCAGGATGAACCATTTTAGTTCATCTTGTGCAGTTCGTCTGCCTGCGTAACGCAGCATTGAATCCTGATTTATGATAAAAGTATCGAATGCGTTCTCAAAAATGGAACTCAATTCTCGCCCCTGGTATACATAATACTTTTTCTCATCCACCAAAATATCCACAAGGATTTTTTCGAGTTTAGCATAGCTTAGGAGGCTCCCTTTCTGCTTTTTGGGGGACTGGGATATTAACTTTGACACAATAATGGATTCATCTTGAACCCCGACATATCTATCTATTGTCGTGGAATCTGGATCAAGGAATGTTGGTCTGATACCAAGACTAATATAGTGGTTAAACACAGCACTCTCTGAGTCTTTATCGGTTTCAAGGATGATCATATTTGTTCGGGGTTGATGTGTCATCAGGTTGTGGAGTATCCTGGTTTCCCAGTAGATACAATTCGAGTACGGAAACTGGTCTTTGAACGCTTCAATAATTTTTTTGGCAGTGAGTGAAGGAATCGGTGTGAATTTTTTCTTTGGCTTCAAAGGGAGAGAGGAAGCTGGCTGGATCGAGTAAACGGCACTTCCGGAAGCATAAATTACCCCTTGTTTTTCCAATCCGTAGAGAATCCTGCGAAAGCCCTGGATTGTCAAATCTGGATTCTCGGCAGCAAAGTATTCTTTTAAGTCATTTTTTGTGACTGACTTGTTGTTTGCAAATTTTCGATAGAAGTCATTGATATTGTGGGTGTCATTATAATTTTTCATCTCAGCTCCACTTTACTTTCGTAACGGGTCAGTTTTGGCTTAAAAATGACGGGTTACGAAATCATTAATAGTATAGCAGGGAAATTTAGAAAAAGTGTATTCTTCTAATGGTCGTGAATTAATTAGTCAATACTTGAGAGGACATTGCTATGTTCTCTTAGTTGTTCAGTCCCCCCTTGATTTCAATATACCTCCAAATTCGCGTTAAGCGTATATAATTCGCGAATTTGAAAGATGACCGAAAAAAAATACAAGCAAGTCGATTAGTATTTATGAAATGTTGCAGAATTCAGAATTATTGAGTCTAAAATAAACAAAGTATAGTAGATAGTTTATATTCAACAATGCGATTGTAACAATCTTCTACGTAAGGATGTTTTACGACGCCTTAATTTCATGAATGACCCAGTCAAACACCTGTAACAATTTTTCAAAATCATTAGAATCTTGAATATTACTCAGGCTGAAACTTGGTCGTTTGGCTATTGCATCTGTTGGGATATTAATCCCATTAATGCTATTTAGTTTTTCAAGTAACTCGATTCTTTTAACTTCCGAATCGAATGGGGGTTTAAATTGGAACCAATAAAAATAAACTTCCAATGTCCCAGTGGTGTAAACTGCAAATAATTGATGATCTTTGCTATTGTGAGCAACGACTGGTACAAATGATCCAGTTTTTCCGCCTTCTCCCCACCATATTCGATTAATTGATTTATTTTCTTTCATCCATTGAAGGATCCTTCTTATTTTCTGGACACTCTCTGGGTGTTGCTGCTCCAGAGTTTCGAAAAAAGCTATTTCATCCCATTTCTTTTTGGAGATGTTTTGTGTATTTTTAGGATTTTTTATTGACCCAAAAACGTGAGGAACCAACATCTCCGAATCGCCATGCTGAAAACGACGCATTTCAAGCGCAGCAAATGAAAAAGAGGTTTTTCCCGCATCATTAACGAATCTTACAATTCTGCTTAATTCTTCACGGATTTCATCGACGACAATCATTAAAATGAAATTACCACTTTGCAAAGAACCAACGACATTTGTACGAAATTTCTCTTCATCCCATAAGGGATCGGCATTAGCTTCATGGACTAGATCAGCCAGACTTTTATTTGTCCTTTGGAAGACACGTTCATCAAGTGCTTCGTAACTCATTTCCCACAAATTAGCACCATATTCCAAGACCTGTCCGATTACTTTGCGTTTAATTTCTTCATTCGTTGCCAGTTTACACTCAATAAGTGCAATATCACCTTCAGAAGTGAAACCTACCAAATCAATGTATCCAATTTCTAAAGGAAACTCTCTTATAGCTACGACCAACGGTCCACATCCTTCCCTTACTTCATTAAGGGAGATTAAAGAGGGTTGTTCAGCTAATAAGCGTTGTAGTTCGCTTTCTGCTCCATATCCAGCCGACTGAACAAGTTGCCATTTTTCTTTATTTCCATTTCGAATCAATATTTTCATGTTCTTCCTTTTCAAGAAATCGAACCGGTCACTTAATAATGTCAACAAGCTTTCTATAGATTTCCACCATAGCCAGTGTATCCAGTTCACAGTAGCGCAACAGTGCTTCAGTGAGCTGTTCCTTTTCCAGTTGATCCACTTGACTAAAGATCATGTTCCACCATGCCATGCTCGCTTGATCCCCTTTTCCAATTGCCATGCCTTTATAGGAGAGATCAGGAACCATTACAGGGAGCACATGCTTGATCGACCAACTGCCTTTGAAACCGGGATGCAGGTAGTAACCAAGGTTGACGATGTCACCGAGATCATAGATTCTTTGATTTAACTGCTCAAGGAACTCGGCATACTCCGGATGCAGTTTTGCCATTTCCTTGTTCATGGTCATCTCAAAGGATTTATTCCACACGATCACGGTACCAGAATCTCCAATATCTTCTTCGAGCCTCTCTAGAAGAGGGAGGGCTGGATCACCTTCAACCAGGGAAATATGTTCGTAATGGATTGGTTCATCTCCTGGTTCTTCCAGTTTATGCAGTGAGTATTGGAAGACAATCTGCTGTTGAGGGTGATATCCGTCATAGTGAGGGATGGCACAGATACAAGTTTCGTAATCCAGGAAATAGAGTGGAAATGCTATTTTTTCAAGCTCGGCGATAATTGCCTTGGAGTCAATATGCTCCTTGTCTGTTCTGGCACGGTCAACGACTAGGTGTTGTTTCGGGTTCAAATCAAAGGAGGTCGGTATATCCTTTGCTGCCATAATTCCACGTTCCAATAACTGTAGCTTCTTGATCCTCGTCAAGCGTGGAACATCGTAGATCGAAAAATCAGGCAGTTCAGGATGACATAGAGCAGGACACGGACATTCTTTTGGTGAGAGACAGTGCTCCGCTTGGTTTGGGTCAGAAAGCTGAGCCACTCGGAGTGCTTCTCCTCGAAGAAGTTCCACTTCTGGTATTAATGCTTTTACTTTGTCACTGATATCTTCGGCGATGAAGAGGGCAGCCAGGTCCAGTTTGCCTGACCGAATGTACTCTTTATTCAGGTGCAGCACGTAATAATGGGCAACAGGGATATGTTTTGCCAGGATGACTGCCTGAAAGGTGACATCGTACACGATATCCTTATCCACTCCGGTGCTGCTCTTGATCTCATACAGGTCATAACTGTTCGAATTGGGTTTGAATACCAACCCATCCAAGCGTGAATCAAATGAGTCGTCTGAATAAGTCTGTTGCCACAACAACTGGTCGCCGGGGTACTGGGGGAGAAGGACGGATGCAAGAAACTCCTGAGCTAATGCCTCAACTCTGTTTCCTTCTTCTGCAAGATGTTGGTCGAAATCAGAAATACTTGTCTCAATTTGCCCATGCTTTTTCGCCCAAAGGTGACGGGGAGCTTCGCAATAGAGAAGGAAGTCAGATTTGGTAATCCTGGCTGTTGTGGTTTGTTTCATGGGATTGTTTTCCTTGAAAGGCAAGATTAATAAAAACTACCATTTTGTCCAGTTACTAGATAATTCTACAATCATATCCAATTTAGGACTAAATCTCGATACTGGAAAAATTAATCTTTCTGAAAATCCCAAAAACATCGTCTGCGTCCTTGCTGACGTGCCGCAGACGTGATGTTGACATCCCGCAGACGTTGACGCAGACCCTGCTGCTGACGTTGATCGACCAAGACGCTTTTTGCAGCATTCTTTTTGATGGGGAGGTAGAAAATATCCTGTGGAATAAAACGTCCAGCCAATAGCCTTGTAAGTGTGTTTAATAATTGGCCACCTGAGCTCGTTTGTGGTCAAAATTACCATTCGACAAGCGCTTATTAGCTTTTATTTTTGGCTCAAACAAATCGTCCGCTTTTTTTGCGCAAGAAAAAATATCCAAACTTGGGAGAACGGTGTGGCACATTGTTCTTCGCACTTCGATCCTCTAGAGTCTTAAGGGGGAACAGTGTAACGGGGTGAAACTTCGTTCCCGGTAGGAGGTTATTGTGTCAGGTCAATAATCTCACTCAACCGCCAGGGTCGATAATCCCGAACTTCGACGCTCATGTTAATATGGTTGGGTCCGAGAGTAGAGCCTTCAGGAGGGGGTGGACAATTATGAATATGACCGTGAAGGTTTATCCAACCATCTTCAAGAGGAACAATCGGACGATGAGAAAAGAAAACCTTTGTGCGGTCACTAAACACAAATTGAAGTGGAGTATTACAAATATTCACACCGCAGGATTCATACTTGGTTCTGCTCAGTCGGTCGTGATTACCGTGGATCAATATCATTTTTCCATTCAACAATTCGGTTAGAACATCAAAATTGCTTTTCTTTCCAAATGAAAAATCACCCAAGTGTAGGACAGTGTCCTCTGGGGAAATACTGTCATTCCAGTTTTTGATAATTAATTCTTGCCAGTTTTCGGGGCGATTACAGTATCTTCCAACATTGACGTGGAAGAAATGCGTGTCCGAAATGATCCAGGTAGTGGGAGTAATTATGAGTGCGTTGTCGGGAGCTATCCTTTGATGCGAAGTAGTAAATCATATTATAAACATCAATCCGTTTTAATCGAAAGGGGAACAACCTGGCAGGTCGTTCTCTCCAGGCCGTTCCCCTAGCGTCTTAAGGGGGAACGGTGTGTGAAGGGGGAACAGTTTGACTTCAAAGCAATGCTTGATGAAAAAGATGATTGAAAAAGTAATACAAATGTATTACAATATGATTAATATATAAGGAGCAATTATTATGCCCAAGAAAAACTCATCTACAAAGTCAGTTCGTTCTTTTCGCCTTAGCCTCGAATGCGTTCGTCAGCTGAAAGACCTCTCTAGTATTATGGGTCGTAGTGAAGGTGATGTGGTCGAGGTTTCTATTGACCGAATGTATCGGGAAGAGATCCGGTTTGGAAATTTGATGGTTAGCGAAGGTCAAAAACCTGAAGACAACTACAACGTAGGAAAGCAAGCGGTGT
>CAYXWV010000085.1:0-7914 GCA_964468875.1 uncultured Anaerolinea sp. | reverse complement strand
GTAAGGATGATTGCTGGATTATTTCATCTGGTTTGGAAAGTGATTTGGAATGCAACTATAATCCTTGTCTGTGCTGGCCTGATCTTTATCGGTTTCAAGGCTAATCAACCCATGTCAGTTCCTGATGCACCTGAGGGGATGACTTATGTCGAATTCATGAAAGACCGAATCGATGCTGCAAAGACGGTTGAGCCCTCACGCTGTGGGTGGGGAATGATGCTTTCCCTGGCAACCTTGAGTCCAATCTACAGCGTGGTGTATACAGTGGTGGCGATTAATCCAGATAGTACCCTGGCTAAAATGATCGCTTCCGACCCGGATATTCCCAAGGGAGTCGAAGGAGCCAAATGGTACGAGGTACCAGGAATCTGGTGGGGTGTGGTGGAGCGATTATCCTGGACCATGCTGGGGAAGCCGGCCAGAGTTGGGTGTCAGTTCAGGACAGTAAATTAGGAGAAAAGTTTCACAATGTGTGAGCAATACAATATAGTTCGAAATGGGGTGTAATTTTCGAAAACTCAACCAGATTAGTTTACAAAATCAATTAAAGTAATTTGGCAAATGTCTTGCGATTTGAATCTCAAGTTCTCCACCATTGACAAGTTCGGTACCTGTAAGAGATGCCTCATCCCTTGCTTGAGTAGTGAAGTCCGAGGTCGTAACAAGTATTTTTCTTTGCGCTCCACGTGTAACAGCGAAACTATGAAGTCGTTGAATTGGATCAGCCGACACATTATTTCGATAACGCTTACACTGAATCACAGTCATTCGACCTTGAGGATCAATTCCAGAAACATCCACCCCCCGGTCTCCTGAGCGTCCAAGTAATCTTATTGAAGTGAACCCTTGAGCCTCAAGTAATCTTGCAACAAATGCTTCAAAATCATAGGGATCAAGAGAAATAATGTTTGTAAGTCCTTCAGGCAATTGAGGTAAAGGGCGGCGACGGAAGTTAAGATCATCACCATAGGGTTCTGCATACGTTTCAATCATTGCTCGAATATCGATCCTCTGAATACTACTAATCAATTGCCGTGTACCATTTTCTACATATTCAGCAAGGCTTAGAAGAAATTCATCATAAGTAAAAGTTCTACCCTCTCTGGTTAATTCGTCAATGATAAATGGAACATAGGTGAAAAGCCGCTCTACTGCAGGTGTATCAAATAGCTGCCCAGAGAATGGGGTTAAGCTCTTAGGAAGAAAAACACCACCAGGTGCAACATCATCGCAATACCTGTCAAATAGATTTCGAATTCTTCTTTCCTCTTTTGGCGAATTTAATTGAGTTATATTCTCACTCATTAACTTTTCAGAAAATGATTGACGCCATTCCATATAAAGGAACGGACCGCGTTTTTCTTCCTGCAATTCAACAGCAATTTGATAAGCATATTGGTCAAGATCATGATCATCGAAATAATCTCTTCTAATTTCTGAATTTAATCTCAAGAAGAGAATTACAACATCCCTTGAAAAAACATAAGATGCTGACTGCTGTATACGCATCGAAGGATCTGAACTGCCAACGTCAATACTTAATAATGGTTCAAAACCTGCTTTTCGTGCAACTAGCTTAATTCTATTTAAGTTAGTGAGCCATTTGCTAGCCGGTATTGGTCTGAAGAAAAGTGCAAGAAACTTATTGGGCTTTAAAACTCTATAGCACTCAGTAAAGAACTCGCTTAGATCAGACCACCAACGTTCAATATCATGAACTTGGCGGCGAGATGGGGCGTCTGTCACTACCATTTCCATTGATAATCTGTCTCTATCCTGTTTAAGATCATAATTTAACCAAGGATGATAAAGTTGTGCTCTCTCAAAATATGCAGTCCCATCTGTCCAGGGTGGATCTGTAAATACAAGATCAACTGAAGCATCATCAATACGGCTGAAAAAAACTCTAAAATCCAACATACTTATTGGATTATTAACCATGCCATTCTGTGTTTCTTGTGCAAAAGAATATGACCTCAGTTCCAAATTGCGCAAATTATATTGTTCTTGAAAAGCATAAAGAAGATTAACTTCCCTGAGCATAACTGGGGGACAATGTAAGTCCTGACTTTTGCTCCGATAGTCTTTATATTTTGCTTGTGGGAGGATAGAAAGGAATATGTCTTCCAGAAAGATTTTTACACTTTGATCACAGTTAAGGCCTTGAATACCCTCCCAAATTATTTTTAATGCCAGTTTACTTCTATGGGGAAATAGCGATCCATAAAGTGTAAAACCGGTTGATAAATTAATTCGGGAATTTTCAATTAATGGGTAATTAAAGATTGGGTCAGCTTGAATAAGTTCTAGCTCAGCAAGATGATCTGCATCGGATTGGTCAAAGAACTTTTCGGTTCTTCGACATACACATTGATATCTCCTTCGGTAATTGATCGTTTCACCATGCGGACCAAGCCGCTCGTGATTTGTAACATTGGTGAATTTTAATGGTTCTCTATCAAAAAACATACTATAAAAAATATGATCTCGTCCACACGTACACCTAGTCCAATATAGATAATCCAGCTGTGGTTTAATAATTTCAATTAGGGACTGATAAGCTTCCTGCAAATTTTCTTGAGTTGGCAAGTGCCATGGGGCAGATGACATTCTATTTGCGTATGGTTCCCATTCGTTCGCAAGTAACCTTCTACTTAGTGAGGTTATTGCGTAAGCATGAATTCCAGATCCAGTGAATGGATCACAAACACTACCATTTGCTGGAGATAAGTGCCTTACAATCGCCTCTGCTTTATTTCTATCTTTTCTTCCCACATATGGAAATAACTGGTCAGTATGAGGATTGGTGGTTATTGTCGAAAGCTCAGTAGTTAATTGCCTTACAATTTCCCGGACTTCTCTTTGTTTTTGTTCGTCAAGCAACCAGTACATATTTTTTCCTCATTCTAGATTTCGAAGAACTTCCCTTATATCAGAGAATGATTGGGCTAATAATTGCATCATATTATATTTTAGACCCATCTCAATAATTACAGCATATCTTTCGAAATATGTGGTCGTACCATTCCTAACTGTCAAAGTTCGCTTTAGAATATCAAGGGCTTGATCAATATTGTCTATTGATTCTTGCTCAACTCGCTCTTTTCTAAAAATTAGTATTAAATCTCCGTCTAAAGTTCGTCCTGGGGTTGTAATTGTTTTCATAGATCGACGTTGTTTTGGCATAGGAATTACATCAATAATGGAAATATTGTTCTTCCTAGCTTCTTCGCTGATAATTGCCCAATGATTTATAATGTGATCCTGATAAAACCAAATCACAAAGCCAGTAGGTTTTATCATTTCTGCGCAAACCTTTAGTGCATCGCTCAAACGATTGGAATACTCGCAAGTGTCCGCAATTCTATCAGGTGCATCGGTTTTAACTATTTCAAATTTATATGCATCCTTTGGTAATGACAAACCTAATATTTGTATCCATAAGGATGAGTACTCTAGGTAAGGGGCTTGATCAGAATAAGGAGGATCAGTTATTATTAAATCGACAGAACCTGGTACAACATAATCTGGTAATAGGGATTGAACTGGTTTATTGAACATCTGATAATATTCATTAAATTTCCCGTTATTATCATCACAAAAGTTGGTTTCTAGCCAACTAATCGCCGTTTCGAACGCCTTAACTTTTTTATAAAGAACAATAATTGGATTTCTTGAAGTTAAATTATTTTTAGGTCGCCAATATGGCCATTGAGATGAAGCTTTTTTATCACTAAGCCTTAATAACGGTAGAGAAGATGAGAGTAATAGTTTCAGTACATCATTGTTTGCGATACCATATTTACCACTGTTTATTAACTCAATTGCTAAATTGATTGCGGCTTGGTTTTTTTTATCATAAAACTGGGTTAAGTTAGCACCATTAGGTATGGCAATGCGGGAGTTGGGAAGCAGTTTCATGCGAGAAAAATCAAGAGGTGATTTAATCAGATTTTCTGGAGGTTCACACTCCATCCAATTTGATGTGTTTTTTTCCACCCTTCGTCCATAAAATTTTCCAGATTTCAAGGCTTTTAGAACAACCTCTGTATGGACCAGTTCGTAATCACCGTCATCAAAATTTCCCTCTACTTGAAACCTTTCTCTTTCAACGTACCAATTCTCTTCGTATTTAAACCAAGGTAGAATTTTGTCCCTTAAATCTTTAATGAATTGATTAATTGCTACCATCTTTTCGTCCGAGGATAAATTTAAATCCAATATAGACTTCGTAATAAAGATAGAAAGCGGGTTTAAATCAGAAGCGACTACTTTCCGACCCTTTACTAAAGCTGCAAATACAGTAGTACCAGACCCAACAAATGGATCTGCCACCAGGTCTCCTTCACTGGAAAAACTAGACACCAATTCTTGAATAATATTTAATGGCTTCCTAGCCCAATAGGGATGGATTAGACCTATTGGGCTATCATGTTCAGGAGCTAGTTCTTTTAATCTCGAAATTATTTCAATTACATCGCCATTTACCATAGGTTAATTAAGGCTCCATCAGAAATAAGAACTCGGTAACAGTTTTATTGCGAGGTTGGCCTTGTCCAGAATGCATTAATCGAAATTCCTCAACTCTACACGTTAAACCAGCTTGTTTAGCAAGATTCAACAATGTTTCTTTCCCAACGAGGGAAGTATTTGCATAGCTAACTGCTAGTTTTGCTCGCTTTTCTTTTACAAAATTGAATAAGAATATGAAAGCTTCTTGTACTGAACTTTTCAAGCCAAAATCTGAAACTATCCTGTCCTCTCTATAACGACCAACTGTTGTGGAATCAATCCTCGAATTAAATGTAAGGGCCGGATAATCATAGAGGTAAAAAGTATCAAGCACATGGTAATATCTTGAATAATGCTCCTTAAAGTATGGAGGGTCGACATAAACCACTGAATTTTGATCCAAGGTAATATTTAGTAGTGCATTCTTAAAATCTAGTTGTAGGACTTCAGCTTTATGTTCAGGTACCTGAAAATTAGATAACCTAAACAATCTTTTTGCGACTTCCTCGATAAAATCATATCTTCTTCTCAGGATTAACTTTTCGCTTCTTTTCTTAGATGTCGGTTTCAGAAATTGTGCTAGATGAGTTGTACTAGAAACACCAAAAGTCATGGCGGTTATTGTTGCAGCAATCACCTGATCTCTAACCATTGTTGGTAAACTTTCGGCATATTCACGGATTGTATCAAGTTGTAGGCACTGCTCAACACCGAAATATGTATTCGAATAATACTTGGTAAAAAGACACCATGTATTTTTCTCTCTGTATTTTCTGATTTCTTCAATAGACCCGTTGACTAATGGGGTTGATTCACAAAAACCTCTATATTCTTCCCAGTCCCATGCGCTGGTATCTAGCAAAGCCAATTCTTTTCTCTCCTCATAAAGCAACTCTTTTGCATCATTTCGCCCAGATGCTAAAAGATATTCTTCTGATTTAAGGTTATGTAAGTAGTCAGAGACTTCTCTTATACCAAATCGAGGTGATTGAAGTAATGCCTTGACAACAATGAAAGCATAAGGTTGTATGTCATTCGCGTATAGACGATAACCTTTCTCCTTGGCGCATAAAGAAACTGAACCTGTTCCAGCAAACAAGTCCACAAATCTCGAAACATTAGGAAATGCACTCCCAATTTTATTTAAAATCCAATTAGAAATTCTTGATTTTGAACCCAAATATTGCATAGGCAACGGATTGGAAAATCCATTTGCGGTTTCGCTTGCAATATTAAATAAGGGTAATGATTGATATTCTGATACTTTTCTCATCGTTAAATGCCGATTCAGGTTTTTATAAAAAATAGTTTAATAGTGTAACATCATAGATAAGTTCATTCTATAGAACAAACGTTTCTATGTCAATAAGTTTTCATTATGTTCCTAATTTGAGAAGTCCAATATCGGATAGTTAAACTAGTAAGAGGGAATTACCCCCTCCCAATAATTAGTCTACAAGTACGCCTTTCCTAACAATCACCTTTCACACGATGATTTACTCAATATCTTAGCTTAATTTGAATTTTTATCACGTCGTGCTTTAATAAAATTGACCCTTAAATTTTCAAAGCTCCTAATCCTTTGTAAATGAATTTTCATTGTCCCCCTAGGATAAGCGATATTTAATTTGTACAATGGGTCTATGTGATCGAATAAGAAATAAATCGTCGCTGATATCGTAGGGCATAGATAAAATCGTCGGAGCGACCTTGGAATGGGAAATCCATTTCAGGTCGTTTTTAATTCAGCGACTCCAATAAACAACAGGAGTCTACTGATGTCAGATCCAACCCAACCAAACAATACGGAAGCAGAACGTGCCTTCCTCGGTTCTGTTCTTCTTGCGCCGGAGATCTTCAATGATTTTTCTTCGTTCATCAAGCCTGAAGATTTCTATCTCCTCCGGAATCGTCATATTTGGGAGGTAATGCGGAATTTGATCGAAGAGGGGATGCACATCGATTACCTTACCTTGTATGATGGGTTGAATTCCAAAGGTTGGCTTGAAGAGGTAGGGGAAGATGCTTATCTCATTCAGATGATCCAGGACACACCGACAGCCCTCCACGCTGAGTCGTATGCACGTATTATCAAGGATAAAGCCAACAAAAGACGGATCGCTGATCTTTCCATGAAGGTTGTGCAAAACGCTTACAGCGAAAAACCCTTTTTGGATCTTAATGAGGACGTGGGAAACCTGGTCACCGGTTATTCTGCTTTACCAGGGAACTCCGAGCGCTTGGTTTACTCTGCGGAACAACTCTGTTCATCAGAAGTGGGGGAACTGACCTGGATTCTCAAGGATTGGATTATGGCAGGCGGGATTAATCTGATTGCCGGCATGCCGGCGGCTGGGAAGAGTTTTCTTGCCCTGGACCTGGCAATCGGGATTGCCTCAACCGGTTTCGCCTGGAATGATCAACCAGTGCCGCTTGGAAAAGTAACCTATCACTTTCTGGATGGCAGTTTCCGTGGAATGCGTTCACGCGTTCTCAAGCTTTGCAACGCGCGTGGGATTCTACCCCCAGCCAACCTCACTTTTGATTTCTCTCCGCTCAGTTTGCGGGAACCACATGAGGTCTTGGCACTTAAACAACGGATTTCAAGCCAGGGAGTATCTGTGGTCATTTTTGATGTCATGGCGAAATTTGCTCCCGGCGCAAACGAGAATTCAGTTGCCGAAATGTCACCTTTGATGAACTCCATGCGAGAGATCGCCAATCAACTGGGTACAACCTTCATTCTTATCCATCATCTCAACAAGGGTATCAGCAATGATTTTTCATACCGGGTTCGAGGATCAACGGACATCCTTGGCTCTGTGGATACTGCCATTATTGTGAATTATGAAAATTCATCCGCAGCAAACTCCATGCGCGTGATCCAACCCCAGAAAATGCGTGAAGCTGAACCACCCAAGCCCTTGAGGTTTCAACTCGTCTCAGAGGATCAGAAGATTACGCTGAAGTTTTCCGACACCGAAAACCCGCAATTACTAAAGGAAGTTGGTCAGCAGGAACGCATTTTTCAAGATTTGGTTGATTACCTTCAATCCAATCCCAACCAGGAATTCATGAAACAAGATCTGATTCAAACCTTAAACCTTCCGCAAGAGGCCAGGACTGTTGGTCGTGCTTTTGCGCAATTGTTGCGGGATCCAAGGATACAGATAGGAAAACGAGGTTCCTTTAAGACTTACTTATGTATCAACGACAGACCAGACCAACCAATCCCTTAAGGGATGGTTTGGCTGGTTTGTGTTTATCTATCCATAAATTATCAAAAGGAGTATTGAAAATGGAAAGTGAATCAAAAAGTCGTTTGCTTAAAGGGCATGAAGTTGCCCAGATCCTCAACATCAGCCGGGCGCTTGCATATCGCATGATGCAGCGCGGGGATAT
>CAYXWV010000084.1:0-7962 GCA_964468875.1 uncultured Anaerolinea sp. | reverse complement strand
GCTTCGTCTGTCATTGAGAGTCCCTTTCTCTGTTGGGTTTGCCAACTTCAATAGTGACTGGAACTCTCTCTTTTTTCAACCTTTTCTATGGGTATTTGTTACTGAAACCGCTCAACTTTTATGAATGGATTTTTTTGGCTTTTTAAGGTATCCTTAATCATTCAGATTAAAAAAACCACTCTTCTTTTTGGAGGACTATTAATGATCAAAGAGACTGTGAAAGATGCTGAACAACACATGAAAGGTGCCATTACTTCTCTTGAAGAAGACCTGGCTGGCATTCGCACCGGTCGTGCCACCCCGGCTTTGGTTGAGAAGCTGCCGATTGATTATTATGGCATGCCAACACCCTTAATGCAGCTTGCTTCAATCTCCATCCCTGAAGCTCGAGCCATTTTGATCAAACCTTTCGATCCTTCAACCCTCAAAACAATTGAAAAATCCATACTTGCTTCTGAATTGGGTCTTACCCCAAATAATGACGGCAAAGCCATTCGTCTAAATCTACCTCCGCTGACTGAAGATCGCCGTCGCGACCTGGTTAAGCTGGTTCATAACCGCTTGGAAGAATCACGTGTCGCAATTCGCAATGTTCGCCGTGACATAATTAAAGACTTGAAAGATTTTGAAAAAGAAAAAATGATCTCTGAAGATGATCTGAAATCTGGTGAAGAAGAAATCCAAAAGTTAACCGATCACATGATCGCTGAAATTGAATCAATCGGCACAAGGAAAGAAAAAGAGATCATGGAGGTCTAACCTCCCTGAAGATAATATGGAAGAAACACTAGACAAAATTCCCCAACACGTTGCCATTATCATGGATGGCAACGGACGCTGGGCTCAATCACGTGGCCTTACTCGAATTGAAGGACACAAAGCGGGAACCGAGAATTTACGCGCGATTATCCGTTCCAGCGTGGAATTCGGGGTCAAATTTTTGACGATTTATGCTTTTTCAACTGAAAATTGGGGAAGGCCAAAAGACGAGGTTAACGGTTTATTGACCCTGCTTGACACGGTCATTGACCGGGAGCTGGCTGAATTAAGTGCGGAGGGGGTGCGTATCTGTCACATCGGACGGCTTGACGCCATGCCTCAAAAAATTGCTGAAAAAGTCAGAAAAGCCGTTGCCACCACTATATCCAACGATCGCTTGACTCTCAATATTGCCTGGAATTACGGCGGCAGAGACGAGATTGTTTATGCAATTCAGCAAATCGTAAAATCAGGCATTTCCGCTGAGCAGGTCACTGAAGAACTGGTGAGCAGGAACTTGTTCACCCTCGAGTCGCCTGATCCCGATCTGATTATTCGCACATCCGGAGAAATGCGTTTGAGCAATTTCCTCATCTGGCAGTCTGCTTATTCAGAATGGTATTCCACCAGTACGTTGTGGCCCGACTTCAATAAGGAAGAATACAAAAAGGCAATCGACGCATATGGACTCCGCAAAAGACGTTTCGGAAAGCTCTAATCCACCATCAAAAGAAAAAGATTATTCATTTCGTACCCGGGTCTTGGTTGCGGATATTTTTGTTCCGGTAACTGCCTTTTTTGCGATTAAAGGCGGCTGGCTGTTTGCCTTGTTTGTGGGCATTGTCTTGTGCGTGGCCGCCTGGGAATTCTGGCGGCTTTTTAAAATCGGCGGATATTCTGCATCGCTGCCAATTCTGTTGATCTTCACCAGTACAATAGTAGCTCTCCGCTATTTCTTTAGTTTTCAGTTTCTTGATATCTGGCTGGCGGTGCTGCTGCTGATTTCGATGTTCATCCATGTACTCCAACAGCAAAAAGGTAACTTGAAAGCCGCTTCCAATCTGGCGCTGACTGTTTTTGGTGCAGCATATTTGGGCTTTTTGGGTAGTTACGCGCTTTCCATCCGTTATTTGGAGCACGGCTTATATTGGACCATGCTGATATTTCCGATTATTTCTATCGCAGATACGGGTGCCTATCTCTTCGGAAGATTACTCGGTAAACATAAGATCTTTACCATAGTCAGCCCCAAAAAATCCTGGGAAGGTTATTTTGGCGGCATCATCATCGGCGGTCTGGGTGGTTGGGGATTGGCTGCCCTTTGGCATATCGCTTCGCCTGCCATCCTGCCCATCCACGGATTGATTCTCGGTATTGTCATTTCCATTTTTGCGCCTATGGGTGACTTTGGTGAGAGCATGATCAAGCGCCAGTTTGGAGTGAAAGACACCAGCAACCTGTTGCCCGGCCACGGTGGATTCTTCGACCGCATTGATTCATCCCTTTGGGCAGCGTTCATCGGTTACTATCTCATCCTGTTAATTAGCTAAATTCATCACCCATCTTTCACAAGGAGGTTGTTCATGGTTGACACTTCCCCAACGAAAAACCTTGCCCTTGATTTGGTAAGGGTAACTGAAGCAGCCGCGTTGGCTGCCGGCCGCTACATGGGACGAGGCGATAAGAACAAAGCAGATGGCGCCGCCGTGGATGCCATGCGTGTCATGCTCAATGGGGTGCAAATGCATGGTACCATCATCATCGGCGAAGGAGAAAAAGATAAAGCCCCCATGCTCTACAATGGAGAAACCCTTGGTGCCGGGGTTGGCCCCGATCTGGACATCGCCGTTGACCCGATTGACGGCACCCGTCCATTGGCATTTGGACTGCCAAACTCCATCGCCACCGTGGCGCTGGCACCGTGCGGCACCATGTTCAACCCTGGGCCCTTTTTCTACATGGATAAAATCGCTGTCGGACCTCTCGCAAAAGATCTGGTAGATATTTGTGCCCCCATCAAAGACAACCTGAAAAAAATCGCCAAAGCCAAAGGTGAAAAAGTGGAAGATTTAACCGTGGTCGTGCTGGATAGACCCCGGCATGAAGCTTTGATTGCTGAAATTCGTCGGGCTGGGGCGCGCATCCGCCTCATCCCCGACGGAGATATTGCAGGCGCCATCATGACTGCCATGCCTGAGACCAATATTGACGTTTTGCTTGGAGTCGGCGGCACCCCCGAAGGCGTGATTTCTGCGGCAGCCATGCGCTGCCTTGGCGGCACCATCATGGGAAAACTGCATCCCCAGCGCCAGATTGAAATTGAACATGCAAACCATCTCGGCATCAACCTCAACAAGCCCCTGTTCATGGATGATTTAATCTCTTCTGAAGATGTCTTTTTCGCAGCAACGTGCATCACCAGCGGTGATCTATTGGATGGTGTTTCTTACTTTGCCAACGGCGCCAGAACCGACAGCTTGGTGATGCGCGGCCTCACCGGCACAGTCAGGCGCATCACTTCAACCCACCGGCTTGATAAACTCTCAGAAATCAGTTCCATCCCTTATTAAGGTATTAACAAACATTGACTAGGCTAAGAGCCTAGTCAATGTTGACCATTCCTTTGATCAGTTACATTCCTCAACCTTGACATGGTTGAGATGGTTACTTATAGTTACTTAATCTCATAGGTCATGCTGGCGCTAGCGCTAATTACCAACTGCCCTGCTGAGATCGGCGCGTTTGAAGCTGCAGACATGGCACCGCCCTTTGCATCATACATCGATACAGTGGTGTTGTTGCTGTAAACATTGACGCTTTGCAGTTCGCCCAGTTTCACGCCAGAGGCATCGGCAATCGCTTGGGCTTCCGCTTTGGCGTTTTCAATCGCCAGGTCACGCGCCTGAGCCATGGCAGATTCTTTATCCTGTACATCAAAGCTGATACCATTGATATTGTTGGCACCTGATGAAACTACTGCGTCAAGCAGTGTACCAAGTTTGCTCAAATCTCTTACTGTGAGATAAACAGTGTTATCCACCACGTAATACTTGCGAGAAATTGTTCCTTCAATGGAATAATCCTGCATGGGATAAACATTGAAATTTGTAGTTTGAACATCTTTGGCTTCTACACCAAAAGCTTCCACAGCTTTTGCCACAGCGTTAGCCTGCACATTATTAGCTGAAAGTGCAGCTGAAACATCCTCGGCTTCAGTGTGAACACCTATATAGATATACGCCACATCAGGCACCAAATAAACTTCTCCAACCCCTGAGGCGCTTAGATTGCGCGTAATCGTGTTGCTCCCTGAAACCGCAGGTGCCGTATTGCAAGCCGCCAACGCAAAAATTGCCAATAAACCGGTCACAACAAATAACATTTTTTGCTTCATTTTTACTTTCTCCTTTTTCTAATCTATATAATAGACGAAAAACAAGAAAAAAAGTTCCCCTAACTAAACAAACACCACCTGTTTACTTTGTGAATAATTCACCAGGTGGTGTTTGTTTCAATTTCTATGATGGTTAAGGATTAATACTCTTCGATGACCAAACCACCCACGGCGAGATCAACATTCAACGTGATCTGATCAGCACCGGCTTCCACATTTGGAGAATAAATATAATCGTGTTGCCTGGTATAACCCTCAGGAATGGTTGATCCAACAATAGCTTTATCTGTTTTAATCGCCACGCCACTTCCTTTGGGGATGCGAATAACCAGTTCGCCTACGGCTCCGCTGACTTCCCCATTGATATCCATACCTGAAGGCAGGGTGACAACCGTTGCCCCAACACCCATTTCAAGATCAAATTCAGAAATTTTTGTTTCGCGTAAATCAACGCGCATCTCACCAGCACCCAATTCTGCCTTCAGCTCGATAGGGATTTCAGAGTTCAGGTCAAAATCCCAGGGGCTGACAGTAGTATTAATAGGCAGAAACACGACGCCGTTTCCAGAAAGGTGCAAAGCACTTTTGCCATTAACTGGTTTTGTATAAGATGGAGATAATGTCATTTCTTTCGGAAGACTGGCAGAACCGATGATCAACATGTCATCATCAGCACCCCCAGAGAGATGAATACTGCCGGTGGCTACCGTAATACTCACCTCTGATTCAACGGCCTTGTCAAGCTTTTGTTCAAAAGGAACCGATTTCAAGCCCATGCTGAAAAAAGGAGAAACCGTTGCAAGCCAGACGATACCGCCTACCAGTGCAAAACCCAACAATACTCGCAGCAGAGTGCTCCAGCTGGAACCGCGGTGACCAATCAACACGTCCAATCCAATTGCCACCAGAATGATGGGCCAGAGCCTCAAAAGCATTGAGAAACCACTATATTCAAGATAGTGAAGATTGCCAAGCAGCAAAACAGTCCCCAATCCAAGTAAAACCAGCGGACCAACCCATCCATCTCGTTTGTATAAACCGTCCAACCCGCCGATGATGAGGATTACCGGCCAGTACTGCGCCAGGTTTTGCCAGGTTGTCCCTGACACAGTTCCAATGTTGATCAAAAAGATAAACACGCCCAGCGCGATCAACAACATTGGAAAAAACAAACTTTTTGGTCTTCGATCTTCGTTCATTACAAATTATTCCTTTCGAGTAGCGCGAATCAACAACGCCACACCCGCCAACAAGATCAACGCCGCCCACAACACTCCCCCATCAAGCCAATGCAGCCAGGGAATATTGATCTGATCCAGCAGGAAAAACCCGCCAGCCAGAATCAAGGCAAAGCCAATGAAGCGGGCTGTATTTTGATTGGGTTGTTTCACCGCGTTGATAAAATCGTCGCGAACCATACCTGCACGCTCCTTAATATCTTCTCCATCAAACCGCTCAGGGTTTGAGTCGGTGTATGTATAGTTTTCTTGCGGAACCACAATCCACATGATGATATAAATCAGCGGGCCAAACCCACCCAACAGGGTGAGAACCACAAAAAATAATCTTACAATCGTGACATCAACATTGAGATACTTTGCCAGTCCACCGCAAACACCGCCAAGCATTTTGTCATTTGAACTTCGATACAGTTTATTTGTCATCATTAACCTCTTGATTTGCATTACCTTTAATAAACGAGCGGGCAATCAGGTAAACACCCACACCCAAAAAGCCAATCGCCCAAACCCAGCCAAAAATGGTATTCGCCAAGGCGCCAGAACCAATCATAATTAATGTGCCCAACACAAAACAGATAGCGGCTGGAATCCAGGGCCATTTTTCTTTTTTGCCAACCGGCAAAAGACCAACAACAGCAAAGGTTGCACCAATGCCAATAAAGAACAACCCGCCCTGCAGCATACCGTTCCCGTCCCTGATGCCGGCGATCAAAGCAATGGTCGAAAGAACACCAGCTGGAATTACCGCCCACCAATTGTGAGGTTCCAGAATCAAAACGCCAATGAAACTTAAGGCAATGGAGCCTAAGAAAACCGTTCCGCCAAACTGATCGATGAAACGGGGAAAAAACTCACTACCGGCAATAAGGGTGGCAAGCCCCAGCAGGGTGCACCCCGGAATCAACGTCCACCAATTTTTACGGTTGGTCACCACAACATACAAAAACACAATGCCGCCAGCGGCAAAAAACATGGAAACGAACAAGGCACCCATTGGTAGGTGGAAAATCTGCTGCAGCAGGAAAACAATGCCTGCCAACACCAGCAAAGACCCAAATAAAACCTGATGATTCTTTTTCATAGCCATCTCCTATAAATGTTAGTTGATTTCGACAGAGCCAACTCCGCCTTCATATAGAATTTCTACTTTGTTTGCCGCTGTTGCATAATCGGCAGATTGATAGGTGTGTCCATCTTGAATAAACCGGGTGGTATCCACCTTGATACCCGACAACCCGCTGGACTCCTTAATGGAAGCTGCAACACCCTGCGGAACGTGTAGTTTTACATGGGCAACACCTGATTCAACTTTAACCCGGGTAAAACCAGCCTTGGCAGGAAGAACAATATCCGTTGAACTGGCACCAGTTTCGAGCACAAGATCGGTGACTTTCAGATCATTGAAATTCAAATGTGCTTCACAGGCACCGGTATGAAAACGAAGTTGCAGTGGAATTTCATCGGTCAACGATACATCCCATCTGATCCCCTGTTGACCACGAACCCAATGCTCCGGGAATATAAAGTCAGTAGGTGCGTTGACTTTCAACCTGGTGGTTCCGTTGCGGTGAATCTCTTCAGTAACACCGCCGGTAAAACTGCCCTTCAACAATTCTCCCGGCTGGGTGCCGCCACCAACGGTCAAAAGACCGGCACCATAATTGAATTCAATTTCAGCCGAAGTATCGTTGTGCATGGGGATGGAACGTTCAACCACCTCCAACGCGGTTTTTGAAAATTTTGGTCCTAGTAAAAACCAGGCGCCTACCAGAATCAGAGCCAGCGGCCAGAAATATCGCCAGATTCGGTGATCGACAACTCCCAGGTTGATCGCCAGAAGCACTACACCAAGCAAGACCAACAGACTTCCAAGAAACAAAACTGATCTTTTCATAATTTCTCCAAAAAAGTTATAAATCAGGCTTTACGAGGACGCAGCAAGGTGCGTATGCCAATCAACAGACCGGCAACCACCAACAAAAGCGGCCAGTAGTCGCCCATAGCCCTGAACGCACCAAAGAAAGCACCAAAGATGATGAACATTACCAGGCTTGTACCGATCGTATCCAGAGCGGAACCCAGGGAATACCGATCACGGGCACCCAGCAAATGAGCCAGAATCATACCAATTCCAGAAAAGCCTGGGATGAGGGTCCACATATAAGCCCAGCTTCCCCAGTTGCCTGTGACGTTCTGATAGTATAAAATGCCGCCAATGCCCCCCACGATCATGGCTGGAACAGCCATATCCGGAGCGCCAATGATCAACCCAAGCACCAATAAACCGGCAGCCACTGCCAGAATGATGGTCGGCCAGGAATAAGTGATATTTAACCACTGATTAAATTGCGGAATTACATTTGCCAGCAAAAAATATGCGCCCACCAAAACAAGGATGACGCCAATAGCCAAACTGGAACGTTGTGTTTTATTCATTAATACCTCCAATAAAGTTGTTTTGTTTAGTCAATATACGCACTGAACAAAAATAAGTTGCAGAATTATTGTGTTGCTTCTAATATATTTCATATAATTCGTTGATGTTGGTCATCTAATATCGTGCGGCGT
>CAYXWV010000083.1:0-8015 GCA_964468875.1 uncultured Anaerolinea sp. | reverse complement strand
CGCCAATGGAGATTAAAACGACATCTGGTTTACTCGCAACTCCTGCAGCATTGTATGCCCAGACACGGATCTCATATTTGCCTGGCAGTGTTGGGGTCCAGGAGGTTTGAAAAGCCACAAATTCACCTTCAGTCTCGAAATCGGATATGGTGGTGAGGAGTGTGTCATTGATCTGAATATCTACCTGCTTTATCCCTGTAAAAGCAGAGGCATGCCCTTCAATCTGAATGCTCTGGAGGGTGGGAAGTGTTAGGCCATTGATGGGTACATCAATCCAAACGTAGACTTCACTACCTGAGCCCATACCATTACAGGAGGCAATGAATAGAAACGTAAGAATGATCACTCCGCGAAGAAGCCAAATTGAACATGGTCTCATCTTTCCTCCAGTGATTAAGGAAATTAGTTCATATTTATTCGCAGTGTTGTAATTTGTTGTGTTTTGGGAGTTTATTACTCGCTATGATGAATTCAGTATAGCATAGCAGATATTATTTAGTGTCAGCCGTTTTTGTGTTTGATCCTCTTTGCCCCAAAATCCTTCATCTTCTTTGTGAATTAAGAGCAACTTCTCTGGTGTGAAAGATTAAATTTTTTTCGATTCAATCAAAGATTGTGACAAGATTATTGTTTTATAATCAGACTTAGACTTTCTGGAGGAAGTATCACCAGGGTTAGTAGATTATGCCAATTTGGCAACATATTTCAGTAAAAGGTTGAAGTCATGAGCAAACCATTAATTACCCATATCTATACTGCCGATCCATCCGCCCATATTTTTGAAGGAAAAATCTATATCTATCCTTCTCACGACCTGGATCACGATAATGTTGCCGATGATACGGGGGATCAATATGACATGGAGGATGTCCATGTCTTCTCCATGGACAATGTGTCTTCGTCGCCGGTTGATCATGGTGAGGTACTGCATTTGAAAGACGTTCCCTGGGCTAAAAAGCAATTGTGGGCGCCAGATGCAGCTTTTAAGAATGAAACTTATTATTTATATTTTGCGGCAAAAGATCAACAAGATATTTTCAGAATTGGTGCGGCAACCAGCAAAACCCCTGGCGGGCCGTTTAAAGCGCAACCTGGTTATATTCCCGGTAGTTTTTGCGCCGACCCGTGTGTTTTTGTTGACGATGATGGACAAGGTTATCTGTTCTTTGGCGGGTTGTGGGGCGGCCAGTTGGAAAAATGGAAAACTGGAGAATATGACCCAAACGGAGAGGGACCTGAAGATCATGAACCTGCCCTGGGACCACGATTGGTTAAACTCGCCTCTGATATGCTGAATCTCAGCGGCTCGATTAGTGAAGTTTCCATTGTTGACGAACAAGGACAACCGCTTCCGGCGGGCGACCACACCCGGCGTTTCTTCGAAGGAAGCTGGGTGCATAAATATCAAGGCATTTATTATCTCTCTTATTCCACCGGAGACACCCATCTTCTTGTTTATGCTACCAGCAAAAACATTGAAGGTCCGTATACATACCGGGGGGTGATTCTCAACCCCGTGCTGGGCTGGACAACTCACCATTCAATCGTTGAATTCCAGAATAAGTGGTATCTCTTTTATCACGACACCACTCTTTCCGGCGGAATTGATAATAAACGGAGTATTAAGGTGGCTGAATTGTTCTACGATCTTGATGGAAGTATAAAGACAGTCATTCCGGAAGAATAATTCAGTTGAGCGGGGTGGGGCAGGGATCAGGCACAAAGTAATCGGGCGCTCAGTAATCAGGATGGAGCCGTTTTCAGCGTAGCGGGTGCCTGATTTTCGGTTGTGTTATGTGTTCTTTATATTCGCAACAGATTGGGTAAAATAATCCTATGGAAGACACGATTGATCTGACAATAAGCCGTTGTGAATGGAATCTTAACGATGTCCTTCTAACCCGGTATCATGATGAAGAATGGGGAAACCCGCTGCATGATGACCAGATGTTGTTTGAGTTCCTATCATTGGACGCAATGCAGGCTGGATTGAGCTGGAATACGATTTTGCGCAAGCGGGAGAATTTTCGGCAGGCATTCGACAACTTTGAGATTGAAACAGTTGCCGCGTATGATGAAACGAAAATTCAGGAGCTGCTGGCAAACCCGGGTATCGTGCGCAATAAAACCAAGATCAACGCAATCATCCATAACGCCAACCGGGTCATTGCGGTCCGCGAGGAGTTTGGTTCGTTGGACAAGTATTTATGGGGATTCACGGCAGGGAAAGTCATTCAAAACAGTTGGCAGACCCTGTCTCAGATACCTGCCACCAGCCCAATTTCGGATGCCATGAGCAAAGACATGGTTGGGCGTGGATTCAAGTTCTGCGGCAGTACGATCTTGTATGCGGTGATGCAGTCCGCTGGAATGGTCAACGATCATATTGTTTCCTGTTTTCGGTATAAGGAATTGTGTCAGGCGCGATTAGGCGCTCAGTAATCAGGCACTCAGGGATCAGGAAACCGCTTTCCATATGGAGAGCGGTTTTTTATACTACAATGAGTTGAAAGGATGACTTATCGTGGATATCGAGACGACGATCAATGAAGCTTTGAAAAAAGATCGAACGATTGATATTATCACCCAGGGAGCAAAGACAGGGCTGCCCAGGAGAACTGAAATTTGGTTTAACAATGTTGATGGACGAATTATCATCTGCGGCACACCCAACGCCAAAGGCGGAAAAGGGCATTACAACCCTCGTGATTGGCTGGCAAACCTGAGGGCGAATCCGGATTTTACCTTTTGCCTCAAAGAGACGGTAAAGATAGAACTGCCAGCAATCGCGGTTGAAATTGTTGATCTGGAAGACCGCAGAAATCTCATGAGCGCGCCGGCGACGAAGTGGTATCAAGATCAGGTGGACTCAATAGAAGAGCTGGTCAATGGAAGTCCGATCGTTGAGGTGTTTTTCAAGGATTTCAAACAGTAAATAGTGGATAGCATGGGGGAACACAATAAATTGGCAAAAAATTAGGAAGCCGCTGAATACAATTGATCAGTAATCAGGCACTTAGTAATCAGGTAATAACTAATCAGCTAATC
The DNA here is from genome assembly GCA_964468875.1 of uncultured Anaerolinea sp. Classification (GTDB taxonomy): domain Bacteria; phylum Chloroflexota; class Anaerolineae; order Anaerolineales; family Anaerolineaceae; genus UBA6107. The sequence goes on along the minus strand of CAYXWV010000083.1, from coordinate 4,967 downwards.
AGTAATCGGGGATCAGGCACTCAGGATTCGGGAATACCGCTTTCCGTGTGGAGAAAGGAGAGCGGTGTTTCGTAAATCGTAAATCGTGAGCTGTGAATCGTAAACCGCGAGGGATTTCATCGGCGGAAACTCGCTGCCTCGTGATGACAGAGTTGTGTCTAACGTGATAAATGACTGGAAAAAGTGGCATAAAAAGCTATTATCTTGCAGGCAGAAATTGGTTATACTAAAATTGGTTGGCGAATCAAGACGCGCCAACCTTTTTGACATTTTTAGTCGTATTATCAGCTTGTTGAACCAGAAATATCCTTATCTATAACAACCTGTTCAAGAACCCGGACGCAACTCCGCAATTAATCCGTTGCCGCCCTAGAGGAGTTATCATCGTTACCTTCACAGCACTAGACACCTCTTCGCTCAAAGAAAAATTTGTCAGCAAGATTAGGGCTGATATTTTTTCAGGTACACTCAAGCCTGGCACGCGTCTTCCGGCAGAGCGGGATATGGCGATGCAGTTTGGTATCAGCCGGGGCTCAGTCAACCAGGGGGTGCTGGACCTGGAACGTCAGGGCTTGCTAAAGGTGATTCCGCGCCGAGGTACATTCGTGACCGACTATCGATCTCAACTCACCCCCGAGACCATCGGAGCGCTGATGCAGTATGACGCCTCCAAGTTGGATCCAGCTTTGTTCAGGGATTTAATGAACACCCGCAAGATGATTCAGCGGGAATGCCTGAGGGCAATCTGTACGCATTGCGACATAGAGAGCCTCAAAAAGATGGAGCATTCTTTAATTGGGATGGAATCTGGTAAAGATGTCGCGAAACGTATGTATGAGTTCCACAAGGAGTTTGTGCACGCGGCGGGCAATACTGTGATTGAGATGATCTTCTGCGGTTTTGAAGCGACGCTGCTCTACCTGATGCAGTTGTATGTAAACTGCTGTACTGCTGACACCAATCTAACTTTTCTCAAGATGCACCGCGCACTTTTGGATGCGATTACCGTCGGGGAACTCAAGACTGCGGATGAGACATTGTGCCGTTTACTGGATTTGTGTGAAGGTGTGATTGCAACAAAATGCTTGAATGTAGAAGGTATACAGATGAATTTGGAACAGAAAGTAAGTCTGGTGGATTAGAGTGGATGAGTGTTGTGTGTACCCATTTTTTTTAAAAATCTGTGGCGTGTGGCTAGACCACAAAAACCAATTCATCCTTCGGGATGCAAGGAATGCTCTGAAAGGCATGAAGAATTATTGTTGTTTGGTGGCAGTGAAACTATCCTTTTGTCAGTTATGCCGGTATGAGCCGTGCAGATAAAAAAACTATAGGAGAAAAGCCGTGAAACATATTCTGATGAACCCCAAGGCAAACAATGGATGTGGAGAGCAGGAAGCACGCGCCTACGGCGCAGGTTTGACGGACGTTGTCTATCACAGCGTGCTGGAAATCAAGGATATGAAAGCCTTTATTGAAAGCCTGCCATCTGAGGATGAAATTATTCTCTCGGGCGGTGATGGAACACTCAATCATTTCGTCAATGACATGAGGGGCTATACTCCGAAAAATCAGATTTACTATGTGAAGACCGGTTCAGGGAATGATTTTTACCGGGATTCAGAGAATGACGTGAAAGACGGCCGCATCCATCTGAACCGCTACATGGGGAACCTGCCTGTGATCACTGTGGGCGACGTGGAACGCGTATTCATCAACGGCATCGGTTACGGCATTGACGGCGAGACCTGTCTCATTGGGGATGCTCAACGCGAGACTTCCGATAAGCCGGTCAACTACAGCAACATCGCGGTCAAGCTTTTGCTTGGCTCCTATAGAAAGAACAAAGCCACCATCACGGTGGATGGAAAAACCTCCACGTACAGCGAAGTCTGGTTCGCCTCCACCATGAAGGGCCGGTTCTACGGCGGTGGGATGATGGTGGCACCGAAGCAGGACCGTTTTAATAAAGAGGGTACCGTCTCTGTCGTCTGCCTGCACAAACGCAGCCGCCTGGTGACCCTTATGCGGTTCACATCCCTCTTCAAGGGCGAGCACGTCAAATGGAGCGACTGGTGCAACATTGTGGAAGGAAAAGAGGTGAAGGTAACCTTTGAGTATCCGTGCGCTCTTCAAATTGACGGCGAGGTCATCCCGAATGTGCTCTCTTACACCGTCAAAGCATAAGTAGAAAGGAAAGAAAAGAGATTCTCATGCAACAATATGATGCGATTGTTATCGGTGCTGGAAACGGCGGTCTTGGGGCGGCAGCCAAATTGTTAAAAGCCGGTAAAACCTGCCTGGTGTGTGAAAGACACAATCTTCCAGGTGGTTTTGCCACGAGTTTTGTGCGAGGCCGCTTTGAGTTTGAAGCGTCTCTTCACGAGTTTAATGGGATTGGCACGCCAGAGAACCCCGGCAGTGCCCGTATGCTTTTCAGGGACCTGGGTGTGGAGGACAAGATCGAGTGGGTTCAACTAAAAGATGCCTACCATTTGCTCTCACAGAGAGAAGAATATGACTTTAGCATGCCTTTTGGCCTTGAGGCTTTCGCCGAAGCCAGCGAGCAGCTCATCCCCGGCGGCAAGGCACACATGGAGCGGTTGTTCAGTTTGGGCCGCCAGATTCGAAGCGCCATGGATTACCTGTCTGAATCAAAGGGAAGGCCCGACCCCAAGGTACTGATGGAGAAGTATCCGGATTATTTGAACTGCGGGTCTTACTCGGTCAATGAAGGGCTTGACGCGATGGGCTTTCCGCAGATCATCAAGGATAATATCTGCGCCTATTGGTGTTATCTCGGCGCGGACTGCGACAACCTGAGTTTCTTGCACTACATCAACATGTTCTACAGTTATATCTCAGGCGGGGCTGCCATCCCGAAATACCGGTCTCACGAATTGTCACTGGCATTTGAAACCCGCATCCGCGAGTTGGGCGGTGATATCTGGTACAACACTGAGGTGACGAATATTCTCACCGATGCTTCAGGGCACGTCAGCGGCGTGCGGCTCAAAGACGGCACTGAGATCAGCACCCGCCATGTAGTAGCCAACTGCTCGCCCCATGTGGTTTACGGCCAGTTGATGGACTCTGCCGCTGTGCCGGAACGCGCGCTGAAGCTGACTAATTCACGAAAACTAGCTGGTCGGGGCTTTACCGTTTTTCTAGGGCTCGATCGATCTGCAGATGATCTGGGCATTATGGATCATAACTATTTCGTCTATGACACCTGCAATACAATCCGCCAATATAAGTCCATGGAGAATTTTCAAGAGAATTCTGTGCAGGCAACCGTGTGTCTCAACCGGGCTGATCCTGATTGTTCACCCAAAGGCACATCTATTCTGTATATGACCACCATGTATACCTCCGATGTGTGGAGCACGGTGACAGCAGAGAACTACTTCGCGACGAAGAATAAAGCTGCTGCCTCGATGATTAAGCGCTTTGAAGAAGATACCGGCACCAACATTCATGATCACATTGAAGAAATCGCCATCGCGACCCCAGAGACTTATGCTCGTTACTGTGGACATCCCCAGGGGACGATCTACGGCTACGAGTCTCAATATCGAGACGGCTTGATGCCCCGCATCATGATGGTGGAAGAAGATCACTTTGTGCCCGGGCTGCGTATTGGCGGCGGTTATGGCGAACGCTTGTTGGGTTTCCCCAGCAGCTATAAGTCTGGCGCAAATGAAGCGCAGCGTACTTTGCGTGACATGGAAAAAGAAGGTGAATAATATGTTATTTCAGAAAAATCCCACTCCAGGCGAGGACGCAAAACGCTTTTCGCAGATTGTTCCAGAACGCCGAAAAATGATTGACGAGTCTCCGGCTGAACCGCTGCCCTCAACCTACAAGGTCAATGAACTTGCCAAAGCGCTACATCCGGGGTATATCCCTGCCCGGATTGCAGCCATCCGTGAAGAAACGAAGGATGTTCGAACCTTGAGGTTGGTTCCGGCGGAGAGCGGCAAAGCCTTCCCGTATTTCCGGACTGGACAGTTTATTACGCTGACCGCTCAAATAGGATCATCACGCTTGACACGTGCATATTCGTTATCTTCTTCTCCTAAACAGGCTCTTGAGGGCGTGTATGAGGTGACAGTGCGCAGGGCAGGGTTGTTTTCTTCATGCCTCATTGATCAGGCTGCGGTTGGCACCGAGTTGACCGTGGGTGAGCCGAGCGGTGATTTTTACCATGACGACCTGCGGGATGCGGAGACTGTAGTGGCGATTGCCGGCGGCAGCGGCATAACGCCTTTCCGTTCCATGATCCACGCCATCTTGGAGGGTTCTGAAAATTTCAAAATGGTTTTGATCTACGGGGCACGTACAAGCGCGGATATAATTTACAAAAAAGAGCTGGAAGAACTCTCAGACAAGCGCATCCGTGTTGTTCCGGTGTTGTCTGATGAAAAAGTGGCAGGTTATGAACACGGGTTCATCACGGCGGAAATTCTCAAGAAGTATGCGCCAGAACGCGCCAGTTTCTTCCTCTGCGGACCGGACGCCATGTATCGGTTTGTGGAAGGTGAAATGAAGAAGCTGGGAGTTGGTGGAAAATTCGTCCGGATGGAGCACAACGCTGTTGCTGACAGGCCACTTGCCAATCCCAAGACGTTCACGCTGAAGGTGCGTATTCGCGACCAGCGGTATTCGATCCCGGCTTTGGAAAATGAAACCCTGGTGGTGGCCATGGAACGCGCCGGGGTGGCCGCACCGACTCGCTGTCGTTCTGGAGTTTGCGGTTTTTGCCACAGCAAGCTGATTTCAGGCGAGTATTCCGTGCCTGAAGGACATGATTACCGGCGGGCAGCCGATATAAAGTTCGGGTTTATCCACCCTTGCTGCACCTACCCGGATTCCGATATGGAAATTGATGTGCCGGCTGAATAGCACCTAACTGGAAGGAGATTAATGATTTACTTTATCGCTGCATATGTTTTGGTTCTCGTCTT
>CAYXWV010000082.1:0-8066 GCA_964468875.1 uncultured Anaerolinea sp. | reverse complement strand
AGTAATCAGGGAAACCCGGAAGTTAAAAGTGATATTTCCGGGTTTTTGTTATCAATAAGGTATATTTGATCTTATGAATATGACCATCACAAAACAAACTCGGATTTTATTAATCCTATCCCTGCTCGGCATGGGATTGGTGATGCTGACCCGCGTGGTGCGTCCACACCTGGTCAGCCATGGCACCGTGATGGGTTTCGTTTTCGGGGTGCTGCCAAACTTCGGTGCCGCCATCGGCTTGCCAGGAATTATTGCTGTGTTGATTCAACGGTTTCTAAAGACAAGATCGCGTTCTATGACACTCACGAAAATCATGTTTGCCGCCGTGGGCATCACCCTGCTGGGGTTATTCGCCTGGGAGTTGGAGGGGTACTTATTTTCACACCTGCCTGTGGATCCGTTTGACCTGCTGGCAACAGCTCTTGGCGGATTAATCGTCATAATCATCTTTTTCATCACACAGCCGCAGACAAGCAAGATCTGAGTAGACAACAATACACTCCCCTTTTTTTGAGTTTAGCGATATAGTTGGGAGAAATTTTTACTTTGGAGTTTTTTATGATCATCCGACCCGCCACAGAAGCAGACGCTCAAGCCATTGTTGATATTTACAACCACTACATCACTGACACGGTGATCACCTTTGAAGAAACTCCGCTGTCTGTCGAAGAGTTTGCGGGGCGCATCCGCAAGGTACTCGAAGGCGGCTACCCTTACCTGGTGGCGGAAGAAAACGGTCAGTTATTGGGATATTCCTATGCCTCATCCTTCCGCACCCGGGTGGCTTACCGCTTCACTTGCGAATCCACGGTTTACCTGCGCCATGACCTCACCGGCAAGGGTGTCGGCACGCGGCTTTACACCGCCCTGCTGGAAGAACTGCGCAAGCTCAAGTTTCATCTGGTGATCGGAGGGGTAACCCTGCCCAACCCGCCAAGCGAAGCCCTGCATCTCAAAATGGGATTCAAGAAGGTGGCTCATTTCAGCGAGGTGGGATTTAAATTTGATCAATGGCTGGACGTGGGATTCTACGAGTTAAAATTGTAATAATGTCTTTTGTTACCTAGATTCCCGATACCTTGAAGATATCGGGAATGTGGGTGTCTATATTGAGATTATCTTCTTGCATGCATACATTGAAAAATAAGACCAATTCCGCTATAAATAGATTGGCGATCAGCCACATTCGGGAGGCAAACGCGTTGAAAATCAAGAAATCTTTTCTATTTATCTCTATTCTATGCTTGACGTTGTTGATCACAGCGTGCGGCAAAAAATCGCCTACCAATACTCCCGTTCCTGTTACCGCTGAACCACCCTCTGTCACCCAACCCCCAACGGAAGCACCTGTCATCACTGAAGCCCCCACCGCTGCCGGGTTGGTGGAAGACCCAAACGCCCTACCAGCCGACCCTCAGATGGTGACCTTCAAAGCCTCTGACGGCACCGAACTGCAGGGCATCTACTATCCATCTGCCAAAAACCCTGCCCCGTTGGTGATTATGATGCACTGGATTAACGGTGATAAAGCTGACTGGAACGAAGTTGCCCCCTGGCTGCAAAACCGCGGATTGAAAAACCCCTTTCCGAACCCAGGCGACCCGGCGACCTTCCCATGGTGGGATCCCTCCTGGTTCCCGGCTGTTCCCGCGGACCAATCTTACGCGGTGCTGACCTTCACCTTCCGCAACTGCCTGCCCATGGATCAACGCGGCTGCCCAAGTATGGACCTGGCTGGATGGCTTCAAGACGCGAAAGCCGCCGCCCTGTTTGGCCGCAGTCTGGAGGGAGTTGACCCAACAAAAATCGTTATCATGGGCTCGAGCATCGGCGCTGACGGCGCCGCGGATGCCTGTGATTTTGTCAATCAGCAGTTCCCAGGCACCTGCCAGGGGTCGCTCTCGCTCTCGCCCGGCAGTTTTCTCGGCGTAAGCTATCAAGATACCATTAAAAACTTGGGCAAGACGCAGCCTCCCACAACTGCCTGGTGTCTGGCTGATGAAGGTGAATACGCTGTCTGTGAACAAGCTGAATCCGCGGGCAATACTGCCTTTAAAGGCATCCTGATTCCCGGCGGAGACCACGGCAACATGCTGATGAGCCCCAACCTAGATCCGCTGCCCATGCAGTTGATTCTGGATTTTTTGGATACAACCCTCCGTTAGTTAAACCATCAAGCCAAGTCGCTTTTATAATCAACAATCGCCAACCCAGGTTGGCGATTGTTTTTGGTCTAAAAGTTGCAATCATTATAAGAAGTCATACTTGACATAGGACGTTTGTTCGTGTATTATATTAGTACAAATGAACGATTATAGGTCCAGGAGGCAGAAATGGCAAAAAGACATCCGGGGTTAAGTGAGAGACATCGCAAGATTATGGAATTCTTGACGAAGTTTCAGGATGCCAACGGCTATTCCCCATCCATTCGTCAAATCGGCGACAGCATCAACGTGAAATCCACCTCGCTGGTCGATTATTATCTCAACCAGCTGCTTGAGATGGGCTATATCGAACGCGAGAACCGCATTTCACGCAGTATTCGCGTACTCCAGTCGGTAACTGCCGGTCAAACCATCACTGAAAAAGTGGGCGAAACCCTGCAAAAGATGGGCAACACTCTTTCGGATATGCTCAGCATCCCCATCGCGGGCCGCATTGTTGCCAGTGCACCCCTGCCCATGCCTGCCACAGACCTCAACTATTATGATGCCGAATCCAGCGTGGATATCGCCGCCAGCCTGCTGCCGACCCGCGACGTGAGCGACCTCTTCGCTCTTGAAGTGGACGGCGACTCGATGATTGACGCCATGGTCAATGACGGCGACATCGTGGTGATGAAGAAAGCCTCCACAGCCAATAACGGCGAAATGGTGGCAGTCTGGCTGGATGATAAAGACGAAACCACCCTCAAGTATTTTTATAAGGAAGCCAAGCGCATCCGCCTGCAGCCTGCCAACCCCAACATGGGTCCAATCTACGTGGAAGACCCCAAGAGCCTGCGCATCATGGGCAAGGTGGTGTTGGTGATCCGCCAGGTCAAATCGGTCGCCGCTTAATTAGTATTGTTTGTGAAATTCAACGCTGACCGGGTTGCGAAATCCAGTCAGCGTTTTTATAGTGTACGGTATTGTAAAATAAAAATCGGGAGCCTTTTCAGACTCCCGATCTTGTTTGCATCCGTTAGAAACTAGGCAAGCTCGACAACGCCGCCAGCTTCTTCCAACTTCTTCTTGGCATCGGCAGCAGCTTCTTTTCCAACACCGGAGAGGACTTTGGCGCCAGCGGTCTCAGACATGGCTTTTGCTTCAACCAAACCAAGGTTGGTCAGGGTGCGGATGACCTTGATGACTTCGATTTTCTTGGGGCCGGCGTCCTTGAGGACGACATCGAATTCGGTCTTTTCTTCCACGGGTTCAGCGGCGGCGCCACCGGCAGCGGGGCCAGCCATCATGGCAACAGGTGCGGCGGCGGAAACGCCCCATTTTTCTTCCAATGCTTTAACAAGTTCTGCAGCTTCGAGAACAGAGAGTTTGCTCAACTCTTCAACAAGTTTTTCCATATCAGCCATTTCAAATACTCCTTATATATTGTTTGTTCTATTCAATCCGGTAATAGTAAAACCGGGACAAGTGGCACATCAGGCAGCGGTACCCGCTTTTTCTGAGTTTGCCTTGATAACAGCCGCCAGAGAGCGGGCAGGTTCAGCCAGCGTACGCACCAGTTTGGTGGCGGGGGCTGAAATGGTTCCAAGCAGGGTGGCGCGCATAACAGGAAGCGGCGGAAGATCGGCAAGGGCTTTGATCTGTTTTTCGTTGATCAATTCTTTGCCCAGGAAACCACCTTTAACCTTGGTGGTTTCAGAACCTTTGGTCACTTCGGTGAAAGTCTTTGCCAACGCAGCGGCATCGCTGAACGCGAAACCGACCAATGATGTTTCTTCGAAGAAATCAGCTTTGGCATAGCCTTGTGATTCAAGTGCGCGCTGGAAGAGTGTGTTCTTGACCAGGTGAACCTGGCTGTTGCTTTCGCGAACTTTGTTACGGAAAGCATCAATTTCTTTCATGTTCATTGATTTGTATGTGAGTACAAACACAGCCTGGCTGTCACTCAACCATTTTTCGTATTGGGCGGTCATCTCGCCCTTTTCTTTCTTTGTAAAGGCCAATGAAAAATACCTCCTTCCTTTCAAAATAAAAAGTCTTTGTCTGGTTTTGCCAGGCAAAGACTTTTTCGATAACCTGTTCATACACAGGTCGATAATCGAACTTTAGTCTCCACCTCGGCGGGATATTAAGCCTTTTCAGGCACCAGCTTTCTTCGGTGACCTCCGCCCTTGTTTTTCCGGCGGAGAATGTTGAAGGTTACCCTTCAACGGTGAAGATTATACCACTAATCTTCGAGGGAAATCGTTACAGCCTGCAGAGGATCCACTTTGACGCCGGGACCCATGGTAGCTGCAACAGTAACCTTGCGGATATAGATGCCTTTGGCGCCGGTTGGGCGGGCTTTCTTGATGGCTTCCAACAGGGCGGCAAAGTTTTCAAACAATTTCTTGGCGTCAAATGAGGCTTTGCCAATGGGAACATGAATGTTGGCAGTCTTGTCCAGACGAAACTCGACACGACCAGCTTTGGCTTCATTGATCACGCGGGGAAGATCTTCAACGGCGCAGACTGTTCCAGCTTTGGGGTTTGGCATCAATGATCGGGGACCCAAAACTCGTCCGAGTTTACCAACTTTTGCCATCATATCAGGGGTGGCGATGGTGACATCAAAATCGGTCCAACCAGCGGCGATTTTGTTGATCATCTCATCGGTATCGGCAACGTAATCAGCGCCGCCTTCCTGAGCTTTGGTGGCGCCTTCACCCTGCGCGAAAACTAAAACACGCACGGTCTTGCCCAGTCCATGGGGCAGAACCACCACGTCACGCACCTGCTGATCAGCCTGACGAGGATCGAGGCCCATGCGCATGTGAACTTCAATGGTGGCATCAAATTTTGAATAAGATGTCTCTTTTGCTAAAGCGACTGCTTCCTTCGGTGAATACATTGTGTCAAGATTCACCTTGGCGAGAGCTGCCAAATATTTCTTACCGTGTTTCGCCATTTTTTCTCCTTCGTGGTGTTAGCGGGTGAACGAGGCCACCCTCCCACAAACTATTTCTCGACAACCGTCAAGCCCATGTTGCGGGCAGTACCTTCAATTTGGCGCATGGCACCCTCAAGATCGATCGCGTTCATATCTTTCATCTTGAATTCTGCGATCTCGCGGATCTGAGCCTTGGTAACCTTGCCAACTTTCTCACGATTGGGAGCTGCGGAACCGCTCTCAACACCAGCAGCCTTCTTCAGCATCACTGAAGCAGGAGGGGTTTTGAGAACAAAGGTAAAGGAACCATCAGTATATACGGTGATCTCTGCCGGAATGATCTCGCCAGCTTTTTGCTGTGTGCGGGCATTATATTCCTTGCAGAAAGCCATAATATTGATGCCGTGTCCGGCTAATGCGGGACCGATAGGGGGCGCAGGATTGGCTTTACCAGCCGTAATCTGCAGACGAACTATTGCTTTAAATTTCTTTGCCACTTTTTCTCTCCTTGGTGGTTATAACGGGTGATAATGGGGAGCACCCTCCCACTAATAAGCCTTGATCAGGCTTTATTACGCTTTTTCGACTTGTAAAAAGTCAAGTTCAACCGGGGTTTCACGGCCAAAGAAATTGACCATGACGCGCACCTTTGTTCGTTCCATGTCGATTTCTGAAACCTGACCACGGAAATCGTTGAACGGACCATCCACGATACGTACGCGCTCGCCAACCTTGAATGAAACCTTCACCATAGGGGCTTCAGCTTCCATGCGGCGCAGAATCTGCTGCACTTCTTCAGGGCGCAGTGCCGTTGGGTCATTGCCCATGCCGACAAAACCAGTCACACCCGGTGTGTTGCGCACCACATACCACGACTCCTCGCTGAGGATCATGTTAACCAAAACATAGCCAGGGAACACGTGACGTTCAACCGTGCGGCGTTTGCCATCTTTAACTTCAATTTCTTCCTGAGTCGGAATCACCACATCGAAAATGCGGTCTTTCATCCCCATGGTCTCAATACGCTGTTCCAGGTTGTAACGAACTTTGTTTTCATAACCTGAATAACAGTGAATCACATACCATGAGCGTTCCGATCCTGTCGCTCCGACAATGCTGTCAGGAACATCCACGGCCTCAGAGCCTTTAAACATATCCACCGGCTCCAATGTTTCATCCAGAGGCGCGTCGAAAGTACTTGAAGAAGAACTCTCTACTGAAGAGTTGTCTTCGAGTTCGTCATTTTCTAAATCGTCTCGCGCGTCCATTTTTCACCAAACCTCACTGCACTCAGGCAGAGTTATCCGACAATCCAACCGATCAACTTGGTAAATACAAAATCCAGGCCACCCAGAACGCCGCCCATGACTACAATCACGACGATCACGATCTTGGTTAAACGCCAAGCTTCGTGAGGGGTTGGCCAGTTGACTTTTTTTAATTCGCCAATGGTCTCACGCCACCACTTCTGAATGCGGTTTTCTTTTTTGACTTTCAAATCCCTATCGGCCACGGCTACTCCTTTATTTTAGTGCTAAAACGCCGCCTCTGCGGACGGCGCCGTCTTTTCTTCGTGGCAGGCCAGGCAAGAATCGAACTCGCAACCTCCTGTTTTGGAGACAGGCACTCTGCCAAATTGAGCTACTGGCCTGTATGGCGTAAGGCGAGAACTCGCCCGCCTTACGCTCGTTTACAGTATTCTATTTTGTTTCGCGATGCACAGTGTGCTTTTGGCATCGCTTGCAATATTTCTTGATTTCCATCCGGCCCGGATCGTTGCGGCGATTCTTCTCGGAGGTGTAATTGCGTTCCTTGCAATCGCTGCAAGCAAATGTGATTACGGGACGAACATCTTTCTTTTTAGAGGCCATGCTTTTTCCATGCAGTCAAACGAACTGACTGACGCTCCTTTTACTCTTTTACCTAGGCAATAATCTTAGTGATCACGCCGGAACCAACCGTCAGACCACCTTCGCGAATAGCAAACTTTGAACCCTGTTCCAATGCCACAGGCACGATCAGGTCGCATTCCATGGCGATGTTATCGCCAGGCATAACCATCTCAACACCTTCGGGCAGCTTGCAGGAACCGGTCACATCCATGGTGCGGATGTAGAACTGAGGACGATATCCAGAGAAGAACGGTTTGTGGCGTCCACCCTCTTCACGTTTCAGGATGTACACCTGAGCCATGAATTTGGTGTGCGGGGTAATGCTGCCAGGTTTGGCAACAACCATACCGCGTTCCACATCAGTGCGCTCAATTCCGCGCAGCAGAATACCAAGGTTGTCGCCAGCTTCGCCTTCATCCAAAAGCTTGTGGAACATTTCAACACCGGTGCAGACGGATGCCATGCTCTTCTCGCGAAGACCAACGATCTCAACCGGATCACCAATCTTGATGTGTCCGCGATCCACACGACCGGTCACAACTGTGCCGCGGCCCTTGATCGAGAAGACATCTTCCACCGGCATCATGAAGGGCTTGTCCACATCACGAACTGGCTGGGGAATGTATTCATCCACCACGCGCATCAATTCTTTGATGCATTCATATTCGGGGGCGTTCGGATCGGTGCTGGTGCTTTCCAATGCTTTCAGGGCGCTGCCGCGTACGATCGGGGTGGTGTCACCCGGGAATTCGTACTCGGTCAACATTTCGCGCAGTTCCATCTCAACCAGCTCGAGCAATTCAGGATCGCCCATCTGGTCAATTTTGTTCAGGAAGATCACGATGCTCGGAACTTCCACCTGGCGTGCCAACAGCACGTGCTCTTTTGTCTGGGGCATGGCGCCATCAGGGGCTGCCACTACCAGAATCGCACCATCCACCTGGGCGGCGCCGGTGATCATGTTCTTGATGTAGTCGCGGTGACCGGGCATGTCAACGTGGGCATAATGACGGTTGTCAGTCTCATATTCCACGTGGGCAATGTTGATCGTGATTCCGCGGGCTTTTTCTTCAGGAGCAT
>CAYXWV010000081.1:0-8152 GCA_964468875.1 uncultured Anaerolinea sp. | reverse complement strand
GACAAGGAACCCTTCGAGTATGTTCAGTGGAATACTTAGTTTCCTACATTCCGCCGGTCTCTGTTATCGATCCCTCTGTTTTATAAAAAAAACAGCCCCTTGTCATCAAGGGGCTGTTCGAGAATGTTCAGTTGAAAACTTAGTTTACGACTGTTACATTACTGGCCTGAAGACCTTTGGGGCCTTTTTCGATGGCGAATTCGACTTTTTGGCCTTCTTCAAGGTTACGATAGCCTTCACCCTGAATAGCGGAGAAATGAACGAAAACGTCTTCTCCACCCTCGCGGGAGATGAAGCCATAACCTTTGGTTCCGTTGAACCATTTGACCGTGCCGATAATACGTTCTGACATTTTTTTGCCTCCTATAGCAAAAACCTAACTTTTTTAGGATTTGTTTCGTTCTCTCGGAGCGGTCAAATAAAAACAGCCCTGGAGCTTTCGCCTTGGCTGTCTGTTATTACATCCAACAAGAACTACTTTGCATCCTACTTAAATAAGAATATCACATATTCTTGTAAAAGTCAAGAATTTGTTTAGATCGAGTTGAATGTGATTTTGTGACAAACATCAATTTCAAACCTATATTTAGCCGATTATACCACTTTAATCTTCGAGTAATAATTCCTTAGCTTTCTTGGTTTGTTTTCCGCGTTCCTCTGTTTCTAATATTCTTTTCCTGATTCTGAAGTTGATCGGTGTCACTTCAAGCAATTCGTCTTCTGCAAGATATTCAATAGCCTGATCCAGGCTCATCACCAAGGGCGGCACCAGACGAATCTCTATATCCTTATTTGAATTACGCATATTCGTAAGATGTTTCTTCTTGCATACATTCACTGAAAGGTCATCAGGGCGTTGCGTTTCACCAACAACCATGCCCTCATATACATCCACTCCAGCCGGAATAAATAATACGCCTCTTTCTTCGGCATTCTTCAAACCAAAAGTTGAAGAAACACCAGTCTCCCATGAGACAATTGAACTTGTGGCTCTTGATGTAATCGGTCCTGCCATGGGTAAATAACCAAGAAAGAGTGAATTTAAAGTTCCCATACCCCGAGTTGCCGTTAAAAATTGATATCTGAATCCGAGCAACCCTCTTGTTGGAACGGTATAGGTCAAATGAACCGTATTGTCCGGATTATTTAGCATGTCGAGCATCTTGCCGCGTCTGCCGCCCAACATCTCCACTACAGCGCCAACAGTATCAGGACTTGTGTCAATGTGCAGCTCCTCGTAAGGCTCCAGAAGCTCGCCGTTTTCTCCATGTTTAAAAATTACCTCAGGTCTCGAAACCTGGAACTCGTATCCTTCACGCCGCATCGTTTCAATCAGAATGGCGAGATGAAGCTCTCCCCTGCCCGCAACTTTAAAGGTATCCGGGCTTTCAGTTTCATCTACGCGCAACGCAACATTGTTTTTCAACTCGTCAAACAAACGCTCCCTGATCTTGCGAGAGGTGCCCCACTTCCCTTCTTTTCCTGCAAAAGGAGAGGTGTTGACACCAAAAGTCATGACCACGGTGGGTTCTTCCACCTCAATAACTGGTAGTGCAACCGGATTGTCAATGTCTGCTAATGTTTCACCGATTGCGATCCCTTCGAGGCCGGCAATTGCCACAATATCTCCAGCTTCTGCATTTTCTACTTCTACTTTTTCAAGACCCTGATAAACATATAAGTATCTTGTTCGCTCCGGTAAAACGGTTCCATCCTTCTGGATTCTAGCAACAGGTCCGCCAGCTTTTAATTTTCCGGCATGAATTCTGCCAACAGCGGTAACGCCACGATACTCATCATAACCAAGGTTGGTTACCAGAAGCTGCAGAGGGGCATCAATATCTACTTTTGGTGCTGAAACGTTTTCAAGAATAGCATCAAAGAGCGGCTGTAAATCGGGGGTGAGTTCTTTTGTTGTGCCAGCTTGTTGGGTAAGCCCGTTTGCATAGATGATCGGAAAATCAGCCTGTTCGTCGGTGGCACCCAATTCCACAAAGAGATCAAATGTCAGGTTGACCGCCCGTTCCGGGTCAGCATCCTTACGGTCCATTTTATTGATCACCACGATTGCACGGTGTCCCATCTGTAGGGCTTTCTTTAAAACAAACCGTGTTTGCGGCATGGGTCCTTCTGCGGCATCCACCAGCAAAAGAACACCATCCACCATGTTCATCACCCGCTCTACTTCACCACCAAAGTCGGCATGTCCCGGAGTATCAACAATATTGATCTTGACCATTTCCCCACGATTCTTGTCTGGAATCACAATCGCGGTATTCTTGGCCAAAATCGTAATTCCGCGTTCTCTTTCGAGATCATTTGAATCCATCACACGTTCAACTATGTTTTGGTTGTCACGAAAAACCCTGGCTTGTTTTAATAACCCATCAACCAATGTCGTTTTGCCATGATCCACGTGTGCAATAATTGCTACATTACGAATATCGAAACGTTCTTTTTCCATTTACCATCCTGTCTTATTAGCCACGATTAACAACCTGTAATATTATCAGACCAGCATGCAATTGAACAGGGTAACCATTGTCAGGATATCAATTTTAGGATAACTCCATTGTGAAGGAGATCCTTTTGGGGTATATTCAATTTGGTTTAAATATTATCTTTAACAAATATCTAGACGCTGTGGAATATTGTAATGAGTACAACATTATCAGATTCAAAGAAATCGTTAGGGCTGGCTCTCGGAGGTGGTGGAGCGAGAGGACTAGCCCATGTTGGTGTTTTAAAAGTCCTTGTTGATCAAAAAATCGATATTTCTGCTATCAGTGGTTGTAGTATGGGTGGGTTAATCGGCACGCTCTTTGCTATCGGTTATTCTGTGGAAGCGATAAAAGAAATTGTCTTAAAACATACTTCATTTCGAGAAATGATCAATATCGTTGACCGTTCTCCTCGCCGGCGCGGGTTGATCGTTGGAAATCGCTTGCGAAACTTGTTAAGTACTTTAATCGGAAAAAAAACCACTTTTAAAGATACAAAAATACCTTTGATCCTCAATGCAGTGGATTTACTTTCAGCCAGAGAAATTGCACTTACAGAAGGAAATTTAGTTGATGCAGTAATGGCAACCATTGCGGTTCCAGGTGTATTTGATCCTGTATATTTCGATGATATGCAATTAATCGATGGAGGAACGCTTAATAATCTTCCTGTAAACAATCTACAGGTCTTTTCCCCTGAAAGAGTAATTGCAGTAGATGTATATCCAGATATCAAAAATGAAATTCCGTGGCAGATATCGGGAGAGAAACCCAGTCTTTTTATTCCTATTCCAAATTTCTTGCTTGATTTTTACAGAGCTCAAATGATTATGATCGCAAGATTAACTGATGTCAATTTGTCTGAAAATGAGCCCGATCTACTCATTCGCCCCGAGTTACCCTCAAAATTCACGCTTTTTTATGGCTACCAACAGGCAGAAACAATCATAGAAATTGGTGTAAAAACAACAAAAAAGCACCTCCCGAAAATTAGAGAGATGCTTTCTACATGAAATCACCTTATTTGTTTTTCATACCATATTTTAACAAAATCAGATAAATCCCGAACATGATCAACCCGATTGATCCTGTATTTTGAAAAAATCCTAATGCGTTTTCAGGATTTCCACCAATATACAAACCTGAACCAACCATGGTTAAGACCCCGCCTGGGATTAACGGCCACCAGACGAATTTCCGTGAATATATCTTTGAGACAACAGTAATTAAAATCCATCCAAGAGCAAACCAAACGAGCATGGTTCCTGTTTCCTGCAAACCATTTCCAGGATTGATTCCACTCCAAGCAAAATAAATACCTGACCCTATAGTAGATATCAATAAACCTGGAATAATGAGACCTAATAATTTCTTTACACCGCCCCATAACAAAAATACACTTCCGATCGCTAGACAAATAAGAAAAACATAATTAAGCAATAATTGGTTAGGTAAGAAAAAGTTGATACTTACCGCGGCAGAAATAGTTGCAACAAACAATGCCCACCATGATTTATTTTTCTTAATCAATAATATTGTCAAGAACATGAGAAACCATGAAAGCGAAAAAGCTGCTAAACCAACACCAATCAACAAGGATCTTTTATCAGGTTGAAAGATTTGTTGAAAGATAATTAAAAAAGCAGAGCTGATTCCTAAACAGGAATATCCTGAGATCAAAAAAAGTCTTTTTTTGTTAATCAACCCTGTTGCAACCAGTATTAAACTAATTACCACAGGTAATGATAGAGACAGCCAATTGGTTTTAATACGTTGATCCAAAAGGAATAACAACCCAGTGATAATTAAGACAATCCCTATAAGTGGTGAATATTGTTGCCACTTATCTTTGATATTATTCGATATTTTTTCTTCTTGTGTCATAGGTAAAAATCCGTTAGATAGTGATGATGCCTAACTCCTTGGCTTTTAATACTGCTTGCATTCTGTCTCGTACGCTTAATTTGCTCAAAATACTTGACAAGTGATTTTTAACAGTACCTTCAGAGATAACCAAAGATTCGGCAATTTCGCGATTACTTGCACCTGTCGCTACAAAACGTAATATTTCAATTTCTCGAGGTGATAACGGATCAGCAAGGAATATATCTTGGTTACGCAGTGTTGGTTTAGAAATTTTTGAAAATTCAGAAACAACTTTGGCAGTAATGGATGGCAGCAAGAAATATTCTCCCTTGTTTGCCGTCCGAATGGCTTCGGTAAGTTTATCCGATGATACATCTTTTAACAGATAACCAACTGCTCCGGCACGTAAACCCTCAAACACAGTTTCATCGTCGTCAAAAGTGGTCAACACGATTACTTTGATTTTCTTGCCCAACTGTACAATCTTTCGCGTGGCTTCAACACCATCCATCACCGGCATACGTAAATCCATTAAGACAATGTCTGGGGAAAGATTAAAAGACAGACGTAAAGCTTCTTCACCATTGCTTGCATCTCCAACGACTTCAAGATCTGGATATGCTCCAAGCAAGGTTTTTAATGCCTCACGAAACAAAGATTGGTCATCAGCAATTAGTATTCGAATACTCATTTTTCACTCGGTATTGATAATAGAATTTTGAAACCCTTCCCGGTGGATGTGGTTATATTCAGTGTACCGTTCAACAATCTTGCCCGCTCCTGAATTCCCAGCAGTCCAAACCCATGATTGAGATCGTCTGCACCAACACCATCATCCGTAGCTTCCAAAATTATTATCTCTGGATTTGTGTAATCAAGTTTTAATAAGACAGAAGATGCCTTAGAATGTTTATTTGCATTATTGATTGATTCCTGGGCCGCCCTAAATAATGTCAAGTCAACCTGAGGGCTTGTCGTTCTTGGTGTTCCAGCAATCTCAAGCGCTATTTTTCTTGAGGTTGAAGAGGCAGCACTTGCCATTTCCTGAATCCGTTCGTGCAAAGGCGTCATCTCTTCTGGCTCCTGCCGTAGTGCGAAAACCGAATTACGGACATCTATCAAAGCAGTTGATGATAAATTTTGTGCGTTATCCAGTAAGGTTTTCGCTTTATCAACATCTTTTTCTATCACTGCGTTTGCAGCCTTAATTTGCATGTTAATGGTTGTAAGGTAGTGCCCTAATCCATCATGAATTTCTCGTGCCATACGGTTCCGTTCTTGTGTGATGGTTAATTCCCTGACACGATCAGCGTAATTGCTTAGATGGGCGTTTGCTTCTGATAATTCCTTAGCCAGACTTTCAAGTTTTAATCTGGCACGTTGTTCTGTAACTGCCATTTGCGTAAAGATCAAAATAAAAACCTGGCCTGCAAAAAAGATCGGAACTCCCGCCCAAACAATTGCCAATCGTCCTGAATAAAGATAGACCGAAGCTACAAATGTAAAAATAATACCTACATTGGCAGCCAACATCCAATCCTGATCAAGCAACATTGCAGTGTGAGCTACCAATGGTAGCAAAATAAGAGCATTAAAACCGGCACCCTTTCCATAATAGACTATTAATCCGCCAAGTACCAATTGAAGGACAAAGTAAATAATTTTTAGTGTATTGGTACCTTTTCTTGAGGTGTAAGCAAAACCATATATTCCATTGGTGATATAGGCAATCCCCAACAATGTGATCACAGTTATCAAAAATGGATTGAATAGCGATCCGTTACTAAAGGCTGCAAAGAAGGAGATAAAAACAACCAAAGCAAAGGCTAGGTCGGTACCTGTATTGATACTGAATTTAGGGGAATCCCTTTTTTCCATATTTTCCAATTATAGCATTCAGGTCATAACACTATTCAGTAATCAGTCATATTTCAATCACACTTTACCTCCTAATTCATGACAATGCGTGTTACCTCTTTCACATTTCGCTCTATGAATGAGTGTGTAGACTTAAATTGTTTATAGGAGGTAATGTGAATATATTGATGGTTTATCCACAGTTTCCGGATACTTTTTGGAGCTTTCGGCATGCACTTGAGTTCATTAATAAAAAAATCAGCAATCCCCCATTAGGGTTACTCACGATTTCTGCATTACTGCCAGTTTCATGGAAAAAAAAGCTTGTTGATACCAATATTCATGAATTAACAAATGAAGCCATTGAATGGGCAGATTTTGTGTTTATCAGTGCGATGGATGTTCAGAGAAAAAGTAGTCAAATAATTATCGAACGCATTAAACAAATGCAAAAAAAAATTGTTGCCGGTGGACCACTTTTTACAGCTGAATACCAAAATTATCCTGAAGTAGATTATTTCATTCTTAATGAAGGTGAAATTACGCTTCCACAATTCATCCTTGATCTTGAAAATAATACCGAACCTAAACGCATCTATTCCACAAATCAATTTGCAGATATTCACAAGAGCCCTGTTCCAGATATCAGTTTGATCAACATTCATGATTATGAGTGTATGAGCATCCAGTTTTCTAGAGGCTGTCCGTTTCACTGCGATTTTTGCAACATTACTGCCTTATTAGGTCACAAACCACGACTTAAAACCATTCAACAGATTATTTCCGAATTAGATCAGTACTATTTGGCTGGCTGGGAACGAAATGTATTCTTCGTTGATGATAACTTTATCGGTAATAAAAAATATCTAAAAGAGGAAGTACTGCCTGCAATCATTCGTTGGCGCCAAGGCAAAAAAGGATTCACCTTCATCACAGAAGCTTCTATAAACATGGCAGACGATCCAGAACTAATGAGCTTAATGCACGATGCTGGATTCACGTCAGTTTTTGTTGGCATAGAAACACCTAATGAATCAAGCTTACTTGAGTGTAAAAAGAATCAAAATACAAAGCGTGACTTGATCAACAGTGTCAAAAATATTCATAAAGCCGGCATACAGGTAATGGCCGGGTTTATTGTTGGTTTTGATCACGATACACCTTCAATATTCGATGAGATGATCCAGTTTATCCAGGATTCAGGAATCGTAACCGCCATGGTAGGGTTGTTACAAGCTCCAAATGGTACTGAACTTTATCGACGACTTGAACAAGAAGGTAGAATTTTACGAGAAATGTCAGGAGATAATGCAGACGGAAGCACAAATATCATTCCAATTATGGACCCCATTCTATTGAAAAATGGATACCAACACATCATTAATAGCATCTATTCACCGTCTTATCTATATCCCCGTATTAAAAGGATGCTGCAGATGCTTAGAACGACGAAAGTGCCTGGTAAAGTCTATGCCTCTGAAATTAACGCATTCATCAAGGCTGTACTACGAATGGGCTTGAAACGAGGAGAAGCTTTCTATTTCTGGAGCTTGCTCATATGGGCATTATTCAACTGTCCTCAGAAAATACCGCTTGCTGTCACGATGGCAATCTACGGTTATCACTTCCGTAAAGTTAACAAGACTAATCAGGAACGAGAAAATTTTTCAACTGCAAGAGTTAATCAGGGATATTTCCAACATCCAATTCTGGATCGTAAAATCTCTCATCCAATAGATTAACCCTAGTTTCTCAACACATCTTGATTATCAACCTCAGACTCCGGTTTGTGATCCAGATATGAATATCATTGCATCAGTGTTACTATAACAACTTTCTTTTTTTACAGGTTTCTATAATCTCGTATTTATGTCTAATAAATTGTGAGAATTGTATAAGTTAAGAGGCTTGTGATAAAAAGAATCCAC
>CAYXWV010000080.1:0-8343 GCA_964468875.1 uncultured Anaerolinea sp. | reverse complement strand
ACACACCCCCAATAAGTGTATACCATTTCTGATTAGAAAACTCTTAACTTTATGACCTTGATTCGGAGCAATGCTTCGAGTAAAATACGAGGTAGATAAACACTTGGGTGCCCCCCTCACCCAGGTGTTTATCTCTTAATAGCTATAACTCCATTTATCAATCAACGCTGCTTGTGATAATCGCAATAAAAAAACCGGATAGACTCCGGTTTCTTTTTTTTAATCGTCATAATCTTCGTCTGAATCGTCGAAATCCTCATCGAGTTCGGCTTCAGAACGCCTGATCCACAGGTAAAGCACCTGCCCATCATTACTTTCACTTGATCTGGCTGCCAAAATCGGAACCTTTTCTTCCAGCCCCATCTCATTTCGATAATGCAGATAAATCGGCAATTTCTGGGTCCACATGCGGTGGCAGCGTTCAACCAGTGCCGCTCCGTTATAAGTGCGCAGCCGGGTTAAAGCAGTATGATAACCAGACGGACTTTCATTCAGACCCATCGCCCATCCGTCATCAATTGGCTCAAATACCGGCGGCGGACCTTCGATAATGGTGATTTTTTCTTCCATGGTTTGCTCCAGGGCGAATGATACCATATTCAAAACAAATGCGAAAACCTTTTTATGAGCCCATTGTTCTGATATTTTTTTGATGTTTTGTTAACTTTCCTTTTATCTTGAGAATCTAGAATATCACTAAACTTGAACAACAAATTCGGAGGAAAAAATGAACTTCTACTTTACCAATCCAACCACCACTATGGAAGCGCGCCGCAATATGATGAAACGAATGATTGAAGACATAGGCACCGTTCAACCGGTTCGCAGCATCCCGATGGACTTGCGTTCTAATGAAAATGAATATATTGTCACGGCATATCTTCCCGGACTGCCTTCTGAGGCGGTCAACATCCAATATAATAACGGCACACTGAGCATTGACGGCGAATACCCTGAACAGTCTTTCGAGGGGCTGCAAACCCATCTCAACGAGCTTCCCGTTGGAAAATTCAGTCGCAGTATCGAGTTTGCCGATCCCATCGCCGCAGACAAAATCGATGCGGATTTGAAGGACGGCATTCTAACCCTGCACCTTCCCAAAGCTGAGGAAGCCAAACCCAAATTGATCAAGATCAAATCAAAATAGAAACATATATCACCCACACGGGCAGGATTTCGTCCTGCCCGTTTTATATTAAACGATTAAAATCAACCCATGAACCCAACCAGACTTGACGACGCATTGATCTCAGCCGGGATTAAAAACTTCCAATATTTCCAAACCATAGGTTCCACAAACGATGAAGCTTTCGCCTGGATTGCAGACGATGCCAGTGATTTTTCGGTGATCGTTGCGGATGAACAAACCAAAGGGAAGGGACGTTTTGACCGACATTGGGTCACTCAACCCGGCTCTTCACTGGCATTTAGCCTGATTCTCAAACCCTCCGCTGAAGAGACCGCCAACCTGCCATTGTTTGCCCCCTTATGCGGTCTGGCTGTTCACGATGCCCTGGCTCATCTCTACGGCATTCTTAGCGAAATCAAATGGCCCAATGATATTTTGATTCATCGCAAAAAATGCTGTGGTATCCTGGTCGAAGCCGACTGGAAAGCTGATCAACTGAACGGTCTGGTTATGGGCATTGGCTTGAACATATCCAAAGCCTCTCTACCCGCTGAAGACGGACAGTTGTTTCCGGCTGCCTGCCTTGAAGAATTAGTCGGAGAACAGGCTGATCGTTATCTTGTTCTTGAGCATATCCTACATCAAATCAGAGACTGGCGTCCGCGGTTGGGCACCGCCGAATTCTTCAATCACTGGCAAAAATATCTGGCATTCAAAAACGAACAGGTAATGATTGTGCAATCTGAAAAAACCTCTATAATTGGAGTTGAAAAAGGCATTGACCGCCAGGGAAGAATAGTTCTGGTGGATGAAAACAACAATGAGAGATGCTTTGAAGTGGGTGATATTCATCTGCGCCCAATGAAAACGTCTGCGGCATCTCAAGATGGAGGGAAGAATGATTGATGATTTACGAAACTCAGCCAGCTCTGATTACGTTGAAGAAGATCCATTAACTGACGACTTTTTTAAAGACATAAACAATAAAAAAGAAAAACGTTTTCTGGGAATGACCGCCGCCCAACGCTTTATTATTGCGCTATTCATCTTCTTCATGGTTGCCATTCTGGGGGTTTTTGTGCTGATTGTTTTCCAAAAGATTTATCCCCCTATTTAATACTCAATAATAGATGTGTAACACCACTTAATTGATAAAGAAAAAGCAGGGGCAATTCGTGAATCGCCTCTGCTTTTTGATTATTTTACTTCTTCTGTCAGATGAAAGAGTTTCCCTCTCAGGATTCGTCATCTTCTTCAATGGAATCCTGAACTGGTTGGTCCAGGTTTTCAGCCGTATCTACAGGAGATGTCTCTTCCATTGTATCCATTGCTTCCATCACTTCTACTTTAGCCCTCGGATTCAACGCTGGGACTTCTCTGGCAACGTCAACTGAAGCCATTCTTGCCACTGAAGCGACAATGCTATCCTTGCCCAAATCCATCACCTTGAAGCCGCGAGTGGCACGTCCGCTGACCGAAATCACCTTTACCTTCAGCCGCAGCATGATGCCGCCTGAAGAGATCATGGTCACATCGTCATCATCCTGCATCACCCGTGCATCAGCGATTTCGCCAATCTTGGGGAGGCTCTTTTGATCTATCGTCGCAACACCGCCAGTTGCCCGCCCCTTGGTGGGATATTCTTCCAGCCTGGAGCATTTGCCAAAACCGTTTTCTGTCACCACCAACAGCTTGCCTCCAACTTCAATCACATCCATGGATGCCAGCTTGTCACCCGGTTTCAGGCGAATGCCTGTCACACCGGCTGCCTGTCTGCCCATTGGTCTGATTTCAGACTCCTTGATGCGTAACGCCTGTCCACGTTTGGTCACCATGATAATCTCATCGTGTCCAGAGGTGAGTTTCACCCAACCCAATTTGTCTTTTTCTTCAAGATTGATAGCGATCAGACCAGATGGTCTGACACTCGAAAATTCTTTTAACGCTACACGCTTCACACGACCGGTTTCAGTTGCCATGGTAAAGTAGGAACCGTTCTCAAAACCAGGCACAGATACCGCTGCGGTGATCCGTTCAGTGGGATCCATGGCGAGAATATTGACAATGGGAATGCCCTTGTCGGTACGGTTAGCATCTGGAATCTGGTAAACCTTCTCGGAGTAAACCTTGCCGCTGTCAGAGAAGAACAAGAGCGTATGTAGCGTTCGTGCCGGAACGAGCAAGACAACTTCATCTTCATCACGTACGGTCTGACCAGATACACCGCGTCCACCCCGCCCCTGGGTCCGATAGACGCTTGAAGCCACACGTTTGATATATCCACGCTGGGTAAAGGTGATCAGCACAGATTCATCCGCGACCAAATCTTCTTCTTTCAGTTCTTCGTGAGCTTCAGCCACGATACGGGTTCGCCGTTCATCGCCCAGTTTTTCTGACAGGGTGTGTAGATCTTCTTTGATCACACTCAAAATCTTCGTGGGATGTGAGAGTAAATCCAGTAAATACTCAATACGAGCCAATACTTCTTTATGCTCATCTTCAATTTTTTGCTGCTCAAGGGCAGATAGCCTGCGCAATTGCATATCAAGAATCGCCTGGGCTTGAATCTCGGTCAGGCTAAAGCGGCTGACCAAACGCTCCTTAGCCACCTCAGGGTCTTTCGATTCGCGGATGGTTTTGATGACATCATCCAGGTTGGCAAGCGCGATTAAGAGCCCTTCGAGAATATGTGCCCGGTTGCGGGCTTTTGTGAGCTCAAATTCAGATCGCCGGGTAATAATCTCCTGGCGGTGTTCGATATAAATTTGTAATGCGCGTTTCAACGAAAGCAGGCGCGGCTGCCCATCCACCAGAGCCAGCAAATGCACACTGAAGGTAGATTGCAAAGCTGTGTATTTGTATAACTGGTTCAACACCTGTTTGGGTTGGGCGCCGCGGCGCAGTTCAATCACAATGCTCATGCCGCGTTTATCAGACTCATCCCGCAGGTCTGATATGGAATCCAGCTTACCAGATCGAGCCAATTCAGCAATTCTTTCGATCAAGCCGGTCTTGTTGATCTGATAGGGAATCTCTGTGATTACAATGCGGTGGCGGTTACCCTTCATCTCTTCGATGTGAGCCATGCCTCGCACCACAAGCCGTCCGCGGCCGGTGCTGTATGCTTGAAGAATACTGTCTCGTCCAACGATCATACCGCCGGTCGGGAAGTCAGGCCCATGCACAAATTGCATCAGATCATCAATCGAAATATCATCGATCGTTTCGAAATGATCCACCAGGTACCCGACAGCTCCAGAGAGTTCTTTAAGATTGTGAGGTGGAATGCTGGTGGCCATCCCCACCGCGATTCCGGATGATCCGTTCAAAAGCAGATTTGGCAGCTTGGATGGGAGTACAGTTGGCTCTTGAAGAGAGCCATCAAAGTTATCAACAAAATCAACCGTATCTTTATCAATATCAAGCAGCATTTCTTCGGCTGAATTATGTAGTCTCGCTTCGGTATAACGCATGGCAGCCGGGGGATCGCCGTCAATGGAGCCAAAGTTACCTTGTCCATCCACAAGCATGTAACGCATCGAAAAATCCTGCGCCATTCTTGCCATTGAATCATAGATGGAAACATCGCCATGCGGATGATACTTACCCAGCACTTCACCCACGATACGGGCGGATTTCTTGAATGCCGAATTTGACCGGATTCCCATGTCATACATGGCATACAAAATGCGCCGATGTACCGGTTTGAGGCCGTCGCGGGCATCGGGCAGCGCCCTGGCCACGATTACACTCATAGCATAATCGAGGTAGGCAGACCGCATTTGCTCATCGATATCGACTTGGTGAATGGTTCCAAAATCCATGATAATCTTCCTTTGATTTGAATATAACCTATTAATTATACCGCATGGCGCTTCAGACAGGATGAATCTTAATATTTAGAATGATAAACGTATTAAAACAGAGGAAAATCTCAAACATCTGTTATTTTGCCTTTATAATTGCTATCATGAGCCAAAAGCTGGCATTTTTTATTTGCATTCTACTTTTCTCGCTCGCAGCCTGCAATTCGCAGCGCAGTCAATTCAACCCATCCGGAAGCTCTGATCAACCTTCAAGCTATATCAACAATAAAGGCTCAGACACGATCGTGAATCTGGCATTGGCTTGGGCTGAGAAATATCAAACCCTCCAACCTGAAATCAGCCTCTCTGTCACTGGTGGCGGATCGGGAACCGGTATCACTGCATTGATTAACGGTTCAGTGGATATTGCTAATGCTTCACGCCAGATAAAAACTGAAGAACTAAACGATGCAAAAAAAGCCGGCCTTGATCCGCAGGAATTTGTAATCGCCCGGGATGCAATTGCCGTGATCGTCAATCCTGAAAACCCGGTTGATCGCCTCACCTTGGAGCAGCTCTCTGCCATCTATCGTGGAGACATCACCAACTGGAGTGAAGTAGGTGGTGAAGACCGACCCATAGTGCGTCTTTCACGCGAAACTAATTCAGGCACACACGTCTTTTTTCTAGAGACCGTTATCCGCCTGGGCAGCAGCACAGATAAAACAATTTTTTCAGCCGACACACTTTTACTGCCGTCATCAGAAGGCATCATCGCTGAAGTCAGTGAGAACCCCAATGCCATAGGTTATGATGGTCTTGGATATATCACCCCCACAGTAAAAATGCTGGCGCTCTCTTCTGTTGAGCAGCCTGATTTTTTTGTCTTGCCGTCGGCTGAAACCGTTGCAGACGGCAGTTATATGATTTCAAGAAACCTTTACATGTACACCCCCAACCAGCCCAACGGAAACGTCAAAGCCTATCTTGACTGGATTTTATCTGATGAAGCACAAAAAATCGTCAAAGAGTTGGGCTTTGTTCCTGTGGCAGCGGAAGAATAAATCATGCAGAATCCCAAGAAAAAACACGGCGACCTGGTTATTAACAGCATTATCAAAATCTGCGGCTATTCCAGCATCCTGTTTGTCGGGTTGATTCTGCTGTTTTTGCTTAAAGAAGGGCTGCCAGCGCTAAAGGATGTTCCGCTCAAGACACTGTTCGGAATCCGTTGGTACCCGATTGAAGAGTATTTCGGAATTTTGCCTCTCATTCTCGGAACACTACTCGTCACCATCAGCGCCACCATCATCGCGCTGCCATTTGGGATTGGCACAGCCATTTATATCTCAGAAATCGCCCCAACATGGATTAAAGAGGTACTAAAGCCAATCGTCGAGATTTTGGCAGGTATTCCGTCTGTCGTGCTGGGTTTTATCGGCATTTTAGTTATTGTGCCCTTCTTCAGACAATACTTCAATTTGCCCACAGGTTTAACCGCCTTTACAGGGGCTGTATTGCTCGGACTCATTGCCATCCCAACCATTGTCTCAGTGGCTGAAGACGCACTCAACACCGTACCGCCAGGTTATCGTCAGGCAGGTCTGGCGTTGGGTGCCACGCGCTGGCAGACCATTTGGGGCGTGACCCTGCCTGCCGCTAAAACGGGCGTTCTGACCGCCGTTATGCTCGGCATCGGCCGCGCTCTTGGCGAAACCATGGCAGTCATGATGATCACCGGCAATGCCGCCGTGATGCCCATCAAGTGGAATTCGCTCTTTCAACCAGTTCGAACCATGACCGCCACCATAGCCTCCGAAATGGGAGAGGTTGCCGCGGGCAGCCAACATTACCAGGTGCTCTTCCTCATTGGCATTTTATTGTTCGTCTTCTCTCTTGTGATTAATATCATCGCCAGTGCTGTCAGCACCCGTCAACGCAAACGCGCAGAACGGATTCTGTCATGAGCATGAACATCAACAACAAACAAAAAGGCCGGATCACTCAAGTCCTCGGATTTAATCTGTTACGGTTAATAACCCTGTTGACAATTCTGCCCATTCTTGGCTTGGTGGGTTACATCATCGTAAAAGGTGCGCCTGCTCTTTCATGGGAGTTTCTATCTCAACCACCCTCCAATGGGATGCGCGAAGGTGGAATTTTACCTGCAATCATTGGCACGCTCTATCTCACTCTTGGCACGGCGCTCTTTTCCGTTCCACTGGGGGTCGCTGCCGGAATCTATATCGCCGAATATGCCCAGGATAACCGCCTGACCCGCCTCATCCGCATTGCCATCATCAACCTGGCAGGTATTCCCTCCGTGGTTTACGGTCTTTTTGGCTTGGGGTTGTTTGTCTTGTTTTTAAAATTCGGATCAAGCATTCTTTCGGCTTCTCTTACCCTTTCAATCATGACTCTGCCGGTAATCATCAGCACCACTGAAGAGGCATTGCGTTCGGTGCCTAATTCGTTCAGAGTGGTATCCACATCTCTGGGAGCGACCCGCTGGCAGACTATCCGCAAAGTCATTCTCCCGCAAGGGCTACCCGGCATCATCACCGGCATCA
Organism: uncultured Anaerolinea sp.; assembly: GCA_964468875.1. Taxonomy (GTDB): domain Bacteria; phylum Chloroflexota; class Anaerolineae; order Anaerolineales; family Anaerolineaceae; genus UBA6107. The sequence continues at coordinate 838 of CAYXWV010000080.1, read as the reverse complement.
TCCTCGGGCTCGAACGCGCCGCGGGTGAAACCGCCCCCATTCTTTTCACTGGCGCCACCTTCTTCCTTCCTGAGCTTCCCAAATCAATCATGGATTCCACCATGGCGCTGCCCTATCACATTTTCGTCATCTCCACTCAGGTGCCCGGTATGCCCATTAAAATCCAGTACGGCACGGTTCTGGTTTTGTTGATCTTCGTACTGAGTATGAACCTGGTGGCCACTCTCATCCGCAGCAGAGCACGCGCGAAAAGGCAGTGGTAACCCATGAAAAAGTTTATTGTCAACGACCTCAGCGTTCGCTATTCGGACGACAACGAAAGCCTCCGCAAAATCAACCTGGAAATTGAAGCCAATGCCATCACCGTGTTCTTTGGTCCGGCAGGCGGCGGAAAATCCACCTTTCTACGTGTACTAAACCGTCTCAACGACCTGGCGGACGTGAAATCCATGACTGGTGAAGTGTTGTTCAACGGAATCAACATCCTCGACCCCAAACTGGATGTGATCGAACTTCGCCGCAAGATCGGCATGGTTTTTTCAAGACCCGTTCCCCTGCCCCTCTCTATTTACGAAAACGTGGCTTACGGGCTGATCATGGCGGGTGAACGCCGCAAAAAGAAACTGGACGACGCGGTCGAGAATGCCCTGCGCCAGGCTGTCTTGTGGGATGAGGTTTATGACCGTCTCTCAGATTCTGGCTTTGCCATCTCCGGCGGGCAGCAGCAGCGCCTCTGCCTTGCCCGCGTACTAGCACTTGAGCCCGAAGTAATCATGCTCGACGAGCCCACCTCGGCGCTTGACCCGGTTTCAACATCCAAGATCGAAACCCTGCTGAC
>CAYXWV010000079.1:0-8399 GCA_964468875.1 uncultured Anaerolinea sp. | reverse complement strand
AGGTATGGCGGAACAATCTAATCAAAAAATTAATCATAAATGGAAACAAAAAATGGGTGATTCAATGAATCACCCATTTTTCAATTTTTATACAGGTTAAGGGCTTGGAATTTCAACCTTCATCGTGTTTGAGTAATTCCCTGAACAACTATCGGGGTCTGTGGCTGTGTTCCAATAGCACATTCGAACCATGTAGGTGTTACCCGGAGCAAGTGCTGAAATTGTGGCTGTTCTGAGTGTGGAACCCACCACTTCCAGTTGGTCAGAACCAACTGACCAGACCGGGGCAATAGTCCCTTCTGTCCAGAACAATTTATAGCCATCAGCGTGATCGGCATTTTCATTGTTATTCGTCCAAACGAATTTATTGAGGTTGCTGGGTTCAGCCGGGTCGTGAGTCAATATAATATTGCTCGTAGCGGTTGTAAACTCAACAATATTCGAATAAACACCGCAAGTGGAGCCAGTGAACTTGCAGATACGCACGTAGTAATGAGTGTTCGCTGATGCCGGAATGGTTGCCGTTCGAACAGAACCATCAGTGATTGCCATTAGAGAAGAATTGCTGATCGTTGGTTCACTATTGCTCGAATAAAGCAGTTTAAATCCATTGGAAAATGTCCCAGTTGCCGTCCAGGTAAGATCAATGCTGCCGGCAGTAGTGGCGTTATCACCAAGTTCGGTAATGGTGATCACCGCCGGGTCTGCATCGAAGGGGAAATCTACTACTGGAGAATAAACAGTACAGGCGCTGCCTGAATATTTGCATACGCGAACATGATAGGTGGCAGAAGGGTCTCCAGAGATCATCCCCGACCTCAATGTGCCGTCACTGATCACCACGACGTTGTCTGCGAGAGTCGGCAAGGCAGTAGTCTTTGAATAGAGAATTTTAAACCCATTAGAGAAAGTTCCCGTCGCTGTCCAATTAACCTGGGCAGAACCGGTGCTGACGTTTGTGATACCTGAAATGGTAATAGTGGAGGCATCTGATGTGGCAGTTGCCGCCGTGGGGAAGGTGTAGGTATAAGTCGCCGAGTAGGCAGTGCAGGCTGACCCATTAAAGCGGCAGATGCGGTAATAATACTTGGTGGCGCTGTCACCATCCACATAAGCTGATCGAGCTTTAGGGTCTGAAACATAGAAGCTCAGGTCTGAGGTTAACAAAGGGGTCGAATTGGTTTTGGAATACACAATGCGATATCCCTTTGAACTGCCCACTTTATCAATCCATGCCATGTAAGCCTTGCCGGTATCGCCGCCCTTCATTAAGGTAATCGCCAGGGTGGTATCAGTGCCCGAGGAGGTGCCGGTCGCTTTTGCAGCGGCGGCGGCTGCTGTGGCTGTCTTCACTGCAGCGGCTGCCGTGGCGGTTTTAGCCGGATTTAGGTCCGGGGTTGAAGTGGCAGGGAGGAATGAAAATATGCCCAGGTCGCTATAGATATCACAGCTATCAAACATGAATCGGCAGACTCTTACATAATAGATTGTTCCAGGTGTTACATTGATAATTGCTGACCTGGCAGTCGCGCTGCCGACCCCAATAGAATTGCTTTCGGGATAGGTGGGAAACCCCTGAACGTCTGTCCAAACCACGCGAAAACCAGACGGAAAGTCGCCTGATACATCCCAAGTAATCAGGGCAGAATCTGGCGAGCGTTGGGTAATGCCAGTGACGATAATCTGGCCCGGAAGCGGTGTATTGGTAATCGTCGGGAAAGACGGATCAAGTGTTGGTGAAGGCGTGAAGGATGGTGTGACAGCTGTTTCAGGAGTTGTATTAACCTTGGTTGAAAGCGCAGAAAGGGTGGCAATCTGCGCGGGCGAAAAACCCGCCTGGGTAGGTGTCGGAACGGGCGTTGCGGGCTGACATGCCGCGGCAACAATCAAAACCCAAATCAAGATTAGAAACCCTATTCTTTTACTCATTGTTCCTCCTCACCAATACAGGCATCACATCCATTATAGTAGGATTAAGCCTGATCTACTCTTTCATTTTTGTGAATTACAGTGCAGTCAAGACAGCCTGACACTGGTTTCTAAATTTTCACCATCCTTACAACTATAATGAGATGATGTAAAATTGATTGTATTATCGGTGCAATATATATGCCGATTTGAAAAGATGAGAAATTTACCCGATCTCTTTGCGATTAATCTACAATCAATGTTTGAAGACTCTGATGATACAATCCTGCGAATAGGTTTAGTAAGAATTGCTATTTTGTGTTTTTCTTTCTAATTTAAAAATAGGCGTTTTCTCTTGACTCTCCCCCAGGGGGAGGCTGTATGCTTTGATCACTTATGGCCATCAGGAGGTTATGTGCTTAAGATCGGAGAGTTTTCACGAATCGCGCATGTCTCGATCAAGACTCTGAGATATTATGCCCACGAAGGGCTGCTGGAACCTGTATGGATCGATCGTTTCAGCGGATATCGCTACTATTCATTAGATCAATTGCCAGTGCTGAATCGTATTCTGGTATTGAAAGATCTTGGGTTTTCACTAGATCAAATCAAGCAACTGGTTAAGAGTGGTCTATCCATTGATGAATTACTAGGCATGCTGCGGATCAAGAAAACAGAATTGATGCTGCGTGTTCAGGATGAGCAAATGCGTCTTGCGAGGGTTGAAAATAGGCTTCAACAAATTGAAACTGAAGGATCTTTCGATAATCAGGACGTACTCTTAAAGCCAATATCAGCCTGCCTGACCGTCTGGGCAAAAACAAGAGCAGCCACCATGGAACAGGCACAAGCTGCCCAGGATGGGTTGCAGAAAACCATCCTCAACTGGTGCGAACTACATAGAATCCGCGTCAACGGTCCCTGGTTCAGTTTGTTTGAAAATGGCAGCTATTCTGAGACGAATGTTGACATCCACCTGGGGGTACTGGTTGACCGGGGCTCCAAAACAAGGACGTCCTCCCCTGTTGATCCCGTCCGCCTTAGCCGCATGATGGGTATTCCCATGGCTGCCTGTCTTTTGACCAAACCAAGCCAGACTCTTCCGCTGGCAGATCTGGCACAATGGATCGAGAATAATGGCTATCGTACAGCAGGAGACATCCGTTTGATGTACCTGGGAGAAACTCCCGAATCCGCTCTCGGTGACAGCATGGTTGAAATTCAAATACCTGTGCGCTGCGAGTTACCAATCAATGAAATAAATCACAAGGAGATGAAAATGGAACCAGTAAGAATTGAATCTTTACCATCATTCAAAGTGATGGGTTTGAAATATCGCGGTAGGAATGAAAACAATGAAATTGCTGCTATGTGGACAGAGTTGAACCCCGTCGCAGACAAAATCCCCATGATCGGAAGTGAGGCTTACGGGGTGTGTTTGATGATCAGTGATGCCCCGCAAGGAGTATTTGAATATATCGCTGGTTATAAAGTAGCCGATGATGCCATCCCCCCCGAAGGAATGGTCGTCGTGGATGTACCCGCGAACAAATATGCTGTGTTTAAACATCTCGGATCAATGGAAACATTGCGGAACACTTACAACGGTATCATTAACGAGTGGTATCCTCGTTCAGGGTTGAAGCCGTACGGCAGATATGACATGGAAATCTACAATGAAGAGTTCAAAGAATTTTCACCGGAATCAGTGTTGTATATATATGAACCAGTAAAATAAGGTCTACAGAAAAAAGCTCCCTGTTGATGAAACAGGGAGCTTTTGCGAATTTGAGTTGGTTATTGGGCTGATGGGAGCACTACATAAACCGGCAATTTATTGTCTTCATTGGTTTTATTCCCAAGCTGACCGTAGGTATTATCACCCCAGCACATTGGCATATTGGTGGTTCCAACCAGCACACAGGTATGTTGGGCGCCCACTGCCAGAGCATGCGTCATGGTCAGGTTCTTTACCAGCACGGGAATCGAAGATTTTTCAAGTGTTCCATTGCCAAGTTCACCGTTGTTATTGTCGCCCCAGCAGGAAACTGTCTCATCGTTGTTGATAACGCAGTTATGAGCCAGACCAGCGCCCACTTCAATCGCGGGCAGGTCGTTTTTGATCAGCTTTGAGATCAGATCACTGCCCCAGCACTTGATTGAACCATCAGCGACAACGGCACAGCCTGTTGCTGCCCAACGATTGGCTGAGATGGAAAGGGCGTTGCTGACCTGCTGAACGTTTTTCGATTGGACCCCTGCCCAATTGTTTACGCTGCCAAAGATGTCGTTTCCGAGCAGCAGATCCTGTCCGCCTGAGATTTGTGCAAAGAGTGTAGTGAACTGAGATTTGACAGGTTTAAGCTGATTCTTGGTAGTGCCGTCATTCAGCTGTCCCTTGCCGTTTTCGCCCCAGCACCATACTTCCTGGTTGACCAATTGCACGCAAGTAAAGTTTTCACCGGCTGTGAAACCAACTACTTTTTCAGTAAGATCATCAACTTTTACAGGAACTGAACTATTCTTGGTGGTGTTGTTCCCGAGCTGGCCTGAAGCGTTCTCACCCCAACACCAGACTTCGCCTTCAGTTGTCAGGGCGCAGGTGTGTTTGCTGCCAGCCGTCAGGTTTTGTACGGTATCGAGATCTTTTACATAGACAGCCACGTTTTTATCTACGAAAGTACCATCGCCCAACTGACCCGAGGCATTGAGACCCCAACAGATCACCTGTCCTTCGCCATATGGCATGCAGGAGTGGCCTAAACCGGAGACGATCAGGTTGCCACCCGTTACCGGGATCAGCAGTCCACCAGTTCCACCAGTCACCGGGATCGGTAAACCACCTACACCACCCGTTACGGGGATGATTACAGGAGGAACAATCACAACCGGAGTAGTGATGGTGGAAGTAACACTGCTGTCAACTTCTGGCGTTTGGTCACTGTCTGCCGTGCCAGTGTTGATAAAGGTACCGGCTGCCACATCCGCTGCAGTTACTACGTGTGAAGCAGTGCAAGTCTTTGAAGCACCCACTGCAAGGGTTGCGTCCATAGGGCAGGTTCCCAGAACCGCAGCCGGATCGAAAATGCTGATGTTGGTCAAAGTGATATTGCCGGTATTGGTAGCGACAATATCATAGGTGATCGTGCTGCCCAATACGTAAACCCCGGTTGAGGTCACGGTTTTGAGCACTGAGAGAGCAGGCGACTGAACAAAATTGGTTCGAACAGTGCTATCTTGAGGTGAAGTTTCATCGCTGTCACCGGTGGCTGTGTTGGAGAAGAATCCGGCATCCATGTCAGCCTGGGTGACTGTGTGGCTTGTGGTACATGTCTTGGTTGCCCCAACTGCCAGGGTGGCAGAATCCGGACACTCACCTGCACCAAAAGGTGCCGCCGCGTCTGAAATCGACACATCATGCAAGGTGATATTGCCAGTATTCGTTACATTAATCTGATAATCTATTTCATCTCCCAAAGCGTAAGGACCGGTTGAGGTAATAGTTTTAAGCACTGAGAGAGCAGGTGACTGAACAAAATTGGTCCGAACAGTGCTGTCTTGAGGTGAAGTTTCATCGCTGTCACCAGTGGCTGTGTTGGAGAAGAATCCGGCATCCATGTCAGCCTGGGTGACCGTGTGGCTGGTGGTGCATGTCTTGGTAGTCCCCACTGCCAGAGTGGCCGAGGTCGGACATGCACCAATGCCGAAGGGAGCTGCCAGATCAGCGATTGACACGTTATGCAGGGTTACATTGCCCGTGTTGGTCACATCGATCTGGTAGGAGATTTCACTTCCTACGCTATATGGTCCGGTGGAGGTTACCGATTTAAGTACCGAGAGTGCAGGTGATTGAGTGAAATTGGTTCGAACAGTGCTATCTTGGGATGGTGTTTCATCACTGGCACCGGTGGCTGTGTTGGAGAAGTATCCGGTATCCAGATCAGCCTGGGTGACCGAATGGCTGGTAGTGCAGGTCTTGGTTGCTCCAACTGCCAGTGTCGCTGAAGTCGAGCATTCACCCACCCCAAAAGGTGCTGCAGCATCAGCGATGGACACGTTGTGCAGGATTACATCACCAATGTTAGTTATGTCGATTTGGTAGGAGATTACACTGCCCAACGCATAGGGGCCAGTAGAGGTCACGGATTTAACCACTGAGAACGCCGGAGAAGAAGTGATGGGAACCGTCACAGTGGTGCTGTCTTTTGGATCAGTCTCGTCGCTGTCGCCGGTGGCTACATTCTCAAATTCCCCGGCTGCCACGTCAGCCAGAGTCACGACATGGCTGGTGTTGCAGGATTTGGTTGCCCCTACTGCCAGGGTAGCTGAGGTTGGGCATTCACCAACCCCAAAAGGTGCGGCAGCATCTGCGATTGAAACATTATGCAGGGTTACATCACCTGTATTGGTGACATCAATCTGGAAGGCAATGGTGCTTCCCAGAAGGTAAGAACCGGTTGAAGTAACTGTTTTGGTTACGGAAAGGGCTGGCGAACCAGTAATAGTTACCTCGACTGAACTATCCTTGGGGGCTGTTTCATCACTGTCACCAGTAGCCACGTTGGTAAACTTACCTGCCGCGACATCTGCCAAGGTCACCACATGGCTGGCGGTGCAAACCTTGCTGGCACCCGGCATCAGGGTTACGGTTGCGGGGCAGGTGCCCAGAACTGCGGCTGGGTCAGAGATAGTTACATTATGAATCGCTATGGCGCTGGTATTGGTAACCGTAATCGAGAAGGTGATTGTGTCACCAAGTTTATAAGGACCAGAATTAGTTACTGCCTTCGCCACAGATATGGAGGGGGCTTCACAGCGATCACCAATTCTATAAGTTCCTGGTGGGCAGGGCGGAAGAACAGCCTGGCAGCCATTCGCCAAAATTGCCTGGTCTCCCTGGCCTGGGTAGCTGTGGGTTGAATCACATTGATAAGGCGGGATAATGTCGTTGGGATGTTGTCCATGCCCACCATTTTTGACTGTGCAATTTGAATTAAGGATCGAATCGATACTTACAGATCTGGTACTATATTTTCTTTGACCATTATCCCAATGACAAATAGTCATTTTCTTATCAGCGTCAATGGTTATGTTCCTGTCAACCACGTTACTTGTAAACGTGTTGCCGCTTCCAAAAACATTATCTGAGTCACGAGTTCCATAAATTCCATACTCGTTGTTATTGAACGAATTGCCATTCAGATTCACATAGGTCGTTTCGGAAGATCCGTTGATATCATCCAAAAGTAAACCAACACCGGTTCTATGTGAACTGGAATTCCGGAAATCCTGAAAGATCACTCCCGAAATGTTGGCGGAAGCGTTATCAATGAGCACACCGCCATAATAGGCATCGTATGGAACCGTCGTGATCGATGTTCCATCAAAAGTCATATTTGACAGGTTGATCGAGCTACCGTTATGGATATAGAACAGAGCATAGTAATTGCCGTAACCGTATGCGTCACCACTGCCATTTGACTGGACCAAGGTGGAGGGACCACTGATGACGGTGGAACTGCCAGCACCGGTTAGAGTCAGGCTGCGGTTGTCGATATCAACCTGTTCAACAAAGGTAGCCGCTTCGAGGTGAATGGTGGTGCCATCTGGGGCGGTATCAACGGCAGTTTGGATTGGGGTGCTGGTCTCGTAACAAGAACCGCCAGTGTAACCCGGATAGTTCGCTGGTACAAAAGCCCACCCTGCACAGCTTGAAAGGTAGACAATCACCTGCGAAGCATCCAACGGACTTTGATACCATGGGTCGTCATTGACCAACGCTTCTTCAGCTTCAGCCGAGACCAACGGCAGTGGATTTCCATCTTCACCAACTAAAACGATCTGTTCATCGGCGATGGTCTCAACCACATCCGCCAACGTCTCTTCGAAGATTGGCGCTTGTGTGGGTTCTACTGTGTTTTCCGGTGCCTGGGTTTCCTCAGAGGGTGCCTCGGTCTCGACCATTGGTTCAGTGGACACGATAGTTACCTCTTCGATAGGTGTTTCTGTCTCAACAGGCGTTTCTGTCTCGACAGGCACTTCTGTTTCCATTGGGTCTTCTGTGATCACTGGTGCTTCCGTCGGTTCCGGAGTCACATCCTGGGCAGAGACATTTCGCAGCCCCGAAGACCCTATAAAGAAGATTAAGATAAACAATACCTGGAAAATTCGAGCGATTGAAGTTTTCATGGAAGCTCCTTTTCTTTCAACTAATAAACAAAAACCAGCCTTGAATAAAAAGGCCGGTTTCGCAATTAGCTCCACTGATGTTCGTTTATTTATGCTACCAATAAACGTGCGACCAAGAAAAACACCAGTATCATCGCTTCCTAGAGAAGATATATTGTTAGTTATCTGTAACTAAAATATTACCTTGACAATACCAAATGTCAATTAGGTGATCTGTACCTAATTTCATGCTTTTTTCAAGGTGAATAATCGGGGAGAAATAAAGAAAATAGGTACTATTGTACCTGATGTTATTATTTTTT
>CAYXWV010000078.1:0-8663 GCA_964468875.1 uncultured Anaerolinea sp. | reverse complement strand
CGCTATGTATTGGCTTCAGGGCTTAATGATCCGGAAAAATTCCAAATGACGGTGAATTTAATGCGCATCCAATTGATCGCGCCTGTCATTTTTGGGATCAGCGGTTTGACCATGGGAATTCTTAATACGCACCAAAGCTTTCTATGGCCAGCCCTGGCACCCGCGCTCTATACAATTGGGAAAATAATAGGGGTTGTCTTTCTTGCTCCTTCAATGGGCATTTATGGCCTGGCGGTGGGAGTGGTGGCAGGTGCTTTGATGCACGGCCTGGTCCAATTGCCGGCTTTGATCAAGCTGCCTGAAATGAAATATTTTCTAACTTTTGGACGGACCAACCCCCAGGTTCGCGAAGTTGCACGCCTGATGGGTCCGCGTTTATTGGGAGTTGCTTTTGTCCAACTGAATTTTTTGGTCAATACAAACCTGTCCAACCGGCTGGGAGATGGCCCACTAACCGCCATCAATACTGCCTTTATGTTGATGATGATGATCGAAATCGTGGTGGCACAATCCATTGCGATCGCCGCCTTTCCCACTTTTTCAGCTCAAGTGGCTGAGGGTAAACTGGAAAGTATGCGCTCTTCACTTGCTTCGCTGCTGCGAGGATTGCTTTTCCTCTCGGTTCCAGCCACATTGGGATTGATCATACTGCGGGTACCGTTGATCACCCTGCTCTACCAGGGAGGACGGTTTGATGCCACATCCACACAATTTGTAGCCTGGGCGCTGTTGTTTTATACCATCGGTCTGGTGGGTTTTTGCGTGGTTGAAATCGTTTCAAGGGCTTTTTACGCACTACACGATACCAAAACACCTGTTTTTGTGGGCGTTCTTACCATGAGCATCAACATAGGGTTGAGCTTCTTGTTCCTAAACTTATTCCCTCGCTGGGGATGGATGCCTCACGGCGGACTCGCATTATCCATGACTCTGGCAAGTTATCTTGAAATGGCGATCCTGCTTTTCTTTATGAGACGCAAACTTTCAGGGCTTGAGGGTGACAAGTTGTTGAACGGATTATTCAAGTCATTAATTGCTGGCGGCTTGATGGTGTTAGCGTTGTTGGCATGGCTGAGATTTTCTGCCGGTTTTTCTGTTTGGGTGATTTCTCTAGCAGGCATTCTCATCGGTGTGGCAATCTATGGTGTCGGGTTGGTTGTTCTGCGCGTGCCCGAATTGAAGCTGATCTCCCAGGTGGGCAAACGGTTGCTAACGAAGTTTGGCAGAGGAGGCGTGGGGTAACCATCAATATCAGACCAGCCCGAAAAGAAGATGTAAACGCTGCTTGCAGCCTGCTGGCTGAAACCAACGGCGATTTTGGGGTTCAAGTGCTTGGATTGGGCAGCCCTGATCTTCAAAAGCGGGCATTAACAACCTGGTTTGTGAAAGATGGCAACCGCTTTAGTTATCAAGTTACTCAAATCGCCGAAAAAGACGGTGTAGCAGCAGGGCTGCTGTTATCGTTTCCGGGCAGCATGCTTCGGCGGCTGGAGTTTGGCCTGCTGAACTGCATGGTTAGTGTTTATGGACTTCGCGGCGCGATGGAAATGATCCGTAGGAACAAAGACCTTTCCAATTTTGTTGAAGCTGAACACGATGAGTTTCTTATCGCTCACATAGGAGTGGATCAACAATTCCGCGGGCAGGGTATTGCCAAAGATTTGCTTGAACAAGCCGCGGATAACGCCCGCCGCCAACAATTTCGAAAATTGGTCCTTGAAGTGGAGATGATTAACCAGCGGGCAATTGAGGTTTATCAAAAAGCCGGCTTCTCCATTGATTTAGCTTTCCGTTATACTGACAAGGAAGGGCTGCTCGTCAGCCCCGGTTTCTACAAGATGAGCCGATTGTTATAAGGAGTGGACATGAAAGAATTTAACGCAGGGCAGAAATTCATGCAAGAGACCAAGTATCAAAATATCAGTCCTGCCCCACAGGCAGCCAATGTGCCGCAGCCGCCTCTTGAGCTTGATCAACCAAAAGGCGAGCAGCCGATTGAGTTATTACCTCATGACCAATTGACTCTTGACGAAATCAGTTTGCGCCAGGCGGTAGAAAACCGTCGTACCCTGCGAGCGTACGATTCTGCTCCGCTTTGTATCGATGAGGTGACCTACCTGCTCTGGCTTTCACAGGGGGTGAGGCGGGTTTCTTCGCGTCCGTCCACCGCGCGCAATGTGCCATCCGCAGGGGCGCGGCATGCTTTTGAGACCTTGTTGCTGGTCAACCGGGTGAAAGGACTGGAACCTGGACTGTACCGCTATATGGCGATTGAGAACACCCTGATCAAACTGGACGCCCCCGCAGAGATCACCGCCCGAGTGCGCACTGCTTGTATGAACCAGGGTCAGATCGAGGGCGCCGCGGTTGTCTTCCTGTGGGTGGCGGTGGTGGAGCGTATGTACTGGCGCTATACTGAGCGAGGGTATCGCTATCTGCATCTGGATGCCGGGCATGTCTGTCAGAACCTGGCGCTTGGTGCCGAACAGATAGGAGCGGGAATCTGCCCCATCGCTGCCTTTGACGACGATTCTCTCAACCAGGCTCTCGGGCTGGACGGAGAAGATCAATTTGTCATCTACCTGGCTTCTGTGGGGAAAAAGTCCGTGAAGGCGGGGTAGAGTAAATATCATGTGATATTGGGCGATAATAGCGGGGGCAATATGGAAAGTAATGACAAGATGGTCAAACTTTTTGGGCATCGCAGGTCAATCCGGCTGCCGGAATATGACTATTCAGAAGAGGGGGATTATATCGTTACCATATTGACTCACCATCGAAACAGGATATTGGGTGAAATCAGTAACGGCGTGATGAAGCTGTCTGTGGAAGGTGTTCTTGTTCAGGAAATGATCAAAACCCTCTCAACTAGATACCCGCGGGTGGAAGTAGGTCCCTATGTGATCATGCCAGATCATGTGCATATCATCTTCACCATCCATGACGATAAGGTGGAGGATGGGCATATGAGTGTAGAACAGGTAGGTGGCGATCATGTAAGGGCAATTCATGAATTGCCCTTACATAAAAAGCGTGTACCCTTACAAGAAGAGGGCTCGCCCTTACCTTTCCCAGATAGTGAGTCTATCCGAGTATCACGCAGACGGATGCTGATTCCTTTGGTGGTTGGATACTTGAAAATGAACACTGCCAGGCGGATCAATCAATTGTCAATCGTGAAAAAAAGAGAAAATCTGGCATCGTAACTATTAAAAACATATCATTTGTTCAGATGAAGAGTATGAACAGATTGCCGAGTATATAGAAACCAACCCATCAAGTTGGTTTGAGAAATCTCCAGTTCACTGATAACAGTCATCGCAATACATAGACCACAACTAAAAAAGAGACATGGCGCGCCATGTCTCTTTGATCGTTTTTATTTTGCCAGAATCCTGAGCATTTCGAGATATTCTTCCGAAAGCGTCTTTTTGTTGTTGACGACATCATCAATCGGTACAGCCACAATCTCGCTGCCCTGCAAGCCGGTCATGACGTTGGTCTTGCCTTCCAACAGGAATTTGACCGCAGCCACGCCAAAACGGGTTGCAAGCAGCCGGTCATATGGGGAGGGCTTGCCGCCGCGCTGAATGTGCCCAAGAATGGTGGTGCGGGTGGAAAAACCAGTATCAAGTGCTTCAAGGCGGCAGCTTAATTCAAGCGTGCGCGGTTCATACCCTTCAGCGACGACGATAATGGCATGGGTTTTGCCGTTGCGATAGGCTTCTTCAATTGCCATACCCACTTCTTCGGGCGGGGTCTTTTTCTCAGGGATGAGCACCATTTCAGCGCCGGTGATGATGCCAGCCTGGATGGCAAGATAACCAGATTCACGCCCCATGGTTTCGACCAAAAATGCGCGGTTATGCGAAGAGGCTGTGTCTCTGAGCTTGTCAATAGCGTCTACGATTGTGTTCAGGGCGGTATCCACGCCGATGCACATATCTGTGCCGTAAATATCGTTATCAATGCTGGCAGGAGCGCCGACCACGGGGATGCCCTTGGCAACCAGTTTTTGGGCGCCATTGAGCGACCCGTCGCCACCGGCGATGATCAGAGCGTCCATGTTGGCGTTGTTGATCTGGCGCACGGCTTCACGCTGACCGCTTGGCTCGCGGAATTCCTTGCTGCGGGCAGTTTGCAAGATGGTTCCGCCGCGCTGCAAGATGCCGCTGACATCCCTGACGCCCATTTCACGGAACCGTCCGTGAATCAGCCCTTCGAAACCCTCATCAATTCCCAGAATACGGATTCCGTATGCAACCCCGGTACGAACCACCGCCCGGATGAAGGGATTCATGCCGGGGGCATCACCACCTGAGGTCATTATTCCGATGGTTTTAATTTTCGATCTTGACTCTTCCATAATAATAATTCCTGATTTTTCTTAGACAGATTCGACCTGCACGTTTTCTGAACCGACCAATTCTACCAGCTTATTGATCAATTCGGAATTGGCTGCGGTGGTATCATTCGGAAAATCCAGCAAGTGTTGGCGGCCTTTTTCAAAAACAAGGAAGCAGAATCGATCCTCACCAGGAAACGAATTTAATAAACCATGTACCCGGCGCATACGGCGCACGTCTCGATCTTTTTCGCCGGTGCAGTTCAGTGTGATGGTGATCAACTGGCGGCTGCTCGGTGAGCTACCGCCGAATGAAACGCGTTTCTCGGGGGCGATGATCACAGGCGGTTTTTCAATGCGGGCTGCCATTTCAAGGGATGGCGCGGAGGGTTCGGCGATTTTCGTCTTATTCTCTGTTTTAGGCTCTGGATAGACAGGTTGTTTATCTGCGGCGAGCGGAGTTTGGACTTGCTGCACGACGGGTTTCTTGGCAGTTGAACTGTCAGTCGGCACATCTGCGGCTGGTTTTATTTCGGGCGGCGGAGATTGAAGTTGGAAGTTTGAATAATCTTCAGGGGGCGGAGCCAGATGCCAGTCGTCCGGTTCGGGGGGCATTTCAGGTGCAGATGTAACCTGATCTGCGACGGCTGAGGATTCAGGCAGGTCAAAGGGAGGGTAAGAATCCAGAGCCGAAGCCTGTTCTGCCTGCATGGTGGCGTTCATGATGGTTTGATCGGCGGCTAAAATCTCGTCAGTGACATCTTCAGGGTTGATGGCTTTGATCACGTCCACCAGCACCTTTGGGTCGCCGCCCGCGGCGTCAATCTTGCCTTCTGCCAGAATCACCGTCTCTGGTTGAACCAGAAGCGCGTATTTTTCCCACGTGCGCGGGAAGATCACCAGTTCAATGGGACCCTGCAGGTCTTCCACGGTAGCGAATGCCATCGGGTCGCCTTTTTTGGTGGTCAGGGTGCGCATTCGCGTGATCAGACCGGCCACCACCACTTTAGATTGGTGTTCCACTTCAGAAAGCTCGTTAGAGAAATGGGTGGTTTTTTGCCGGATATAGGGCAGGTAGGGGGTGATGGGATGGTCAGAGACGTACAGACCAATCAGTTCCTTTTCCCATTCCAGTTGTTCGCGCCGGTCAAGGATGGTGCCCTGCGGCAGGCGAAGATCTTCTTCGATGCCGCTAGCCGAGCCGAAAATGCTCATCTGACCGCTCTCGGCGGCTTTGAAATGGCTGTGGCTGATTGAAACCATCTGATCCATCACAGATAACATGGCTTTACGCGGACCGAAGCAGTCGAGCGCCCCCACCCTGATCAGGCATTCCAGGCTGCGTTTGCCCACCCGGTGCAAATCTACGCGACGGATGAAATCATTAAGGTCATTAAACTTACCTTCGGTGCGAGCCGCGAGGATCAAATCTACAGGGTCGTGCCCCACGTTTTTCACTGCACCCAATCCGAAGCGGATGGCGGGCTTTTCACCAGGGCGATCTTCAATGGTGAAATCCCAACCACTGGAACACACGTCCGGCGGCAATACTTCAATGCCCATACTGCGGCAATCCGCCGAATAGAACGCCACCTTGGTGGCATCACTTTTCGATACCGACAGCAGGGCGGTCATATATTCAACGGAATAGTGGGTTTTCAGGTAGGCGGTCTCGACAGAGACAAAGCCGTAATCTGCGGCGTGGCTTTTGTTGAAGCCGTAGCGGGCGAAATTTTCCCAATCTTCAAAAATGGTTTTCGCCGTATCTTCATCAATACCGTTGGCGGCGGCGCCTGTGATGAATTTCTTCTTGTGTTTCTCGATCTGGGCAACCTGTTTTTTCGAGATGGCTTTGCGGAATTCATCTGATTCAGAGGGGGTGTAGCCTGCCAAGCCAATCACCGCCATCATTAACTGTTCCTGATAGATGGGGATGCCGTAGGTCTCACCGAAGAACTTTTCAAGCTTTTCATGGCGGTAAGAGACCGGTTCCTCGTTGTGCATGCGCTTGATGTAGGATGGGATGAAATCCATAGGGCCGGGGCGGAAGAGTGCCACCATGGCAATGATATTCGAGAGGTCTTTCGGCTTCATCTGGGTGATGTAGCGGGTCATGCCGTTGCCTTCCAATTGGAAGACGCCGGCGGTGTGCCCGTTGCCAAGGGATTCAAAAGTGGCGGGGTCATCCAGCGGGATGTTGTGCAGGTTAAGTTGAATACCGTGTCTTTGGGCAATCAGGTCGCAGGCGCGCTGCATGATGGTGAGGGTCGAAAGACCCAAAAAGTCCACCTTGAGCAATCCCAGCTTCTCAATGATGCCCATTTCGAACTGGGTGACGGTCTTAATAGGTGATTCTTCCGAGCCGTTGGTTGGGCGGTGGAGGGGGATGTATTCCACCATCGGGATGTCAGTAATCACCACCCCGGCGGCATGCGTGCCCGCGTTGCGCACCACCCCTTCCATTTGACCAGCGGTATCGATCAGGTCGCGCATGTAATCCGCTTCGGTGCGGATGCTGCGCAGCGCTTCGGAGGCTTCGAGCGCATTGGGCATGGTCACCGGCTTGTCGGGAATCATGGCTGGCACGGCTTTGGTCACCCTGTCCACCTCAGAGAGGGGAATATCCATCACCCTGCCCACATCACGGATCGAGCCGCGTGCGCCCATGGTGCCAAAAGTGATGATCTGCGCTACTTTGTCTGCGCCGTATTTGTGGGCGCAGTATTCCATGATCAGGGCGCGCTTGTCATCCTGGATGTCGAGGTCAATATCTGGCATGGAGATACGCGCCGGGTTCAAGAAGCGTTCAAAGATCAACCCGTGACTGATGGGGTCGATCAGGCTGATTTCAAGTGAATATGAGGTAATTGAACCGGCGCCGGAGCCACGGGTGTTGTACCAGACGTTGTTTTCACGCATGTAGCGGCAAAGATCCCATACGATCAAAAAGTAGGCGTCAAAACCCATTTCATGGATGATCTTGAGTTCGTAATCGAGCCGGTCGTGAATTTCGGGGGTCTGGGCGCGGTCGCCGTAGCGGGTGACCAGACCCTTTTCACACAGGCTGCGCAGGTAGGTTTCGGTGGTGTACCCATCGGGTACATCGAAAATGGGCAGGTGATAACCCTTTTTGATCAGGTCCACGTTGCAGCGCTCGGCGATCATCAGCGTGTTTTTCAGTGCATCCGGCTGGTCGGGGAAGAGCGCCGCCATCTCTTCAGGAGAGCGAAGATAAAACGTGTCGCCGGTCATGCGCATGCGGTTCTGATCGCTCAAGAGCGATCCGGTCTGAATCGAGAGCATGATGTCTTGCAGGCGGGCGTCTTTGCGTTCAATGTAATGCACGTCGTTGGTGGCGATGTAGCGGGCGTTGTAGCGCTTGCCCAAGTCAAGCAGGGTGCGGTTAAGTGTGTGCAACTCGGGGATGTTGTGATTTTGCAGTTCAATGAAGAAGTTGTCGGCGCCGTAGGTTTGATAATACCAATCGAGCACTTCGCGGCCGGCTTCAACACCCTTGTTAAGGATGGTGCGCGGCACTTCGCCAGACATGCACGAGGTGGTGGCGATGATTCCTTCGGCATGCTGCTCGAGAAACTCATGATCCACGCGTGGATAGTAGTAGAAGCCTTCCAGTTGGGCAGCGGAGGCGATCTTGAGCAGGTTTTTGTAGCCGGTTTCGTTTTCTGCCAGCAGCAAGAGGTGATAGCTGTGTTTGTCTTTGGAGGAATCGCGGTCGGTCATGCGCCGGGCAGCCACGTAGGTTTCGAGCCCGATGATGGGCTTGATACCGGCGTCTTTGGCAGCCGAATAAAACTCAATCACGCCGAACATTGTGCCGTGATCCGTGATTGCCACGGAAGACATGTTCAGTTCCTTTGCTTTATTAACCAGCTTCTTGATGTTGCTGAAACCGTCTAAAAGCGAATATTCAGTGTGGACGTGAAGGTGGGCAAAAGACATGGTCGATAAAAGACTCCGTTGAAAACCAGATAAATCAAGTTCATTATAGCATTTGGGTTTTGCCCCACGTCTTAAAGATGGATTTCCCCCGTTGAATTTTAAGGAACCGAAATTTTTGGTTTGAGATTTTATGTTTTGTGTATAGATAGGAAAACAGAAAAGTACCCCGATTTGTTAATAGATGTTGGGCAGATATTTTGTCTATCGAAATGGAGGTTTCAAGCCTCGAGACAGGTTTTATCATTTGCGATTTTTGCTTCTTTTCATCAACCTATCAGGTTAGCTTATGGTGAACCTGATTTTCAGATCGAACGAGGAAGATTTAGGTAAAATCGGATTCGTTTTCGTTTTTAAGTGT
>CAYXWV010000077.1:0-8865 GCA_964468875.1 uncultured Anaerolinea sp. | reverse complement strand
CCGAGGGAACACGATTTTGAGTCGTGCGCGTCTGCCAATTCCGCCACTCCGGCATTGCAAGTCAGAGTATATCTGACAATTTCTAATGGGTCAAGGGACTTTTTATGAAACTAGGAATTATTGGTCTGCCTCAATCTGGTAAAACAACGCTATTCAATGCTCTTACTCGCGCCATGCAGCCTACTGGTGTAACTGGAAAGATTGAAATTCATACAGCTGTTGTAGATGTTCCAGACGAACGCGTTGATAAATTATCCGGAATGTTCAATCCAAAGAAAACCATTTACACCAAAGTAACATATGTAGATATCGCCGGTTTGGACGGTAGCGCCAACAAAGGCGGCATTTCTGGTACCCTGCTCAATCAGCTCACCCAGCTTGATGGGTTTATTGAAGTTGTTCGGGTGTTTGAAGATGAAAATATTTCGCATGTGCATGAAGCTGTTGATCCTGTTAGAGACATTCAAAACATGGACAGCGAATTCATTCTGAACGATTTAATCTCAGTTGAACGCAAATTGGAACGCTTGCAAGAAGAAAAGAAAAAAGGCGCCGGTCGTGATAAAGCCCTGATCGAGCGTGAATTAGTATTGTTTGAGAAATTCCATGAGTTATTAGGTAAAGACACTCCATTGAGGGATATTGAAATAGATACTGAAGAAGAAAAGCTGTTGGCTGGTTTTGGTTTCCTTTCTCGAAAACCATTATTAATTGTTCTCAACACAGCAGAAGGTCAATCTGCTCCTGAGATTGCTTATTCTCACAAACACAGTATGGTTGTGACACTGCAGGGTAAACTGGAAATGGACATCGCCCAACTCTCTACAGAAGAAGCCCAGATGTTTCTTGCTGAATATGGCATTGAAGAACCCAGCCTGAACCGTATGATTCGGCTATCTTATGATCTTCTGGGGTTACAATCCTTTTTCACGGTTGGTCCTGATGAATGCCGTGCCTGGACGGTGCGTCGTGGAGCACCAGCACCCGAAGCCGCTGGTGAAATCCATTCTGATTTGCAAAAGGGATTTATTCGTGCCGAGGTGATTTCGTATGATGACCTAATTTCTCTCGGCGGGATGAATGAAGCCAAAGCCAAAGGAAGGCTGCGACTTGAAGGAAAGGAATATATCGTGCAGGATGGCGATATTCTGAACATCCGTTTTAATATTTGATCGTCAACTCCCGGCTGCCTGTCGGGAGTTTGTTTACTTTTAGAATTGGAGGATGCCATGCCCGGACTTTTTGACCCCTTCACGATCAAATCTCTAACGCTGAGAAACCGCATCGGAATGTCTCCGATGTGCCAGTATAGTTACGAAGATGGTTATTCGAACGACTGGCAATTAATGCATCTGGGTGCCCGTGCCGTGGGCGGAGCCGGACTGGTAATTGCCGAAGCCACAGCGGTTGAACCGGCTGGTAGAATCACCCCGTATGATGTGGGTATTTGGGACGACGCCCACATCAAGCCATTAAAAAGAGTGACAAGTATTATCCGCTCACAAGGGGCTGTTGCAGGGATACAAATCGCTCATGCCGGCAGAAAAGCCTGTGTTGGCCGACCATGGGGAGATCAACGAGGTCGTCCAATTGTGAATAAGGATTCCAATTGGTGGCAGGCAGTGGCTCCAAGTTCAATTCCGTTCAACGCCGAACACCAAACCCCCCATGAATTAACTGTTGCTGAAATACATGATATTCAAAAAGCTTTCATGCAAGCCGCGAGTCGTGCATTGGAAGCTGGATTTGATTGGCTCGAAATCCATGCTGCTCACGGGTATCTCATTCATGAGTTTTGTTCGCCATTTTCAAACTCCAGAACGGATGACTATGGCGGAAGTTTTCAAAACCGGGTACGTTTCCTTTTGGAGACAGTGGACAAAGTTCAAACTGTTTGGTCAAAGGAATTGCCGCTGACAGTGCGCATCTCAGGTACAGACTGGATCGAAGGTGGTTGGTTGATTGAAGATTCGGTAGAACTTGCCAAACTTCTCAAACAATCTGGCGTGGATTTAATTGACTGCTCATCAGGCGGAAATGTTCCAGACGCGACCCTGCCATTTGGACCGGGATATCAGGTTCCCATCTCTGAAGCGGTAAGAAATGGTGCTCAAATTGCCACTGCTACGGTGGGGTTGATTAAATCTCCACACCACGCTGACGCATTGATCCGCAATGAACGAGCAGACATTGTATTGTTGGGTAGAGAATTTTTACGAGACGCCTACTGGCCACTGCATGCTGCTCGTGAACTTGGTGTTGAAATTGAAAAACCGCCTCAATATATTCGTGCGTATTAGTCTAGAGATCCTATCAAGGACTGTAGATCAGTCAGGTTTATCCGCGAGGTCATATCCAGGCTAAGCGGTGTAACGGATACCATTTTGTCCGTGCGGAAAGTGCCCGCATCAGTGGTTGGGTCAGACAGATCGTCTGGATGAGAAGATGGAAGGAAATCCACTTTTCCTTTATCACCTGGTATTGTTGGCTCTTTAAAAAAGGCTACAAAGTAAGGATTTCGTGCCAGACGCGTTACCCGCCACCCTGTTTGGGGAGTTGCGCCGGAGGGCACATTGACATTAAGTACCATCACGTCCGGCGGCATTTTCTTTTCCAATAATACTTTAGCAAAACGGCGGGTAAAAATCGCCGCAGTTGAAAAATCAACTTCTTTTGAATATCCTAAATAATCTTGATTATCAAGCTGTAATGACACCGCCAAAGACGGGATTCCCTGTGAGGCGCCCTCAAGCGCCGCGCCAACTGTCCCTGACATGGTGATATCAATAGCGGGATTCTCTCCGTAATTGATTGCCGAGATTACCAAATCAGGTTTTGATTTTAGAATTCCGAAAATGCCGTAACCGACCGTTTGTGCGGGTGAGGCGCCTACCGAATAGCAGGTCCATTCTTCTCCGCCAATAGTAAGCGTAATTGGTTTAATCTCGCCGTCTGAGGAAGAAGGCACGCTTCTTCCAGCTCCTGAATGCTGATCTCGCGGTGCGGCAATGGTTACATAACCGATTTTTGAAAGTTCATGCGCTGCCGCCCATAATCCGGGTGAATGGATTCCATCATCGTTGGTTAATAAAATTTGTGGTTTTGTCATTTTTGTCTCAATTATTGTAAATCAAGAAATCAGGTAACAAAAAAGAGCGGCTTTCCGCTCTTTCAGTGCCCTCGGCAGAACTCGAATCTGCAACCTTTTGCTCCGCAAGCAGACGCTCTGTCCAATTGAGCTACGAGGGCAAATAACTTTAGCCTAACAAATATACTCTAGATAAAAAAATCCGTCAAGATTTAATATTTCTAGAATAATAATCTGATCACAATCACTACCAACATGCCGACAATTACTGTTGCAAACATGCTGCGTGTTTTCCAGGCGGTCAGCCCGGCAGGGATGGCTGCCCAAAGATATAGGTTGCTCCAGGAAAGATTAAACTGATCTCCTTCGATCAACAGGGAAGGCAACAATAAGGCAGCCAAGACAGCCACCGGAACATATTTTAACCAGGCTTCAAGAAAAGGATGCAATTTTCTTCCGCGCAGCAACCATGCGGGGAGTAATCTTGGAAGATAGGTCACCAATCCCATTCCGACCATTGTCAGTAATACCCATTGATCTTTCATGACTTGCCGCCCTGCTCTAAACTGTTGATCTTATATTCTTTTTGTTTTTTGGTGGTTTCGATAATTGCACCCAGTGTGGCACTGATCACCGTGGCCAGAATAACATGCCATTGTTTGATTCCACCCCCCCAAATCAGCAAGGAGAGAAGTCCACCTGCAAAAGCGACCCAGATATGCAGTTTTGTTTTAATTTGAAGAAGCAGCAATGCAATAAACATGGCCGGCAGGGCATAATCAAGTGCAAAGGGTTTAACATCGGTGATTAAATTACCAGCCAACGCGCCTAAAACGGTTCCTGCTACCCAAGCAGATTGACAAATCAGGTTAATTCCCATTGCCAGAGGAGCCGATGTATTATCTTCTTCGAACCGCATGCTGTGAACGGCAAAGGTTTCATCTGTTAATTCGAAACAAAATGCTGCCACTTCCATTGTTTTCCATTTTTCCATGTGAGTTGAAAGTGAAGCGCTCATTAACATGTGCCGTAAATTGACAATGAATGTGGTGATAATAATCGAAAAAGGATTGAGCCCCTGTGCAAAAAAACTGGTTGCCATGAGCTGCGCTGAACCGGCAAAAACAATAATTGACATCAATATGGTGTTGAGTATGCCGATGCCTGAATTCACGCCCAAAACACCATAGGCAAAACCTACGGGTAAATAGCCCATTACAACCGGCAAGGCTGGCAGGAGTTTCTTAGTTTGAAGTGAAAAATTTGATGCTGGTTGTTCAGACATATTCGATCCCCAGAGATGAATTAAGGCTAAATAATATCATAATTTCCATCATCAATTGTGACATTTAATAGTAAAATTGGTGAGGATTCACTTTTCGATTTGATTGACTTCTCAACCCTGCTGTGCTATTCTATCAAACGAAAAATCAACTTATTAGTTCATGAAAGGATTCTATCCATGGCTACTAAAATCACTTCCGATTGCATCTCATGCGGTGCTTGCGAAGCCGAATGTCCCGTTGGCGCCATTTCACAGGGACCTGACACCTACGTGATCGACCCTGAAAAATGCACCGATTGCCTGGCTTGCGTGGATGTTTGCCCCACCGGCGCCTGCGTTCCTGCATAAGAAAATCAAGATCGCAATGAGAGACAGTCTTTTTAAGGCTGTCTCTTTTTGTTTGAGAACTACTCGATGCTATAATTTTTAAATGACATAAGTGAGGTTTCAGTGAAAAAATTCATTGCGGTGGCAGGCAACATCGGAGTTGGTAAATCAACGCTGGTTGAAATGATTTGTGAGCGTTTAAATTGCAAACCATATTATGAACCGGTTACGGAGAACCCCTATATTTCTGATTTTTACCGGGACATGATTTCCTGGAGTTTTCACTCTCAAATTTTTTTCCTCACTCACCGACTCAGAATTCACCAGGAATTAGTTCGCAATCCCGGATCAGTCATTCAGGATCGCAGTATCTATGAAGACGCTGAAGTTTTTGCTTATAACCTGTTTGTACAAGGTAAGATGAGTGATCGCGATTATAGTACCTATCGAGCTCTTTACCGCACACTCGCAGAATACCTTCCTCCTCCAGATTTGATGATCTATTTACGCGCTTCTGTTTCCACCCTCGAAAAACGCATTTCTTTGCGTAACCGCGATTATGAACAAAAAATAGCTCCTGAATATTTATCTCGCTTGAATGAACTTTACGAAAACTGGATCACTCACTTCACATTATGCCCCGTGTTAACTGTGCCGTCAGATGATCTTGATTATGTTGCCCACCCCAAACATCTTGAGTTAATCATTAACAAAGTACAGGAAAAATTAACAGGCAAAGAAGAAGTAGTGTTTACAAGAGCAGAAACAGAAAACGACTGATCAAAAGATCAGCGTTTTCGTTTAGACATACTATTCAATTGTCAGACTGGATCGACGACTAATTTTATTGCGGTTCTGACTTTACCATCAATTTCTACATCAACAAATTCTGGAATACAGACAATTTTGATACCGTCTTCATCAAGATAACCTTTGGCTAAAACGAGCGCTTTTACGGCCTGATTCACTGCACCTGCACCAATTGCCTGTATATCAGCGTGTTTGTGCTCACGCATGACACCTGCAATGGCCCCCGCAACAGCGGCTGTGCGAGAATTGGCTTTGACCTTAATGACATCCATCTTCAACACTCCCTTCTGGATCGATGGTCTTTAAAAAAGCCTGGGGGCAATATAACAAAATCTATGCAAATTGTACAAGAATTTTAGATCATTTTCAATACTTATGTTATTTCGGATGAAATGTGGAAAGGGTATTAACTTTTTAATGTTTAATAAGTAATTGAGAAATAGAAGACGTAGTAGTGGGCGTGGAAAAGTGGATAAAAAACTAGAGTTACGGTTTCTTCGGCATATATCGAAGAGTGTAGGCTTTGACTCTCCATATATAGGGTCATTTCTATGAGATTTATCCACCAATAAATTGTTGATAAATCAGATTTATATCACATTTACATCTGAACAATCAACAAACGAAAAAGAATGTGTATAAAAGGTTTTTTTCTCCACATTCAATTACTGTTACTCCGAGATTTTTTCCACACAATAATGGGGGTTATCCACAGAAAAAGGGCAGTTATCCACAGTTTTTGAAATAAGTGTGTATAAACTCAGAGGGAATCAACAGTTTCTTCAACCAGATCAAGGGCTGAGTCCAGACCGTCAAGACGGGGTGTCAGATTTTTTGAATCCAGATGAAGTTGTTGAATGAAGGATTGCCATTCTTTGTAAGGGGCTTCTGATTTAGGCAAACAAGGA
Source organism: uncultured Anaerolinea sp. (assembly GCA_964468875.1). Taxonomy (GTDB): domain Bacteria; phylum Chloroflexota; class Anaerolineae; order Anaerolineales; family Anaerolineaceae; genus UBA6107. Next base: position 2,447 of record CAYXWV010000077.1, on the reverse strand, counting down.
GCGATCATTGTCCATACATCCAACAAGGTCCAGACAGCGGAGGCGGGGCGCTCTTCTGCCATGGCGTATATGGCTTTTTCATAATAATTTCTCCGATTGGGATGGATTGTAGGAGGAACTGCATCGATGTTTTTTAATGCATCAAACGCCCTCGCAAGGCCTTCAAGCCAGGGGGTCCATTGATCATCTGTAACCACATCCGTGGTAAACAATTCAACCAGCATCCCGGTGAGATCAGAGACACCCGCTTTTTCAGCGCGGTTTGGCAATTCCATGAACAAACGCCGCACGGTTAAGGGCATTCCGGTGATCACCGCCGCAGCATTGGCTGTCTGGCGGATGGCATTTAAGTAAGTCTGAACGCGTTTCAACCCCTGCGGAACCGTGCCATCCACAAGAGAAAGCCAGTTTTGTCGGGCTGAGTTGAGAAAAACCCTGCTTCGCGCCGTCACATTTGACGGGATCCAGAATTGAGAGATAGCCGGCGCCCGGGTTTGGTCGAACCAATGGGAATTATCCTGGAGGGAAACGGCACACAACTCAAACGCGCTGCCAATCCAGGGATCCAGCCTCAATTTGCGGGCAGGAACGAAAAACTCCTGGTTATAGTGGGCGATATCCAGGTGAACGTCGGCATTAATTCGGACGATTTCGCGGGACTGATTTATTGGGCGGTCGTGTACGCATACCAGATCGATATCCGTAACACCGCCGATAAAAGGCTGTTCATTGACTAAAGACCCCGTCAGATAAACACAAACCAATCCGCGGTCTTTGGCAGCCATTTTTGCAGCGTTTTCTCGAGCCAGGTTGAGTAGAATGTCGCGAGTGATGCGCATAAACAAGACTCCAGACGAAGGCGAGATCAGGTAATCGGCAACTGCGGTTGAAAGGGAGCTTCATCGAGTGCCGCCACAATTCTGGCTTTGATGATATCAAAATCCATTGAGCGGCTTACGAAATCCAGTTCATCGGTCTGGACAACCAAAACGGGCGAGGTTCGGGCTGATCCGAGGTAAAAATCGTCGTAAGCCTTGTTTAGCTGCGCAATATAGTTTACTTCCATGGAACGTTCGTAGGGGCGGTCGCGCTGTGCGATGCGGCGCATGAGGGTTTCAGTGGTCGCCCTCAGGTAAACCACGAGGTTGGGCGGGGTGATTTTTTCAGCCAGGGCTTCCTGAACGTTGTAATACATATCCAGTTCGTCGCCTTTGAGATTAATGCGGGCGAAAATGGCATCTTTTTCAAAGGTATAATCGCTGATCACCAGTCTGGAAGGATCTATGCGCTCACTTATATTGCGGCGCTGCTGGTGATAACGGCTAAGTAAAAAGAAAATTTGGGTTTGAAATGCGTACCGGGAACGGTCTGAGTAAAAACTGCTTAAAAAGGGATTTTCTTCAAAGACTTCAAGAACCAGGTCTGCATCAAAAGAGGATTGCAACATTCTGGCCAGGGTGGTTTTGCCCACCCCAATGACACCTTCAATGGCAAAGTACATTAGCGGGTAACTCCTGCCGGTCTTCCGGTAGAAAATTTGGATAAATCCAATATAGAAAATATACCATAAAAATTAAACGAGCATGATTGCACATGCTCGTTTGATATGTTCATTCCCACGGCCAGTGTTGACCGTTTTCATTGACAAACTGGATGATCGAATCGAGAGTTGGCAGCGGAAAACCCAGCGAGGTCATTACAATCGAAAGCTCTCCGCGATGATGAGCAGAGTGAAACAGAGACTGTGTCAGCAGCTGCCAGCGGGCAAGGCGAAAGGACTGACCGCCAATGGGGATTTCGATGACTTCGTCCAGTTTTTCATCGGTAACCCAATCAAGATATTTGTTGCGTTCAACCGAGATTTGCGAAAAAGCCAGACTAATTTCTGCCAGAGATAGGCTGGCTTCAGGATGATCTTTTGGGTTGATGGGTTTCCCTTCTGTGCGAGCCAAGAAGAAGAACTCTGTAGTCAGCATGTGAGTCAACAACGCCAGCACGGATCCATGGCTTGGGCTGGATGCAGCCGAAAGCGAGGGTTCGTCCATTTTTGAGGCAGTAGTCAACACCAGGTTATTCGCGTAGCTGTTATAGTGGTGCATTACGAAGAGCGCGGATTTGTTCATTTTTTCCATGAGTTTTTACCTTAACGTATTTATGTCAAATCAAAAGGTACAATAATATTATCAGATTGAAACCTTGAAGAACCAGTTTCGTAAATGAAATTGAGGTACTTTAAGTCAATATACAGGAGCAAGCATGTTTTCATTACTTGGTTACGCGTTTATATTCATAGCGGTGATCGTAATCAGCTTTTTTGTGGTTTTGATTTCATTGATCAGCCGCAGAGTTGTGATGCGCCAAAAACCGCCTCAAAATCAGCCTCAAAACCCTAACGTCATTGATGTACAGGCTATTGATGTTACTGAGGATAATTCTTCGATAGACAA
>CAYXWV010000076.1:0-8967 GCA_964468875.1 uncultured Anaerolinea sp. | reverse complement strand
GGGAGCGCGAAGCCTCCATGATCTGCCTCTTAAACAAAGAGAGGCGACGATGGGATTTGAACCCATGATCAGGGTTTTGCAGACCCTTGCCTTGCCACTTGGCCACGTCGCCTTGCGAGAAGTATTTTATCAAAGAGCAGGAGGTAGGTCAAGCAAATATCAAAAATATCAATTCTTTCGCTCGTGATGACATGATTATTTACTGTTCAAGCCTCGCTTCAGCCGAGCGGGCGTGAGCATCCAGCCCTTCCATGAGGGCAATGGCTGAAGCTGCTTGCGCCACTTCAACAGCGCCCTGCGGGGTGAGACCGATCAGGCTGACTATGTGGATGAAGTCCATCACATTGAGGGGCGAGGCATAACGGGCAGATCCGCCGGTGGGCATCACATGGCTGGGACCAGCCGCGTAATCTCCGAGCACCTCGAAGGAATTTTCGCCGATAAAAATTCCGCCTGCCGCATTGATCTTTTCAACCCAATTCCAGGCATGATCGACTACTACATTCAAATGCTCAGGGGCGTACAGATTGTTCAATTCCACAGCTTCTTCCAAATCGCAGGTGACCACAATACCGCTGCGATTGTTGAGGGATTGATCCAAGATCGCCTGTCTTGAAAAAGCCGGTTCGTTGTGAGTCAGGCGTTCAATTTCGGCATTGACCCGGTCAGCCAGCCGAGCGGATGGGGTTAATAAGATGGCTGTTGCGAGAGGATCATGTTCTGCCTGTGCCAGCAAATCCAGCGCCACCCAGTTTGGGTTGGCGGTGTCATCGGCGATGATGACGGTCTCAGTCGGTCCGGCCAATGTGTCAATGCCGACGGTGCCAAACACCTGCTGTTTTGCCAGGGTGACAAACAAGTTGCCGGGGCCAAAGATTTTATCCACGGCAGGGATGGAAGCGGTGCCAAATGCCATGGCAGCAATCGCCTGCGCACCACCAATCGCATAGACTTCTTCCACGCCAACCAGGGCACAAGCAGCCAGGGTGAAGGGGGAGATTCTGCCGGTGGCTTTATCAGCCGGGGAGCAGATCATGATCTCCTTGACACCTGCTACCTGGGCTGGGATGGCTGACATCAGCACGGAAGAGGGAAGGGGCGCAGAACCGCCGGGAATGTATAACCCGACCCTGTGAATGGGGCGGAGAATCTGGCCGACCGTACCGCCCATGTTCTGATCCATCCAGGACAATTTCGGTTGCTTTTCATGAAAAACACGCACTCGTTCGGCGGCAACCTTCAGGGCTTTCAATTGATCATCTGACAACTCTTTCAACGAATCTCGGAGTTCAGTCTGGCTGACTCGCAAGGTGGGGTCAGGACGGTTGTCAAGTTTGGTATTCCATTCGACCAACGCCTTGTCTCCGCGGGCAAGCACGTCTTTTAGAATGCGGCTTACCGCTTCCGCGGGGGTGAGGTCTTCACCAAACACTTTCTTGATTCCCTCAAGGGTCTTGAGCGAGGTGTTTTGAAGGTTGAGGGGTTGCCTTTTTAAGAGGGTTGCTCTGGCTTCTTCTGATGTGTAGATTTTCATTGTTTACCTCTGGTAGTCTATTTGAGAATGCCTTCGAGGATGAAGGCTTGCCGGATTGCCTGGTTCACATCTGACAGCAGGTTGGCTCCTGCCTGACGCAGGGCTGACTGCTTTTCTGAATCTTCGGCGATGCCCCAGGCGGTCACCTGGTTTTGAATACCGGCTGTTGCCAGGATTTCTGCGGCTTTACGGACTGCGTTGATATTGCCGCCGGCATCTTCAAACACATGGATGGACAGCGCCGGAAAGTGTTCGTAGCCATCCAGTTTGTGATCAAAATAAACCCCGGCTGCCGACCATAATGCAGATTCAGTCTGGCGGGTAAAGGCGGCAGTGATGGCAGAGAGTGCCTGCACCGGCGAGGGTTTGGTCAACTGATCCACCCGCAGGTTCAACTGCGTTGCAAGCCAGCCCATTTTACCCGCGCCAATCAATGGCAGCTCGGTCAGTTCCAGGGCTTCGAGAGCAACTTCTGCTTCCGGTGAATAATTGAACGACGCCGCTCCGCCTTTTTCTGGCAGGGAAGGGCGCGCGGTAAACACCGCGGCGCCGAGCTGATTGTTTTTCCAGGTTTTCAACAAGATATCGCGGGTATCGGAATTGAGCAGGACCTTGTCAAGGCTTTGTAAGTAAGATTCACTCTCAAAAAATGGCGTTTCACCGCATAATGCTTGAAAACGATCCGAGCCGAGGGTGAAATGTTGAAAAACGTGGGTGGTGAGGGCGCCATCCAGATCACGGGTGCCTTTCAAAATGCGGTCAAGCAGCGGATGCCCCACCAGGGAGGGGAAGGGCGGTTGTTCACCACTGGGTTGGTTCAGCTCCCAAGCCAGCGAGGCGTATTCCATGCCCGGTTTAAACTGGTTGCCCAGAATGGCAGTGATTCGTTCCAGTTCGAGGGTGGGCGGGTTGAGGTGCAGCTTTTGAATTGAGGCGCAGGCAGTGAAAAGATCAGTGTCTGGGAAAATCACCCGCGGATTTTCTTTTAAAACTCCGTCGAAAACAGCAGCAAGCAGGATAGGGGTGATATCCCACTCGCAGGTCATGTTGATGGATTCAAAGCGGGCAATGGCTTCTTCACCGGGGTAAAGGTCGCCCAATCCCATTTTTTTTGTGAAATAGCCCAACGTGGATTGAATGGCCTTGCGGTAGCCGCGGGGTTCGATCAGCACACTGTCGAGGTCGATCAGAAAGATCGGAAAAGGCTTACTCACTTTCTGCGTTTCTCCAGCTCTGCGGCGATATCTTCGGGGGTCAATCCGCGGGCAGCCAGCAGCACCAGGGTGTGATAGGTAAGGTCAGCCACTTCTTCAATCAGGCGTTCGTTACCCTGGGCTTTGGCAGCCAGAATGACTTCCACGGCTTCTTCGCCAACTTTTTTCAGAATTTCATCTTCGCCTTGTTTGAAAAGGCTGGTAGTGTAGGATCCTTCAGGCATTGTTTGTTTGCGTTTCAAAATGGTTTGATAGAGTTCAGAAATCATGTTTCGGCTCCAATAATTGATTATTTTTTACTTATCGAACGATAAAAACAACTGACTGAGCCGGTGTGGCAGGCAGGCCCGGCGGCATGGACGAGCACCAGCAGGGTGTCTTCGTCGCAATCAATGAACAGTTCCACCAGTTCAAGTGTGTTGCCGGAGGTGGCGCCTTTACGCCACAACTCAGACCGGCTGCGTGACCAGAAATGTACCTGGCGAGTTTGCAGGGTCAGTTCAAAGGCTTCCGCGTTCATCCAAGCCATCATCAGCACCTGTTTTGATTCGGCATCCTGCACGATGGCAGGCACCAATCCCTGGCTATTGTATTTGGGGGTAAGTTTTTCCATCAGTTCTTCACCTGCCTGACCGGAACACCTTGACTGGTAAGGAATGCCTTCAAATCGGAAATCTGGAGAACACCATCGTGAAAGAGCGATGCCGCCAACGCGGCATCCGCGCCGTTGTTCAAGGCATCGGCAAAATGCTGCATGTTCCCGGCACCGCCTGAGGCGATGAGCGGAACATTCACCACCGAGGCGATTGCGCGGTTCAACTCGAGATCGTAACCAGATAAAGTGCCATCACGATCCATGCTGGTGACCAACAGTTCACCTGCGCCCAACTCGACCCCTTTCACTGCCCATTCCACGGCATCAATGCCTGTGGGGGTGCGTCCGCCGTTGACAAAGACCTCCCAGCGGTCCGCCTCGCCTGGTTTGGACGTTTTGCGGGCGTCAATTGCCAACACGATACACTGACAGCCAAAGGCGTCTGCTCCGCGGCTGAGCAGCGCGGGGTCATTCACAGCGGCGGAATTGACGCTGATCTTGTCTGCTCCAGCCAGCAGCAGCCGACGCATATCTTCCACGGTGCGGATGCCGCCGCCAACTGCCAGCGGCATGAAGACTTCATCTGCTACGCGGCTGACTGTTCCAACGACCGTGCTGCGTCCTTCGTTTGTTGCCGAGATATCCAAGAAGACCAGTTCATCAGCGCCAGCTGCGTCGTAAAGGCGGGCTTGTTCTACTGGGTCACCGGCATCGCGCAGGTTGACAAAGTTGACTCCTTTGACGACACGTCCATCGCGAATGTCCAGGCAGGGGATGATGCGCTTGGCGAACATCAGCGGGCTGCTTTTCCGAATAAGTCAGCCAGGCTGACGCTGTTTTCGTAGAGCGCTCTGCCGACAATCACCCCGGCGAGCCCGGATTCTTTCACGGCATCAATATCATTTTTGCTGCCGACACCCCCTGAGGCAATCACTTTCAATCCGCTGACGCGGGCAACCTCAAGGGTGGAATCAAGATTCAGACCCTTTTGCAACCCGTCGCGAGCGATATCGGTGAAAACCAGTGTGGAAAGCCCCTTTTCTTTCAATGCAATGGCGACGTCTTCTACATTGAGGTTGGTTTTGCCCTGCCAGCCATGGGTGCGGATCCAACCATCGCGGGCATCAAGGCCGGCAACGATCCCTTCGGGTCCCCATTTTTGCAAGGCTTCATCCAACAAGCCGGGGGCTTCGATGATAGCGGTGCCAATCACCACGCGGGTCACACCCATGTTGAATGCGTTTTGAATGGATTCAAGCGTACGCAAGCCTCCGCCAAACTGGACCTTGCCGCCCATTTTCTTGACCACTTCCAAAACGGCTGCCACGGCAGCCATGTTTCTTACCTCGCCATCGCCAAACGCGCCGTCCAGGTTGATCACGTGCAGCCATTCGGCTCCGCCAGCCAGAAACTGCCGGGCGGTCTCGGCGGGGTCAGCAGAATAAGCAGTCTGGCGGTTGGGGTCGCCTTCGCTCAAGCGAACGACCTGCCCGACACGTAAATCAATGGCTGGAAAGATTGTAAATTCATCCATGTTCATCTCCGATTAAATCTCGTTCAAGAAATTGTTCAACAGGGTTAAACCAACTTTTTGACTTTTTTCAGGGTGGAATTGAACCCCGTAAAGGTTTTGATGATGTATGGCACTGGCGTAAGTGATTCCATAATCGGTGGTGGCCAGCACATCTTCCTTCTCTTGCGGATCGCAATAGTAGGAATGATTGAAATAAGCATAAGGGCTGTTGTCATCCAGTCTCTTCAGCAGTGGATCTATCCCAGCAGCCTTAAACTGATTCCAACCGGTCTGCGGGATTTTTAATCCAGGTTGAGGCAGAAATTTCCTAACCTGGCCGCGGATCAATCCCAGCCCGGAGAACTCGCCCATTTCTAATCCAACATCAAAGAAAGATTGCATGCCCACGCAAATGCCTAAAATGGGAATTCCTTTTTGGGCTGACTCGCGGATGGCATCTGAAAGGCCTGATTGGTTCATGCCCTGCATGAATCGGCCAAAAGCCCCCACACCGGGCAGCACAAGCCGCTCGCCTTTTTTCAGGTCTGATGGGTTATCCGTACGCAGCACGTCCGCGCCGAGGGCAAGCAGGGCGTGTTGCACAGATCTTAAATTTCCGGTGCCGGCATCAATGAGAACAACGCGAATTGCCATCTATAATACTCCCTTGCTTGAGGGAATGGCATTCATGCGCCGCGGATCAATCTGCGTGGCGGCATCCAGGGCGCGCGCCAGCGCCTTGAAGATGGCTTCCGCGCGGTGATGATCGTCGCCGCCGGTCAGCAAGCGCACAGAAAGGTTGCAGCGCGCCTGGGTGGCAAAGGATTCAAGAAAATGGGTGATCAGGGTGACCGGCAGGTCACCTACTTTTATATCGTTCCAGGTGGCATTCACAACAGTATAAGGGCGGCCGGAAAAATCAAGGCTGACCAGTGCCAGACTTTCATCCATGGGCACAGTTGCCGTTGCCATGCGCACCAGACCTTTGCGGTCGCCGAGCGCCTGGTCAAAGGCTTTGCCCAGAGCAAGGCCGGTGTCTTCGACGGTGTGGTGAGGGTCCACATTCAGATCACCTTTTACTTGAAGGCTCAGGTCAAACAAGCCGTGGACAGCAATTTGGGTGAGCATGTGATCAAAGAATGGAATCCCTGTCGAAATCTCGTTCTTACCGCTGCCATCAAGACTAAGCGAAAGGTCAACTTCTGTTTCTTTGGTTTTACGGGATAGTCTCGCTTGCCGTCCAGGCAGAAGCGCTTTTTCCACCTGGTCTGGTGTAAGCCCCAACAGTTGGATGGCTTTCTTTTTTGCATCCTCTCCACCGATGAGTTGCACCAGCCTGACACCCAGCGAGATGACTTCCAGACGGTTGGCTGCCTGTTGAAGTTGAGCGGCCGGTCTGGTTTGAATGGAATTCATCAAAATGGCGGCATTGCCGGTGGTCATGACGTTGGCTTTGGCGGAGATTGTTCCCAGCCAGCGCTTGACTTCGGCGGACGAAATTTCCGTGCCAGGCTGGCTGCCAACCACAATGACCAAATCGTATTTATCAAGAGAAGGGGTGATGGCAGGGTTGATTAATTGTGCCTGCATGATTGAGGTGACGCTGACTGGCAGCTCAGAAATGGTGCAGAAATCCAGTGTCAGGTGCTGAGGCTTGACCGGGGTCACCTTGATCCTCTTCAGTGGTTCGACCAGGGTGAAAAGGTCTAGCAGGTCAATCTCGGGGGTAATGGCAAAAGCAATTATCATACTTCCTCCAGTGCCTTGATCAGGCGGTCTGTATCCTGGGGTCTGCCCACGCTCATACGGATGCAATCCGTTAACCCCTTAGAAGTATAGTATCGCACCAAGACCCCTTTTTGTGCCAACGATTTTTTTAAATCTGCAGCAGAGCGGCCTGATACCTTGCACAAGATAAAGTTCGTCTGCGAAGGAGTCGGGGAGAGGAAGGATAACCGGTCAAGAGCTTCAAACAACCTGGCGCGTTCTTCTCGCAGGCGCACCACGTTATCAGAAAGCCAATCAAGGTCATTGAGAGAGGCTAGGGCAGCCTGGGTGCCGGCAACATTGACATTGTAGGGTTGTTTGATCTTCCAGAGCGCAGGAGCCAGCCAGGACGGCAGAGCACCGTACCCCACGCGTAAGCCAGCCAGCCCAGCCCACTTGCTAAAGGTGCGCAGCACAACCAGGTTCTCGCGCTTTTCCACTTCGCGGATCAGGCTCAACTTTTCGCCCAGGCGTCCGCCGTTCTCGATGAACTCGATGTAGGCTTCATCTACGACAACCAGAAGGGGCAGATCAAGTAGGGTTTTCATTTCTTCATCGCTCGGCATCATGCCGTCGGGATTGTTGGGGCGGGTGACGAACAGCACTTTGGGTTTTTGTTCGGATACCTGTTTGAGAATTTCAGACATATCCAGGCGGTGGTCAGCCGTTCTGGGAACCTCGATCAACTGGCCGGTGTTGACCAGGGTGTCGAAGGAATACATGCCAAAAGTGGGCGGGCAAATCAGCACTTTTTCGCCCGGTTCAAGATAAGCGCGCAGGATCAGATCAATGATTTCGTCTGCGCCTGAACCAGCAATTAAGTTGTCCATGCTGACGCCGGTAAAGGTTGCCAGCGCCTGCCGCAGCGCCCGGCTTTCAGGGTCGGGGTAAATGTGCGGATACTTGAGTTCAATCAAAGCCTGGCGGGTTTTGGGCGAGATGCCGTAGGGGTTTTCGTTTGCGTCCATTTTGGTGATTTGATCGGGTGAAAACCCAAGGCGTTCGGAGAGAACTTCGTACGGTTCAATGGGCGCGTAGGGGGCGATGCGGTCTAGCCTGGAGGGAAGGGGAGGGAGGGATGCAGGCATGAGGTTATCCTTTCATTCCGAGAGCGTCATACATGGCGATCAGGCGCTGGGGTTCTTCATCAAAGATGTAGGTAATGGGCATGGCCACTACGCCGCTGCCTCCGATGGCGCGCAGTTCGCGGATCGCCTGGATCATCTCGCTGCGTTTGACGATGATATTTATCGCGTACCAGTTTTGATCCTGTTCGCGGGTGATCACGCGCGAAATCGTGGGACCCTGCAGACCACCGAGGTCGGACTCCATGAAAATTCGTTCCGCAACCGCTTCAGGTGAATCACCGCGGATGTTTGCAAAGATGGCTAGTTCGCCGCTGGCGCGCAGGTGGGCTTCGATGAATTCGAGCAAAATGCGGGCGGTATCAAGACATTTCTTGTTTTTCAAGAGGGATTTCCGATTGGCAATTAAGACCGCCTGTGATTTGATCACCATGCCGCCCTTGAGGGGGCGCAGACGGTTGTCACGCAGGGTTTGACCAGAGGAGACAATGTCGCAGATCATATCCGCGTAGCCAATGGTGGGGGCTGTTTCAAGGGTGCCTTCGGCATAGACCAACTCGGCTTGGATGCCGTATTGCTGCAGGAATTGCCCGGTAAGAACGGGGTACTTGGTGGCAACCCGCAAGGTGGCAGGCAGGGACTGGACTTTATTGACCAGATCACTGATCTCGCGTACTTCCGTCCAGGCTTCGGGCACAGCCAGGCTGAGCATGCAGCCGCCAAACCCCAGCGCGTCATGGATCACCATCACGTCGCCGTTGTCGCCTTTGCGTTCCTCCACCACGTCCAGGCCGGTGATGCCGAAGTCCACGCTGCCGTCACGGACGCTGACCACGATATCCGCGGGCCGTTGAAAGAGCACGCTTACGCCGGGCAGGTTGGGGATGAGGGCTTCGTATTGGCGCGGGTTCTCCTGGTGGATGCTGAGGCCGCAGCTTGAAAAGAGACGCTGGCAGTCCTCAGCCAGGCGGCCCTTTGAGGGGAGGGAGATGCGTACGTTTTGTGGGGTGATATTTTGATCCATGCCAACCATCCTTATTTAAGTTTGATCCGCCGGGAAGGGGGATGAAAAAACCCCCGTTGACCGGGGGTTTGGTTTTAAGTTTGTGCCACCTTTTTCAGGTGTGACGAACCGACCTCCAAGTCAACTGCCGAGGGGGATACCATGATGATGCAAATGGAGATTGAGTTCGGTTCTCATAATAGATAGATAATACTCCATCTTGTCTAGTCTTGTCAAGCGGTTGTTGGGCGGGTGT
>CAYXWV010000075.1:0-9978 GCA_964468875.1 uncultured Anaerolinea sp. | reverse complement strand
GCCGCCTGATCATCATGCTCGATCTTGAAAAGATCCTCAGTGATCAAGAACAGGACGCGATTGAAAAACTGGTTTCTAACAAGAGATAATCACTAAAATCCGGTTGTTTCGATCGTATTCCCCCATAAACGCTGTTACTACAAACCTTGACAAGGGACTAACCCTTGTCAAGGTTTAATTTTATAAGTTTGACTCAATGGACTTGGATTATTTGCCAGTGACAGGCTTCTCTTTGTGAAGTTTGATTTTCGACAATAAGAAAAGCGAGAGAAAATTAAGCACAAAACAAACCAGGGCATTGACGATCATGCCGCCTTGATACAACCACGGCGCAAGTACGTCGCCAAGCGCGCGTCCAAGAGAGAGTGCGGCAACAAACAGTGCCATCATCGTGGCGCGTGCACCGGGGATGACTTCAGTCATCAATGGGAGGGCGCTGATGATGCAGATTTCAAAGGTAAAGAAAAAGAGAAAGAGCCAGATGAATGCACCGATCATACTCTTGCCCAGTAAGGGAAGGGTGACCACAAAAATTGAGTTGCTGATAAAACCAATCGCAATGGCTTTTTCTTTGCCGATTTTGTCAGCCAGAAAAGCCGAGACGAACTCGCCAGCCAGTTCAGAAAAACCAATTGCAGCAGAGGCAGCGCCCAACGCGGCGATCTGTAGTCCGTAGGCATCCTGCATCCAGACGCCAAAAACAACATTGACCATTTCGTTCCCAATCAGAAACGTGAACCCCATGCACATAGCAAACAACGCTGGCGGATAAGTGATAACCTTCTTGATATCTTTTAGTATAGTTAACGGTTCTGGCTCAGCCAGGGTGTCTTTCGGGATGAAGAGAATCATAATCAATGCCATTATTGAGCCGGCAACAGCCAGCACGATAAATGGCACATTCCACAAGGAGTTTTCCAGAATCAACCCCATCAGTGGAACGAAGGCAATGAAGGATAACGCCCATGATAGTTCAATGATCGCCAGGTAAAAGCCGCGTTTTTCGTAGGGAGTGTGATCTCCCAAATAAGCTTGCATGGCAGGCAGGGTTACATTATTACCCAGCGAACCACATATAATGGCGATGAAAAAAGTAGTTACACTGGGGAAAAGACTTGCTGCCAGCATGCCGGCGATGAATATCGCCATACCGATCAACATGCCGGTTTTGCGTCCGCGGCGATCAGCGACAGGGGCGATAAACGGACCGATTGCTCCCGATGCCATCGAGACTGCCATTGCCAGTGAAATGGTGCCGATCTCCACCTTCATTCCGCCGGCAAAAACCGCCAGAAACGGATAGATCATACGTTGAGAGGTATTTACAACCAATCTGGCTAAAGTAAAAGTGCTTAATTGGATTTTCAGCGATGTTTTCATGTTTTTTCCATCAAAAAAGAGAACCCTCCCGTTTTATGCAGGAGGGTTAATTTCATTAATCCAGCCCTACTAGTATCAGGCAATCAACTTACCAAAAGTTGTTGTTCGTAAACGATTGACCAGTTCGTTTTGGGTTTCACACCAAATCTTGTGCATTGGGCACTCGTCAGAAAACTCACAGATGTCAGGGGTTAAAGTGCATTCGTTTAGGGCAATCGGTCCGTCAATGGCTTCAACTACTTCGAGTAAGGAAATAGATGAGGCGTCTTTTGAAAGCTTTACTCCTCCGCGGGCGCCGCGCGAGGTATTAATCAACCCCGCGATGGAAAGCTGTGAGATGATCTTGGCCAGAAAAGAAGGGGGAATCTTTTGGACATCCGCGATCTGGCTGGTTGCAGCGCGTTGGTTGGGTTCAAGTTTAGCAAGAAAAAGCATCGCTCGAACTGCATAATCGGCTTGCCTTGTAATTTGCATTGATTTATTCCTCTTAAGGTAAAATTTGTCTTTATTTTACCCTATTTTATAATATATGCGCAGATTACCCAAGTGATTTTGGTAATTATAATGTAATTATTAACTTGAGTGGCACGGAGTATAATTTTTGTATGAATACATACCGATTTTCTTATCCAACAACTGTTCGTTATGGTGATCTTGATCCTCAGTGGCACGTGAACAATGCCCGGTTTCTGACCTTTTCAGAACAAGCTCGGATTGCTTATTTTATTGAGTTGGGCTTGTTTGACGGTAAATCATTTTTTGATCTGCCTTTAATTGTTGGTGACGTGCATTGCCGCTATTTGGCTCAGATTGACCCGGGCGCAACTGTTATTGTCACGCTGGGTGTGATCAGCGTTGGCAATAAGAGCCTGGTGATCGGCAGCCGCATTTCAAGCCAGGACGGAAGCGTGGTTCATGCCGAGCTTGAAACCACCCTGGTAGCTTATGATTACCGTATCAAAAAAGCGGTTTTTGTATCAGATGAGCTGCGGGCGAAATTTGAAACCTATGAGGGGAAAACTTTCCCAAAATTGGTAAACGTATAAGGCTCTGTTATCGAAGTGAAAAAAATCCCGACAATCGAATTTTAAGAGGCAAACATGGAACTTCCGCAAGTGGATGAAGGACTGCTGAATCGTTTTTTGGTGGATCTTCTGAGAACCCCCAGCCCGACAGGCTATACGCAAGAAGCTGTAGCATTGGTTAACCGTGTTCTGTGCACCATGCGCGGCGTGGAAACGGAAATAATGCCTAAGGGCGGATTGTTGGTCACGCTGGCAGGTGAACATAAGGATGCCCCGCGCGTCTTGACTGCCCATGTGGACACCTTGGGAGCCATGGTAAAAAGCATCAAGCCTAATGGGCGGCTGTTGCTCTCCCCTATCGGAGGGTACAGTTGGAACAGCGTTGAAGGAGAAAGTGTTACCATTTTCGCCCGTGGAGGTAAACAAATTCGCGGGTCGGTTCTGGTGGATACTCCTTCCGTGCATGTGTATGGCAGCAAGGTCAGTGAAACCAAACGTGAACCCGAGCACATGGAAGTGCGCCTGGATGAGCGGGTATCGAATGTTGAGGAAGTGAAAAACCTGGGTGTTAACGTGGGTGATTTTATTGCCTATGACACGCGAGTTGAATTGAATAACGGCTTCATCCGCTCACGATACCTCGATGACAAAGCCGGGGTGGCTTGTCTGGTCGAAGCCGCTCGCTGCCTGAGTACGGAAGGGTTGAAGCCCAAACAAACCGCTTATTTCTATATCAATAACTATGAAGAGATGGGGCATTTCGCCTTGAACGACTTTCCAGCGCAAATTTCTTCATTATTGGTAGTGGATATGGCTGCTGTAGGCGAAGGACAAAACTCGGACGAATTCCACGCTACGCTTTGTGTCAAAGATACCAGCGGCCCCTATCACCACGGATTTTGCGAGCACTTGCGCAAGTTGGCTGAAGTTCATCAGATTGATTATCGCGCGGATATCTATCCCTATTACGGGTCGGATGGCAGCGCCTATTGGCGGGCAGGCGGCAGTGTGCCGGTGGGGTTAATCGGCCCCGGCGTGGACGCATCTCACAACTATGAACGAACCCACACGGATGCACTGGTGGATACTACCCGCTGGGTGATGGCTTACCTGTTGGATTAATGGCTGGGCCTTATTGGGGCTTTTCCTCAAACACCTGGACTTTGATAGAGAATTATAATAAAAAACCAGGGTTGGATTATGAAATTTGCCTGATTTTTCTATTTTAAGATGGCACAGCTTTACAAAGCTACCCTATTCAGGGTGAGTAGGATAAGAAGGCCGATCACGATAAATGTTGGGATGAAGCCGATGATGATTGCCGCGATGGCAAATCCTCTTCCGCCTTCAGTGCCATTCGAGTTCTTGATTTGAGTCAAGCTGATAAAACCGAGAATCGTTCCAAGGAACGCCAGGAAAAAAGAAGCAACAAAACTGATAATTGCCAATGAATTTGTTCTCTGGGCGGCACCAGGTAAAGTTTGATAAGGTTCAGGCGTGGTCATTTATATCCTTTTTCTTCTGGTGATTGGATGGGCATATTACCTATTGATTATCTCAAGAGACTCTTCAGTCTTGTATAAACCTTTTGTTAATATTTCTTTACAAAACTCTGGCAGGCTCGATTAAGCCTCTTGAAACTGGTACAATCTAAATAGCGAAGCTTAAGGATTACCACATCAAACGGTTATTAATAAAAATCATTAGCGGTAGCGGATGAACGATTATTCAGGAGGATTACCCTGTGGCAGGAATGGAACGATTTACACAACGAGCGCGGCGGGTGCTGGCTCTGGCTCATCAAGAGTCTGAGCGGCTGCGTCACGCCACCATTGATACCGAACATTTATTGGTCGGATTAATAGAAGAAGACGGCGGAGTTGCCAGTCACGCCTTACGAGATCTCGGTCTTGAAACAGAGCGCGTGCGCGAGATGGTCGAGCGGTTAACCGGTATAGGTTTGCAAGAGACGGTTGCCGTTGAATTGTCCAAAGGCACCCAGCAGGTGCTTGAATTTGCCATTGAAGAAGCCCGTTTGTTGGGCCACCAGTTCATTGGCACAGAACACCTTTTATTGGCTCTGACCCGTTCGACTGAAGACATGGCGTTGGAGGTGCTCAAGAAACTCGGTGTCACCCCTGAACAGGTGAGGCGCCAGGTACGTCGCGCCATGGAAGAAGCCAGCAACTCACCGGCCACCGCCGGGCAGGCTCCCCTTGGCCGAAAGGAAGATAAAAAGGAAGCCAAAACCCCATTGGTGGACCAATTGGCAGTTGATCTGACCACTCTGGCGGAAGAAGGCAAGCTCGACCCGGTGATTGGACGTCAAAAAGAAATTGAGCGGCTGATACAGATTCTGGCACGCCGCAACAAGAATAACCCCGCTCTAATCGGCGAACCTGGTGTGGGCAAAACAGCTATTGTCGAAGGTTTGGCGCAACGCATTATTGAAGGCGACGTTCCTTCGCCATTGATTGGCAAGCGCGTGTTGCAACTGGATGTGGGCTCGCTGGTGGCAGGCACCATGTATCGCGGACAGTTCGAAGAGCGCCTGAAACGGGTGATTGATGAATTGAAAGCCAGCAAATCCATCCTCTTTATTGATGAACTGCACATGCTGGTGGGTGCCGGCTCCGCCGGCTCCACGGTAGATGCGGCAAATATTCTCAAACCAGCCCTTTCGAGAGGCGAACTCCAGGTGGTGGGCGCCACCACCCTGGATGAATACCGCAAGCACATTGAAACGGATGCCGCTCTTGAACGGCGTTTTCAGCCCATCGTGGTGGTTGAACCCACCATAGAAGAGACCATCCAGATTCTCAAGGGTATTCGCAAGGCTTATGAAGAACATCACCGCCTGGTCATCTCCGATGAGGCGCTTGAATCAGCCGTGCATCTCTCTTCACGCTACGTGACCGAGCGCTTTTTACCCGATAAGGCTATTGACCTGATTGATGAGGCTTCTTCGCGGGTGCGTATGTACAAAAGCCCAGCCGCCCAAAGCTTTAAAGATTTGATGAGCCAATTAAAAGGCATCCGTGCGGACAGAAACGCCGCCGTAGAAAGCGGACGCAATGATGATGCCGCCGAACTTTCAGACAAGGAATCTGCACTGCGGGCACAAATTGAAAAACTGCGCACCGGCTGGGACCGCTCGACCAGCCCCGTGGTAACCAGTGAGGATATCGCTGAACTGGTCTCAATGTGGACGGGTGTTCCCATTATGCAGCTTGCGACTGCTGAGTCAGAACGCTTGCTGCACATGGAAGAAGAAATCAACAAAAGTATTGTCGGTCAGGATGAAGCCATTCAAACTATCTCTAAAGCGGTGCGCCGCGGACGGGCTGGCTTGAAAGATCCGCGCCGGCCGATTGGCTCGTTCATGTTTTTGGGTCCCACCGGCGTGGGCAAGACTGCCCTCGCCAAGTCGCTGGCGATGTTCCTGTTTGGCAGCGAAGAATCACTGATCCAGATCGACATGTCAGAGTTCATGGAACGCCATAACGTCAGCCGTCTGGTGGGGGCACCTCCGGGATATGTTGGGTTTGAAGAAGCCGGGCAGCTCACCGAGTCGATCCGCCGCCGACCATATTCGATTGTGGTGTTTGACGAAATTGAAAAAGCGCACCCAGAAGTGCATAACATGCTCTTGCAAATCATGGAAGAAGGACAGCTCACTGATGCCCGCGGGCACAAGGTGGACTTCCGCAACGCCATCATTGTGATGACCTCCAATATTGGCGCCGATATGATCAAGAAACAAGGCTCACTTGGCTTCAACCTGCAAAAAGACAAAAAGGAAGAAGAAGCCAAGAACTATGATGAGATGCGCAAGAAGCTGCTCGATTCGTTGAAAAAAGTCTTCAGACCCGAGTTTATCAACCGTTTGGACGGCGTCATTGTCTTCCATCCGCTCAATCAGGAACACATCCGCCAGATTGTCAACGTGGAATTGGACAAGGTGGCACTGCGAATGAAGGATCACGGCATCGGCTTGAAAGCCTCTGAAGCCGCGCTGGATTATCTTGCCACCGAGGGCTTTAATCCCGAAATGGGCGCACGTCCGCTGCGCCGGGTAATGCAGGATAAAGTGGAAGACCGGCTTTCAGACGCTGTTCTCTCACACGAGTTCAACGAAGGCGACACGATTCTGGTTGACCTGAACAAAGAAAAAGAAGTGGTGCTAAAACGGGAAAAGAAAAAGAAAGCCGTCAAAGCGGCTGAAAAAACAGAGACCGCTGAAGCGATGCCAGTATAAGGTAATACACAGAGATAACTCTGAAAAGCAACCCTTAGATCAAACGCTGAAGCCTAACGAAATACCAACCCTGACAAGGTTTTGAACCTTGTCAGGGTTATCTGTTTGTTCGATGTTCTACATGGCGATGTTTCGAATCAGCTTACCGCCAGGAAGTGACATAACCGTGCAGAGAGGTCAAGGAGATGATCTGGCAGGTTTCAGGGTTTACCAGGGCTACTTTGGGCGGCGCGTCTTCCAAAGAAATGTCGTGTACCGTCATTGCCAACCAATTGCCATCCGGGCTCCAAATAGGATTGGTAACCACCAAAGGGTCCGCATTGGCTATGAGGCGAGCGTTGCTACCATCCAAATTTATGATGTAGATTCTGTATTGTTCTCCGGGCATCATCGCCTCATAAGCAATTTGTTCGCCGTCTGGCGACACGACCACACCGGCATTCTGGTAATTGATCGAGGTTAGATTTGAAAATTGACCATTTTCCACATTGATCTGGTTCAGCGATGATCCATCGGCGTTTCTCACTGTATAGAGGAGATTTTTGCTGTCAGGCAGCCAAGCCTGGGCATAATTGGCTTCGGTATCGCTATAAAGTTCTGTTTGGTTAGATCCATCGAAAGACATCAACCTTATTACATGCGGTCCTATCACGCCCGCCGATCCATGTGTATAAGCGATCTTCGTGCCATCGGGTGACCAGAGTGGTTTGTTGTCTAAGTTGGAGGTGTTCGGGATGAGGGTAAGCTCACCCGTTTCCATATCGCGGAACTTCAAACCATCCTCCGAGGCATAGACCAGTGTTTTTCCATCTAAAGAAAGCGACCCTCTATTGCCCTGTCCCAGATCAATTGGTTCAGATCCATCCAGACGGGCATCAAAGATATGATAGAGGTAATCAGGCGCCGTCGGATATGTCATGATTAAGCTATCAGGCAGTCCTTGCGGGATCTCTCCGTTATTCGTATTCAGAGCTGCAAGCCAGGTTGTCTCGGTGAGGCAAGCCTCGGGCATTGGTGTGGGAGCCAAACCATCTGAAAATGGAGGCAGGGTCACCTTGGTTTGCCATGGACCAGGCATCAGTGCGTCATAGCCAGTGAGAGTAATGGTTATTATGCCGCTGGGGAATGCATCCTGGTAGGTAAAACCGGTATTATTATCCCCTCCGCCCCCACCTAAAACCTCATGTTCAAGGTCGATTAACATCAGGTTTGCGGTTCCTTCAGGCGCTTCATAATAAATTGATATTCCGGTTCCCGTTTGATCGAGAACTACTTTCTGGATGAGAAATTCACGTCTGTTTACGCTCAAGGTCTGGTTAATTTGCCAGGTTTGCCCTGGTTGCGGGTCGCTCCCAATATCAAAGTTGAAACTTGCATCAGCTTTTTGTTGAACCCATATTTGATCAATCACCAGGCTGGCTTCACCGGGTAGGTAACGGCCTGCCGTGCGATAAGTCAATGACAGGTTTTGAAGGGCGCTGTTTATCGGTTCTGGGTCTGATAATGAATAATCCTCTTCGATGGGGATTTCGTTTCCGGCTTTATCAATCAAATGGACAGCGCTACTGTCAATGTATGACAAAACAAAATCAGACGAATTGGTCTGCAACGCTCCAAAAAGAATCATATTCTCATCGGTCTGAATGTATTTATTCAACACCATTGTAATGGGTGAAGAGGGTTCTGCCTGACTTGCTTCTATCGTGGGTGTCGGAAGTTCAACAACATCATAGACTGTCATATCGACTGGGGCGGGGATGAAATCCAGAAGGATTTCAATGTTGGAGAATAAATCCATGACGGGCGCAGCTTCAACGCAGGAAAAAACCATCTTGATGGAATTCTCATCGGTTGGCAGGGCGTCAAATTCAAGCAGACGCGATAATCCAGATGTCCAACTGTTGCCGCTGATGGTTTTGGGCTGCAAAACGGTTCCGTCTGGCAAAACCAGGGTAGGAAGGGCATGACAGACATCCTCTTGTTTGGGATCGGGTAAATTGATACCGGGGATGTTGTCAATTTGGTAAGCTAATCTTGTGTGGTTTGAATCCGAAATTGCCTGGCTGACAATGATGGTTGTTTCGCCAGGTTTAAATTCGACCGGTTCTTTCAATACCCGGATGATTGATGTTTTTTCGACCATGCCGCTGCCGGGGGCGTACCCGAACAGGCGTTTCACCGCCTGGGCGACACCTGGGATGCAAAGTAAAATCACAATCACCAACATCAGAGCCGCGGCTCCGCTAAGAAATATTCTCTTGTTCATTTGTTTTTCATCTTCCTTTCTCATTTTGGCTTTCAGGCCTGAAGAAAGGTCGATGTTCCGCCCAAGTCCTTCGCGGGCGATCTCATCCATTACCTGGTTGGGAGTTCGGTTTTCTTTCATCACTCGTTCTCCGTTCCGATCAAGGAGCGCATTTTTTTGCGCGCTGTGTTTAACAACCATTTGACTGTACCTGGAGCGACCTCGTGCGTATCAGCCATTTCGATTTCACTCATTCCCAGGTAATAACGTTCGACGATGACGGCTCGTTCGCGCGGGGGAAGCTGGTCAAGCGCATTCATGATTTGCGCTTTGAGCTGGGCATATTCCACCTGGTTTTCGGTGGATGCGGCTTTTGAAATTAAGTCTTCCACATCCAACGGCCGGTTGCCTGCACTCAGAGAAATTTCCTTGCGCTGTTTTTCAGCCATATTAATGGCCGTGTTAACCACGCTGCGCAGCAGATAGGGTTCAAACGGCCGGGTTTCATCATAGTAACGGATGCGTTGATAGATGCGTAGGAAGGTTTCCTGCGCGGCATCCTGTGCCATATCATCGTCTCGGGTGATCAGATAGGCGGTGCGGATGGCTTTGTCTTGATATTTCAAGACCAGTGAATCCATGCCTAGAACATCTCCCTTTTTCAGGCGCTGTATTGCTTCTGCATCATTCATTCATGTTTCCAGTTCGTTGAGATCTCATACCAGATATACAGCCAACCCTGAAAAAGGTTGGGCGCGACAATTTGAACGAAAAGAATATGATTATTCTATACCCTTTGTTTTTTCAGAATAGATTCCAGAATTTGAAAATATAGACTAACAGTAAGTCCAAGCTAAGGTTTATAAAAGACTTGTAAAAACTACTTAAGACTAACCTTGTCAAGGTTAGTCTTATTGAGAAGGTTGTAAACCTTGTCATGATTATGGTTGTCGAGAAGATGTCAAACCTGTCAGGATAATTAATTATCACAGACAAGGTTCAGAATCGAATCGAAAAATCAACAAATTCTCCTTGACGAAAAAAAAAACCGGGCATATACTACCCTTAAT
>CAYXWV010000074.1:0-10145 GCA_964468875.1 uncultured Anaerolinea sp. | reverse complement strand
GGTTCGTTTTTGAACTCATTCAGGTGTTCAAGGATCAGGCGCTCAGTAATCAGGAGAACCGCTTTTCGCATGGAGGGCGCTTTATTTGGGAGAGCAGAGAACAGAGAACCGAGAACCGTAAAACGTGAACCGTTTGGGATGTTCATTGGCAGCGAGCAGGATGAGTTTGATTTTGAACTAGTTCAGGCACTCAGTGATCAGGCGCTCAGGATTCAGTGAGTAGTGAGTAGGATGGTTTGATCGGGTACACCCACAGGGGGTGCAGGCGGGTACAAGTTCAGACCGGTAACAGCCGGTGCGCGACTGCTGACTTCATATTTGGTAACCAGGTGTAGCAGCATATTTTTACACTTCCTTTTATGGGTTATCAGAAAAAACAGCAGCGAAACAATAATCTGAAAAAGTAATTGGACTTTGCGACTTTTTGGGCATATCAACGTAATTTATTAGAAACAACAACTCTACTCAAAATCCACCCAATAAGGAAAACCAGATGTTTGGCAATCGCAAAGAAATAATTACATTTTTGATTATTCTTACCGTTCTGAGCGTGATCTTCAATACTTTGATTGTTACCGGCGGGGGACAAATGGACCAAAACATCCCCTACGCAGTAGGGCTTATGTTCTCACCAGCATTTG
Source organism: uncultured Anaerolinea sp. (assembly GCA_964468875.1). Taxonomy (GTDB): domain Bacteria; phylum Chloroflexota; class Anaerolineae; order Anaerolineales; family Anaerolineaceae; genus UBA6107. The sequence continues at coordinate 9,504 of CAYXWV010000074.1, read as the reverse complement.
CAGGATTGCTGACACATTTCATCTACAATAAGACCTTGCGGGGGTTTGGATGGAAGTGGGGGAAGACCCGCTATCAACTATTGGCTTACGCAGTACCCATGCTATATGTGTTATTAAGCTACAGCCTGATTTTGTTGTTGGGATTGGGAAAACTCAATTCAGAGCTTGCCAGTGAATTTACCATAGTAGGTATTATCCAATCTGCCACTTTAAATGTCTTAATTAACTGTGTCATAGTTGCAGGAGAGGAAATCGGCTGGAGGGGCTTTCTCTTACCAAAACTGGCTAAGATAATGGGTTTCACAAAAGCGTCAATAATCGTTGGTGTGATTTGGATCCTAAGTCATTGCCCCATTCTTTTGTTTGCAGATTACTATACCAGCTCAACACCTGTTTGGTATGGTCTGCTCTGCTTCTGTGTCTCAGCAATGGGCGTAAACATGGCTATGAACTGGTTACGCTTGAAATCGGGTAGTTTGTGGACGGTGGTGATATTTCATGCTGTACACAATCAATTTATCCAAGATCTTGATCCATTGATTGTTGATACGGGATTTACCCAGTATTTTGCATCATCGGAGTTTGGTTTGATGTTAGCCCTGGTGTGTGCTGTTGTGGGTTGGGTGTTCTGGCGTAGACGCAATGAATTACCCGCAATGGGCAGCAGCGAGTAGGACGGATTCGATTGTGACCTTATTCAGGTAATCAGTGGTCAAGCATTCGGGAATCAGGCACTTAGATGCTCAGTGATCAGGAAAACCGCTTTCAGAATGGGGGGGCGGTTTTTTGTTGGGGAGTTGTGATTCGTGAATCGTGAACAGAACTCAGTAATCAGTAATCTGGCAATCAGGATTCAGCATAACAGCAGTTTTCACTTGGTCCATCTTGAAAGCATGTTCAAAGTAGATATATTTCTTTTGAAGCAGCGCGCTTTTGATCTAAATCAAATGGAACGGCGTATTTCACAATCAGCAGGGGATGGGCCAGAGGAACGGGCTTATTTTTCGACTGCAGAAGATATCATCCTGGCGAAGCTGGAATGATTCCGCACGGGAGGTGAAACCTCTGAACGACAGTGGCGAGATATTATTGGGGTAATGGATTTACAAAGTGACCGGTTGGATTTTGAATATTTACAGAAATGGGCTGCCCAATTAGGAATTCAGGATCTATTGAAAAAAGCCATCCAGGAGTGTAAAACCAAGACTGCAAATTGAAGCGCCTTCAAGAAATGGGGGGCATTTGTGGTTTGCGTAGATTCTAGTGCTTTATATAATTGAAGTTGTGGGGAGGGATGTTTTTTTTGATGATTTCTAGGATTGAAATGAGGACTGCTCCCTAGACAGCAACTTCGCGGTAGTCCGCGCCCGCTCACACGCAAGTAACGCGGAGTTGTCATGCAAAATAAGGTGAAAAAAAGATGAAGCATTATCAGGAAGTCTCAAATCAAAGCGAAATGGACGGTTTGATAGAGTCCATTGGCAATTTCCACGATAGCATGACAAAAGAAATTCATATTATTAATCGTGGCGCAGTCCTCCACGACAGTAAAATGCGAATGAGTCATCAATTTGATGCACAGATTCTTATTCAATCACAGTGGCAGCCTTTTGCTGTTGAACTATTGTTTGTTGACGTATTGGAATTAGCCATCAATGATGCGGGCGAGTATTTTGGAGCAGCAGGTTGGGTAGGGCAAGAATCAGCAAACAACGAAATCAGAAAAATTGAGATGAAGTTTGATTCGTCGTTCAAAATTGTTGCCAGGCAATTGTTCTATCGTTTTCAACCTGAATTTTTAGGCGTGAAAGCACGTTTGAATTCGGAAGTGCCGTCTCCGATAGCAATCCCGGCAAAGGTCATTGATGATAATATGCGTCAATGTTCATCCTGTAATGATGTTTGGGAAGAAAATCCGAATGAAGTTTATTCAGCCTGCCCAAAGTGTTTGTCGCTTACAGTATTGGAGTCTTAAAGTTAAAAACCACCCAAAACAGCGTCCACTTGACACATCCGCTTCGCTCAGTGCAGGCGGGTGGGACTGCCGCTACGTGGTGAACGTTATTTTTATCATGCCCCTGCCTCAGCGCAGGTAACGGCAACCGTTAGATTTTAACTCTCATATCACCGGTGCGGACCGAGTTGTGTGCGCGGGTACCCAATGTGCTCTCTTCAGTCGTAAGTTTAGAACGGTAATGAGTACGTAGTAATCGGGCGCTCAGTGATCAAGTGCTCAGTAATCAGGAAAACCGCTTTCCGCATGGGGGGGGGATCCCTCTCCAATTTTCTTTAGAAATTAGAGAGGGAAGCAGAGAGCAGATTGCGGCAGGGCTTACGCAGCCTCATTACTGGTAAGAAAATCGATTAACAGCTTGGTAAAAGCTTCGGGTTTTTCGTAGCTGGGAACATGCCCGGTGGAATCAATCAGGGCTTTTCGGGCATAGGGGATACGTTCAGCCATTTCGTTGGCGGCGCGCAAAACCTCGGAATTGTCGAGCGCTCCAGCGACAATCAGTGCAGGGCATTTTACCGATTCCAAGCGAGTGACGGCAGGCGGGTCAAGCGGGTTGGCGGGCTGTGTGTCAGCGATGAAGAATGTGCTTTGAGATACGGGAATCCGGTTCATTTCCAAAGCTTTTTTACGCAAGGTTGAATCCACCTGATCTGGTTCACGATGTTCGCCGTCCAACCAGATGCGGATTTGAAGCTCGCTGGCACGGTCAATGTCACCTTTCTGCAACGTTTCAAACATTTCAAACAGATAGCGAGGGGGTTCTCCTTGCATTTGAAAGCCGCTCGGTGTGGCACCGACCAGGGTCAAGGATTTGATGCGCTGAGGCTGTTCAAGAGCCAGGTCGATGCTGATCTCTCCGCCCATGGAACATCCAACCAGATGTACCTGCTCCAAGCCGAGGTGAGTCAACAGCCGATCGAGATCGCTGCGCCGGCAAAGCGGACCTGTGACCGGGCTGGATTTTCCGAAGCCGCGCATGTCGTATCGAATTACTTGAAAATGCTCTGCAAGCGGCTCCCAGACGGCATCGAACATTCTGCTGTCAATGAATGCGGCATGTGATAAAACAAGAGGCATTCCATTACCTGCTGTCTCGTAATACAATTGCCCATCCCCCAAATCAAAATGACCTTGTGTTGTCTTTTTCATTGTGTTTTCCTTTTGTTTTTGAATTATTCTGATGATACACTTCATTGGGTGACATCTTATGTCACCCAAGATGAGGAAAACAACAATGAGAGCAGACCGATTATTATCCATCATTCTCTTACTTCAAACGCGCGGCAAGATGACCGCCAGGGCATTGGCAGAAGAATTGGAGGTTTCGCGCCGAACGATTTTGCGCGACATCAACGCTTTATCGTTTTCGGGCGTGCCGGTTTACAGCGAAGGCGGGCATGGGGGAGGGATTTCGCTTGCCGAGGAGTATCGCACCACGCTGACGGGTTTAAATACATTGGAAGTGCAAAGCCTGTTTATCAGTAATAACAATGAAGCCTTGCGCGACGTGGGCTTGGGCGACGCCGGAGAACAACTCTTGCTTAAGCTGTTGGCAGCTCTGCCTGATCCGCATCATTCCACTGCCGATCATATTCGCCAACGCCTGTTGATCGACCCGACGTGGTGGTGGCATGATGCTTCGATCTCGCCCTATTGGGAAGAGATTCAGCGGGCTGTGTATGAAGACAGGATGATCAAGGTGAATTATGAGAATTTTGACGGCGAGATAAGGGAGCGTATTCTGGCTCCGTACAGCCTGGTCTGCAAGTCAAGCGTGTGGTATATGCTTGCTGAACGTGATGGGGAACTGCGCACCTATCGGGTTGACCGCTTTCATTCTGTATGCCTGATTGACGAATCATTCACCCGCCGCTTGAATTTCGATCTGCCGACATACTGGCGAGAGCACACTCAGAACACGGAAAGTTTTCTCCAAGGTATCATTGCATACTGCGGATTGACCCTGAGCGACTCTCATCCATTAAATGGCTGATGCCCGGGCGCTGGGAACTGACTGCTGACACAGAAGAAAAGGGGTGGAAGACGATATCTCTTTCGATAGATTCTGAATTGGAAGCGAAAATGCTCATTTTTGGCCTGGTTGGTTTTGTGGAAGTGGTGGAGCCACGTGAGTTGAAAGAGGCTGTTGCAGCTCAGGCACGTGAATTATTGGAACAGTGGCAGGAGCAGGAAGTCGTTCAATAGGCGTATGACCAACAGTCGAGGGGAATAGATTATTCGGTAAATAAGTTATGATCCGGTTTGATGGTTGATTTTGCTCTGGCGTTTTGCAATCCACAACCCATATAAGGCAAATGGAATTGGAACGCCGATCAGGATCAGCGCACTGGAAAGGCTGATCGATGATTCCCCCGAGGTTGGAACATCCAACTTCGGAAAAAAGTCGATCAAAGCGTGGATTAGAATCAAAGGCCAGATTGTTTTACCCGCTGTCCATGTTCCGGCAAACGCAATCCCAATCAGGGTCGCGTAACAAACCTGGACGATTGTTTTTCCCAGGTTTGCACCGATCAAGAGATTGCCGAAGTGCATTAATCCAAACAGGAAAGACGATAGCAAAATTGATCGCCACATTCCATACGGCTGAAGTATGCGCATGAATAAACCACGCGCGATGGCTTCCTCGACGAAACCAACAATTAAGACATAAAAAATATAGATTACGATCCAAAGCAGGTCGGTCTTATAAAAATCAGAGGACCATGCTGATAAAGCGGGGAGCAATAATAAAGGCAAGAAGGGGAGCCACATTTGCAAGCGGTTGGGGACAATAAATTTTGTTTCACGCCACCAGCCTAAAACCGAAATTAAAGCAATTGCCATCAACGCAATGATGATTTTGCCGATTAGTTTTTGCCAGAAATTGGGTAAGCCAGGGAAGAGAAAGAGTGGAACGTACTGCAAGAAAAGGGCAGCCAATGCCAGAATTAAAGCTGAAAGCCATGGAGCACGACTCAGGGTTGTTTTTAATTGAGTGTTCATGAATATTTTCCGATTTCTTATCAATGAGATGATCTACACGAGAAGCGAAACTGAATAGTGACGCCACCCGGATATTTGGTTATGTTTTGGCAAGATGTTGAATTATTGAAGGAATTCCTGGTTGGAAAAATCTTTCAAATTTCTCTAATTGGTAAAGGTTACGTAGCCTTCCCCGATCTTTGTGCCATTATCTTGGCGATTATACCAAATTATTTTGGGCTAAAAGGCGGCAGTGTAAGCCAACTGATTGTGTTTAGCCATTGAGGGGATAAGCGGGTTTAAATTTCTGTCGGTGATGAGCGCATCGTGATCAGGCACTCAGGGATCGTGCTCGCGAAATATGAAGTTCTGCATGACAGTAAATGAATCACTCGTAAAACCTGGCAGATAGACGAAATCAGGCGTTCAGTAATTAATTCCATTTTAAGAAATCAGTATTTTGGAAGGTGTATAAATTGGGTAAAAATGTAGACCTAATTATGTGGATGAATTGATTGAAATCGGAAAATCAACAAAAACTATTTTTTTCGATGGATTGAAAAAAATAACCCTTAGTTAACATCTTATTTCAATGATTAACGATTAAGCCCGGTGTATTCGATTACTTATTCCTGACGAAATACCCGATAAGTTGTACTCCACCAGCAATCTCCGGTGATATCATCCGAAAAAGCCTGGATGACTCCCAAGTTGCGGATACCCGCAGGATCCATATCCACCGAGCAGTTAGCAATTGTTCCGCAATAATTATTTCCCACTTCGCCCTGAACACGGCTGGTAATCGGCAGCATGTGCAAATAGCAATCATAGTTCAGGTTATATGGAACGATGGTTGTGCCATTGTAATTATTGGCTGCGGATAATGACTCGGCGCCTCCTGAAAACCAGCGAAAACCACGGCGTTGAATGTCCAGTTCAGCGGTTCGCGAGACAACTAGTTCTTCATCTCCGGCGAGTTCAAACCAATCGGTGACAAAGTCATTACACCAGGTATCACCATAAAAATGAACCCAGTCAATTTCAACTAGTGAGGTATTCCAATCTGCAACCACACGACTGGAGTTTCCTCCCATGATCGTGGCGGTAAGCTGCATATCCCAGGTGTTATCACCGCTGACATCTCTTCCATTAATACGATAATTGTTCGAGGGGCAGAACAGGGCAAATTGTCCTCCCCAAGCGATTCGCAGCCTGACAACCCCAGACACATCGAAGGTGTTGTTATCCTCATCCAGTTCCGAAATGATTCCTGCAGGGTTTATGGTAACCCTATACCCCTTGGTCATGACTTCACGCTGTTCCGGGCTGATGTCCATACTGAAGACCTTTGTTTCACGAACTCCTATCGAAACATCTTCAAAGGTTTGTTCAATGGGAGGATAACTGCTTCTACCAAAGAAATTTGAGAGTCTAATGAGAAGATCTTCCTGCTTCACAATTCCATCTTCATCCGAAGAGGAAAGAGTAACCTCTCCCTGATTCTTTACGCTGATATGTAATTTCTCTGATTCTGGATCAAACGATACTTCACTAACAATCAGGTCTGGCTGCGGAGCACAGTAAGGGGCTTTGGGTCCGATCATCCCATTTTCAACGTATCTATCATATTGTTCCATGACCTCGTTATTAGGATCAAGCAGCACACAAGCACCCATCGGAGGTTGAGGATTAATATCGCCCCTTGAAATTGCCATGGTTTCACCGGGATGAAGCGTGATATTGCGGAGATTGTATGTATTGGTGAGAGTTCTATTTGGGGAGATTACGTTTAGCCGTAGATCACGGTTAAGCCAATCAGCACTGCCGGTATTGCGTATGTTAATGACTAGTCGGCCTGTTTCCTGGTCTACAGATAGGCTTTCTACATTCAGGTCGGGCAGCGGTGGCTCTTCACCAGAACTAACCACTGGTGCTTCACCAACTGTCGATACATTAAAGGAAAGAGTGAAGGCATTGCGATCGAGTCCGATCGTATCTGTTAATACAACATCGTTGATCTCACCTGCGAGCTGGTTTTCATCCAGGAACATCATGCCTTCGCTGATTTTGTGTCCCTGCTGATAAAGCTCAAAACCTACTGCCAAAGGATATCCTCCAGATCTGCCAACAGGAAGTTCAAGCAAGATTTGCGATTGACCACTGCCAAAACCATTTAATATATTGCTCACTTGATATCGTTCATTGGGGTTAAAGGTTAAAACACTGGGAAAATTGTCGTCCGCCACCGGGCGGCCGTCAAAACGCAAGTCATAGTAGTTGGCAAAGAATGTTCCATAAACAGGTTCTGAACTGATATCAACATTGCCGGTGGTGAACTCAAAAAAGGTAACCATCAAACTGCGGCCGCATCCTTCACTTCCAACTTCATCACCCGTCACGATGGCTGGTTCAGAGGGTAGAGAGTATAAACTATCCGGGTAGTATGCTTCAGCAGCGATCACAGTAAAGCGATACTCACCACCACATGGAATATTCAACCATTGTTCAGGAATACGTGTCTGATGCTGATTTCCCCGAACCGTCCATTGGAGAGTGTCATTTAATAGAATGGCAAATTCTGTTACTGCAGGAGCGCCATCCACGTCTGGCAGGTATTGCCATGTAAGAAGCTGCCTTTCTTCATTTATCTGAACATTCCAGGGGGGGATGATGCTGGAATCAGGACCTTTTTCAGGCCAGGTAACGCGGTAGGTTAATATGAAACTATCTTCGCCGTTCTGACTTGTGACAGACTGTGTAATTCCCCAATTGAGGGGTTCAACTTCTTCGATAATCTCACCAAGATCAACAGCGACCAAGCCACCCCCGGTGATACCAATGCAATTGAGCTGAATCGGAACCGGTTGACTACCATCCCATGTGAGGTGCAATGCCCGCTCTCCTCCCAGTTGTGAGTGGACATCCCAATCAGTACCCTCATCATTTTCCGAGGAAAACGATTCATCTGTGCCAGGGTTGCCATCCATATCCGGCATCCATCGTGGCGAACTGGATGCTAATCTCACATAACAATGGAGGCTCTCGTAACTTGAGAGGGTGTGCAATGTATCCACTTCAATAACCAATTGAACAGGTTCCACCGCAAAGCGCATTAATTCCCCCGGCCAGATGATATCAAGTGTTTCGAGGGAGCCAGGTGGATAAGCTGCTCCACCTGGTGATTCAGAATCATCCCCGCCTGAATCAGTCACAATTTCGAGTGGTCCTCCCGTGTCTGTTGATGGAACAATGATCTCATTTCCAGGTTGAAGTGTAGATATATCAGACCCATCATTGAGGCTTGCTATGGTTTCGATTGTGGTTTGGTTGTCTTTTGCGATGGATTCGAGGGTATCGCCTGTTTGAACGGCAAGCAGCTTTGTTGGAAGAATATTGCTTTCAACTACTTCAACTTCAATACTTGATTGACTGCTCACCCCGTTGTTAGAGATCGCACGCACAATAAGTTTGTAGTTGCCGGTTTGAGAAGGGATCCAGCTTTCTGACAATATCATATAATTCTCGGGCTCATCATCCGCTGGTTCATGGCTGGAGACGAGAATGTCGTTTACCCAAAACTCGATGCAACGCAACCCAGCATCATTGCGGGCTGTGGCGTGAACAATCGCTCCACGCCCAATGAATATTTGTTGTTCATTGTAGGGCTCATGGATGAGGATGAGAGGGCGGTCAGTCAGCGCGCGTTTGTGCAGAATGAAGTAGAAGATGCTGGCGAGTATCCCGTATATGAGGATAACCCCAATCAGGATTAATACACCAAGTTTTATCTTTTTCATTTCCACCTCCAACCTTATCCCAGCAGGATCGAGAATGTGAACCAGTCAGACCATTCACCTATCAGCCCTTTTCCGTCAACTGCCTGAACACGCCAACGGTAATCATAACCACACTCCACTGGAAGCGGTATGCTTTTATCTGTTACCGTGAATGGACTGCCTGAGACATTGCTCCAGGCAGAACCGCCGGACGAACGTTGGACCTCTACTTTGTAATATGAGATACCACTCGGGTCACTTACTGGAAGCCAGGTGAGGGTTTGAGAGGCTTTGCATTCGATTGAAAGCCCGTTTAAGGGAACTGCTAATTGGGGAGCAGGAGGAGGCTCCGAATCGCAGACGCCACTGACGCTGACAGTTGCGTCACGCGTTATTTTTGTCCCATCTAACTGGATGACAGTGAGCGTATAAGTTTTCGACTCGCAGGGGCATTCTTCATCAGATCCAGAGAAAGGTTGATTGGTCCCTCCAAAAGAAACACTCAATGCATTTTTTACATTCCATTGGAGGTTTGTACAACTCCCCGCATTGATATTTGCTGGATTAGCCCAAAATTCAATAAAAACAGAAGGGGGGATGGTGATCGTGGCGGTTGGTGTTACAGTGTTGGTGGGAGTCACCGTAAGTGTGGGAGTGATCTCTGGTGTGACAGTTGGGGTTGTTGTAATAACTGTTGGGAATTCTTCGATGGTAGAAATTTTTTCGCCAATG
>CAYXWV010000073.1:0-10284 GCA_964468875.1 uncultured Anaerolinea sp. | reverse complement strand
TCAGGCATCCAATTAGAATGATCAAGCTGCCGATCCAGCCAAAATGTTTTATGAAAGTAAAAAATGTTGAATTAATAATCATTGAAGCCCTGCCCTGTTTGTTTTGCCTATTGTAACACTTGTCTAAATGAGAAACCTTGTTTGAACTTACGATAAAAGGAGCATCATGTACGACCAATTTGCAAGCGACTACGACCGTTTTGTAAACTGGCAAAACCGCTTATCCCTGGAAATTCCGTTTATTGAGAAAGTAATCCGAGAATCCAGAGTGCGTACCGATAAACCTTTTCATGTTTTGGATGTTGCATGCGGCACGGGCATGCATGCCATCCGGCTGTCGGAAGACGGCTTCGCTGTCAGCGGCGCGGACCTCAGCCCTCAAATGATCGCCGCGGCTCGAAAGAACGCCCAAGAAGCTAAACAGTCATTACGTTTTGAAGCGATGGGTTTTGGTGCTCTGTCTGAAACTTTTGGGCATGGCAATTTTGATGCCCTGCTATGTCTGGGGAATTCACTGCCGCATCTATTGAGTGAAGCCGATCTTCATGCGGCTTTGCTAGATTTTGCCGATTGTCTCAAGCCAGGTGGTCTGCTGCTCATTCAAAACCGCAACTTTGACGCGGTGATGCAAAAACATGAGCGCTGGATGGAACCCCAGGTCTTTGAGGAAGGGGAGCGGGAATGGATTTTTCAGCGTTTTTATGATTTCAACACGGATGGAACCATCCGATTTAACATCGTTAACCTCAAGAAATTGGGCGATGGCGCGTGGCAGCCGGAGGTGTTATCCACGCTGCTACGCCCCATCCTTTCGTTACAACTATGCGCATTATTAGAGCAGGCTGGGTTTATCAACATTCAGCTTTTTGGCAGCCTGAGTGATGAGCCTTTTAATCCTCTCTCAAGCGGAAATTCAATCATTTTAGCAAAGAAAATTGAAATTTCTCCCTCATAAAACTTGATTTCCAAATGAATTTATTTTATAGTCAAGCCATTGTTGTCTAGAGGAGAATTCATGGAAATCATTCAGGTTGCCACCCCGCAGGAGTTAAAGGCATTTATTGAACTGCCTTATCAACTTTACCATGACGACCCGATTTGGGTTGCCCCGCTGCGCTCTGAACAAGCGGCACAGTTTATGCCGGAAAAGAACCCCATGCTCAATCACTGTACGTATGCCCTCTTTCTGGCAAAGAAAGACGGCAAGGTGGTGGGGCGTATTTCGGCTTTTTTGGATCATCTCGCCCTGGATCACTGGAAGCAGCCCGTCGGCCTTTTTGGGTCTTTTGAAAGCATCCAAGATCCTGAAGTTGCCCGAACGCTGTTATCAACCGCACGCGATTGGCTTCGTGAAAAAGGCATGACCAGCATACGCGGGCCGTGGAGTTTCGCCTCCCAGGAGTGGGGATTGGTGGTGGAAGGGTTTGAGCCCCCACCTGTGATTTTGGGATGTTACAACCCGCCTTTTTACAATGATTACCTGATAGATTTTGGCTTTCAAAAAGCAGAAGACCTACTGGTTTATGTGGTTGATGCCCGAAAGGGCTACACCTTCCCTGAACGCTATCTGACCCTGACAGAAGTTGTGAAGAAGCGTTATGGTGTGTCTGTCCGCGAAGTGGACATGAGTAACCTTGAAAAAGACGTGGTCACCATCATGGATCTTGCCAATGTATCCATTTGCGACAACTGGGGTTTTTACCCGGTGACCAACGAAGAAGCCAAAGCCATGGCGCGTGACCTAAAACCGATCATCAACCCCAAAGGAGCACTCATCGCTGAAACCAGCGATGGCAAACCGATTGGTTTTGCCATCACCCTGCCGGATGTCAATAAGCTGATTAAGGGACTGGATGGGCGTCTTTTCCCCTTTGGCTGGGCGAAACTACTCTTCGGGCTGCCCAAACTACACCAGTACCGCATGTGGGCGCTGGGTGTCATTCCTGAATACCAGGGCAAAGCCATTGACACCCTGCTTTATCGGGCAACCTACGATAATCTGTTCACCGATGATATCCGTCTTGAGATCAATTACGTACTCGAGCGCAATGACCGCATGAACAACGCCCTTGCCAAATTGGGTGTCGAAAATCTGCGGCGTTATCGGGTTTATGAGATGCCGATCAAATAGAATATCTGGTTGTTGCAATATATTACTTGACTTCGTTTGTTGAACTGCCTATACTGAAAATGCAGAAAGCATTATTGGCAGTTCAAGTATTTTCAAGCTTTATCAGACGTTGCAGGGCTGTCCGTTCACAAAAAACGGACAGCTTTTTTTATCTCAAAAGGAGGACGAGATGACTACTTTTACATTTGACGAAGAAGAAACACTACTGCTACAACAGATCCTTGAGGAATATATGTCAGAGTTACGTACGGAGATTGCAGACACGGATAACTATGGCTACAAGGAGATGTTAAAATCCAAGAAGACCCTGTTATTACAAATTCAAAAAGTTGTAAATGAATCTCAAACAGAACTTATTGCCGGGTAAAAAAAAGTAGGAGGTGTATCACGATACGCCTCCTGCTTTCCTCTTAATTCTGGAAAAAACCAAGTTCTATGCCGATCTTGAGCGAGTCAGTCTTGGGTCAAGCGCATCGCGCAGTCCATCGCCGAGGAGATTGAAACCCAATACTGTCAGCATGATCGCGATCCCCGGGAAGATAACCAGATGGGGAGCTGAAAAAATGCTGTTCTTCTCTTCGCCGAGCATCAAACCCCATTCAGGGCGGGGAGGTTCAGCGCCCAGACCAAGGAATGACAGCGCAGCTGCATCCAAAATAGCTGTGGCGATACCCAGGGTCCCTTGAACAATCAGCGGGGTGATGGCATTCGGTAGAATTTTCTTGAAAAGAATGTGCATTGGCGAGGCGCCGAGGGCTCTTGATGCTTGCACGTATTCGAGTTCCTTGACAGAAATCACGGTTGATCTGACGAGTCTCGCGAAGCGCGGAATGGAAACGATGCCGATCGCCAGTAAGGCGTTGATCAAGCCTGTTCCTAATACAGAAACAATGGCAATTGCCAAAAGCAAACTTGGAAATGCCATGAGCACATCCATGGTACGCATAATCAGGTTATCCAGCCAACCGCCGACAAAACCGGCAATTGCGCCAATCAGCACGCCAATCAAAATGGCAAAGGTCATGGTAATGATACCCACCTGAAGAGATAACCGGGAACCGTAGATAACCCTGGAGAACAAATCTCGGCTGTTGCCGTCAATGCCAAAAAGATGTTCAGGTTGATCCTGCGGGCAGCCAAGAATATGGACGCAAGGGGGTGTTCTGCGTTTTTCCTGTTTCAGCAATTCTGTGGGGTCAAAAGGTGAAATGACCGGGGCAAAAATAGCTATCAGAATGAGCAAGCCCAATATGATGATCCCGGCTCTCGCAGAAGAGTGGTGAAGAAGATGTCTGAGAACTTCACGTGTTGGAGATTTGTGTTTACTGACCAAATCGCGTGCGATTATCGAAGTGTTAGCCATAGGTATTTCACCTTATTCAATACGAATTCGAGGATCAAGATAAGCATAAGACAGGTCAACAATCAGGTTGACCAAAACAAAAATAAGTGCAATCACGATGGTAAAGCCTTGTACCACCGGGTAATCTCTGGCAAGAATTGCCCCAACCAATCCGGTACCAAAACCAGGTAAAGAAAAAACAGTTTCGGTTAACACTGCGCCAGAAAGCAAACTGCCGGTTTCGATACCGATGATCGTTACGATGGGAATCATGGCATTGCGCATGGCGTGTTTGCTGATCACTTTGCGTTCAATCAACCCTTTGGCGCGGGCAGTGCGGACGTAATCCAACCCAAGTACTTCAAGCAAACTCGATCTGGTCATGCGCGCAATGATCGCCATCGGAATGGTACCAACAGCCACTGCAGGCAAAATTAAATGTTTGAAAGAATCCCAGAAAATGCTCCAGTTACCAGTAATAATGCAATTGATTAAGACTGAATTTGACATCAATTCAATCATGAATTTTTTAAACCCAGTTACCTCGGTTAATCCCCAATAAACAGTCAAATCTTGCAGTGCCAGACCGGCACTAAACCGGCCTGAAGGGGGAAGAACAAAAGGTGTGTCTTTCAATAACAAGGCGAAAATATATGCAAGCAGCAGACCCAGCCAAAAAACAGGCATGGATACGCCAATATTTGCAATCACCATGGTGATCGTATCAATGATTGAATTTCGTTTGATGGCAGATATTAAACCCAATATCACGCCGACTACGGTTGAAAAGAACATTGCCAAAAATGTCAATTCCATGGTCAGTGGAAGTCTTTCTGCGATCATGTCTGAAACAGGGCGAGACCATTTGATGGATTCGCCAAAATCACCTTGAAAGAGATTGCCAACATAGCGGCCAAATTGTACAAAAATATTGTCATTTAGCCCATATCGTTCCATAAAAGCATCACATCTCTCAGGTGATGCTCTTTCGCCCAACATCGCCACGCACGGATCTCCAGGGATCAGACGAACGATCATAAAGGTAATAAAAATCACACCTAACAGGACGGGGATTAGCAGAAGTAAGCGGCGGCCGATGAATTGAAGCATATTTTATCTCTCGGAATTGATTATGGATGGGGTTGGATAACCAACCCCATCCATAGAATGTGGTAGAAAACTATTCTGAAACTGAGTAGCCTGCTTTTACAAGCAATTCTTTGGCTTTCTCTTGGTCGAATTCATACCAGGGGATGTTCTCGCTGGCGCCAGGATAGACGAATGCGGGAACAAAGTTGATTGCGACACTTGAACCGGCAGCATAGAACTGATCAACGATGCGTTGGCGGTCGATGGCATAAGAGATGGCCATGCGAACATCCGGATTGTCAAATGGTGCAATGGTATTGTTCAAACCGATGTAGAAGATGTTGAAACCGTCGCGGGGATAAATGGCGAGGTTCGGATCGGATTCGATCGTAGCCACATCATCGGGGCCTGGGTTGTCAATTGCATTAACGGTGCCAGCCTGGAGTTCGAGCAGGCGCTGTGCGGACTGTTCTGACCAGCGGAAGATCAAGGTCTCGGTCAAAGCTTTCTCGCCCCAGTAATTTGGGTTGGCTTTGAAGACGACGCTGTCTCCGCGATTCCAAGCTTCTACCGTGTAGGGGCCGGTTCCATTGGGTTCAACGCTCATCTTCATGGAATCGCCATTGTTGGCATCCAGGTATTCTTTATCCTGAATATTGAAGGATGAGAAAGCAACCTTGGATGGGAATGCAGGATCAGGGTAGCACAGGGTGAACTTGACAGTCTTGGCATCCACGGCTTCGATGGCTTTGAATTCGCCGCCATAATCGCAGCTGGGGGCAACCATTGAGAACAAACCATCAGTTTCGGTGAGCATGACATCCTGAGATTCGTTGTTGATGGTGCTGCCGAAGAAACCGCCCATGTAGTAGAACTCGGCGGTGCGGCCAATGTGATTGGGGCTCTTGGCATCCCATTGGGCAACGAAGGTTGCGACAACATCATTGGCGTCGAAATCGGCGCCGTTGTGGTACTTGACACCTTCGCGCAGATTGAAGACATATTCGGTCAAATCTTCGCTGGGTTCGAAACTTTCAGCCAGGGCAGGGATAACATCAGTGCCGCCGATGCTGAAGGCAAGCAGAGATTCATAGACCTGTTCGCAAGCGCGCAGGGTTTCACCGTCGGATTCATCACCGCACCACAGGGAAGCGGGCTCACCGTTCTGCATCCAGACAAATTGATCGGTGCCGTTGCTGACCACGCTGAAGACTTCATTGCCCAACGGGCTGGAGTGGGCGCCTTCAACATTGGCCTGGTAAACGGTTGAAGAACCACCATGAGCTACGGGGATCATCACAACGTCATCTTTGAGCAGTTGGTTGACGACGTCATAGTGAGCCTGACGTTCGGCTGGGTCTGAAAGTTGGGCGGCTGCAGAAATTTCAGCCAGTAAATTATCAGACATTGTGCCAAATTGTTTGCTTTCTGCGTTGAAGTGAACATCATAGAAGTTGGTCGCATCGGGATAGTCGGCGTTCCATCCGAGAAGGTAGAAACCTTCATTACCGGCATTGGCTGAATCAACAAATGCGGCAGATTCCATTTCAGTAAGGGTTACTTCAATTCCTACTTCCTTCAATTGAGCCTGGATTTCTTGGGCAACTTTATCAGGATAGGGGAGGTAAGCCCGATCAACCACACGGAAAGACATGTTGATTTTTAACGGATTGTCAACTGCAGGCGCAGCGGCTTCGGTTTCTTCAACCGCAGGCGCTGTCGTTGCTTCTGGTGCTGCCGGTGCTGCCGGGGTTGCTTTGGCGCAAGCGGCAAGAACCATGCTGGCGATGATCAAGATGCAGAAAACTGCAAATAACTGATTACGTTTCATATTCTCCTCCAAAATAATTATCTGATTAACAATTTACTAGACGGAATATAACTCTTTGAGTTGCCACCTCCTTAGAAAAAGATTTTTTATTATGCACGCCAACAAGCCACATAATGATCTGCTCCTTTTTCGACGAAGGGAGGTTCCTCTTGAGAACACTCTTTTACGGCTATTGGGCAGCGTGGATGAAAGCGGCATCCTTTTGGCGGATTGACAGGGCTTGGAACATCCCCTTTCAGGATTGTTCGCTCCCGACGCAATTTAGGTTCAGACACCGGGATGGCAGATAACAACGCCTTGGTGTAGGGGTGCAGCGGGTTAACGAATAGCTCTTCGCGGGAGGTAAGTTCAACCATTTTCCCCAAATACATGACCCCAACGCGGTCAGAGATGTGTTCCACAACACCGAGATTGTGGGCAATGAATAAAAAGGTAAGCCCCATGTCTTTTTGAATATCTTTCAGCAAATTAAGCACTTGAGACTGGATGGATACATCCAGTGCAGACACCGGTTCATCGCATACCACGAATTGAGGGTTAAGTGATAGCGCCCGGGCGATGCCAATTCTTTGACGTTGCCCCCCTGAAAACTCATGCGGATAACGTTTGGCATGATATTCTTCAAGCCCAACTTTTTTCAGGATATCAATTGCCATTTGATACCTGTTTTGACGGGCTCCCATATTGTGAATATTGAAACCTTCCATAACGGATTCAATAATCGGTACACGGGGATCTAATGACGCATAAGGATCCTGAAAAATGATTTGCATATTCTTGCGAACACTTTTAAGTTGACTGCCTTTCAAAGAAAAGACATCAATCCCGTCAAATTTGACCGAGCCACTGGTAGGTTCAATCAACCGGAGAATAGTTCTGCCGATTGTGGTTTTTCCACAACCCGATTCACCTACTAACCCAAGGGTTTCACCCTTCTTGATATTGAAGCTGACATTATCAACAGCCTGTACTTGAGCCGTAACGTGTTTGATCACCCCGCTCATAATTGGGTAATATTTTTTGAGATTCTTTACCTCAACAAGCGCATGAGGTTGTGTGTTTTTGCTGCTATCTATTTCACTCATTATTCCTCAATCTAAATGCTATTCGGAGCAGTATGGTTTTCTGAGTCTTGATATAACCAACAACGAACGGTATGGCCTGGTTTTATTTCAAATAGATCGGGTTCTTTTTCGGTACAAATGTTTAGCCCGAGCTTTTCTCGCATCTGGCATCTGGGGGCAAAGCGGCATCCTTTAGGCAAATTAATCAAATTGGGAACCAGCCCTGGGATGACTTCAAGTCGGTCAACAATTTTTCCCAAAACGGGGATGGATCCAATCAAGCCCTTGGTATAAGGGTGAAGGGACTCGGAAAAAATCGTATCAACATTGGTATATTCCACTATTTGGCCTGCATACATCACAGCGACCATATCTGCCATCTCAGAAATTACACCAAGGTCATGCGTGATCAAAATAACGGCGGTGTTGGTTTCTTTACGCAGATCACGAATCAGATCAAGAATTTGAGCCTGGATAGTCACGTCAAGTGCGGTGGTTGGTTCATCTGCAATTAAGAGTTTTGGGGAAAGCGCCAGCGCCATGGCGATCATGACACGTTGTGCCTGGCCGCCTGATAACTCATGCGGGTATGCCGTTGCGCGTTTTTCAGGATCGGGAATGCCCACCTGGGACAGCAAATCCACGGCTTTCTTCCAGGCTTCTTTATGTTTCATGCCTTTGTGAATCTGCAATACTTCTGCAACCTGATCTCCAACCCGAAAAACCGGGTTGAGACTTGATTGAGGTTGCTGAAAGATCATTGAAACCCGATCTCCGCGAATCTTTGCCATTTCTTTTTCAGGAAGATCTAAGAGAGATTGACCATCGAAAGTGATTTTTCCGCCGCAAATTTTTCCAGGAGTGCTGACCAATCGCATAATTGAAAGACTAGTTACACTCTTACCGCAACCTGATTCTCCCACCAAACCCAGTACTTCGCCCGGTTTAACAAAAAAATCAACACCATCAACGGCTTTCACCACGCCATCTTCTGTAAAAAAATAGGTTTTTAAGTCCTGCACTGATAAAATTGATCCTTCAGCAGGATCTCTTTTCGTACTCTCCATAAGTTAACTCCGATAATTTCAAAAATGATTACAGAGGTGTTTTAATCAAGCGAATTGTGAATTCTGCTTCGATCAAATGATGAAACGGATGGAAATGGACAATCTCGATGAGGAGAATGGATAAATTGTTAATGCGAAAAGGGTTGATCAGATTTTTATCATCTGATTAATTATTTCATTATAGAAAAAAAATAATTAAAATTCAATCATTTTTGTGGTATTAATCTTAAAAAAACTCCTCCAGATTGGTTTCTGGAGGAGTTTATGAGAAAAAAGGGTAACTATCTTTTGCCTAAGGAATTAATTTTGCCAAAACCAGTCATGGTTTGGGTTACGTTGGGGTTTCCGTAATAGTCTAGATTGCCGCTTCCGGTGATCGTAACATCCAAAGACTCTGAAGCCCAAATCGTGCCATTGCCGAAGCCGGTGATTTTGATGGAGGCTTTTTCGCTTTCAAGGTCGTCACCGACGTAATCGCCTGAACCGAGCAATTCAATGTTCTGGGTGTTGGCGGTGCCAGTGAGATCAGCGTCACCAAATCCACTGATTCTAACCTCAAGCGTAACGGCTTGAAGATCATCCACTTTCATGTTTCCTGAACCGGTGATCTCAAGAGTGGGTTGATCGACGACCATTTCATCCACTTCGATATCGCCAAAACCTGAAATGCGCAGAAGACCATTCTCGCTTTTCAAAGAACGGATAGAAATATCTCCGCTGCCTGCAATTTTTACTTCAGCGTCCTCGCCATACATTTTGTCAACCACTACGTTTCCAAACCCACCCAAAACAACACTTGTCAGTTCTTTAACAGTCAGTTTATATTCAATAGTTCGGGTGGGATCAATAGACAAGTTGGGTTCCATGCCGATTTCAAGGGTTCCATTAAACACGTCGGTGGTGATGTAGTCCATCAAGTTATCATCAGCGGTAATGGTCAGAGATTCTTTGTCGCCAGTGGTGATGATGAGGTTTCCGATTCCTTTTAGTTCGACTTTATCAAAATCGTTTACAACACGGCTTTCATCAATTACATTTCCAGAGCCGGCTATTCTGCGTCCATCAATGGTGATGGTATGGCCGTTGATTGTGCAGGCTGAAAGGGCGAGGGATAAAACAACTAATGCGAGTGAAATTTTTTTAAACATATTTATTCTCCTGTCTGATATATCTCATATACGCAACGCGTTTTGGATAAGTTGCAAAAAATGAATGTGGTTTTGACTAAGATTTCTGACTGGTTTTCTGATGTTTTTGGAATTTTCAGATCGAATTTTGTTGTGTTAGCTTTGGAAGATATTAATGCCATCATATGAACGAGGCGGAGTTCCAAGACTTCAATTTTCAAAAATGACTAACAGAATACTCCGATTAATTTTGTGTTTACAAAACACCCAAATAAAATAAAAAAAAGGCGTTTCAATATGAGAAAAGAGCTTGAGTATGAGATTATTATTGCGAAACCAACATCTGATTAACCAATTTTAAAATTGGTGCTTGTTAACCCTTGACAGATGTTTTGGGGGGTGTATAATCTGACCTCGTTGCGTGAATGCAACCACGATCTCGCCCGAAACGGCAGATCAATAAAAACCCAATAACCAGAATTCCAGCAGTAACTTGGCGAAAACGAAAGAGGCCGGCAGATCAAAATCACCGGCTCTTAAATTCGAAAAAAATCGCCCTTGACACAATAAAAAAGTGTGGTTACAATAATGCTCCCAAGTGCGTTGAAGATTTCGCTTTCATCAGCAGATCGA
>CAYXWV010000072.1:0-10511 GCA_964468875.1 uncultured Anaerolinea sp. | reverse complement strand
CTGCCATCGCCGCCCTGGCGGTGTATTCCACGGGCGTAGCCATCGAGGACAGCGGTAATGGACTCCAAAAACAGCCCTGACGCCGCGCCTTTGGCGCTAGCCAGTCACCTGGCAAAACCTTTTCTGCTGCCCGGGCAATCCGGGCAGCCCCTCTCTCTGCGCAGCCTGCCCGACGGCGGCATGGTGGTGATCGCCTGTGATGGACGCAAATTGTGGTTTACCGCCCTGGAGGTCTGTCGTGCCCGCCGTGAGATGAACCTGCCGGCGGTTCAACCGCCCAAGCTTGACCCTGGAGCCAAAGTCCCCAGGCTGCGCGACCTTGGACCGGGGAACAAACCGCCCACAGCCAAGCCGGTGGGCAAAAGCCGGGATGGCATGTCAGAGATGATCGCACTGCCCCCGGAGTTGAAGTACCTGGAGGAACGAATTCATGATGACTCTCGAAAGCATTCAAAACCGCGCACGGCAAATTCTGGCTGACGCTGATGGCAACCGATATGATAGCAACCTGCTCGAAAACGCCACCCGCCTGACTATGCAGGGAATCAACGAAAAGCTCCCCAGGGTGCTGCGTTTAGATCACGCCGTCATTACTTCTGGTCGGGATCAAAGCATCTCAAGCCTGGAAAAGCCGCTGTTTCTGATGCAGGTAATCCTGCAGCCCATGAACGGTAAAAGCGAGCTCGAGTTTTCTTATGCGCTGCAAAACGAGACGGCTTACCTGCATTTCAGCGGCATCGCCGTCCCGACAGCGGGGCAGACCCTGCGGCTGGTTTACGCGGCACAGCATACACTTAACGGACTGGACGGCGCAGCCGCCACCAGCCTGGCAGACGGTTTTGAATCCGCGCTCTCGGTGGGGACGGCTGGCTTCGCCTGCCTGCTGCGGGCATCTTTCCTTGCTGAAACCTACGGTGTCAAACAGGGGGAACCCGCCCGTCTGGTTGAACAAAGCCGCGCATGGCTTGAACACTTTCATCAGGCGTTGGTAAGTTTCAAGCCTGATCAGCAGCCAGAATACCCGGAAGGGTTTGCCCTGGACCGCTGGGATCGGCAGGGAGAGTTCACATGAGCCCCATCATCGGTCAGGATTGTCACATCATCCTTTCACATTCCGAGATTGACGGCGGGGCGGGATATGGTTTTCTGCTGGCTGAAGACCAGGGCATCAAGAGCGGCGGGGTGCAGATGACCCGCGAGGTGGATTCGGGCGGCACAACCCGGTTGTGGCTGCATTTTGATGTGCTGCTGGCTGACCGGGCGGTGAGTCCAAACGGCAGCCGGCGGGCTCAAAGCCGGGCGCAGGATTACGCGATATTGTGCGAGTTTCTGTCGAAGCAAAACGGCATCGGCGTCACATCACCGGCGGGAACGATTCTGTCACTGGGCGCGGTAGGCTGGACGGCGGATGAACGCCACCAGCCCGGTTTCGCGCTGATCAAGTGCCAGTTGAACAACGTGGGCGTGTACTGGCCGCCGGTTGACCCTGCCCTGCTCAACCTCTCCGTATGGGATGGAATCCTCACCTGGGCGACTGCCTATTGGAGATAAATCAACCACCACAAAAAAACTAGAGACTCGAAGAAAGTAAAAAGATTGAACACTCTCATTGGAGGAAATGATGACTTATCCACTTTCAAAACCCGTAAGCGCCGGGCAGCCCACCGCCGCGGAACATTACAACAATCTGCGTAAGGATGCCTTGAACCTGGGAGAATCAGAGGCTGATTCGATTAATCTGCGCACATTCTTTGGAGGCTATTCATCGGGAATCAAACTTCAATATCTGCCGAACAACCGGGTCAGGGTGCCGTATTCGTCTTCAACCCCGCCGACGATGATGATCAAGGGTTACATGCTGCAAGCTGATGGTCATGTTGATCTGCCCGCCGGTCTGATCAGCGGACCTGCCGCGACGTGGTATATCTTTGCGGTCCGCTCCCCGGGCTCCAACACCTTCACAATAACTGCCAACACGTCCGCGTCTGAAAGCACTGACCTGCGCCGGATTGGCCAGGCAATTTGGAACGGCTCTTCCCTGGGCGCCATCCAGTGTTATCTTGATCAAGGCAGTCTTCCCGCAGCGGATTACGATTCCGGATGGTTCGCCTGCGCCCCCAACAATCTTTACACCCGCCCGCATGGATTAGGCACCGTGCCGCGTTTGGTGGTGCTTTATCATGCTCTTGATGCCGCGGGGGCTGGCGAATGGGTGCCGGTTCAGGTGGTGCAAAACACTCTTTCGGTACAGTCACCGCTCAGCTTTGATGCGGTTAATATCTATGTGCAGACAGGCATCAGCGCTGAATATAATGCCACCTGTTTTTCAACCCGGCGCAATTCTCTGGGAGGTTACTACCGGCTTTTGGCATGGAGTTAGCCTTCGCCCTCAATCTGGCAATTGAGTTACAATTAGGCAGTCAGACATATCTGTACAAGGAAAATGATGGATGTCCGTTTTAATCAGTATTCCAGCCGGTGAGATTGCTCAATTTAAGAAAGTGGCATTGGTACTCGAATCTTCGGGCACTTGTTCACGATGCGGATCCAAACCAGCGAACTTCTTTGAAGTTCATCGTTTGAATTATCGGGTCGGTGAACATAAATACCGTCTGGTTGGGAAAAAGTATCGCAAGTCGTATGAATATCGCTTAAAAATCGCGGTTTGTGAAACCTGTTATCAAAGTGATTTTTTGACTCACCCTGAGCTGCTTGACCGAAACGGATCACAACTCTCTCAAATTGCCAGGCTGCACTCATTTTCGTGGACTTTTGGCGCTCTGATCACCGGACTGGGGTTTGTGCTGCTCACCCCCATCATCCCCGAAATAGCTTTTTTTGAACCGCTGAGAACAATCTGGCAGCTTCCGGTAGTGTTGGGAGTTCTGATGCTGCTGCTCACATGGTTCAGTCAGCGCAAGTATCAAAATCGAGTACTTCACGATCTCGAGAAAAAAAGCAACAAGTTCATGCCACACTCAAGGGTTGAAGTAAAACCTATCACACTGGATACGGAAGATGATTTGTCGAAAACCGCCCTGCAGATTAAAATGGAAAATGAAAACTGGGCAGAAATGGTTGCGGCTGCACACGGCTGGGCGTTTGAAAAAGTGAATCCGGCTCAATAAACATCCCCAATTGAGGAATAGTGAGGTAATAATGAAAGGTATTTTAATTGACGACGAAGTAAGAGTTTATTCGGAACCAGGAAATGAGAGCATTTCCCTCACTTCCCTGAAAAAGGACGATGAGTTTGAACTGGGCAAGGTCTCGCGAAAAAATAAACAGGTCTGGGTTGAAGTCACGTTAGCCTCAGGCCAAAAGGGATACATCAAAGGGGAGACCCATATTTTTGAAATCAAAAAAGTACAGTTGATTAACAATGAAAATGAAATGCGTGAGTCTGCCAGTGAAGAAAGCGCTGTGCTGAAAACCCACCCTAAAAACACAGTGCTCACCGCTGTCGGGTTTGAAAAAACTGATGAAAACAAAGGCTGGGTGAAAGTTATCGACGACGAAGGCACAACCGGTTTTATTAAAGGCGACGCCCGGATTAAAATGTATCTTGAGCCAAGCAAAGCTGGTGGAAGAAAAACCATGATTTCTGGCGGCGTTTTTGCCCTGCTCGGGATCGCCTTTTATATTTACACAACGATTCAGGCGCAATCACAGGCGGCTGAACAAACCGGAGGCAACACCTCTTTAATCACGATTGCCATTGTGGCATTCGGACTAATGCAGTTTGCCCAAGGGTTGATGGAATACCTGAAAGCCGCCAAAAAAGAAAAAGAGAAAGCCCAATCAAAATAAACGAAGAAAATGAGCCAAATGGCTCATTTTTCATTAATGACATCAATACAAACGTCAATGATATCCGGATCAAAAATCACACCCACGTTTTCACGCAGATAAGCAATGGCTTCATCTTTGGAACGGGCTTTGTTATACGGGCGGTTGCTGGTAATGGCATCATAAACATCAAAAACAGTGAAGATGCGCGCTGTAAAGGGAATTTCTTTGCCCTTCAAGCCGCGGGGGTAGCCGGAGCCATCCCACTTTTCATGGTGGCTGTAGGGTACATCGAGGGCTTGCTTCAAGAAGCTGATGGGTGAAAGCATCTGGTAGGCATAATCTGGGTGTTTTTTCATAATGACCCATTCTTCATCAGTTAATGGGCCCGGCTTGTTTAAAATATTATCTGGAACTCCCACCTTGCCAATGTCGTGAAGCAAAACACCGCGGCGCAGGTGTTCCATGTCTTCATCGCGAACCCCCAGGCGCTGAGCCGCCTTCATGGTACGTTCCAAAACACGCACGGTATGGCCTTCAGTCTCTTTGTCGCGCAAATCCAAGAAGTTCGCCCAACCCATCAGGGTATCATCATATGCCTGAAGCAGCACCGATTGAGATTTTTGTAGTTCGAAAAAGTTCTGCGAATTGTCGAGGGCGATGGCAGCCTGCTGCGCCAGAGCTTCAAAAAAGCTGATCCACTCACGGCCTGGTTCGAATTCAGATTTGTTATATACCTCCAGCACACCCTTGATCTGACCTTTGATCACCATGGGGGTGGCAATGTATTTCACAAATTTTTCGTTGCTTAGTATTTCAGCCAATGAAGGAGAAAAAATCTGACTGGAACCCAAATTCATCTGAATCGTCTTTTTTGAAGCGATCGCTTCTGAAGGCATGGGTGAGTGCCTTAGCGCAGTACGCAGGGTGGATTCGGGAGTTTTAAACCCAAGCCCGGTGAGGAACTGATATTGGATCAGTTCGGATTCAAACTGCAGGATGGTGGCGGAATCCACATGCAGCACCTGTCTTAACTGGTCGAGCAGCACCTGATAGGTTACCCTCAAATCAAACGAGGAGGTAATTGCCTTATCAATCTGGTGAAGAGCGTTAATGCGCTCCATTTGTTCGCGCAAGTGATGATCTGCTTCAATGCGTTCTGTTATATCACGCCCAATGCCCTCAATAAACTCCAAATCACCTTGGTCATTTCTGATCAGGTTATAGCCAAGCTCAAGCCAGATGTTGATGTTGTCTTTGCGAGTGAAGGGCAAAATAACGGTTGGATTTTTCGTTGACAGCAGCCATTTCGATAAAGACTGCGAATCCTGTTTCTCAAGCGAGTTCTTGAAAAGAATAAACGGGTCGGTATAAAGTTCATCAAGTGAATAGCTGGTGATCTTTGCAGCCGCCGGACTGATGTATTCAACAGCCACAGCAGGCAAGACTCTGATTCTAAAAATAATATCCACCGCGTTTTCCGCGAGCAGCCGGAACCTTGCCTCGCTTTTGCGCAACGCTTCCTGCTCCCTCTGCAGCATGACCAAATGGTGAGCATTTTCAAGAATAGCCGGCAGGCGCATCAGGTAACCGCTGGTTTTGACCACGTAATCAGTATTTTGAAGTTTGAGAATCTCAACCGCGGCTTCTTCGCTGCCCAAACCGGTGATCACAATGATGGGCGCGTCAATTTCGTCGCCGCGGATTTTATTGATCAACTCAATAGGTCCGTGGCCCGGAAGGTGATAATCAACCATGAAAGCGTCATAATTCTTACCGTCAGGGGGATTTGCGATGTGTTCATACATATCATCCGCGGTTGTCACCACATCCAATTCGATTTGCGGTGCGTGGGTTTTCAAAAAACGGCGGGTAAGATCAATGTCGCTGACATTATGCTCGCCATAAAGAACCTGAATGCCGTGATGTTCCTTGACGGTAGATTCCTGATAGGTCTTATACGCATTTCTCAGCGTGTCAGGCAGTTGTTTCAGGTAATTCTGCTTCTTGACTATATAATCAGTCGCTCCGGTTTTTAGGGAAGCGATGGCGGTGTCTTCATCTCCCTGACCGGTAAGCATGATCACTGCCGCAGGCCAGCCAGATTTTCGAATTTCAGATAATATGGTCAAGCCGCTGCCGTCAGTAAGGTGCATATCAGACAGAACCACGTCAAATGGACAGGGAGGCTCACTGTTTAATATCTTGAGTCCTTCTTCCACACCGTTTGCCCAGGTGAAATCAAATTCACCCTCGCATTTT
Organism: uncultured Anaerolinea sp.; assembly: GCA_964468875.1. GTDB lineage: Bacteria > Chloroflexota > Anaerolineae > Anaerolineales > Anaerolineaceae > UBA6107. The sequence continues at coordinate 4,460 of CAYXWV010000072.1, read as the reverse complement.
TTTAAGGTGATGCGAACCAGGTCGGCATCCAGGGGATTGTCTTCAACATAGAGAATTCTCATTATTTTTCCTCCGGTTGGACGTTCAAATTAATCCAATAATCACATAGGATCGAAGTGAGCGAGATGAATTTATCAAAGTCAACAGGTTTGATAATGTAAGAATTTGCTCCACGCTGATAAGCTGTCTTGATATCTGCATCATTCGTAGAGGAGGTTAGCATCACCACGGGGATGTGGCTGGTTTTATCAGAGCTTTTCAGTTCTTTCAATACCTCAAGCCCTGATACCTTGGGGAGCTTAATATCAAGCAAAATTAAGTGGGGCATGTCGACAATGCTTTTCCAGGTGCGCATGATATCAAGTGTTTCGGCACCATCCCTGGCGATTTGAACCGGATTCAGGAATTTTATGCGCGAGAAAGCCATCAAGGTCAGGTCAACATCCACCTGGTTGTCATCCACCAGCAGCACCGAGGGGATTATCTGATTCGTGGTCATCGTGGAAATTCCATAAAAAAGGTTGAGCCTTCGCCCGGCTGGCTGACAGCCCATATTTTTCCGCCGAGTCGTTCGATGGCTTTGCGAACAACCGCCAGCCCTACCCCGGTTCCGGGGTAATCTTCGGTAAGGTGCAGACGTTGGAAGATCTCGAATATCTTGTCGTAGTATTTCATATCAAAACCAATCCCGTTGTCTTCGATAGAGAGCAATATGTGGTCTTCCAATTGATTGCTTCGAATGATGATCGTTGGGGTCGAACAATCCCTGGTGAATTTCACAGCGTTATCAATAATATTTCTCAAAGCCTGCGAAATTGCTTCGAGGTCTGTAAATAATGTACCACACTCCAATTCCTTTTTAACTTGCAAGTTTCTGGCCGCGACCTCAGGCTGGTATTCGATAAGGATTTTGTCGATTAATTCATTTAGATTCACTTCAACTTTATTAATCTCTCTTCTTTCAATCCTGGAATACGCAAGCAGGTCTTCGATGAGGACGTTCATCCGTTCAGTGGAGTTGACCAGGTGGGTTAAATAGCGTTTGCCGTCTTCATCCAGGTGATCGGCATAATCTTCCATCAGCAGCGTGGAATAGCCTGAAATTCCGCGCAGCGGGGCTTTCAAGTCATGAGAGACCGTATAGGTGAAGGTTTCCAGTTCTTTGTTCTTGGATTGCAGTTCCCTGGTTCGCTCATCCACCCGCTTCTCGAGTTCAGCGGCATTGATACGCAACTGTTCAAATAGATCAGAGCTGTAAACCGCGCCGGCAGCCTGTGAAGCAAAGAGCGTAAGGAAGTGAGCATCATCTTCGGTAAATTTTCGGGTGTTGGGATAGTATTCCTCCACACCCAATACACCGATCAACTGACCCCCATACATCATCGGCACACCCATAATCGCAGAAACATCAGATGTCACTATACCTGTCAACCGATTCGCCCAATTTCTATAATCATTGATAATCAGGGGAGATAATGTTTGAGCTACAATTCCAGACAACCCAACTCCCATTTTTATTCGATATCCGACTTGATGTTTTGCATCCCTGCTGAATCTGAGTTCCAACTCGTTGGCATCTGAATCAAAAAGAAAAATAAACGAGTTCTTTGATCCAAGCAGCGTACAAGCCCGATCTGAAATGGTGCGCAAAATAATCTGGGGATCCCGCTGCATTGATAAATCTTTCGCAGTATCGTATAGGACAGCAAATTCATGAGCAGCTTGTTTAATTTCTTCTTCCGCTTTTTTACGTTCAGTAATATCCTGCACGGCGCCGTTTATCCCTACAAGCCGGTGGGTTTTCTCATCCCAGATGGGTTGGGCATAACTGCGCACCCAGATGATTGACCCATCTTTCCTGACGGTTCTGATCTCGGTGATTACCTTTTTATTTTGGCTTAAGGTCTGCATGTCTTGATCATCAACAGCCAGATCTTCGGGGTAAACCATTGCCCGCCAGCCGCCTGCCTGCTTGTACTCAGCCATGTTGTAGCCGGTGATGGCTTCAAAAGCACCTGCCACCCATTGCAGTTCAAGCTGTCCATCATCATTTATTCTTGTCGAAAAGAGATAATCTGACACTACGGATGAAATGATTCGATACAATTCTTCACTTTCAGCAAGTTTTCTTTCTGAAAGGATACGGTCTGTGTTATCGATGGTAAAACCCGCCAAGAATTCCGGTTTGCCGTCTTTGAAGATCGGGAATTTGATGGTCGTGTAATATCTGCCGTTCAATTCTTCATCTACACTAATTGCCCTGCCCTCATTAAGAATCCGTTTGTCATCTTCAATCATTGATTTCGAAAGGTCAGATGGAAAGAGTTCATCCATCGTTTTGTTCAAAATTTCATCAAGTGGTTTGCCCAGCATTTGTTCAAAATTACGGCTTAAACGTTTTGCACGAATTTCTTTATCCTTGAAGAAAACATAAATTGGGCTGTTTTCCATGAAAGCTGAGAAAACGGATTCACTTTCTTGCAGAGCGCTTTGGATGAGCTTGTTTTCAATCACATCCCAGGCAAGGTCAGCGAGGGTGGAGATATATTCAACATCTTCAGGATTGTAATCATAGGGCTTATTCGCAACGGCAAAGACTGACACGACCTTTTCTGAACGAATGATCGGAACAACCATCGCCCGGTTGACTCTTTTTTGCCCCCCAGTAGAGACCAGTGTTTCAGGAATAGACTGCGGGTCGTTCAGAATCATTGCCCTTTTCTGCCTGACAACCGTCCGCCAGATATTTTTGGCTGATTCGTGTTCAAGAGCAGCGGAATAATCAAAATCTTTGACCTTGCTCAGATTGGTTGACCAAACCACTCGAGTCGTCTTTTTCTCATCCTCTGTGAGAAAATGGCAAAATCCAAGACAGCTCTCGGAGTATTTCTCAATTTCATCGAGAATGGTCACCAAAAGTTCATCTACTGATAAAGTATTTGAAAGCTGCATGATTTTCACGCGGAACTTCAGGATGTTTTCATTTACTTTTTGGGAAGTGATATCAGAAAGGGTGCCAATCACCTGTTTGGGTCGGCCCTCTTCATCCTGAACCAGGGAGTAATTGGCTTTAACCCAGATGTACCCGCCGGTCTTCTTTTTCAACCGGTATTCACGAATATTGGTGTTTTGCCCCTGTTGATGCATTTCAACGATGGTGCGCCTGAATTTGTCAAAAATTGATGCGTCATCCGGATGAACTAACTCCGTGAGCATTGAATTCTCCATTTGGAGGGCTTCTTCCTGAGAATAACCCAACTGGGTATATGCGTTCGGACTGATATATTCAATCTGTAGGTTTTCAAAGTTTTGCCGCAGGAAGATGTCATTGGAGCGTTCAACAATTTGCCTGAATTTCTCTTCGCTCTCACGCAGTGCCTCTTCGGCTTGTTTCCGGCGGATGATGGAACCCAACTCACTGGAGATAAATTCAAGTCTTGACCGGTTTTCTTCGTTAAAAGGAACCTTGCTGGAGAGCTCCAGCAGCCCCACACTTTCTCCATGCGAGATCATCGGAATTGCCACGACGGAATTGATCCCAAGTTGGTTATAAATGGTAGGAATCAGTTTCTTATATACCGGGTTGTCGGTGAATTCCTTCATTAATCCAATAATCTGTTTTCGAGTTTCCAAGACACGGAATTGTTTGCTCGCTAAGATTGCCCGATATTGACTTTGCTCATCAAGTTTTATCCTGACTAAGGGGATTTTTATTCCAATGGTTTTTTCAATCCAACGAACAATTTTTTCATTAATGTAGAAATGCTGCATTTCCAAGTATTCGCTATTGTCACTTAAGAGATATACAGCCGCTCCATTGCCCAAGAACATCCGTTTAGTAGAGTCGATTAAACGCTTAATAGTGACGGAAAGCGGATCACCGCGGTTCACTGACTCATTAAGCACATTAATCAACGCCAAATCATCAGCGTTCTTCCGAATCTGATCTTCAGCCTTCTTGCGGGATGAGATATCTTGGGCAAAGACAAGCGTAGAATCCTCACCCATCACTTTTATTTGTGATGAGGTTGATTCGGTTTCAACCACTTCGCCATTCTTCTGGATAATCTTGATTTCCATCAGGGGATTGGGCATGTCTTTACGAATTTCTGTAATCCGTTTGAACAACGCCTGTCGGGAACCAGGATGAATATAACTTAGGATGGATTTGCCCACTAAATCGTCTAATGAAGAAAAACCGAAAAGTTTAACGGCGGTAGAGTTGGCATAGAGGAACTTGCCTTTTTGAACCACCATAATGCCAACCGGTGATTTTTCAACCAATAAACGGTAGCGTTCTTCACTCTCAAGCAGCGCATTTTCGGCAATTTTCTGCTCATTAATGTCGCGACAAGTACCCTCAAGACCGGTGCATTTACCTGACCCATCGAAAGTGGGCAGGGCGCTGGCAGTGTACCACCGCCAGGACCCGTCAGCATGCTTCATGCGATATTCAAGAC
>CAYXWV010000071.1:0-11027 GCA_964468875.1 uncultured Anaerolinea sp. | reverse complement strand
TTCCCTCCTTCTTTGCAATTCTCTTGCCATTTTCAGTTTGATGCGATTGCCCTGAATTTCGTTATTCTTGACTCAGAAAAGCATCTTGATTATTATGATGATTGTCGCGCAATTATTTACTGCTTTTCATGGAGCGAATCATTGATCGAAAACATTTTTGTGTGTTCTTTATGTCTTTTATGCATCGCCATTTGGGCAACCAAAATCAGAAATCAAATCAGTAAGATAATCAAAGCTCCTAATGGAAAACAAAAATCGAATTCGGAATTGCAGCGATATATTTTCGTTTCATTCTTAATAATCATTGCATATGGATTCATAATCGTCATATTCCATTTACTCAATGTCCAAATCGGATCATTGTTCAGTCGCCTGAATTTTTTGGCAAAATTGTGGGTGGATATCACAGGTTTTTTGCTCGGTGTTATCGGCTTAGCCATATGCTTTATTTCGCAAAGGGAAATGGGGTTATCTTGGCGCGTAGGTATTGATCACAGCATCAAGACAGATCTCGTAAAAACAGGATTATTTAAATTCATAAGAAATCCAACTTATCTTGGATTATTCCTCATGAATCTTGGTATTTGGTTCATTTGGCCTAGCTGGACAGTCTTTCTGTTCGGGTTACTTTTTTTCATTTTTCTTGAGATTCAGGTACGCCGCGAAGAAGAGTATCTTCAATCTGTTCACAGTAAAGCTTATACAACTTATAAGAAGAATACAAAAAGGTATATCCCTTTTATTTATTAAACCATTGAAAATAGAAATGGATGAAAGATGCATCCATTGGAAACATTAGTTAAGTTGGCATGTCTATTGGGAAATTACGCGATCTGAATCATACTGTAATTTATACCGTTTCCCGAAGGCAATTGAATATCACAACCCTGAAAAATAGCCTCCGGATCAATATTTACCAAAAAAATGAATGTTATCAGGATCCCAGCATCGTGGAAGGAAAACCTTCGCCACAATCAGTAATTTTGTCTTATATACACGATTAGCTTATTCTCGGTATTGTTTCACTGCCCGGCTTAATCTTTTTACCCCTTCTAAAATTTGTTCACTTGAATTTGTGGCGAAATTCAACCTGAGACAGCTCTTTCCTTCATCAGGATCACAAAAAAAACGACTTCCCGGTGCAAAATCTACCCCTTCGTTCCGGGCAACCTCCTGCAGGCTCTGAGAAGAGAGACCTTCCGGCAGTTTTAACCACAAAAACAATCCACCATGAGGAGTATTAAACTTGACCTCAGGAATTTTCTCGGTCAAGTTCTCGATCAGAACATCCCGTCGTTGGCGGTAAATTCGGGTGGAACGTCGCAGGTGGGCTTGGTAACGACCAACAGTAACGTAGATATCAAGCGCCCTTTGCAGTAATGGAGACGTAGTCAGATCGTTTACCATTTTTTGGTGAACCAAATGATGAAAAATGGGACCGTTTGCGACCAGATATCCCACGCGAATCCCAGGCATGAGCAGCTTTGAGAAAGTTCCAATATAGATCACCTGCCCCGTCCCGTCTAATGCTTTTATTGCAGGCAGGGCACGACCCTCAAAACGCAGATCCCCCACGAAATCATCTTCAAGGATTGGGACATTATAGCGTTGAGCCAATGTAAGCATCAATCTGCGCCTCGAGATACTTAGACAGGTTCCAGTCGGATTTTGGAAATTAGGAATCGTGTAAATCAGCTTAGGATGGTACTGCTGCAGCAATGGTTCGATCACTTCGACCTGCATGCCATTCTCGTCAACCGGCACGCCAATAATTTTCAATTTCAGGTGTCGAAACAATTCTAAAGCCAGATTGTATGTCGGTTTTTCCACCAATACTACATCGCCTTCATGCAGCAGTTGATGACAAACCAAAGCCAGTCCTTGTTGCGAACCTGAAGTCACTAAAACTTGGGTAGGCTTGGTTTGAATGCCCTGGCTCGCCAGCACCCTGGTAATGGTCACCTGCAAAGGCTCATACCCTCCGCCAAAATTGCCATAATTCAAAGCAGTGGCGCCATCCCTGCGGACTACGTCTTGCAAGGTTTTTACGAAGTCTTTTGCCGGAAAGTAAACCGGGTCACCCACACCGATGAAGGAAATCATTCCAGAAGTCTGGATATTTGCATTCGAACCAATCATCGCTGAAACTGGTTCAGCACCTTGCTCCAACTGCCAGAGCGGCCAATTGATAGTCTTGAATTCTTGAGTTAATCCTTGCCCAGATGAGGGTGAAGCAACAAATGTACCGCTGCCTTCTCTGGTCAGGATCAAGCCATCGCTTTCAACCAAAGCATAAGCATTCTTAATTGTGATCCGGCTAACACCCAGTTTCTCTGCCAAGGCACGCGTGGCGGGAAGTTTAGTCTCAGCAGCCAGATTTCCATTTAGGATATTTTCTCGCAGCCAACCAGCGATTTGTCTAAAAATTGGTTCTGAACTCTGTCGATCAATTGGTATGCGCATATAAAGAGTATATCAAATCCCCAAGGAATATGACGCCACTTGTTGTAATTTTGAAATTGGACTTAATGTTTTTGCCAAAGATTGGAGCTAACAATAACCCCTCTTTTTCTAGAATCACCATCGCAAGATAGAATAATCAAAAGAGAATGTATCATGAATCAAACGAATCGGATTTTAGGCCGATCTGGAATCAAGGTGAGTTCTCTTGGGATGGGCTGCTGGGCAATTGGCGGGTCGTGGATGTTCAACGGTACACCGGCTGGATGAAGCAACGTGAATGAAGCCGAGTCTCTCCGCGCGCTCAACCGGGCTTCCGAACTCGGAGTCAATTTCTTTGATACTGCCAATGTTTATGGCACAAGCCACAGCGAAGAAATCCTGGCAAAAGTAGTGAGAACAAAACTCGAACAGATCATCATTTCTGCCAAACATGGCTTTGATATAGCAGAAGAAAACGATAGCGATGTAGCCAGTCTGCGCCGCCTCGAAACCGAATACGTGGATGTTTCTCTTGTACACGTATGGGGATTGAGGATTGAACGCGCCCTGACTGCCCGTGAGATTCTGGAAGAACTGGTCAAGGAAGGGAAAATCCACACCTACGGTTGGAGCACAGGCCGTGAAGACGCCGTTGAAGACTTTGCCACCTCGCCCAACTGCGGCGTGGACCAGCAGCAGTTAAGCGTGCTCGATGGCGACATAGCGTTATTGAGACTCTTCGAACGTCTCAACCTTGGCAGCATGAACCGCGGACCGCTTGGGATGGATTCTCAAACCGGAAAACTCGCCTCTGAAACTTCCTTCCCGGCTGATGACGAGTGTCACACAGCAGACTGGCACCCCGCTTTCAAAGATGGAAAACCCGCTTAAGAATGGCTCGAAAAACTTGATGCCATCCGCGGCGTGCTGACCAGCAGTTGCCGCACCCTCTCGCACGGCGCCCTAGCCTGGATATGAGGACGCAGTGAGAAAACCATCCCCATCCCCGGATTCAAGACCGTTGCCCAGGTGGAAGAAACCTGCAAAGCCATGCAGTCTGGTCCCCAGACATCCGATCAGATGGAAGAAGTTGACCTGATCTTGGACAGATAATCAAAACATCAGCCAGATCCATTCTGTGTCTCCTGAAATAGCAATAGCTTACCCCACCTGAATCCAAAAAGCTTAGATGGGTTATACATTCTTGAAATGATTGAATTCACGTTCTAAGAGAAACATATTTGTTCATGTTACAATCCAGACATGCCCATCGAACTGCTTGCCCCTGCCAAAGATATTGAAACCGGTCTGACCGCCATCAACTGCGGCGCGGATGCCGTCTATATCGGCGCCTCGCGGTTCGGCGCACGTGAAGCCGCCGGTAACGATGTCTCAGATGTTGAAGAGCTCATCCGCTACGCGCACAAGTATTGGGCAAAAGTATATGTGGTGGTCAACACCCTCCTCTACAATTCAGAAATTCCGGAAGCGCTCAAGCTCATCAATCAAATTTATCAGAGCGGAGCAGACGCCTTGATCATTCAGGATGTCGGCTTGCTTGAATGTGATCTTCCACCCATCCCCCTGTTCGCTAGCACACAAATGCATAACCACACCCCCGAACGGGTTGCTTTTCTTGAAAAGGCAGGATTTCAACGCGTGATTCTGGCGCGCGAGCTTTCACTTGAGCAAATTCGCGAAATTCGCGCCAGCACCAGCATTGAACTCGAAACCTTCATCCACGGTGCGCTGTGCGTATCATACAGCGGACAATGCTATTTAAGTTACGCCATCGGTGGGCGCAGCGGCAACCGCGGACAATGCGCCCAGCCTTGCCGCAATTTATATTCACTGACCGATGACAATGGGAACATCCTTACCAATCAAAGACACCTTTTATCCATCCGTGACTTGAATCAAACCAAACATCTGCACTCTCTGATCGATGCTGGTGTAACTTCTTTCAAGATCGAGGGCCGTCTGAAAGATAAAACCTACGTGATGAACGTGGTCGGCCATTATCGCAAGCTCCTTGACCAGCTTGGAACCTCAAAGACCTCCTCGGGTGAAATCAATCTTGGCTTTGAACCCGATCCACAAAAAACATTCAATCGCGGGTATTGTGATTATTTCATCATGGGCAGGCAATCCAAAATCGGATCGCCTGATACCCCCAAGATGGTCGGGGAAAAAATAGGGAAAGTAAAGGCAATTCAACAAAACTCCTTTTGCCTGGAAGAAGACCTCCTGACCGACCCCTTGCACAACGGCGACGGAATATGCTTCTTCGCTCAGAGTGGAGACCTCACTGGAACCCTTGTTAATCAAGTAAATGGAAACTGGATTACGCCGGCGAAAATGCAGGGTGTTCAACCCGGGTTACCCCTTTATCGCAACCACGACAAGACGTTTATTGATGCATTGCTCAAAAGCAATCCAAATCGCAAGATCAGATTGGAAATGAACCTCAGCCAAACCCCGACAGGGTGCCGCCTGGACCTGTGCGATGAAAACGACGTCGAAGGGTCTGCAGAACTTGAGTTTTCTCTAATTCCAGCGGAAAAATCGGAACAAGCTCTTGAGATGATCAAAAAACAACTACTCAAACTGGGAGAGACGGATTTTGTCTGCCAAAAGATCGATATCGCTCTTCATCCAGTGCCCTTTTTACCCACATCCTTATGGAATGAACTGCGCAGGAAGGCTGTCGAAAACCTTGCCAATAATCGTATCCAACAACGCCCCGAAAATGAGGGGACGTTATCTCAAAACCACGATCCTTTTCCGCAAACGGATCTGGACTATTCGGGCAACGTGTTGAACGAAAAAGCTGCTGATTTCTACCGGCACCACGGCGTTCAAACGATCCAGTCTGCAGCGGAGGGCGGCCTGCCCATGCGCGGACGCAAGGTAATGACCACCAAATACTGCTTGCGCTATGAGATGGATGCCTGCCTGCGAGAAAAAAATGCCCAGCAATTACCAGATCCGTTGTATTTAATTGATGCTGATGGACATCGTCTGAAACTCAAATTTGATTGCAAAGCATGCCAAATGGAAGTCTTTTTTGCAGGATAAACTTCCAAAATGATGAAGAGAGTCATGCATTAGTCAATCAAAAAAGGCCATAGCAGGAAAAAACTCTGGCGACTAAAACCTGAAGGCTGCATGATCACAGATAAGCGATATTGAATTCTCAAGTAAACAAAGGGGAATGAGTTTACCATTTTTCTTGATTACTGAAATCAGGTAAGGTGATTATTCATTATGGGTACAAAAAATCACGGATGAAATCATCGGGGATTCGTTTCTATTTTGCGAAAATCAGGAACGAAGAAAACGAATCAATTTGCATGAAATCAGCTTTGTTTTTCCTGAAATATTGAACAAAAGAATATGAAGAGATTCGTTTTTATGCACGAATCCAGGATGGTTTCAAAAGGGCTGAAGCATTTTTTTGTTGGAAAAGTGCAATAGAATATTAGTTCTATTACTAGTATAACCCTCATGTCAAGAGGGTAAAAATAGATATAGTGTCAGCTTCCTTTTGAGAGTCTGGTTTTTGCCGCGTGGTCTGAAACAACAGCGCTCAATTGGATGATCTTTGCAAGGATACAAAAAGGCAGCGGAGTGCATCTCGCTGCCTTTTTAATTTCCAAAAACAGTTACACTTTTTTAGTGTTTTCTACCTAGAATTTGTTCGATCTCAAGATATTGTTCATTCGTGAGCGGACCAAAATCAAGGGCGCGGGCGTTTTCTTCTACCTGCTTGACCGTGCGGAAGCCAGGGATGGGCAGGGTCTTGGGGCTACGCGCCCAAAGCCAGGCCAGTGCGCCTTGCGCCAGGGTTCTTCCGCCGTTGGTCAGCACTTCACGTACAGCATTGATTTTTTTGGTGTATTCCTCGCTGGGCTGGCCATTCTTGAAGTATTTCATCCATTCAGGGCTTTTCTCGCCGCGCACATCATCTGCCGAGGGTTTGACTCCTCCGACATACTTGCCTGTCAAAAGACCCATTGCCAGCGGTCCGCGATTGATCAATCCAAGATTATATTTTTCACAAACGTCAACGATGGCGGTGTTGTCATCCAGCACATTCAATTCTGCCTGGATGGCCGCACAGCGTTCCCCTTGGGCGAAGAATTCGGCACTTTTAGGGAAGTCAGTGCTCCAACCATATGCGCGGATTTTCTTTTCATCAATTAAGGCTTCAAGCGTGTCACGGATTGGCGCGGCTTTGTCTGAGGGAAAACCGTTGTCATGAAACTGATAAAGATCAATATAATCCGTGTCCAGACGGCGTAGTGAATCTTCACATGCTTTGCGGATGCCTGCCGGAGTGACATCGCTGCCAGTCACCTGACGGGTTTCTTCATCAAAAAGTGCGTTGAACTTGGTGGCAATCACCACCTGATCCCTTTTACCAGCCAACGCTTTAGAAAGAACCCGTTCGCTGTGACCAGCACCATAAACATTGGCAGTGTCAAAGAAATTCACCCCAAGATCGAGCGCGGCGTGTATTGCTCGGATGGATTCGTTGTCATCCACTTCACCCCATCCCAGCGGCGTTTCCTCAGCCCAAAACGGTCCTCCAATCGCCCAACAGCCCATACCCATGGCGCTGACACTGATTTTAGAGCGGCCTAGAATTCGTGAAAATTTTGCGATCATATTCTTGTTCCTTTCAATGTTTTTTCGTAAAACTATGCCGAAGCTGAATTCAAGTGATTCATTTGTTCAGCTGATAAATGAATATTGAGGGCTTTCATGGCAACCTCATACTGCTCAAGGGTGCGGGCACCGATGATCGGAATCACCCGCGGCTGATGATGCAGCAGCCAGGCATAAACCAACTCGCTATTGCTGACTTTTAATTCAGAAGCCAGATTGCTCAACACTTCAAGCCGAATTTTGGCATCGTCACTGTTGAACCAACTCCAGCCGTAATAGGCAGCCCGCTTGATAGGGTCATCATAGATACCCTTGAGAAGGGGAGAATAAGCCATCAAGCTGACATCCGGGTTTTCCTTGAGGTAATCCAACAGTTCTCCATCCACATTGACGCCCACGCCCATATCAGCACCTGCTTTGGGACGCAAATAGGAGTACTGCTGTTGAATCCCCACGAATGACGCCCAACCCTTTGCAGCACTGATTCCTCTGGCTCTTTCCATTCGCCAGGTGCGCCAATTGCTGCAGGCGATATATCTCACTTTGCCCTGGATCACCAGGTCGTTCAACACGCCTAAAGTCTCTTCAAGTGCAGTGGCACGGTCTTCAATATGCACGTAATAGAGGTCAATCACATCCGTCTGCAAGCGCCGCAGGCTGTCTTCTGCTGCTTTTTGGATGGCTTTTGCCGACAAATACTCATAACCACCTGCCACCTTTTCCCAATCAATTTCACCATTTGCATTTTTTACTGACTTGAGATCCGTCAATCGAGCGCCAACTTTAGTAGCAAGGAATATCTTATTACGGTTCTTTCTGGAAGCAAAATAATTTCCTAAAATGGTTTCACTTTCATCTCCGGTGGAATTTGCATCCTGCCACCAGGCATAACAATTGGCGGTATCCAAATAATTACCATCATTTTCAATAAAACGATCAAGCATTTCAAATGATGTTTTTTGATCAGTTGTGCTGCCCATCAGCATACAACCAAGACAATATTGGCTGACCAATTCACCAGTTTTGCCAAACGGTATTCGTTCCATTTTTTGCTCCTTAATGAATGATGATGTGATTCTATCGGCCAAGTGGTCTGATGAGTAGTACCACTTTGCCAATAATACATTAAGCCCAATCATGGCTATTCGCCTCATGGGCTTATCTTTATTGCCTATTCTTTAATCCATTAGGATGTCAAAGATTGAAAAAGCCCATCATGAATCAATTGAATCAACGCCACCCCGTGAGGTGGAATCTCCAGCCGCAATAGGAATTCTCCCTCCTTCTCATCATAACATAATGGTTCATTCGTTAAGAGAGAAGCCTTTCTAATTTTGGCTATTTGTGAATGTGAAGGGTATTCTGGACTGCCCAATTCAACCCATTTGTGTTTTGGATTGCCGTGATAATCATCCACGCGCAACACCCTCACGGGGCGAACTGATTTCAAACCGGAAATCTGAATTTCAATGTCCTCTGCCTTGATCAAATCTTCCGGAATATTGTGGTTAAAAACCAACAGATCAATTCTGTGATCTTTTTCTTTGACTGCCAACACCTCCACTGTGGAATTTTCTCCGCCTGAAACAGTCAGCCGCTCACTGCCCAGCTGGTGCAGCATTTCGAAAACATGATAGGTGGGCTTGGGAATTCCATGAATGGTTTGCAAACCAAAACCGCCGTGGAAAGGTGCTGCGTATTGGCCGTTTTCTTCAAAGAGGTCGCTGAAAGTCCAAAAAGAGTATGAATCCACCAGCCCTTCATTGTCGGCAATCGTTTTTGCCACCAGCGCCGCAGAGTATGGTTCATCGTGGCAAGTGTCAGGCAGCACTGCCGAGGTGTTCCATTCCGTGTAGTAAAGGGGGATATCCCCTGCCTCTTCAAGTGCCCGGATGGTCATTTTTTTCAGGATGCCGCGTTCGTATTTGCCAAACTCTGACCCAAACTTCGCGAAAAACTCCTCCAGGCTGATGCCATTGTTTTTCCATAAGGGATCATCGGTGGGGTAATGATGCGTGGAAACAAAATCAATGGGAGTATTGGTGTTCCGGCAGTAATCCAGCATCTCGGGAATCCAGGCATTCACTGATGTAGCGGGACCGCCCACTCTCAGGCGTGAATCCACTTTCTTAATCGTCCGTGCGGAGGTTTCATAAAGCCGGAAATAATCCTGCTGGGTACCGTCAAAGAAAAACTTCAAATTGGGTTCGTTCCACACCTCAAAGAACCAGGTGCGAACCTCATCCAGCCCGTAACGATCAACCAGGTGGCAGGTCAACTGTTCGATCAACATAGCCCACTGTTCATAATCTGCCGGCGGGGTGATGTTCCCTCTATAGTGAAAACAGGTGGTCTTGCCGGATGCCAGCGCTTCGGGCATAAATCCCAACTCGATGAAGGGCTTCATCCCGATAGAGAGCAGAAAATCGAAGATATTGTCAATCGTGTAAAAGGAATACCGCAAGCTGCCATCCTGATTTCGGAGGCAGACACTCATTTCATCATTGAGCAATCCGTGAAATCGCACGTATCGAAACCCTAATTCCTTGTGGGCTTTCTCTAGCTGCTCCCGCCAATCCTGGCGCAGCCCCATGACGGCATGGCAGCTGCCAACACACAATTCCCAATAATGCGGAAAGGGTGTAGGGTTTGCCCCGGTATCAACGGTAAATGTGACAGTCATTTCGGCTCCTCAATTTATATTTCTGTTTACGCACAATTATAGCTGGATGAGGTTATGTTGTTGCAAATCTTCCAGTTTTGATTATTACTTGGATAATTTTAGTCTTGTTTGTCAGATATAAATCTTCTATAATGGTTCAAAATAAAGTTGCCAAGCAGCATGTCTGAATCAGGCTCGCCAGGAACACCTCCATCAGCAAACATCAACCGATAAGAACATATTGGCAATAATCGAGAAAGGAAGTACAAAATCATGACTAAAGAAATTAATCCCGGCGGTTTATCCATTGAGGAAAAGGCTGCCATGAAGGAACATCTGCAAGACCAAAAGAAAGCCGCAAAACGGGCAGGCAAGCCCAACAAAGAGACAGACGAACAGGACGTGCTCGAAAAGATCAATGCCTTGCAAGAACCCGATCGGTCCACGGCGCACCGGCTGCACAGCTTGATCAAAGAGAATCACCCGGAACTCGCTCCGCGAACCTGGTATGGTATGCCCGCCTACGCAAGAGATGGGAAGGTAATTTGTTTTTATCAGAGTGCTCAGAAGTTCAAGACCCGCTACTCAACTTTTGGATTCAACGATGCCGCCCAACTGGATGACGGCGTATTTTGGCCGGTTTCTTTCGCCTTAAAAGCCTTGACCCCCGAAGTTGAGGAGAAGATTCTTGCCCTGTTGAAACAGGCTGTATCGTAATTCTTTGGGGTTGGTTGAATCGGTTTGTCCATAACCACCCACAGAAAAGACGATTTATATTCGATGGGATTCTTTTCGCACAACAGCACAAAAAAAGGCGTATCGCGGATGCGTTTTTCAGGTGGTAACCATCAGACGACTATACCTGATGCGGTATAACCCGATCAGTAACATGCCCCGGTGTAAAACTCCCTATATAGGGCGCGAAGCCTCCCCGAAGGGGACAACGGGACTCGATTACAGTTTTGATAGAGATTGCTCTGAACTCGTAATGACAGATTAAATAAATAGTGCCCCGCGCAAAGCCTCCCCGAAGGGGACAACGGGACTCAATTACAGTTTTGATAGAGATTGCTCTGAACTCGTAATGACAGATTACATAAATAGTGCCCCGCGCAAAGCCTCCCCGAAGGGGACAACGGGACTCAATTACAGTTTTGATAGAGATTGCTCTGAACTCGTAATGACAGATTACATAAATAGTGCCCCCAACGGGACTCGAACCCGTGTTTTGGCCTTGAGAGGGCCACGTCCT
>CAYXWV010000070.1:0-11104 GCA_964468875.1 uncultured Anaerolinea sp. | reverse complement strand
CCGTCAAATTCTCCGTAGAAAATCTGCTCCCACGTGCCAAAATCAAGCCGCCCGTTGGTGATGGCTACCACCACTTCGCGTCCCATTACCTGGCGTTTCATGTGGGCGTCGGCATTGTCTTCTCCGGTTCGGTTATGCCAGTACCCTGAAACAGGTTCATGAGGGGCAAGTTTTTCGAGCCATTGGTCATAATCGTGATGCAGACCGCTTTCATCATCATTGATGAACACGCTGGCGGTAATATGCATCGGGTTCACCAGCACCAGCCCCTCTCGAATCCCGCTCTCACGCACACAACTCTCCACTTGGTCGGTGATATTCACAAACCCACGTCGGGCGGGAATCAGAAACCACAATTCTTTTCGAAAACTCTTCATTGTTGCCTCCGTTCTTGTGAAATTTTAATGTGAAATGGCAGAAAACACAAAACGGGCCTCTTTACAGAGACCCGCATTGTAATCAGAAATCTGTTTATTGAGCTGGGTTTTCCCAGTAGCGCATCGAATCAAATTTCGCCGTATAGTTCGTTGCGCTTCCTGCCTGAGTACGCACAAACGCGCCAAAGAATCCGGCTGAATAAGATGAATCAGTTACCGAACCAAGCTGTACCCCATTCATGAAAAGGGTGATCTTGTTATCCACCGTCATTACGCCCAGCCGATTGGTTTTGTCTGCCCCGGCATTAATGGCATCCGATTGCTTCCATGCCAGCAGGCTGACTGCAAGACCATCTGTGCCTGATTTTCCGTCCCACTTCCACAGGCGGTAATATCCATCACAGGTCACCTGGTAGAGATAACCCTGATCAGGGTTCTTCAAGACCGGCACCCTGAAGATGATTCCGTAGGAATCTTTTCCGGTGCAGGTACCCGAATTGGCAGTTAATTCGATATATGAATTCTGTTGTTGCGCAAGAAGCGGCAGCACCCATCCCGCGGCGTCTTTGCTGACGTTGGTCATCATCAAATAACCATCTTTGAACTCAACACTGGTGAAATCGGAAGATCCCAGCGGCCAGGCCCACTTGGCGTTTGAATCCATATTGTCCGTGCTGGCGGCTTCTCCGAGCTTGTTGATCGGATCAGTCGAGGGCACGTTTGTAGTGGCTGTTGGGCTTGGAAGAGCTGTAATCGAAAGGGTGGGTGTCGCCTGAAGGGTCGGCAGCAGCACCACTGTCGTTTCAGTCGGCAGGCCACCAACTTCCACGGTGACA
Organism: uncultured Anaerolinea sp.; assembly: GCA_964468875.1. GTDB lineage: Bacteria > Chloroflexota > Anaerolineae > Anaerolineales > Anaerolineaceae > UBA6107. Next base: position 9,891 of record CAYXWV010000070.1, on the reverse strand, counting down.
GTCGGCGTGGCAGATGCCAGACTGATTACCTCAGGTGTCGCTGTTGAGGCTGTGGTGGGCAACCCCATAGTGGCAGTTGGCGGGAATTCAATTTCCGTGGTCGGTGTGGTCATGGTCGAAAGCAGTTCCGCCACCCTGGTTGCCATTTCTGCGTCTGTCATTGGTTGATTCGCATTTTTTGCCGTGAGCAGGCTGCACCCCATCAGAAACAAGGGGATCAAAACCAGGATTGGAATGAATCTCTTTTTCATAATTGCTCCTTCCAAATATCAGCTAAGCCTTGTAACCAATCTTGCGCAAGAAATCCTTGCGCCAGACAACATCTTCTTCTTTTTCAAGCCCTTTCGGCTTTTGTCCATCGAAGACACCCAGAACGGCGCGGCCAGTGCCGTTGTCGGCAATCACCACATCCACCGGGTTGGCGGTGGCGCAATAGATCTCGCACACTTCAGGAATGTGTTTCAGCGTGTTCAACACATTGATCGGATAGTAGCCCTCTCCGAGAAAGACGATGAAAATATGTCCTGCACTAATATTTAAGGCATTCTGCCGAGCCAGTTGGATCATGGCATCATCAGTCCCGGATGAACGAATCAAGCAAGCCCCCGATGCTTCACAAAAAGCCAGTCCAAACTTGATCCCGGGCACACTGCTCACCAGTGCTTCATGAATATCTTCCACGGTCTTGATAAAATGTGATTGTCCGAGAATAAAGTTGATATCTTCAGGTTTTTCAATTTTTACGGTCAGCAGATTCATGGCAAGGCTCCATTTCAAAATAGAAGTCGCGAACAAGACGGGCAATCCGCGAGAATAGACGGGCTGTTGATTGGTCTATACATTGCAAGGTTTATGCCATGCCCAAAAAAACCTTATCAGAACAAGATAGGGTAAAATAGAACCGACTACTTGAAAGGACTACCGCCCTTGTTTGAGATCACTTTCCTCGGCACTTCAGCCTCCGCTCCTTCTCCCAAACGAAACCTGCCTGCTTACCTGGTACAACACGACGAATTCCGCTTCCTCGTGGATTGCGGTGAAGGCACCCAGCGCCAGATATTGCAATCAGGGGTGGGTTTCAAACGTCTGAACCGTATTCTTATCACCCACGGGCACCTCGATCACATCCTCGGGTTGGGTGGGTTGCTTTCCACCTTCATGCGTTGGGAATCCATTGAAAACCTCGAAATCTACGGCGGTGCCAACGCCCTGGATCGAATTTCTGACCTGCTATACGGCGTCGTACTCCGTGGAGCCTCCGCCCCCATGCCGATCTCGCTTATCCCAGTGAAAAAAGGCGTCATCATCGAAGAAGATGACTTCACCGTAAGTGCCTTCCCGGTGCAACACCGCGGACCGGACTGTCTGGGATTCCTTTTCGAAGAAAAATCGCGCCGCCCTTTTCTGCCAGAAAAAGCTTCTGAATTGGGCGTTCCACCCGGGCCATTATGCGGCAAGCTTGTCTCTGGCCAAAACATCACCCTCGACAACGGCCGCGTCATCACCCCCGAAATGGTGATGGGTGACGTGCGCCGTGGAACCCGCCTGGCTACCCTGGGCGATCTCGGCGAAACTGACAGCCTGGTTGAGTTGCTGATGGACGTAGATGGTCTGGTCATTGAATCCACTTATCTCGAAGAAGAAGCCGACATGGCGCGTCAATTTGCCCATATGACTGCCAAGAAAGCTGCTGAGTTTGCCTTAAAAATCAACGCTGGCAAAATGATGATCACGCATCTCAGCCGCCGTTACCGCGATAAAGACATTCTCAATGAAGCGCGTTCCGTTTTCCCCCATGCTAGCGTGGCTAGAGACTTCGATACCTTCACCATTAAACGGGAAGAATAACGATAGAAAAGATTGTTTTACCATTTTCTGATTTATCGTACTTTCATCCAATATTTAAGGTTTTAACTCAACCTTAATCCACTTTTTATTCAACCTTTCAGTCGTTCTCGTTACCATTATGATTAAGCGATTAGTGGTAGGCGGGAATTTTACTATCTTGCTCTCTCATTTTCATAGAGAGTAACAACCTTGGAGTACAGATGAAATTAAACATCCGCAGCAAGCTGATCCTGCTGGGGGTCAGCAGTGTCATTGTGACTGTCATCTGCCTGGCTGGCATCGGAATCTGGCAATCTAAAGTAGCCCAGACCAATTCCACCCAACAAGTAAATGACTTTTTACAATCCAATATCGCGCAAATCACCACAGATACCTACACCCTCATTCAATCACAAGATGAAGCCATCACCCTGCAGGTCTCTTCAGCCCTGAACGTATTCAAGGATTTGATTGACAAAGCAGGCGGGTTCAGCATTGAAGATCAAAAAATCAACTGGCCGGCCATCAACCAGCTAACCAAAGAATCCAAAGGCGCCATGATTCCCCATCTCCTCCTCGGAGAAGAATGGCTCGGGCGCATCTCCAATGCCAACATTGAGGTGCCGGTTTTGGATGAGATGTTAACCCTGATGAATTCAAAAGCCACGGTTTATCAGCCCATGCCAGATGGCTCCGGCATTTTGCGTGTGGCTACCAATATCATCAACAAGGACGGCAACCGTGCCATCGGCACTTACATCCCCAAGTATGAACTCAATGGTGCCATGAATAAGGTCTTCGAAACCGTCATGGCTGGCAGCGATTATCTGGGTGTTTCCTACGAAGTGGATGCCTGGTATATCACTGCTTATCACCCGGTTACCGATCAAAAAGGGGATGTCATTGCCGTCATCAGTGTTGGTGTTAAACAGGAAAGCGTTGCTACCCTGCGCCAGGCAATCGTGCAAACCAAGGTGGGTTCAACTGGAACCGTCACAATCCTGGGAGGCAAGGGCGACCAACAAGGTCAGTACATCATTTCTCATGATGCCGCCCTTGACGGTCAATCCGCCTGGAACGAACAGGATGCCGATGAGAATTATTACGTTCAGAAAATCATTGCCAAAGCCGTCCAGCTTGCCCCCGGAGAGACAAGTAGTTCAAGTTATCTTGCCAAAAAAGACCATTCCAAACGAATCGTCCAATCGGCTTATTACGCCCCCTGGGATTGGGTCATCGTGGTCACCGCCAACGAAGCAGACTATCAGAACTTCTACAACGATCTCAAGAAAACCCAATTGAATATGATGTGGCTGTTCGTCGTCGTCGGTTTAGGGCTTGCCGGCATCAGCTATGTGATGGTTTCTTTCTCTGCCGCTCGAATATCCAAACCAATCATCGCGTTGACTAATACAGCCCAAAAACTTGCCGAAGGCAATATCTACCAGGACATCACCCACCAATCAACGGATGAAACCGGCGATCTCGCAGACGCATTCAGAAACTTGATCCTTTATATTCAAAACATGGCAGTCGCTGCTGGTTCAATCTCCGATGGCGATTTGTCGCTGCACAACTACAAATCCGGTCAAAACGATGTACTGGGAACCGCCTTCGAAAAAATGCTGCGCAACCTGCGGCAAACCATCTCCGTTTTGAAGGACGGCGTCACCGTTTTGGATAACGAATCCAGACAATTGGGTGAAGGGTCCAGTCAGGTCAATCAAGCCGCTTCGCAGATCTCAGTCACCATCCAGGAAGTTGCTCATGGTGCGAATGACCAGGCAGCGAGCATTACTAAAACCACCACCATTATCAATGATCTGAACGGATCAATCAGCCGCGTGGACCGTGTTGCAATGGAACAGACTGAAGTGGTAAACAAAGTAACTGAAAAGACCAGCCAGATTACCCAGGCTATTCAGGAAGTCGAGGAACACACCCATTCTGTTCAACAGCAGGCACAGGAAGCCACGGATTCCGCCTCACAGGGAGTGGAAACCGTTGAAGCCACCCTGGCTGGTATGAAGGTTATTCAAACTAAGGTGAACCACTCTGTTGAAAAAGTTAATGAGATGGGAAAGCGTTCCAACGAAATTGGTCAAATTGTCGAGACTATTGATGAAATTGCATCACAAACCAATTTGCTGGCGCTTAATGCAGCCATTGAAGCCGCCAGGGCAGGCGAGCACGGCAAGGGCTTTGCCGTTGTGGCTGATGAAGTACGCAAGCTGTCTGAACGTTCCACGGCTTCAACCAAAGAGATCAGCGATTTGATCAAACGAATTCAGGAAACGGTAATTGAAGCCATTGCCGCTATGGAAGACAGCTCCAAAGAAGTTATTTCCGGCGTCAGCCGCGCTGAAAAATCAGGTGAGTCGCTAAAGAAGATTCTGGTTAGCGCTGAAATGGTCAATACCCAAGCCGGTCAGGCTGCCGAAGTTGCTAGGCGCATTGGTCTCTCCGCCGGTGAACTGGATCAGGCTATGCATGAAATGTCTGGTGTGGTCGAATCAAACCGTATGGAAGCCGAAGAGATGGCTTCCAATTCCATCATGGCAACCGAAGCCATTGACAACATCGCCAGCATCAGTGAAGAAAGCAGCGCTGCCATCGAGGAGGTGTCAGCCTCCACTGAAGAAGTAACCTCGCAGATCGCCGAATTCGCCCAGTCCGTCGATCAACTCGTGGAAATGACTCGCCAGCTTCGCCAGGCTGCCGATAATTTCAAACTCGAATAAAAAACAACGCTGACAAGGTGAACGACCTTGTCAGCGTTACTCTTCTCTATCTCGACGATATTCTTATCTTGATTTCATCCGCCGGCTTTGTTTCTTGCCGGCGTGCACTTTTTTAGATTGGATAGGCTTCAATCGACCTCGTATAAGCGTGAAACACAACAACAATATCGTAAACCCGATCAAAGAGAAAGACTCATGATTGAGTATCTGCTGAATGATCACCGTTCCGCCGCCTGCTGCCGCGGCAAGATTGCTGTTCTTAAAGATCAGGAACAGGATCACGTACACCACCGCCCCAAAAAAAGTTTCAACCGGAAAGAAAACCAGCAGCACCCCAACAGTTACCGCCAACCCCTGCCCGCCTCTGAAATGGTCAAAAATCGAAAAGTTGTGTCCCAGAATCGCCATCGCGCCGCTGATCATCTGCCAGTCTGCTGACCGCCGCAGCATCATAGTTAGCCAGACTGCCGCCATACCCTTGATGATCTCGATCAACACCACGCCCAGGCCCGCCCCAAACGCGAATTGCCGGGGTTTGGCTCGCGTGGGGACTTTTCCGCTGCGCTGAAACCAGCGGGAGTAAAGCAGCCCGGTCGGAATAGACCCGACAAGATATGCCAAAATTACAGAGACGATATTCAGCACAATTTCCATAGCTCTAATATTAGCTTAACTGAACAATAATAAGAAATCAGGGTTGAATGCTAAACAAGACTCCCGATTTTTTCAAAAATCGGGAGTCTTCAGTTCATAAAAAAAAGTGTGCCTTGTTTTCTGGTTGGTCTAAACCGACTTTACATAATCGCGATTCAAGCCCAGCACTTCCTCCACCACCGGCATCCACGTGCTGATGGGAATGTGCTGCGGACACTTCGACAGACACTCATCACATTGAATACAATTGACTGCTTTTTGATCTTGAGCAACCCAGTTGTTGTACATAAAACGGCTCTGCCCCAGATCATTGAACATGGCTGCCTGATTATAAATGTCGAAGTTATACGGGATATTGACCCCATTCGGGCAAGGCATACAGTATTCACATTTCGTGCACGGAATCGGGCTGAGTGAATTGATCACCTCACGGGCGCGATCAATCAACGCCAGTTCGTCAGCCATTAGACTTCCAACCCCAGATTGATTTGCCGAAACCAGGTTCTCCTTGACCTGCTCAAGCGTGCTCATGCCGCTGAGCGTGGTCGAAACCTCTGGCTGATTCCACAGCCATTGCAGCGCCCATTCCGCCGGGCTACGCTTCTTTGATGCCGAATCCCACAGCGGGCGGGTGGAGGGCAGGTCGGCCGCCAGTTTGCCGCCGCGCAGTGATTCCATGATCACCACAGCCAGCCCTTTATCGGCTGCATACTTCAGCCCCTCCGTCCCTGCCTGGAAATCAATATCCATGTAGTTGTACTGAATCTGGCAGAAATCCCATGCATCATACGCGTCAACAATCTGTTTGAACAAATCCAGGTTGTCGTGGAAGGAAAATCCGATGTGCCTGATGCGTCCGTCTTTGATCGCTGCTTCAGAGCGTTTAATCAGCTCCATCTTTTGCACCTTGGGCCATGAGCCCGAGTCCAACGCATGCAGCAAATAGAAATCAATGGCATCAATTTGCAGCCGTTTCAATTGCTCATCAAGCATGCGGTCAAAATCAACAACTTCGTTAATCAGCCAGATGGGTGACTTGGTCGCCACCTTCACCCGTTCGCGATATCCGCCTTGCAGGGCTTTGCCCAGGGCTGCTTCGCTTTGCTGATCGTGATACACATAAGCTGTGTCGAAATAATTCACCCCGCCTTCAATGGCGGTACGGATCATTTCAGTGGTTTTTTCCTGGTCAATGTTGCCCGGCTTTCCATCAATAATGGGCAAACGCATACAGCCAAACCCCAGTGCAGATACCTTCCAGTCCAGTTTTCCAAATGGTCTATATTGCATGATTTCTACTCTCCTTCACAAGAATCACATATTGATTGATAAATTTCTGTCAGCGTGACGTTGTTCTCTTTCGCCAATCGAACGCAATCTTCATATTCAGGCGTGGAATGAATGATCTTTCCGTTCAACACTTTCACCTTTACGGTTAACTCACCGTAAGGTGTTTTAACCTTGCGAAATTCGCGAACTGCTTCATGCCTGCCAATTGGCTGCACACGCAGCCCCATCGTTGTGGTTTCACGCAGAATCAACTCCGCCAGCATGGATTCATCCCTGCGGTCGGCAATCACCCCCAGCAGCGTGCCCGGCCGGTTCTTCTTCATCTGAATTGGGGTCAGCGACACATCCTTGGCGCCGGCGGCAAACAGTTTGTCCATGATGTAGCCGTAAAACTGCGGATTCATGTCATCGATACTGGTCTCAAGCTGCACCATCTCGGTTGGGCTGACGCCCGGGGTCTCGCCAATCATCAGCCGGATTACATTCGGCCAGGGCAAATCTCGTTTGCCTGCCCCGATCCCAACGGTTTTCAACTGCATGGTCGGTCGTTCAAATGTTGCCAGCGAACCCAAAATCGCCGCTCCGGTGGGTGTCACCAATTCAACATCTGCATCAGTCGGGATCATCGGCGCGTTGACTGCTTTCAACACCTCAAGGGTCGCGGGTGCTGGCAGCGGAATCAAGCCGTGATCGCACTGGATCATCCCCGATCCGTACGGCAGCGTAGAAGCATACAGCTTTTCAATCCCCAGCGCTTCCAGACCGATCACCACCCCTGTCACGTCCGCGATTGAATCCAGCGCCCCAACCTCATGAAAATGGATGTGTTCCACCGGCTCGCCGTGAACCCTCGCTTCGGCTTCTGCCAACAGTGTAAAAATCCGGCTTGATTTCTCTTTAACAGAGTCCGAGAGATCACATTTAGCCAGAATCTCCAAAATATCAGCGAGGTGTCGGTGATGATGGCTGTGTGGAACAACCACTTCCACATCGGATGCCCGCAGCGCACCTTTATGTACCTCCCTCATTTTTATATCCACTTTTTCGGGCAGGTGCAGGGCATCAATCCCGGCTTGCAGGGTTTCAAGCAGCAGACCGGCATCCAAAAGGGCTCCAAGCAGCATGTCGCCGCTAACCCCTGAGAAACAATCTAAATAGGCAATTTTCATGTTGTAATCAAATCCTGATTTCCATTTATACTATGATTGTTTGGTCTCTATCCTCTTATTTTAATGGCGATCTCGACGTGGGTCACCGGAAAATTCCAATACCTTATTTCTCAAATTCACCCTCTTGATCCATTTTATAGCCCGGTGCGTTTCTCCAACGCTTCAGGGTAGCGCTCTCCAACGATCTTGATTTGAGCAGAAGCCGCTTCAATTTCTTGCAGATCCTCTGAAGTCAGTTCCACCTTCAATGTGCCCATGTTTTCTTGCAGCCTGTGTAGCTTTGTGGTGCCCGGGATGGGCGCAATCCATGGTTTTTGAGCCAGCAGCCAGGCCAGTGCAATTTGGGCCGGAGTGGCATGTTTCTTTTCAGCAATCCTGTTCAACAAATCCACCATGGCTTGATTGACTTTGCGGTTATCCTCACTGAAGCGGGGAATGCTGCTGCGAAAGTCCTTGCTGTCCAGTTTGGTATCCGCGTTGATCTTGCCGGTCAAAAATCCTTTGCCCAACGGGCTGAAGGGAACAAATCCAATTCCCAATTCTTCCAGGGTCGGGATGATTTCTTCCTCGGGTTTGCGATACCACAACGAATATTCACTTTGCAGTGCTGTGACTGGCAAAACTGCATGCGCCCTTCGAATTGTTTTAGCCCCTGCCTCAGACATACCGAAAAATCTCACCTTGCCTGCCTGGATCAAATCCTTTACCGTCCCGGCAACTTCTTCGATGGGAACCTCAGGGTCTACCCTGTGCTGATAATAAAGATCAATTACATCCGTGCGCAGTCGTTTGAGCGAACCTTCCACTGCTGATTTTATATGCTCAGGTTTGCTGTTGATATTGCTGCCCATGGGACTACCGTTCGGGTCAAAGGCAAAACCAAACTTGGTGGCAATAATCACTTTTTGACGCACCGGCGCCAAAGCTTCACCCACCAGTTCCTCATTGGCAAAAGGTCCATACACTTCAGCGGTATCAAAGAAAGTTACGCCCATCTCCACCGCAGCGTGCAGCAGTTTGATCATCTCGCCCCGGTCAGGGATGGGATAATACGATTGGCTCATCCCCATGCAGCCCAATCCCAGCGCGGATACTTCCAGTCCACCTATTCCTAATGTCCTTATCTCCATCTCAACCTCCTGAGAACTAAGTGTTCGAATTACCCATCTCCTGCTCCTTTTTCAGCAGGATGCTGTCATAAACTTCAATCTTATGATCCAGCAGATCCAGCGTGGATTTCAGATCTTTAATTCGGCTGGCAAGCAATTCACGCTGTTCAGTCAGAATCTCCTTGCGGGCTTCAGCCGTCTGATCACCTCTCTGAACCAGGGCAATATATTCAATCAATACTTCAATCGGCAGCCCGGCTCGGCGCATGCACTTGATGAACTCCACCCGCTTGATATCCGCCTCGGTGTAGTCGCGGATGCCATTCTCTTTGCGGTTGACCTGCGGAATCAGCCCCACCCGCTCATAATACCGCAGTGTATCCGTTGAAATCCCATACTTCTCACTCACTTCAGCAATCTTCATCCTTCACCTCATGCCTACAGTGTAGCACTTGGAGTCCACTCCAAGTCAAGTGCTTTTGGAAATCAGGCACTCGGGGAGCATTGAATCGTAAACCTAGGTAAGTAATACAACTACAATCCTGATTCCTGATAACAAATTACTGTTCTCTGTTCTCTGATTACTGATTGCTGTTCTCAGTTCTCAGTTCTCTGTTTACTGCTCACTGATTACTGATTACTGTTCACGATTCACGGTTCTCCACACCCCAAAAACATGACTTCCGTAATTTGACACCCAAAATCATCCATGTTACACTCTTGCTACAATTCAATAGCCCCAAAACGGCACTTCTATCCAGAGAGGCGGAGGGACCGGCCCGATGAAGCCTCGGCAACCAGGAACAGTTTTGACTGCGACATGGTGCTAATTCCGACAGAATGATCTGGAAGATAGGAGGGCAGCCGACAGTCAAAACCTGTTGCCCCCAAAAGTTCCACTACCGGGGCAACTTCATTTTTAAAAGGAGACTCTCTCTATGGCTTCAAGCACTTTCATGGATTCACCCAGCTACAAATTCTCATCAGAATCTGTGACCGAAGGTCACCCCGATAAACTCTGTGATCAGGTTTCAGATGCCGTATTGGACGCCTGCCTCGCGCAGGATCCCCGCAGCCGTGTGGCTTGCGAAACCGCCACCA
>CAYXWV010000069.1:0-12551 GCA_964468875.1 uncultured Anaerolinea sp. | reverse complement strand
TCCCTGGTAAATACCGGGCGACTATTGCTGGTAAAGTCTAACCCGGTCAGTGACACTGATTCTTTACGATGAAAATGAAAGCAAGTATAATTTTCCGCATAAAGAATTTACAGATAATCTCCAATACTAGAACCTTAGTTTTATCTTGTGATCATCTAAATTAAGAGAGTAGTTCTTTTGGATAAAGTTGCTGAATTAATTAGAAAAATTGATAGAAAGATCCTTTTCTTTTCTTTACTTGTTGGAATAATTTCTTCTTGGATAATAAGGAATCCAATTACTCTAATTCTATTTGATGGGAAATCTTTTTCAGGGCGGAATATTTTTTATAAGATATTTCTAGTACTATTACTAATTATTTTTTTTACAATTCTGGTATATTTATTCTGTGTTTTACTTCATCGTATAACACAGAGAGCTAGTAACCCGGTAGAAACAAAAGAAAAGCAGTGGATTTTCATATTAAAAGGAATTACTTTTTTAGTAGTATGTTTGGCTGTTTATATTGCTATACGATATTCCAATCAACCCATCATTGAAATTCATGCTTTTCGACAGACACAGACAGCATTAACCTCATACTGGATTATCCAAAATGGTTGGAATTTGGCTTACGAAACACCGGTTGTTGGTTATCCGTGGTCTATTCCATTTGAATTCCCAATATTTCAAACAATTGTTGCGCTTATAGCCAAGATTGGAAAAATCCCTCTTGATTCTGTTGGGCGATTAGTTAGTTTTTGTTTTCTTCTGTTAAGTATATGGCCGATAAGAAAGATATTCCACAAACTTAGTCTTCCAAATTTAACAATTTGGGTTTTTTGTGCCCTGTTTCTTTCTAGCCCACTCTACCTGTTTTGGGGTAGGACTTTTATGATTGAAACGGCAGCCTTATTCTTCACTCTGGCTGCAATCCCCTACTGTTTTGATCTGTATAAACCGAACCCAAGTTGGAAGTCTGCTTTTTGGATGTTTTTCTGGGGTGTATTAGCAGTATTACAAAAATCTACTACAGCAGTTCCAATTTTGTTTGTTCTTGCTGTTACAGTTCTTATTTCCCATATTAGAAAAAATGGTCTAAAGTTTCCATCACTAAAAAAGATATCAATAATTCTTCTTAGCTTCTTGCTTCCAGTTCTAATAGGAAGTGTTTGGACAAGCTACGCTGATAATATTAAAAGTCAAAATATGATCGGAGAGGGCTTTACTACCAAAGCTTTAACTGATTGGTACTTTGGCCCAATTCAACAGCATTTTGATTTTTCAGTGTTAAAGATGATTATCTGGGATAGATCATTTATATTGAATGCTGCTGGAGTATTCGGCCTATTGTTGTTATTGGCAGCTTTGTTTTGGTTTGAAAAAAGAAACAGAATAATAATTATGTGCTGTTTAGCGCTTTTCCTATTACCAATATTTTTATTTACGAATGTTCACAGAGTTCATGATTATTATCAACTCTCGTGTGTCATTTTCTTGATTTGTGCTTTAGCAATTTCATTAGCTACTTTATTACGAACAAAGCATGCTCTTATTTTGACAGTTACTACATTATTCTTTGTTTTGATGAATCTATTATCCTTTAGTAAATCTTATGCGAAGTTCATTAATAATGATTCAAACATTACAAATAATTCTTTATTACTATTATCGGATTTGATTGAACGATACACTCCTGAAGATTCTGCAATTGTTGTTTTTGGCAAAGATTGGAGCAGCGAGTTTAGTTATTACTCCCATCGGAAATCTCTCACAGTACCTGATGAGTATTTTGATGTAGTATGGAATAATCCTTCGATGTATTTGGGTGGACTCAGCATTGGTGCAATGGTTATGTGCGAGAATTATCCGCATCCACCTGATATTGAGCAATTCTTAGAAAGACCTGAAATTTTGGCACATCCAACCATCTATCGTTATAATTCATGTTATTTGTGGATGCCTGAGGTGGACGGGGTTATATATAACTCGGAAGATCTACCTTTCTATCCAATTGAAAAAAAACAACTTCAAGGAAAAATCGAAAGCTAAATATGGACAATAAGATAAAAATAATCTTACCGGGAGGGGCCGGTTTAGTTGGACAAAATTTAATTTTCCGTCTTATGGATAAAGGCTATACAAATATTGTTGTTTTAGATAAACACAGAAACAACCTCGAAAAATTAAAGGAAATTCATCCATATGTTGTTTCGGAATATGCTGATTTGGCAGAACGCGGGCCATGGGTAGAACACTTTGTTGGTGCAGATGTGGTGGTCATGCTTCAAGCACAAATTGGCGGCAATAATTCGAATGCGTTTGAAAGAAATAATGTTCTTTCCACAAAGTTGATCTTAAGCGAGATGAAAAAGAATGAAGTAAAGTATCTCGTTCATATCAGTTCATCAGTAATTGAATCGGTTGCCAATGATGATTACACTAAAACCAAGAAAGAACAGGAAGCTCTAGTAATTAAGAGCGAGATTAATTCTGCAATTTTGAGACCAACGCTAATGTTTGGCTGGTTTGACAGAAAGCACCTTGGGTGGCTTTCGAGATTTATGAAGAAAACGCCAGTATTTCCCATACCTGGTAATGGTCGTTTTATCAGGCAACCAATGTATGTAGGAGATTTTTGTAAAATTATTGTGAGTTGTATTGAAAATCGTAAAATTGGGCTATATAATATTTCGGGCTTAGAGCAGGTTGATTATATCGAAATCATTCGATCCATAAAACGGGCGACAAGATCGCACACATTAGTATTAAAAATACCCTATAAGCTATTTTATTTTTTAATATATTTCTGGGGCTTGTTCGATAAGAATCCCCCTTTTACAACACAACAACTAGTTGCATTAACAGCTCATGATATATTTGAAGTGATTGACTGGCCGAAAATATTTGATATTCAGGCAACAAAATTTAATGATTCTGTTAAAGAAGCCTTTGCCGATCCAGTATATAGTCAAATTACATTGGAGTTTTAATTGGATAAACGAGTTGCAGTTATTGGTGCGGGTCCCATGGGACTTAGTGTTGCACATCAATTAGTCTTGGATGGTTATCAACCAATAGTATTTGAAGCAGATGATCGCTTAGGTGGTACCTCAGCTGTCTTTGATTTCAATGGGATCAAGATAGAACGATATTATCATTATTACTGTACACCTGATAACGACTTTTTCCTGCTGTTAAAAGAATTAGGATTAACCGAAAAGCTTCATTGGGTTGAAACAAAAATGGCCTGGTGGTTTGACCATCAACTACAATCATGGGGTAATCCAATTGCATTATTAAAATTTAAACATCTATCATTATTATCAAAAATTAGATATGGAATCCACGTATTCATCTCAACCCATCGTCAAAATTGGCAAGCAATGGATAAAAAGAAAGCCAGGGAATGGTTAATTGAGTGGATTGGTCTAGACGCTTACAATAAACTATGGCGAACCTTGTTAGAATTCAAATTCTACCAATTTAAAGATAATATTTCTGCTGCCTGGTTTTGGAGCCGAATTCGGCGAATTGGTTTATCGCGTTACGATTTGTTTAGAGAAAAATTGGGATATCTTGAAGGCGGTTCAGAAACACTGTTTAATGCAATAAAAGAAGAGATTGTTCAACATGGTGGAGAAATTAGGTTATGTTCACCAGTCTCAAAGGTACTCATAAAGGACGGTTGTGTCAAAGGTGTTGTAGTTGATGCGAAAATTGAATCATTTAGTACTGTAATTTCAACAGTACCTTTACCATTGATTCCAAAAATGATTCCCGACTTACCAGAAAAAATAATAAAGGCTTATCAATCGATTCAGTATATTGGCGTGGTTTGTGTGGTTGTAAAACTGCGAAAACCTGTATCAAAATATTTTTGGGTGAATATTAATGACCCCGATATGGATATTCCTGGGTTTGTAGAGTTTTCCAATCTTCGATCATTTGACCAATCAATTGTTTATGTTCCATACTATCTCCCCCACGATCATCCCAACTTTACTGCATCTGATAGTCATTATTTTGATACTGTTCGTTCATATTTTATGAAAATTAATCCAAATTTGAAAGAGGAAGACTTTCTAGATTTTCACGTTTCGCGATATTCAAATGCACAACCAATTTGCACCCCCGGTTTGTTACAAAATCTTCCTCCTATTGAGTTGCCTATTAAAGGACTAATAGTTGCGGATACTGCATATTATTATCCTGAAGACCGGGGAACATCAGAAAGTATTAGATTTGGGCGAAAATTAGCTAAGTCGATTGATTTCGCAAATTAGTCAATCTTTCATCTAACAACATGAAATAGAAGCAGATCCCCTGCCCGGTTCGCTTTCTGCCCAGATCTTTCTACCATGCCGGTGGAAAATACGTGCAGACGGTCAGAGTTTTTCATGTTAAAACTCTACTCCATTGTCTTTTATAAAATAACAAATCTGTCCGTTATACTTGAAGGATGAAAAATTTGGAGTTACCTCTCCTGTTTGTGGGTGGCGAATTCTATGAGGATGATCGTTGGACTACCTCCATTACCTCCCAGTTCATCCAAAACGCAAAATTCCTGAATGGTGGTCAGGCTTGCTTGAGAGTAATATCACGATATCTACACGCAAATAACATTATGCGGGTGCTTTTGCCTTCCTATCTCTGCCCTTCTATTGTTCGGATCCTTGAATCGGAGGGTCTGGAGTTTGAATTTTACACAATTCGTGAAGATTTATCTATCGATCTTGACGGTTTGTCTGATAAAGCCCGAGAATATCAGGCAGTTTATTTCATTAATTATTTCGGTTTTCTGCATCCTGAAGAAGTAACATCTTTTTTCAAATCCCTGCAGCAATCCGGCAAAATTGTCATCGAGGACAACGCCCAGACTGGAGATTTTGTCAACCCGCTTGGCGATTTTGTATTCAATAGCATGCGGAAGTTTTCTGCCTGTGACGGAGCTTACCTGGTTTCAAAGTATGACATAAATCCATGTTTATCTCACTATGCCGAAAGAATCAATCATCGTCTTCCCCTTATTCGTGAGTATCGTTCTCAGCTAAGACCTTACCTGTTTGATGGCTGCGGAAATCATTCACAACTTGAGCAGCTTTTTTATCAAGCCGAAGATTACTACGACAGTGATCAGGTGATTTTCGGAGACCCTGAAGAAAAACAAAAAATAGATGGATTCGACTGGCCGCAAATTAAATCCATTCGGCGGAGCAATTATCTCTATTTGCTCGATTTACTCAAAAATATTCCGCAGATCACCCCACTCTTTCCTTCCCTTCAGGATGAGATCATGCCCATGGGGCTGCCAGTTTATTGTTACGGATATTCGCGAGACCTTATTTTGGATAGGCTTTCCGAAGAGAGCATCAGCCTCACCGTACACTGGGAGGACTTGTTGACTCATCCGAAGACGAAGATGGATCCATTGGTTGGCAAAATGGCAGGCAATATGATCACGCTGCCTATTGATCAATATACCTCTCAGTCGCAAATGGATTACCTTGTCCATCACCTGAAAACTGCAATTGAAAAAATACCTGGATAAAAAAAAGTCTCCGGCATTACTACCGGAGACTTGAACGGAGCTCTCCATCTAATGCCAGCTTAGTGGGTGGGAGCATCCTCGGGGAATAGATTCTCAATGTGCAGAATTTCGTGGGCGCGATGGCTTCCTGGCTCACCAAGGTACTCGTCATACAGAGCCAGAATGGCAGGGTTCTGGTGAGATTTCCTAACCGCTGAATCGCGATCAATGGAATAGAGGCCGTGCAGACGTTTCTCAATGATCTCCTCACGTTCTTCCGCGTAGGGTTGGCCCCCGCCATTGACGCAGCCGCTCGGGCAGGCCATGATCTCGATCACATCGAAATGCTCCTCATGTTTCTTGATCTTGTTGAGGATGGCGCGGGCGTTTCCAAGACCTGAAACAGCTGCCACACGCAGCAATTTGTCGCCAACCTGAACCTCGGCGACCCGGGTACCTGCTGTGCCGCGAACAGCGGTAAAGTTGACATCTTCAAGTTCAGAGCCTGTTAGCCGGAAATAGACAGTTCGCAAGGCAGCCTCAAGCACACCACCCGTGCCGCCGAAAATGGCTCCTGCACCGGAAGAAATACCCAAGGGATTATCAAACTCTTCTTCTTGAATATGATTTAAGTTGACGGAACCTTCTTTTAGCATTTTCGCCAACTCGCGGGTTGTTAATACAATATCCACATCACGTAAGCCATAAGTCAATTCTGAAGGCAGTGCGGCTTCGTATTTCTTGGCAATACAAGGCATGACAGATATAACCACCACGTCTTTTGGATCAATGCCCATTTTTTCAGCGTAGTAAGTCTTAATCACTGCACCGGTCATTTGCTGCGGTGATTTGCAGGTCGACGCGATGTATTTCAGCTCAGGGAATTGGTGCTCCAGGAAGTTAATCCAGCCAGGGCAGCAGGATGTCAAAATCGGCAAATCTTGAGGATTGTTTTGAATTCGTTCAACAATTTCTTTCGATTCCTCAATAATGGTCAGATCAGCACCAAAATTGGTGTCAAACACAGCATTGAAACCCAGCTTACGCAACCCGGCAACCAGTTTCTTGGTAACCGGCTGTCCGGCAGGCATGCCAAATTCTTCGCCAATTGCTACTCGTACCGCGGGAGCTACTTGAACGACTACGTGTTTTTGAGGATTGAACAGGGCTTCCCAAGCGTCCTGAATATAACCAATTCCGGTCAGGGCTGCCGTGGGGCAAACACTGACGCACTGTCCGCAATACACACAGGTGGAGTCAACAATTGGATTCATCTCAGCCGGAGCAACCACAGTATTGAAACCGCGACCAAAAGCAGTTAAAGCACCAACAGTCTGCACTTCGTTGCACATGGTTTCGCAACGGCGGCACATGATGCACTTGTTTGGGTCGCGTTTTAATGCAACACTGGATTTGTCAATGGGGTGTTGAGAGCGTTCACCAGTATAGCGTTGAGTATTGATACCGAATTCCCAAACCAGTTTTTGCAGCTCGCAATCAGTGGATTTAGCGCAAACCAGGCACTCAAATGGATGATTGGAGATGATCAATTCAAGGTTTTTACGACGTGAAGAAAGCACGCGTTTTGAATTGGTGACCACCTTCATACCCTCCATAACAGGGGTGGCGCAGGAGGGAGCCAGGTTGCGGCGGCCTTCAATTTCGACCACACAAACTCGACAAGAGGCTACCTTGTTCAGATATTTTATTTTTTCGAGGTTCAGGTAGCACAAAGTGGGGATATCCAGATTGAGTTTTTTTGCGGCATCCAAAACAGTGGTTCCTTCTGGAACACTAACTTGTTGACCATCAATGGTTAGGTTAATCATTTCTGCTCCTTAATTGCGTACCACGGCACCGAATTTACAGCGGGTCATACAAGCGCCACACTTAATACATTTGCTTGAATCAATAGTGTGCACTTGTTTCACAACACCAGAAATACAATTGACCGGGCAGCCTCTCGCACAAGCTGTACAACCGATGCACTTCTCTGGCAGAATCTCATACTTGAGAAGCTTCTGACACACGCCCGCCGGGCAGCGCTTTTCTTTGACATGCGCTTCATATTCATCCATGAAGTACTTCATAGTACTGAGTACGGGGTTGGGGGCGGTTTGCCCGAGCCCGCAAAGTGAAGTATCAATAATGGTCTCAGATAAAGCACGTAATTCAACGAGATCTTCTTCTGTACCCCGGCCTTCTGTAATTCCAGTGAGGATTTCGAGCATGCGTTTGTTGCCGATACGGCAGGGCGCGCAACGTCCGCAGGATTCCTCAACGATGAATTCCATGTAGAAACGGGCGATATTCACCATGCAGTCATGTTCACTCATCACGATCATACCCCCTGACCCCATCATCGAGCCGATGGAAGCCAGTGACTCATAGTCAATAGGTGTATCAAGATATTGTTTGGGGATGCAGCCGCCAGAAGGGCCGCCAGTCTGGGCAGCCTTGAATTCCGCACCGTCTTTAATGCCGCCACCAATATCGAAAATAATCTCGCGCAGGGTGGTTCCCATGGGCACTTCGACCAGCCCTACGTTGTTGACCTTGCCAGCCAGGGCGAATACCTTGGTGCCTTTGGATGTCTTGGTGCCAATTGAATTGAACCATTCGGCGCCTTTGGTGAACACCACCGGCACATTGGCCAGGGTTTCTACATTGTTGACGATGGTTGGTTTAGACCACAATCCGCTTTCGGCGGGGAACGGCGGTTTGGTGCCGGGTTCGCCCCGCAAACCTTGCAGGGAGTGAATCAGGGCGGTTTCTTCGCCGCAGACAAATGCTCCTGCACCCAAACGGATGGCGATGTCAAAATCAAAGCTGGTGCCAAGGATATTCTTGCCTAGCAAACCAGTTTCTCGAGCCTGTTCAATAGCAATTTCGAGACGGTGAACCGCCAGTGGGTACTCGGCTCGGATGTAAACGTATCCCTGGTGGGCGCCGATGGCATAACCGGCGATGCACATTCCTTCGATAACGCTGTGCGAGTCGCCTTCCATAATTGAACGGTCCATAAATGCGCCGGGATCGCCTTCATCAGCATTGCAGATGATGAATTTTTCTTCACTCTGATATTTGCTGGCAAATTCCCATTTCTTGCCGGTTGAAAAACCTGCACCGCCACGGCCACGCAGACCTGATGTGATCATTTCTGTAATGACCTGTGGAGGGGTCATCTGGGTTAGGACTTTTGACAATGCCTGATAACCGCCAGTGGCAATATATTCTTCGATCTTTTCGGGGTTGATCAAACCGCAATTTCTCAGCGCAACGCGCTGTTGAAGTTTGTAGAAAGAGATATCTTCAGAAGTCTCTTTCTTCTCTTTGAGAATGGGGTCTTCATAAAGCAAACGAGTCACTTTTTGGCCGTTCAAGATGTGCATGTTGAAGATATCTTCGACATCCTCGGGTTTAACCTGTACGTAAAAAACGTTTTCAGGGAAAATCTTTACAATGGGTCCCTTTTCACAGAAACCAAAGCAGCCCGTAATCGAAGCGAAGACCTTTCCTTCAAGGTGATTCTTCTTGATCTGATCTTCAAAATTCTTGACGATTTTCTCACTCTCAGAAGCATGACAACCAGTTCCTCCGCAGATCAGGATCATACGGGTATCTTCATCCACCACCGTACCAAGACGGGTGGCAAGCATTTGTTTGTATTGTTCGTAGGCGCTAACGAGTTGTTGACTGGATTTTATCTCAGACATTGGCGGGCTCCTTCTCGGTTTTTTCTTCTTCAATGAAGAATTTTTCCAATATTTCTCTTACATCGCCGGGTTTGACCTTGCCATAGACTTTTCCGTTGATGGTGACCACCGGAGCCAGCCCGCAAGCCCCGACGCAGCGCAGACTTTCAATGGAAAACTTTCCGTCTTCGGTCACATGACCTGATTTGACACCCAGAACCTCTTCAAATTCCTGGAGCACTTTGTCAGCACCGTTCACGTAACAGGCAGTGCCGAGGCAAACATTGACCTGTGTTTTACCTTTGGGTGTAGTCGTAAAGAAGTTATAAAAACTGATCACTCCAGAGACATCGGCATGCGGAATGGCATATTGTCTGGCAATGAACACCTGAACAATTTCAGGCAAATAACCAAAGATCTTTTGAGCCCGGTGCAGGGTCATGATCAAGGTATCTTTTCGCCTGGGGTCTTCAGGATCAATGTGCAATCCATCTATGAATTGCTGTAATTCCTTGAAATGGGGGTGAGTCTTCTCAATATTACATGGGGTTGAAGTCATAAATGCTCCTTTTCTCCTTTATTTTCCCGTCGTGAGTTCAGCTGTCGGGATGGATCGAGTTGAAAACAGGGTTTGAAACTGGTCCGCGTTTAGTTTCAGAGGTGATGCAAGCCGATTTTCTTCAAAGAAATAGACCTGATTGGTGAGCATGGGGATTTCTTCAAGATTGTGCGTGACCAGCAGCAAGGTGATATCGGGATAACGGGTCTTGATGTGTTCGATGATATTAATCTTGGCATCGTAGCCGATGGATTGAAAGGGTTCATCCAGCAGAGCCAATGCCGGACTGCCCAAGAATCCGCGGATCAGAGAGGTTTTTTGACGCATTCCCCCTGATAACTGATAAGGGTAGTGATTCTTCCAGGGAGTCAGTTCGCAGACTTCCAGCCATTCCAGATAGTCGCGTTGAGTGTTCTGTGTCCATGGATTTTTGCGAATGATCCAGGGCAGCCTGATGTTTTCTTCAACGGTCATGTAAGGGAACAAGCGCGGTTCCTGGAAAATTACTGAAGGCATGGGGTCGTCTACCAAGATGCTTCCACTGGAAGCCGGTTCCAACCCGGTTAGGAGGCGGATCAGGGTTGATTTTCCGGCACCAGAGGGAGCGAATATCGAGGTGTTTTCTTTGCATTTCACCTCTATGGACAGCATATGAATGATCTGACGATCCTGATAGGTTTTACACAAATTGATCGTCTTGATCATGGGTTTGGCATTCATACAGCCTCCGGAAAGGCATATTTGCGAAACGAGATTGAAAACACCAGTGATTGAAGCGCTTGAAATGCCAGGGTAAAAGCCATCAGGATGAGCAGATAGAAAAAGACTTCTTTCATGTTGAACAAGAGGCGGGCATGGTTCAGCAAGTAGCCCAGACCATCCTGAGACCCGATGAATTCACCCAGCACTACCACCTTGACAGCCATGCTCATTCCAAGGCTCAGGTTACTTTGCAGCACCGGCACAAGTTTTGGCAGGTGGATGTAGCGTAGGATCTGTCGTTTGGAAGCATGAAGAGAGCGAAGGTAGGTCTCGTGTGTGGAATTGCCTTTTGAGAGTCCGTTAATAGTATTGATCATCAGGGTTGGCAGGGTGAGCACAGCGACCAACAAGACAGGGGTTGCGCTGCCAATCCCAAACATGATCAAAAAGATCACACCCAGGATGGTGCCAGGAACAACCTGTAGGGCAACCATCATCGAATTAACCGCCTTGTTCATTTTAGTGAAAGAAGCCAACATTCCACCGAGCGTACCCAGAATAAATGCAATCAGAAAACCTGCCGCAGTGCGGATTAGTGTGGTAATGAGGTGGCTGATCAGGTTTTCAGGAACACTATCTGAAATGCCTGCCAGCACCTCGATTGGCGAAGGGATAATATAGGGGGGGTAAAAAATAGCCAACCCCCCCCAGACTGCCAGGATCAACAGGACCCCGACAAGCTCAGTGAGCAGCGCCGAAATAAAAATCCGAGAAGTTTTCATCTAAAGGTTTGCCGATGGTTTCGTAGTAATTCTCAATTGAAAGTTTCAGATCATCACCTGTGACAAGCGTATAACTCGTGCGAGAGAGCGACTTGGATAGTTTTTCAGGGGTTAACTTGTAGCGGTCTTTCACCAGTTCAACAGCAGCCTGCGGATCATTCTGAATGGAGACGATGGCGTCAGCCAAAGCCTGGTTGAATTGATCAATGAACATGCTGTTTTCTGCCGCCCAATCCGGGTTGACGAAGGAACCGACCTGGGGATATCCATTTGGATTACCGGTGGCTTGATTCCATTCATCTGCCAGGGAGAGTGAAATGAAGATGTTGGGTTGATCCTCCACCAGGGTCACGGAAGGTTCTGGCAGCACCACGGCTTCTGCCTTGCCCTGTTTAAGCAGTTCAATGGAGGATTCAAATGGAGAATAAACCGGGGTGACATCAGTCTTGTAGGTTAATCCATTTGCGTTGATCAAGAACCCCATGACTTCGTCGATAGGCGAACCTTCAAAGGGGACGTAAACTGATTTGCCTTTCAGGCCGCTCAGGTTGGAAACCGGATTGCCGTAAGTGACAAGATAAGAAAGACCCGACACAAACGAGTTGACACATTGGACAGGTACTTCGTTTCGGTGCATATCCACACCCACAGAGAGGCCGCTGACCAGAATGGCAGCGTCACCGCGGATGAATTCGGTGTTTGCCTGGGATTGATCCGCATAAAGCACCAGGTTGACGTTCTCTAATTGTTCTGATGCGATGATCACCGGAATGGATGAGGTGGACATGGGAGTATAAATGGTGATCTGCCCAACAGGGATATCTGTTGAATCGGTAGTTGCAGTAACTTCTGCTGCAACAGGTGTGGATTGCGAATTAGTTCCGCAGGCTGTCAGCAGCATGCTGGCAAACAGGATGGTGAGTACGGATAAAATGCTCTTTTTCATGAATCAGGCTCAATTCTTAATGATGGATCAATAGAACTTCTGCACGACCATCAGGAAAAGATCGCTTTCAGTGATGATCCCGACCAGGTTGCTTTCGTTATTAATCACAGGCAGTACATGAAATTTATGCTCCATCATCAGCCTGGCGGCTTCAACAACTTCCTGTTCCGGGCGGATGGTGAAAATCGGCTGGGTCATCACCTTTTCAACATCCTGGGTCAGGATTTTGAGAGATAATTCCTGGTTGTTTTTGGAGCCCAACCGTGAGGGATCGCTGCTCATCAGGTCAGTTCTGGTGACCAAGCCGATCATCTTGTTGTTCTCAACCACGGGCAGACTGCGGATCCGTTTGGTGCCC
>CAYXWV010000068.1:0-12630 GCA_964468875.1 uncultured Anaerolinea sp. | reverse complement strand
ACAGATTATTGCTGAAATAAATAAGAGTAACAAAGAAAACTCTACAAAATCTCCCCGGTGTTTTCAAGCACCAGGGAGATCGTGATAGTCAACGATCAATGATCAGCCAGTAATTATTCAACCACACGGGTAGAAACCTCAAATTCAGGTGGATTCTCAATCAGTTTTTTAACCTTGCATTGATCCGCCGAACGGATGAGTGCGGCATGATATTTTTCAGGAATTGAGGGAGGAACTTGAATCTCGATATCAATTTTGGAAACCTTACCAGTAGCTGGATCGCTTGCCACTCGTTGGAGTAATCTGATTCCATCAGTAGGCAATCCGCGTTGGGCGCAAAAACCATGCACGTAAATTCCAGCACAGGTGCCAAGTGATGCCAGAAAAAGCGCAAACGGGGCTGGAGCCGAAGCCAGTGTTCCATCGCGACGGGGCTGGTCGGTCATCACCGTATAAGGTCCAAAATGGGCATCCACCCGTTCTCCACCTGGAAAATCTATTAATAACTCCATTTCAAAACTCCTATTTTTCAGATTCTTAATCCTTTGATGTAAAAGCTTGGTTAAAGTGACATTTTTTATTTTGAAGAATTTTTAATTGAGTTATGATATGATGATGAGAACAAAATTGAGAGAAGAATAGAATAAGTTACTGGTGATTGATAAACAGATCAGCGAGGATGAAAATGAGCGAACAAACCAATAACTATACTCAAAATGAGCAGATGCGAGGATTAATCGAGCAGCTTAGCGCTTATATTTCCACCTATCATGGCGGAGAGGTTGAATTTGTGTCTTTCGACGGCAAGGTAGTCAAAGTTAAACTGGGGGGCGCCTGCTTGGGCTGCCCACTCTCACCTGTTACCATCAAAGGCTGGGTTGAAGGAACCGTCAAGCAGTTTTTTCCTGAGGTTGACAGTGTTGAATCGATCAACTAACCTGACAGAATGAAGTTTATTTGCCCCCGCCAGAAGTACCCGCGGGGGTCATGTTTGAAAAAGAACCATACGTTAAAATGAACCTAGTCAAGGAAATTAGGTGAGTTACTTCTCGTTACTTATTGGGCTTGGCGCTTCTTTCGGGCTACTGCGCATCATTCAGCGGCCGCCCACTCCATCCATATTGCGCTGGCTGACTGCCGGTTTGATCACCCTTTTCGGCGCAATGATCGGCGCGCGTCTCGGTTTTGCCGCCGCTTATGATTCTTATTTCAAAATATTTCCAGCCGAGATCATCCAAATCACCAAAGGAGGCCTCTCCTGGCCGGGTGCGGTGATTGGAGCTGGTGTTTTTGCACTTCTGGCACTTAAGCTATTGAAAATCCCCTTTTGGTCCGGGTTGGATCATCTCGCCCGAATGCTGCTGCCAATCAGTGTGGCTGTGTGGCTGGGTGCCTGGCAGGCAGGTATTGCATATGGCAGCGCTGTATCATCAGACACCTGGTGGGCGTTGAACATGACAGACAGTTCAGGGTTAACCACCTTCCGCGTACCGGTGCAGCCGGCTGCCGTGCTTTCGTTGATCTTGATGCTGATTCTTGGTGAATGGCTTGGAAGAAAGCCATCCAAGCCGGGGATGCAAATCGCCAGGCTTGCAACACTGTTCTCGATTCACTCCCTGCTCTTTTCATTCTTTCGGGTTGACCCTGTGCAAGAAGTATTCGGACTGAGGCTCGATACCTGGGCGTCACTGTTCTTTTGCATTGCATCATTAGTGTTGATTCTTATGGTTATGAAACAAAAGAAACCAATCGGCTCACCTGCCGCTGTTAAATTGGAGATTGAAAATGAAATTGAACCTTGCACTGGCGCAAATTAACACCGTTCTGGGGAACGTCCAGAAAAATCTCGAAAAGCACCTGACCCTGATTGATCAAGCCCACGATCAGGGCAGCGATCTGATCATCTTTCCGGAACTTTCGTTGACCGGTTATATCCTCCAGGATCTCGTCCCGACCGTTGCACTTCACCCTGATGATTCTGATCCCATCTTCCACCAACTTCTTGAAGCCAGCCAGGGCATTGACGTGATGGTCGGTTTTGTTGAAGAAGACCAGCGTAACCGTTTCTACATTGCCTCGGCTTACCTGTCAGGCGGCAAGGTGCTGCATGTTCACCATAAAATCTACCTGCCGACCTATGGGTTGTTTGACGAAGGCCGTTTCTTTGCCTCCGGCGATGTAGTTTCTGCCTTTGATACCCGCTTTGGCAGGGTGGGTATGTTAATCTGCGAGGATTTCTGGCACGCCTCCCTGCCCTACCTGCTCTGGCTGGACGGCGCCGATATCTTCCTCTTCGCCTCTTCATCCCCCGGCCGCGGATTGCCCCCTGAACCCGCAGACGGACGCACAGGCAAACTCGATTCAGCCCGTTGGGTGGACGACATCAACCGCGCCTATGCCGGTCTGTTTACTTCTTTTGTGGTTCACACCAACCGGGTTGGTTATGAAGATGGATTGAACTTCTGGGGCGGAGCATCAGTGTATAACCCCGATGGCGAACCCATCGTGCAGGGACCCCAACATGAAGAAGCTCTCGTGAAAGCTGAACTCGATTTGAACCATCTGCACCGCACACGGGCAAGGCTGCCCCTGCTGCGTGATGAAAAATCAGCCCTGGTGCAAAAAGAGATTCTACGCATCAACCAGAATCATCATCAATAACTTGCCCGTTCAGAATGGTTAGAGATAAAATGAAAAATCCACAATATACACAGTTTGGAGGATGGAATGCCTGATCTTTCGATTGACACCGGGTTAGCTCAAACAATTCTGACCGGATTTATCAAGACTGAAATAACACGCTCTGGGTTTACGCGCACCGTGCTGGGGTTATCGGGCGGTATTGATTCTGCGCTGGCTTGCTACCTGGCTGCTGAGGCGCTCGGTCCTGAAAATGTGCTGGCTATCCGTATGCCTTACAAAACCTCCTCGCAGGATTCTCTCGACCATGCCCAACTGGTGATTGATGCTCTCGGTGTGCAATCCTTGACCGTCCCCATTACAGAGATGGTTGATCCGTTATTTGAGCGCTTTCCAGACATGCCCAACCGCCGCAAAGGCAACATCATGGCGCGTGAACGCATGATCATTCTGTTTGATCAATCTGAGGCGTTTAAAGGTTTGGTTCTTGGCACCGGCAATAAAACCGAAATATTGCTGGGATATTCGACCCTTTACGGTGATTCAGCCTGCGCCATCAACCCCATCGGCGACCTTTATAAAACCCAGGTCAGGCAGCTTTCTCGCGCCTTAAGCATCCCCAAGCCGCTTCTCGATAAAGCCCCTTCCGCCGACTTGTGGATCGGTCAAACCGACGAAGACGAACTGGGTTTCTCCTATGAACAGGCAGACCGACTGCTTTACCTCTTGATAGATCAACGCTACAAACCTGAAGAATGCGTTGAAGCCGGTTTTGACGAGAGATTTGTCAAAGGTGTCATCCAGCGAGTGCGTAAGAACCAGTTCAAACGCGTGCTGCCGCCCATCGCCAAATTAAGCAACCGCACCATGGGTTATGACTTTCTATACCTGAGAGATTGGGGCACCTAATCAAATAGTAATAGTTCAATTTGGTTTACACTTTTTCACGAACCCGCTCATAAGAAAATAACTTTTTTACCATTATGTTGCTACTTGATAAAAACCTCCCGAAAAATCGGGAGGTTTCGACTTAATCCTTGAACATTTCACTTAGTTCTGACCATTTTTCCATGTAGGCTTCCAGCTCAGCCTGAAGGCGGGCATATTCCATACCCATCTTGTGCACGGCACCAGGATCAGCCGGCGGATCAGCCAATTTTTCTTCAATCGCCTTGATGTCCTTTTCAATGAAGGCAATTTTTTCTTCCAATAATTGGATCTTGCTCTCCAGTTTTTGACGTTCACCCTTGCTCATCGAGCTGGCAATTTTTGTTTCTGCAGGTTTCGCCATTGGTTTGGTTTCAAGGGCTGCGCTTTCAAGTGTTTGCTGTTTGAAGGCTTTATACTCACTGTAAGTTCCCTTAAAACTGTTCAAGGTCTGGTTTTTCGGGTCAACCTCCCATATCTGGGTGGCAAGGGCGTCAATCAGGTAGCGGTCATGAGATACCAAGAGAATGGTGCCGCGGAAATCTGCCATCACCGATTGAAGAATCTCCTGTGATGGTAAATCCAGGTGATTGGTGGGCTCATCCAGCAACAGCAAGTTGTAGCCCTTGAGCGCCAGGCAGGCTAACGCAAGTCTGCCACGCTCACCACCTGAAAGAAGGTTGACGGTTTTGAAAACATCATCGCCCACAAACAGGAACTTAGCCAGATAATCGCGTACCTCTGCCGGCAGCATTTTCGGCACAACCCCCTGGATTTCTTCCATCAATGTCCAACCTGGATGCAGCCCTTCATGCGCCTGTGCAAAATAGCCGATTTGCAGACTGGATCCCAAGACTGCTTCACCAGAAAAAGACGGGATTTTTTCCAGCAGGGTCTTGAGAAAGGTGGTCTTGCCAGCGCCGTTGGGTCCGATAATGGCGGCGCACTCATTGCGTACAAGGGTTAAATCAGGAACACCGAACAGCGGGCGGCCTTCATCTGCGTAGCCCACTTGCAAAGCACGTGTTCGTAAAACCAGATCTCCAGAGCGGTCTGCCGCCTTCAGATTCAAGTGCAGAGCTCTCTTTTGTATGGGTGGCGTCAGTCGGGCTTCATCCAGCATGCGTTCCAAACGCTTGCGCCGCCCCTGTGCCTGCCGGGTATTCTGACCAGCGATGTTTCGTCTGATATATTCTTCTTCTTTTTCGATAAATTCCTGCTGCGCTTCATATTCAGCCAGGCGGCGTTCGTAGCGTTCCTGGCGCTGAATCATGTAAGCGCTGTAATTCCCGTGATATTCTTCCAAAGCCGGTGACATTTCCCAGATCACGTTGGCAACTTGATCAAGGAAATAACGGTCATGCGACACAATCAAAACCCCGCCCGGCCAGTCTTTGAGATAATTCTCAAGCCATTCCACGGCGGCAATATCCAGATGGTTAGTCGGTTCATCCAAGAGAAGCAGGTCAGGCTCAGAAAGCAGCAGTTTTGCCAGCATTGCGCGGGTGCGCTGCCCACCGGAAAGCTGATCAACAGGCCGTTTTTCATCCTGACGAGAAAAACCCAACCCGGTTAGGGTCATGCGGATCTTCGTCTCGAGGGTATAGCCGCCCATATGATCAAATTTGGCTTGCAAACTGCCATATTGATTCAATAATTCAGAATTATCATGTTCCTTTACCAGGCGCGACTCAAGCTCTTGAACTTCTTTCTGAACTGCCAAAAGCGGCTGAAAGACGGTTAATACTTCATCCCACAAATTCAGTTTGGAATTAAGAGCTGCTTCTTGCGGAAGGTAACCGATCACAGTGTTGCGGGCGCAGTTGACCTTCCCTGAAGAGGGTTCATCCTCGCCAATCAAAATACGCAGCAAAGTAGATTTTCCGACCCCGTTGGGTCCAACCAGACCAATTCGGCTGCGGTGGGGGATGCTAAAAGAAAGCTCTGAGAAGATATCCAGGGCTCCAAATGATTTAGATAAATTGACAGCAGATAATAAAGGCATTGTAGTTACTCACTTTTTAAAAGCTTGAAAAGTATACCATAGGGCATTATTTCAAGAAAAAACCCCAAAAGGCTCTCCTTTTGGGGTGAATAATAAAAAATTCACGATCCTACTCGGATACTTGCCAGAGATAAAGCTGGTTGTCCTGCCCGGTTGAAGCCAGATATTTTTCATCTGGTGAAAAAACGATGCTATTTATGGTGCCGCCGTGCCCGGTCAGTGAGGCAACCCGTGTGCCGTTGGGCACATCCCAGATTTCAATGGCAGAACCAGTTCCAATTGCCAACAAGGAGCCGTTGGGTGAAAAAGCCACACAATAAGCCGGCTCAGCCAACAGAAGTGTTTTTAACTGGGTTCCGGTGGTGGCATCCCACAAAGCAACCGACGGAGAGGACACACCGTTTTGCGTGGTGGATGCCGCGCTTGCCAGGATGGTGCCGTCTTTGGTTAATGCATACGCCATGACAAAATCTTCATGTCCCAACGTTGGTCCCATCATTCCTGATTGAATTTCCTGCAACTGCATGGTTCCCCGTGCATGCCAAACCATCCATTGCGGACTTTGCATAAACCGTGCTTCATAGATCGGTGCTGCTGTTTCAAACCCGGTCAATGACCGAATCTCACTGCCATCTTCGGCAGAATATAAGACCACTTCCCAACTATCCATCTTTGAGATGGCAACCATGGTGCCGTCTGATGAAAATGAAGCGGTGTTGATCAAATAATCCACAGGAACCGTTACCAAAACAGCGTTGGCGTTCTTCAGATCAACGACAGAAAAACTGTTCATATCCAGTGAGACCAGCAGAGCTTTACTTCCGTCTGAAGAGATATCTGCCACCCGGTCGGTTTGGGTGCTGAAAATACTCACCGGAGCAAGATCTGGAATGCCCAAAATGGTGACCCCAAAAAGCTGAGTTCCGGCGGCGTCAGAAGTTTGATTGGCAACCAAAAGGTTCAAGCTGTCGTTTGCCCATTTGAGCTGCTGGGCGTTATTGACTGCCGACCGGTTAATCACCAACAACTTTTCAGCGTTTTTTGTGGAGATCGCCACCGGCACGGGCACCGCAGTTGTGGTTTGTGAGGGAACCGCTGTCTCTGAAGGAACAAAAGAAGGAGAGTCAGTAATGACTGTTTCAATGACCGGTGTTACCTCTGGCAAAGAACACGCTGCCAAAAGAAGAACGGCTATCAGGCAAATGAACCCGGTTTTCCAATTCTTGATCATCATGGTTTCCTCAATCGTGATTATACTCCGGATCAATTAAATAGATCGTTTATTTTTTCTTCTCCCCAATTCACCGCACTATCTTTTGCTTGCGTGAAAAGCCCATCCAGCCAGGTGACTACGACTACCTTGCGTTGATTGACCCAGCCAGCAATCACACTTCTGATGGAACCTCGCCAGGAATCAAGCTGGTCAAGGACTGTTGCCTTCACCTGGTCATCCCACCCGCCGTTTTTTCCAGCCAGTATGATGGGGCGTTCATTCAACATCATGATTGTGCTGCCAGCGTCATCCACCTGAATGGCTGTACCCATTTCTTTACTTAGATTGACCGCATTTGAGGAAAACGCCGTCATTTCACCAGGGGTCAGGTTATCAAAGCGAACCGGTTGGGCTGCGTCGCCATCTTGAGAACGCCAGGCAAGGACGTTCAATGCGGCTCCTTTTTGGAAGCGAAATTCTTCCATACTACCGTTCTGACCCTGAATTTGCCCTTGCGATGTTGCGCCTGCGACCGTAGCTGAAAGATTTCCGATGGAAGCCATCAAGAACGGCTCACTCATCGGATCAATATCCCACAAAATTAACGGGATCGAATTGCTGCCAATTATGATGGTGCTGGCACGCACTAAAAGATCAGATTCAAGGGCTGCCAAATCTACAGATCGGCCATTTTGAAGTTCGAGTAGTTCCACATCACTCCAACCCAAACCGGTAACATAAACTGTTTTTCCTCCCAGTTGTCGTGCAAGGTCTTGCACAGATTGTACTTCCGCGCTGAGAGAAACGGCATTACCGGGCATTGAAGAGCTGCAGCCCGGGTTGACCTCATTCTCTGATGGGTTTTCCGGGAGGGTTGCCCCGCGACGGGGCTGGTACGTGAGAACATCGGCGGACTTCCAGGCATTTTCACCGTTTAATTCAAGCAAGAAAGTCAAAGGGTTCACCGCGCAATCAGCGGCGGTGGCGCTGACCAGGCTGCCCATCCACACCTGATCGCTGGAATCTACGCGTTTAATTATTTTGCTGGCAGAGATCAGCATTTTCGCATAAAAGCGAGGGTCGGCATTTGCCAAAGAGCGCACCGAAAGCGAAGAATTAATCTGGTCGCCAATCTGCCAGAAATCAACCTGTTCGCCAAAATGCAAAGCCGCCGCCTCTATGAATTTTTCCCAACGCCCACCAACCACGGCTTGATCAAGGCTTGTGCCATAACTGGACAAATAAACCGGAAAGCCCGTAATCACCGCCACGGCTTTTAATCCGTGCGATTTGGCTGAAGCAAAGAAAAGATCAAGTGGAACAGCGTTGGACCAGTCATAAATATCTTCAATGGATTCAATGAGCGTCCAGTTCACTTCAACCCGAACATATTCTGCGCCACTCTGTTGAATGGCGGACAACTGATTTTCAACCACTTCTTGAGAAATGGGGGGAGTTGACATCAAATCAATGCCAATGCCCTCAACGCGTGACGATGAAGCCGGCGCCGTTGAGGTAAATATGATCACCCCCACCACCGCGAGCAGCAAAATGGAGAAGAAATGTCTGAAAATAAACTTAATCAGCTTCATAGAAAGGCTCCAGGGTGTATGTTGCAAGAAAAAAGCCAATACCTGAATTGAACAATGGTTATACAAGTCAATTTGGTTTTTTCAAATACCGCTATAATTAATCACAGAATCTTTTCAGATTAGCGTATCAATATGAATAAAACCAACATTTTTCAGATTCTTTTACTGATCGCCAGACCTGCAGCCGGCAAGAGCGAAATTATTGATTACATCAAACGAGCTCTCCTGGATGAGCGTGTTCACCAGTTTCACATCGGTAAAATTGACGAGATAGACGATTTTCCAATGCTGTGGACATGGTTTGAAGAGGATGCTCTTCTGGAGAAAATGGGAAAACCCCGCCTGCATACCGACAAGGAAGGTTATTTTCTCTTCCCTCATCTTTGGAATTTATTAATCGAAAGAATAGGGCTGGAATATCAAAAACGTCAGCGGGATATCCCCGGTTATGACCGTGAATATACCAAACTGGTGGAGTTTTCACGAGGCAAGGAACACGGCGGTTATCATGCAGCTTTTGAACATCTCCCCAAGAATTTACTGGAAAAAATGGCTGTGTTGTATGTGGATGTTTCATGGGAGGAATCGCTGCGGAAGAACCGCAAACGCTTCAACCCCGAAAAACCAGACAGCATACTCGAACACGCCCTGCCTGATCAAAAGCTGGAACGTCTTTACAAAGAAACTGACTGGCGGGAAATCAGCGCAGATGACCCCAGGTTTATAACCATCCAGGGCATTCAGGTTCCTTACACAGTTTTTGATAATCATGACGATGTTACTTCCCAGAAAGGCCAGGCACTGGGTGAACGATTGACGAGTGCATTATCCCAATTATGGGAAATTTATAATAACCAATCCTGAAAACAACGAAAAGAGGGGAAACATGGCAGAGATATTAGTCGGAAGACAACCCATTTTTAACCGCAATATGGAAGTGTACGCCTACGAATTGCTTTACCGGTCAGATCAAACAAACCAGGCAAAAATTCAAAACGGCGACCAGGCGACCATTAATGTCATCCTAAACACACTTGTCGAAATGGGTCTGGATACCATCACAGGTCATTCGCTCGCTTTCATCAATTTAACCCGCAATTTTATCGTCGGCAAATACCCCATCCCACTGCCAACCAACCGGGTGGTGATCGAAATCCTTGAAGATGTGAATTTTGATGAGGAATTGCTGACTGCCGTTCGCGATTTGAGCCAATCAGGGTTTACCATTGCCCTGGATGACGTGGTAACCATAGACCGTGTTTCGTCATTTAATGGATTTTCTTCCATTGTGAAGCTGGACTTACCTCAAATTGACCGTCTGGAGTTACCGGAAATTGTCAACTCCATTAAGAAAAAAGGGCTTAGAGTTCTCGCTGAAAAAGTTGAAACACAAGCAGACTACAACATGTGCCGCCGCTTGGGCGTGGATTATTACCAGGGTTATTTTCTTTGCAAACCTAACATTATAAAAGGCAATAAAATGGATACCTCGCGACTGGTGGTGATGCAGTCGCTTGCCATGCTGCAAGATCAGAAAACCAGCTTTAATGATCTTGAGGGCATCATTGCCAGAGATGTCGGATTATCCTACAAGTTATTGCGGTTGACCAATTCCGGTTACTATTCATTTGCCACTGAGGTCAAATCACTCAGACAAGCGATCTCACTAATCGGCTTCAACACTATGCGTGGATGGATGTCGTTGATCTTAATGACCACATTGCACGACAAACCCCCCGAACTTACCAACATCGCCCTGACTCGTGCCCACATGGCTGAATCGCTTGCCAGGCTTTATGGTCAGGCGCAACCCGAACTCTTCTTTCTGGTCGGGCTGTTTTCAGTGTTGGACGCCCTTATGGATCAACCAATGACTGACCTTGTCACCCAGCTTAACCTTTCTGATGAAGTGACCAATGCTTTGGTTAAATATGAAGGGTTGCCAGGGTTTGTACTCTACAATATCAAAGCATACGAAAACGGAGACTGGGAGAATGTAAAACGACTCAACGTCCCAGACGAACAGCTCACCCAAATCTACCTCGACTCGATCAAGTGGACCAATATTCTGTCAGAAGATTTGCACGCAAGTATCTCTGCCATGGCTGGTTGATACTCTGATCACGCAACAATCACTGCAACACTTCGAGGCAGCACCGCCACCGAAACAGGGGTTGTACCGATCAATTCGCCATCTGCCTGGACCTCTTTCGGAGATTTGGTTTCAATTGTGATCGTGCTGCAAGCTTGAAGCTGCATAAAATTCGGACCGCGCTTCTCTTTCCGGATTAGCGCCTGCCATAACATTACGGGTAAATCCCACAGGGTTCTGGGTTTAAAAATCAGCACATCTACCTTGCCATCATCAGGATGAATTTCAAATGGGGCTTCAAGAAGATTGAGCCCTACCACGCTATAATTTGCCACCATAATTTCAACAGCTTTGCCGTGATATTTCTTGCCATCAGCCGTTATTACATAACGGATTTGTTGTAAACCCAATACTTCTTTGAACCAATTGTAGAGATAGGCAAAATTTCCATATTTTCGTTTCAGATCACGCGAAGAGGATTTAATCATGCGCACACTCATCCCCACACTCAGATTCAAAGCATGAATTTTGTCTCCGATGACCATCAGGTCCAGGTAACGCACCTGATGTTTGCCTGTCATCAGCGACAGCGCCCGCCACGGATTGGTAGGGAGCAGTAAATATCGGGCAATGGCGTTCCATGTGCCAGCTGGGATGATCCCCAACGGCACATCCGAATTAACCATGCCGGAAACCACGGATGCCACTGTGCCGTCACCCCCAACCACCACAATCAGATCCACTCCCTTTTTGATGTAATATCGCGCTAGAGACCCCAACTCGGTATCTTTTTCAGTAAGATAAATCGTTATAGACCAGCCCGCCCGTCGAAAATGATCACTAATGACTTTCTTCACCAGTTTCACATTGATAAATCCAGCGACAGGATTGATCACGATCAATGCTTTGAGTTGGGTTTCTGTTTGAGAATTCATCACCTGATCCAACTTTGATTAAATCGAGTTCTCAGTCTTATTAATAACCCTCCTGTGTAAGAACTTCATAAAAAGATCCAAAAATAAGCCTCTAGCAGTTAGCCGCAGAGAAACACCCTCTATCTAATATATTAACACTCCTCATGCAAAAAAGAATCCAGTCAGTCAGCGATTTCACTGTAAATCTCTGTGATCTTGTTGGACAGTTTAGCAGAATCGCAGTGTATGATTTCCAATTCAGGTGTATTATGCCAAATGGCACAGCGTTTTAAACCTTCATAAAGTGATTGTGCAAGCTCATTGGTCACCTTGATGCCGGGTTCAAGGTACAAAGAAATAACCTCAAACCTCTTTTGCTGCCGGTTCGCTTTGGCATCCATCCTGCCGATGAGTTCGCCGTTGTAAAGCAGCGGCAGCAGGTAATACCCGTATTTTCGCTTGGCTTGAGGGAGGTAACACTCAATGGAAAAATCAAAATCAAATAAAGCCCGTGTGCGGGTTCGGTCCCAGATCAGCGAATCAAACGGCGCCAAGGGAGTGGAAAAATGAGGGTCCGGATTGTTCTGAATCGCTTCTCTGAAGGCAGTGTAAACTTCAGGATCAGCCCAGCCAATTTCATTCCAGTTTTCGACCTTGATTTCGATTAACTCTTCTTGATCAACGAGATAGTCAAGCGCCTGAATGGCATCTTTTTTAGACAAGCGATAATAATCAGCCACCCAGCCCGGAAGCACAAACCCCATTGCCTTGATGGAGCGAATCACCAACTCACGATTGGCAGTGGCATTGTCAGGGGTATCGCTGTCCTTCCAATCGGGCATCACCCGTTCGGTCAGGTCATAAACCCGTTGGAAATTTACCCGTCTCTGAATCATTAGCTCGCCTGCTGCAAACCAATATTCCAGCGCCCGCTTTTCAACCTTCCAATCCCACCAGGTGCCGCCGCGCTGCCCCTCAGGCTGTTTGAAATCTGATGAACGAACTGGACCGTTCTCCTTTATGTGAGCCAACACAGCATCCGACTCATCCTTGTGCTCCAAGTACCATTGTTGATGCCAGGATACATGTTTTTTCTCTAGCACAAAGCGCCGATGAAGCGGAAAATCCTCCATCGGCAGGAAGCTGGCAGCGTGTGCCCAGCCCTCAAAAATTTGTTTTTCTTCCAGCAGGTTGTTGAGCCATTCAGGATCATAATCGCCAACGCGGCTCCACATCACCAGGTATGG
>CAYXWV010000067.1:0-12779 GCA_964468875.1 uncultured Anaerolinea sp. | reverse complement strand
GGATACAGATTATCTACTAAAGGTTTTTTCTCAATAAGATGCGATTGCCCTGATCACCCAATATGGGTAAAAAAAACGAACATTATAGTGTGTTAAAATCAAGAATCATATATTGAAAAAACTAAGGAACAAGAATGAAACCGATCATCCCATCTGTCAAAGGCACAAGAGAGTTTTATCCTGAACAAATGCAAATCAGACGTTGGTTATATGCCAAGATTGAAGAAGTGGCAAAGCGTTTTGGATATCAGGAGTGGGACGGTCCTTTTCTGGAAAAGATCGATCTCTATGCGGCAAAATCAGGCGAAGAACTGGTTAAGGAACAGTCATTTGTGTTCCCTGATCGAGGGGGAGATCTGGTCACCCTTCGGCCAGAATTAACTCCTTCACTGGCGCGTATGGTGGCTGTTAAACAAAACGAATTAGTCTTCCCTTTGCGATGGTGGTCGTTTGGACCATTCTGGCGTTATGAACGTCCCCAAAAGGGGCGTACACGTGAGTTTTTTCAATGGAATATTGACATGATCGGTATTGAATCTATTGAAGCCGATGCTGAATTGCTCGCAATCTGCGCTACTTTCCTGAAAAGTGTTGATCTTACTCCTGATCTGGTAAAAATTTATATTAATGATCGCAAACTCATTGACGGCGAACTGGCAGCTCTTGGTATCGCTCCTGAGTTGAAAAAGGCAGTAATTCGATTGATTGATCGGCGGGATAAAATGTCTGCCGAAAGCTGGAATGCAACAGCCTTGGAAAAGGGGCTGACTTCTGAACAGCTTCAGGGCATTACTACTCTTCTCACAAATATTGAGTTATGGAAGAAATCGGACGAATTGGTCAGAATCTTTTCCATTCTTGAAAAAATGGGGCTGTCAGATTATGTGGCTTACAATCCGCAAATCATTCGTGGATTGGACTATTACACGGGTGTTGTATTTGAAGCATGGGATGTCGGAGGAGATGGGAGGGCTGTGTTTGGCGGCGGACATTATGCCAACCTGGTTGGCGATGTAGGCGGAAATCCGCTGGGTGGCGTTGGATTTGCCATGGGTGACGTAATGTCAATCCTTTTATTACAGAAATATGAGAAGATTCCAGATTTCAAGCCTTTTGAAAAGACAGTGATGGTCACAGTATTTGACGAATCCTTAACAGAAAATTCCATCGAATTCGCATCTGAATTACGCGATCAGGGCATAGACACAATTTGTTATCCAGATTCAGTAAAATTACAAAAGCAGTTCAAATACGCTGACCGAATTGGCATTAGATTGGCTGTAGTAATTGGGCCGGAAGAAAACGTTCAGGGCAAGGTTGCCTTGAAGAATCTCTCTGACGGCTCTCAAGAAGTATTGGATCGCAAAGCTGCAATCGAGAAGATCAAACAACTTCTTAATTAAACTGAAATGGTTTATTCAGTAAAAAATATAAGCTCCTGTCTCGAGAATAGTCAAAGATATTGCAACAGGCGCAAGGCTGTGATAAAATCCTGTCGTTCTTGGTGCCTGTAGCTCAATGGCAGAGCATCGCACTGTGGATGCGAGGGTTGTGGGTTCGACCCCCATCAGGCACCCCAAAGAAAACTCCAGCAATGGGGTTTTTTTTATATCTTTCTCACTGAATGGGTAATCAGATTCCGAAAGAATTTAAGAATCTAGAAAAACGTTTATTAAATTTATGGACAAATGAAATCCCAACCAGAAGTAATTGGATTCCAAACTTTTGTACAATCTAGCAGAGAGGGCGGGCCCGAAGTGGGTATGGCTTCAGGTTCGATGATCTGAGTCGATGTAGGGGAAGCAGTTGGTGGCCTATGACAAACTGGAAGTACAAGTTCTTTGGATTGGCATGAATAAGGGTATATTTCTGAGTTAACACACGTTTTTTGAAGCGCATCAAATGAATAACCTGGTTCGCATCCCTTTTCTATCTCATCAACGGGAATGCAGCAACCTCGCTCTGCGTTAAAAACCTCTCCTAATAAACAAGTGAATGTTTGGCAAGAATTGGTTAATACACAATCGAATACTGGAAAACAAACCTGAATTTCTGATGAACTGTTGGAGAAATATCCAATTGGGCACATCTCATTTTCTTCATCGGGCAGAGGGATACAAGTAGAAGGTGATAGTTCTGTATAACCTGTTGGGCAAGGGGAAGACGGCAAACTACTGTTGAGTAATTCACATAAACCGCTCTTTTGATTTATTTGGTATCCTGGCGAACAAAATTTTTCAATGGGGCGAAGTTTTCTATCAAAGCAGTAATCTACCGCCACCTTTTGGCCTTGTAACAGTGATATTGAAGAACAATGATATTCAGTTTTTCCAGAAATCGTGTAAGCTACTTCACAATCCAATGTGTAATCATTCGCTGTGATGGAATGGATTCTATCCATTGCATCTTCTCCCAGATCAATCGTGATTGATATTTCGGGAATTGTTCCTGAAGGTTGGCAGGATGCCGAAATCATTACGGGAGGATTAGGACAGGGTGTGCTGGTGGGTTGGTTTGCCAAATGACTACTTTTCGGAGCTAGGTAACAAGAAGGTGCATAAGCGACATGAAAAAGATCAGATGAGAGAACACATCTAAACCCTAAATCAGCTTGAGCTGTAGATGGATTTAATGAGCTTAACTCTTGATTTCCAATTACTCGTATGACTCTTTGATCTCCTTTCGAAAAGTCATTAATGGTTGTTTCTGATGAGATCTGTGTTACATCCGCATCAGGTCTGTCATTTACCCACTCAAGCAACTGATTTTGAAAAGCATCTATATTTTTAGCTTGACTGGCAATCTCCCATTCTGCATTTGTGGGCAGCCGGGCGCCAATATACAAACAGTAATTTTGGGCTTGAAACCAAGTGATACCCGTAATGGGTTCGTTTTCAGTAACTAAATCTTCAATACCAAAAACATTTTTCAGAGTATTATCAGGATTGCTGCATTTACCATCACTTATGCAGCGGGAGTATTGTTGGTAAGACACCATTTCACTTTGAATCCAGAAACCTGAAAATACTTCTTGCCCCTGAGTGAATGATTCGTTTTGATTTGTTGTTTCTGAGTTTGAAACCGAGTCTTCGAAATAGACAAAGGAACTCTGATCCATCCAAACCATTTTACTTCCGTTAGAAGGAGATAAACCCGTTTCGGATATGGACAATGGATGTGGCTCCTCATCAAAAGGTAATTGTGGGGTACTTGATGGTTGTTGGTTCAGGAGGGTGATATCCACATTTTGATCTTTCGGTTCTTCCCAATTTTGATTGGGCGATTTGTTACATGAAGCAAGAAAACAAACAAGTGAAAGAAATAAAAAACCCCGGAGAATATTCCTCAATTTCATCTATCCCTCCTTTACAATAAAGCCTCACCACAGATATCTGAGATTATGATTTCTGCGATGAAGCTTCAATGATTGATAATTATTGAAAAGATGTGATTAATGCTGAAGAGACTTTATTCTGTTCAGCGCTTCTTCCATATTTTTTAAGATATCACTTTCCTTGAGAAGACCGTGAGTTGATAATGCCTTGCTTGATTCTGTCAGTTGGTTTTTTTGTTCAGGTGATAATTCGGCACCGGTAAGAACGATTACTGGAATCTTAGATAGCCTGGGTTCACTCTTGAAATGCTCAAGCAATTCAAATCCATTCATATCAGGCATAAAAAGATCTAGAATGATCAGATCCGGAGTCAGATTATGCAAAATATCCAATGCTGAATTTCCACCTTGAGCCAAGGTTGGGTGGAAACTTGGTTCTGCTTCTACCATTTTCTTTACAAATTTAAGATCATCAGGGTCGTCATCAATGATTAGAACTTCAACAGATGAGTTGTCGCGATTTATACGGTGAATTGCGTTAATCAGGTCACCCTGGAGAAAAGGCTTAACAAGATATTCAGAAGCGCCCAGATTAAAGCCTTTTTCTTCATCCTCCACGATCGAACAGACCAAAATAGGAATATCACGAGTGCGTTCATCTTGTTTAAGGTTGCTTAAAACCTGCCATCCGTCAACTTCAGGCATCATTATATCGAGGGTTATGGCAAAGGGTTTTAACTCAAGCGCTTTTTCGAGGGCTTTGGATGGACTGGTTAAGCCGACCACTTCAAATCCGTAATTTCTCAAAAATCTTTCATACAATTCGATCACCTGAGGATCATCATCAATGGAGAGAATCACGTTTTCTCCATGTGCGAGATGAGAGGCATCAAGTCCTTTGGTTAACCCGCTTACAGGCAGGGTAAAGAAAAATGTACTGCCCTTGCCTGGTTCACTACTTTCCAGACCAATTTTTCCTCCGTGCATTTCGATGAGAGACTTGCTGATGGAAAGTCCAAGGCCAGTGCCGCCTGTCTTGCGTGTGGGAGAATCGTCAACCTGAGAAAAGCGTTGGAACAATTTAGGTTGATCTTCTGGCGCAATTCCAACTCCAGAGTCTGTAACGGTCACTTTTATTTCCGGGTTCTGGTTGACTACTTTTGAAAGGGCTGCTTCAATTCTGATTGGCCCTTTTTCAGTGAACTTAATGGCATTGGAAAGCAGGTTCAGCACAACCTGGCCGAGTTTGATTTGATCCCCTTTAATGGTTGGCAGACCATCAGGAATCACTTCTATTAATTCGACAGGTTTGTCTTTTATTAACCCAGTGGCAGTTGAGACTGCTTTCTTTATCACATCAATCAGACTGATTTCTTCCAGTTGAAGCTCCATTTTCCCAGCTTCAATTTTCGAAAGATCAAGAATTTCATTGATCATGTTCAATAAATTCATTCCAGAATTATAGATGGAGGTGATATCTTGTTCTTGCACTTTGTTGATCGGGCCGTCAATCCCTTTAAGAATGACACGAGAAAAACCAATTACAGAATTGAGCGGGGTACGTAATTCGTGACTCATATTTGCCAAGAATTGACTTTTCACACGATCCAGTTCGCGCATTTCTTGAACTGCCTGCTGAGAAAGAGCATACGCTCTCGCGTTTTCAATCGCAACGGATATTTGATCAGAAAGAATATTAAGAACGGCGATCTCATTATTTGAAAACGAATTGGTGGTTTTTGATTGAAGATCAAGAGCACCGATAATTCTTCCACCGATTTTCAAGGGAATACCCATTTCGGATCTGGTTTCCAGCAACAACGGGTTGGGATAAAAAACCGGGCTGAGCGAGGTATCATTTACAACTACTGGTTGCCTGCTGGCGAGGCATGTTCCAATCACCGATTTGGATCCGACTGCCAATTTGTGATTGTTCTGTTTCATTAGTTTTCCTGCTTCACCAGTTGCTTCCTTTATAACAGCATATTTATTTTCATCATCAATCAAGAAGATCGAGCAATGGTAATAGCCAAAACGGTCTTTGAGCAAATTTACTATGCGATTAAGTAGAATATCTTGTGATAATGTGCTGGTGGTGTCTCGGGCAATTTCTGCAGCGGTTTGCAATTCTAATGCACGTCTTTGTGCTTCAAATAAAAGCCTTTGGCGTTCAATGGCGACAGCAACATTGTTTCCAATAATTTGTAATGTGTGTGATTCTTTTTCATCAAGTTTGGCTAATTGATGAGAACCGGCGATAATAAACCCGACGGGATTACTTGCCGTTTGGAGGGGAATGATATAGGCTGATTTTAGCTTTGAATGATTGAAGAAGTTTTGACCAGTTGACGAAAGTTCGATTTTGCTGGTGTCTTGAATAATTGTGGGGTCAGTTGAGGGAAAACGGATGAATGGAATTGCGCTGGTTGAAATTCTCTGACTGATGGAAGTGGAAATTCCTTCAAGGGCATAAGACCCAGCCAGATCATATTCTGATGTTTCGGATGTGCGTTCGCGATACACCAGATATAAAAACATTGAATCGCAATTTCTGGGCATGGCTTGTTCACCGATCAGGTTAATCAACTCTTCCATATTGGCTGATTTTGTTATGCCACTCGAAATTTTGTAGAGCAATTCTGTTTCTGCCAGAGCATTTTGTGTGCTATCAAAAAGACGCATATTTTGAATGGCAGTAGCCATTTGATCAATTAAAGGGGGATAGCTTCTTTTTTCCAGATTGGTGAATTGATATGCATGACAGGTTTGTAGATTCAGAATTCCAATTTGAACACTACCGCTCCATAGAGGCAAAAGAGCCAGCGAGAGTATATTTTGATTTTTGAGAGAGTCCTTGATGGCGTCTTCTGCATTCCAATATTGAATATCATCAACATATATAGGAAATTGACAGGAAAAAATGGGAACAAATGGAGATAGAGGATATTCAATTCCAATTTCAAATGGTGGGCTTCCTTCACCATTGTGGTAATTGGCAATGACAATCATTCTTGAAATTTTCCCATAAAGATCATAATCGAATAAAATTATCTCACCCCGGGTGATGCTTGACTCTGAGACGCTGGAAATGATGGCACCAAGCATATCTTGCATGTTATCTGATAATGCCACACGGTGTGAAGCCGCATATAGGTTTTCAGTTTCAATCAACGATTTTTGCAGTTTTTCGAGAAGGCTTTCTCGAATTAATGTGTTTCCAAACGCGCCACTCGCCACTCGTAAAAGATCAATTAATTCTTCGTCCCATTCCTTGTTTGAGCGACAACTGTTTAACATCAACAAACAACACGGTTCATTCTCATGACAGTTAACTGCAAGCAAAAGGATTGAGCACAATTTGTTGAACTCAAAAAACTGTTTTTCAGATTCTGAAGCTGAGTCATATGAACAAATAAACCATCCATTTTTATTGAGATGATTGGTCCAGTTGGAGAAATCATTCACTCGTAATGGGATGTTGTCTTTTCGTTGGGTTTCTGATTCTGAAGAATGAGGTTCAGTGGTCGCTGTGATATACCAGCAGTATTCTCCATTTTCATTCAACTGAGTCTTAGCAAAAAATACAGATTCACAATCTGAGGCTTGACGCAATGTCTCCAGAAGGTAATGAAGTTCGGAGGACCCGTTGTTTCCTAATCGAGCAACAACATCTGTAATTAACGATTGAATTCTCTGCCGTTTTTTTATTATTCCTAATGCATCGCTAACATCAGAAAATAGGTCGATATTCTGCAAAGATGTCGCTATCTGTGAAGCAACGCTCGAAAGCATTTCCACCTGTATTTGGTCGAAAGCATCCTCATTTTGATAATTAAATATGGAAATAACGCCGAGAGATTGGTCGTTAGCAATTAAGGGAACCGCCAGTAAAGAAAGCGGTAAATAAGTTGAGTGATCTATTTCCTTTTCCGCAAGTGAAACGTTCAGATTACGATTTATTAGTAGAGGTTCTCTCGAATCAAGGATTTTTTCCTGATAACCGTTTTCAAGTGGTCTGGAGGATAGATTCATTTTTATGGAATTTACCACGCATACCGGAAACGATAAAAGGTTCTTTTCCTTATCATGAATTGCGATAAGAATATTTTCACTAGACATCATTTCTTGAAGTAATTCTGATACAGTTTCGTAAAGCTCCTTTTTACTGACCAGTTTGTTTAATTCCTTGCTCATGACATTCAGGTTGGTTAAATCTCTGTTTCGGCGTAATGCTTCTCTTTCTGCCTTTACTCTTTCAGAAAGCTCCCGTTGAATGGTTGAATAAAGCCGAGTGTTTTCAAGGGCAAGACCCAACTGACGGGTAACTTCTTGAATAAACTGGTGGTCTTCAGTTGTCCAAACTCGATTGGTTTGATCGTCAATGATTTCTATCAAGCCGGATTTCTCATCCTGAAGCTTGATGGGCGCTGCCAAAATTGCCGGGGTGCCCTGGTCAGAAGAAATGGAAACCAGATTGTTTTCATCAAAGCCGGTTTGAGCTTGAGCTGTCCATACTGAGACGGATGGTTCAAAATGATCCCCGACGAAAGCAACACCGTTTATATCTCTTGAAGAGGATGGAATTCCCCTGTGATTGGAGTCACTTTCAGCCTTTTTTTCTGATAAAGGCGATGTTAAGGATGGTTTTAGATTTTGCGTGGATTTCTCTCTCTTGGATAGCTTTTGGGTATCTTCTTTTTTACCGTTTTCACGATCCTGGTCTGAAATAACTAATTTTTTGGTAGACAACTTCTTTTTTTCATGAGTGGGAACACTGGATTTTTCAGAACGAGATTTCTTGGACCTTTTTTTCGATGTTGCAGATTCATCAGATGAGATTTCGGTTTTCAATGAAGATGAATCCAAACCTGCTGTTTGGATTTGTTGTTTGCTCAATAATTGTTCACAAAACCCACGATAACCTGATAGGTTTTGGTTTTTGTCCAATTTTTGAAATATGGTAAGTCTTGATTTCTGATTGATTTTATCTTTGGTCTGAAAGATCACCTCAATTTCCAAAGGGAAGCTGGCATTGTGTAAGATCTCTCGAAATCTGACCTGTTCGGTAAACGGTAATTGGAATGAAACCAATGGATTGCCAATGACTTCATCAGGAGTAAAGCCGATTACTTCGCTGACTTGTTTTTCGCATTTAGTGTAGATGCCATTGGAATCAGTTTCCCATAAAAAACCAATTGCCTTTGTATCAGAATTTTCAAAAAGCGAGTGTTTCTCATCGCTATTGATGCTGGCGAAAAATTTAACAAGGCGCTCGTTGATTTTACTTTTTGACATATTGGAGAATCTCCTGAGCCAGGGAGCGATATTGTGTGGCAGCGCGACTTTTTTCTGAATGATAATTAATGGGCAAGCCAGCAATAGGGCTTTCACGTAGTTTTGTGTCTACCTCAATTATTGAATCCAATACACCACCAGTGAATGTATTGTGCAAATGCTCCGATAGCATACGATGAATTCCATTGCGTTTGTCAAAAAGTGTAATTAGCAATCGATAACGAAGTTTTGGGTTTCCTTTTGCTCTCACCTGACGGATAAGCCCCATCATATTCCGAAGGGCGAAAACAGAGAAATATTCCGCCTGAGTTGGAAGAATCAATAGATTTGATGCCATTAATGCGTTCATGGTCAACGCACCCAGAAATGGTCCACAATCAATCAACACAAAGTCGTACGATTTGTGTGTTTTCTGAATTATGTTGGATAACAAGGTTTCATAACCCGACCGAGAAGGAAGGACCCTCTCAGAAAGACCAAGCTCTTTGTTGGCTGGAAGAAGATCGAGTTTTTCAATTGATGTGGGTTTGATCGTTGTTTCCAATGGCATATCTTCCATGATCAAATTGATGAATGATTTGGCCAATGGATTTGGTTCAAGCTCAAGGGCAAGTGATAAATTTGCTTGCGGGTCAAGATCAATTAATAAGATTTGATATCCGAGTTCAACAAGCGCTCCACCCAGAGAAAGCGCCGTGGTGGTTTTTGCTACACCGCCTTTTTCATTCGCGATTGAAATTATACAGGTCATTCAGCCGCCATTCTCATGGTTCATGGAGCTCACCGGTGGTCCGTTTACGTGAAAAAGATAAAGTTTCAGATGATTGATATTCTTCATCACGGGGCATTTCAGGAACATTTAACACAATTTGCGCTTTTTTCACGCCCAGTGTTTGGCTTATCTCTTCAAGAACAATTTGAAGCATCTTTTGGGAATCAGTTGTTGAATGAATTTTCGAGGTAATTTCAAGCAATTTTTTATCTCTTTCAGTTTGGCGAACGGAATACTCGAATTTACTTGTGTTTCTTAATGCGGAAACGGTTTGGTCTGAAATTGCTTTTATAAAGTTGAGTTGATCGGGTGAAAGACCATTTCCAAGAACTTCGAGATCAAAACTGCCTACTTTTTGATTA
Organism: uncultured Anaerolinea sp.; assembly: GCA_964468875.1. GTDB lineage: Bacteria > Chloroflexota > Anaerolineae > Anaerolineales > Anaerolineaceae > UBA6107. The sequence continues at coordinate 3,016 of CAYXWV010000067.1, read as the reverse complement.
TCAACTACGATCGGGTATTCCATGTGAGATTTTTTTTCAGAGGCTCCAAAAAGAGAAGGGTTTTCGTAGGTTAATTCTGTAATGCCTGGCTCATTTGTAGGAGCAGAAGTATGCGTGTTAATACTTCTTGATCGTAATGGCTGCAGTGTATTGATATTGGATAACAAAAGCGAAAAGAGTTCAGCGATCTCGGCAAAACGAGTCCGGATATTTTCATCTATTTGACTCTCAGCGGAAAAATGAATATCTAAAGCGCCAATCACTTCGCCGGCTTTGATAAAGGGGATAACCATCTCTCCGGTTGATTCAGGTAAAAATGGATTTTCCAACGCGCGGAAATCATTGGAAGGTTCATTGTCGATGGTGGACTCAGTCTGTTTTTCCCTGATGGCTTTGCTGACCAGCGAGGTCCCAGCCAAAGCTAAACGGTAACTTGAAGTAAGCATCCTTTTGCCGGGATCTCCTGATCCATAAATAAGAACAGCATATTCCTGGGCTTGGTCGAGTAAATAGATCCCTGAAAAATATAAATTAAAATGCTCTATTACAAGATCAACCGCTTTTTTTAGGGCGAATTGAGGTTCCTGAACGGAATTCAGCGTTTGGCAAATCTCGAATGAGTTTTGGGTAAAAATCTCGGTATCTTTTTTATTGATGGGCTCATTTTCTTTACCATCTGAAGATCTTCCTCGAATCTTGGAGGACTGTACTGAAGTTTCATATAAACGGTCGTGAAGCATTATGAGCAATAAGTTGCCAATTAAACCGCATATTACGACCAAAATGATTTCAAAAATAAAAGAGGTGAACGTAAGCGAGGCTAAATCAGCATAAGCAAAGTTGGACCAAAAGACCAGGTTAAGAAGAGTGATCCCGTAGCCAAAAATGGCGATTTTTTTTGTTAATAGTGATGAACAAACGAAAGAAAAACCCAGTAAAGCAGTGAGCGAAAGTCCGCGCCAACCATATTCAAGGAACAGTACATTTGAAAAAATAAAATATGAAATAATTCCTAAACTGACTCTGACAGGGTGGGGAAGCTTACGAAAAACCAGAAGAATTAGAGAGAGAAGAGTAAACGAGATTGAGGCGTAAAGGAAAACTTTATTGGAATTGATAAAGGAAGGTTGGAGGGCTAATGCGGTGCTGATCATTCCTAACGACAGAAATATATATAAGCAGGCTTGTAAAGCCGCGTTGTGCCAGTTTCTGGTCGTTTCAGATGAGGTTATCCGGATGGGTTCATCAGAAGAAAGCGGTCTGGTTGACTGGTTTTTCATAGGCTCTCCTTGTTGTCAGATGAGGGCTTCTTCAGTAACGCCTTCCAATCAACGAGGATGGTGGCTTTGGGAATTTTCAGTGTATTGCTGATTGCTTCTGCAGCCACACGCATAATGGTTTCAATATCAGACGATTTTCTTATTTTTTCGGAAGCTTCGTATAGTTGTTGCCGAAAATCTCCTTGAAGGCCGTTTTGATCTTGGCGGGCTTGAGTAGATATATAAGGAGCGATATGGTTCGATAAGATGTTTACGATTTTGAAATCATCTTCTGAAAAAGCATCAACTTTTGTGTTTTCAAGGTTTATTACTCCAAGCAGCGACCCTTCAAAATGGACGGGAACTACCAGAACTGATCGAGAGTCTGGCGACAAGCCTTCACCGGATTTTTGCTTTTGGATGTCAGTGATTCGCTGAGGCTGAAAGTTAATGGATGCTTTCTCGATGATTCCGCCGGGGCGTAGCCGCAGTGTATTGCCGTCTGTGTCTGAATAACCAGTATAAGAACGCACTCTCAATGTGCCGCCGGTTTCGGGGCAGAGAAAGGCAATGCGGCTATCAGGGAACATTACGCTTAATGTGACAACGGTCCGACGTATGATGTTGTCTGCACCTGGCTGTAAATTTATATCGTCTGTGATACTGAATACGCGCTGAATCCGTTCAGAATATTGTAGATTGTTCTCATAGAGTTCTGCGCTTGACAGGATCGATGATATCAATAAACAAAGTTTTTCAAGAAATTCCACTTCAGAAGTCGAGAAAAAATCATCCATCTCTGAAAAAACTTCGAGAACGCCGTGTGTATTAGAAAGCGAGAACAGCGGTAGACAAAGACTGACCCTATTCTTGCGAAGTAATTTTTCTCTCGGGTTATCATGAACAAATGAACCTTTTTGATTGATCACCGGGTTCCTATTTTGATGGCATTGTGCTACTGGTGATTTGGGGGGCAGTTTTGCGTGGAATTCCGAGGTTGGTGCCTCTTGGCCAAAGAATAACTCATAACTCTTAACTTCATGATCGAGAAGATAAATGGATGCTTCAGCATAATCAAAATTCGACTTCAGATGATCAAGAATCAACTTTAATAACCCGGTTTGATTGCCTTTATAATTTTCAACATCCATCAAAAGTGTTAAAACGGCAACACTTCGATCAGCCGGGATAATTTCTTTAGGTGAAATCGGATTTTTCGCTTGAGTGGACATGTTTTCTCTGGTTACTTCTAACTTCTTTCTGAAAAGTTGAGAGATATCATTTTGTAATTGTCCATGAAGCAGTGATCAAGGCTTGAGATTCAGAAAAAAGGCAATTTGAGTTAAGAAGGTATCAACATCGATGGGTTTTTCAATGTAGCCATCGCATCCGGCTTTGAGTGTCTTTTCACGATCTCCACGCAGAGCGTTGGCAGTCACAGCAATTATGGGAATATTCTTAACCCCTGGTACAGTTTTTAATTTGGCTGTCAAAGTATAGCCGTCTACGTCAGGGATGTTGATATCCATGAGGATCAGGTCGGGTTTGCAGTGACGAAGCGCGTCCACCGCCTCAAACGCATTGGTGGCTTCAACAAGCTGGTATGATTCGGAGGTGAGAAGTCTTCGCACTAAAATCCGGTTCTCAAGATTGTCTTCGATGTAAAGGATCGTCTTTCCCGGCATCTTCTTAACCTCGGTAATATTAAAATTGTAGCATACAATAAATTTCAAATGCAAAGGTAAGGGATATCAATA
>CAYXWV010000066.1:0-14517 GCA_964468875.1 uncultured Anaerolinea sp. | reverse complement strand
TTGATAACAAAAACCCGGAAATATCACTTTTAACTTCCGGGTTTCCCTGATTACTGATTACTGATTACTAATTACTGATTATTTTCGCATCACCAACGCCACCCAGTCGCCGGAATGGCGTTCTTCCACAAAGGTCAGGCCGTGTTTCTCGCCGGATTCGCGCACTCCGGCTCCCTGCTCTTCGAGAATGCCTGCCAGCACAATCTCGCCGCCGGGGCTGATCAGGTCAGCCATGCCGCCATCAAACAAGCGGATCAACACAGGCGCCAGGATGTTTGCCAGCACCACGGGGGCTTCTTTCAGGCTGAAATCGCCTTTCAGAATCTCTGCAACCGAACCGGGACCAGCCTCGAGGCGATCCGCAACATCATTATCCACGCAGGCTTCCACGGTGGCTTTGACGGATTCTTCGTCAATGTCCACGGCAAGCGCCATGCTGGCGCCCAGTTTGAGCGCCGCGATTGAAAGGATGCCCGATCCGCAGCCGACGTCAATCACCGGCTCGCCTTCACGGGTGTAATCTTCGACGCATTGCAGGCAAAGCTGGGTCGAGGGGTGGGTGCCGGTGCCGAACGCCATGCTGGGATCAATCTTCACCGCCAAGCGTGAGAAATCCGTTTGCTCAATCCAGGCGGGCAAAATTACCAGTTTCTTGCCGATGGTAATTGGATGGTAGTGTTCCTTCCAGGCGGCCATCCAGTTTTGATCGGCGATCTCTTTGAAAACCGGTTGCGGCAATGGACGGATGGCGTTCAGGTAAAATAACGCCTGTTCCAGCTTGGCGCGTTTTTCTTCCAGTTGATCATCAATTGAAAGATAACCATACACCTTCATCGGTCCGTAGGGCGTGCCGAGGTCTTCAGCGTCGTTATATTTCACGTTCTGTTCCACCACCACGCCGTTGGCGGAGAAGCGGTCCAGTATTTCTGCCACGGCTTCAGCCAGTTCGCCATCGACCGTGAGTGAGATTTCAAGCCATTTTGCGTTATCCACCGAGCACATCCTTTAATACATCCAGAAAACTTTTTTCCTGCGGTTTGACTTCGGTTCCCAGGGTGGAAGCCAGTTGTTCGAAAAGCTTGCGTTGTTCGGCTGACAGACTCTTGGGCACTTCCACGTTTACGACAACAAGCTGATCGCCGCGGCCGGTTGACCGCAGAATGGGGCTGCCTTTGCCGCGCATGGTAAACACCTTGCCGGGCTGGGTTCCGGCTGGGACGGTCAACTTGGTAGGACCGTCAACAGTGGGTACTTCCAGTTCAGCGCCCAACACTGCCTGGGCGATATTGATGTTCAAATTGAGCAAAATATCGTTGCCTTTGCGTTTGAAATACTGGTGATCCTTGACCTTAATTTCCATGTATAGGTTGCCGGTGGGTCCGCCGTTGACGCCGGGCTGACCTTCACCTGCCAGACGAATCTGGGTGCCGGTATCCACACCGCCGGGGATGGGAATTTTCTTCTTCACAGTCTTGCGTTCCAGCCCGCGGCCCTTGCAGGTGTGGCAGGGGTGAGAGATGATCTCGCCGCGACCGCCGCAATTGGGGCAGGTGGTCACCTGCACCATGGAACCCAAAAAGGTTTGTCTCACCTGGCGCACTTCTCCGCGACCGCCGCACTGGCTGCATTTGACCGGTGTGGATCCGGGTTCCGAACCCTTGCCCTTGCAGGTTTCGCAGACCTCGTCTCGGGTGATTTCGATCTCTTTTTCAACCCCGAAGACGGCTTCTTCAAAAGTCAGCACGGTGGTATAGCTGAGGTCCGCGCCGCGCCGGGGGGCGTTTTGACGCTGCCGGCTTGAGCCGGTGGAAAAGCCAAAGAACTCGCCGAAGATGTCGGCAAAATCCATGGTGCTCCAGTCTGGCACGCCGCCGGCGCCGTTAACGCCCGCATGGCCGAACTGATCGTAGGCACGGCGTTTGTCGGCATCAGAGAGCACGGCGTATGCCTCGTTGATCTCTTTGAACTTTTCTTCAGCGTCGGGTTCCTTGTTGACATCGGGGTGATACTTACGTGCCAACGTGCGAAAAGCGGATTTCAGATCTTCGGCTGAAGCCGAGCGTGAAACCCCTAATATTTCATAATAATCTCTTTGAGTCGCCATTCCGCCAACCTTTCCTGGGGGAGTTCAACTGGTTAAAGCGAATTGATCGTTTGGATCAATGCTGTAATTTTCTTTTCTTAGTGAACCAGCCTTTGATGACCTGGGGCAGGCTCTTGTCGTAATTTCCCCAAAACAGGGGAATTATCAATGCAATGAAGATGATGTTGGGCAGCCGATTGCCCGCGAAGTTCACCCAAATATCGGGGGTGGTATAGCTCAACCCCATTTGGATGAGGAAGAGACTGAACAATACCGCGAAAACCAGGCCAATTTTTACCCATTTGCCTTTGGAACTGATCAGGCAGCCAACGGTGAGTTCAAAAATCATCAATAGAATCACAAAAATCGTAATGTTGGGCATCACGAAATTATTCCAGAGGGTTGTGTAAGCTGGAATGAGGGCTGAATCGCCAAATATGCGGTAAGTCTCCGGATTGGTGACGACCAGGTAAAGATGGCTGATCCAACCCAGTAAAAACCACAGGGCGATGAACAAGCGAAGAATGTTTTTTGCGGTGGCAACTGGTTTAGTTGAGGTCATAATCATCCTGATTAATACATTACAGTTTGGCACTCCCTTTTGACCAGGGAATGCCAAACTGAACAAGTGCTAACTGAAACTAGACAGCCTTAAATTCGCCATCCACAACATCACCTGCATCCCCACCAGGAGCGGTGCCAGTATCACCCGCGCCAGCAGCTCCGCCGTCGGCAGGACCACCCGTTGGAGGCGTGGTGCCGCCAGTCTGCTGGTACATACTTGCGCCGACTTTCTGAATGGTCTGCTGTAATTTTTCGGTGGCTTTCTTCATGCCTTCCACGTCGTCGGTGTTGAGTACTGCTTTGACGCCGTTGATATCCTCTTCGATTTCTTTTTTGATCTCAGCCGGGACCTTGTCGCCGTTTTCCTTGATCAATTTTTCAGCTGTATAAACCGCGTTGTCTGCGTTGTTGCGGTTCTCAACCAGCTCTTTGCGTTTGCGGTCTTCCTCGGCGTGAGCCTCGGCTTCTTCTTTCATTTTCTTGATTTCAGATTCACTCAAACCGCTCGAAGCTGTGATAGTGATGTGCTGGCTGCGGTTGGTGGCTTTGTCGAGGGCGGTCACGTTGATGATGCCGTTCGCGTCAATATCGAAGGTAACTTCAATTTGCGGAATGCCGCGCGGGGCAGCCGGGATGCCATCCAGGGTAAATTTGCCCAAAGATTTGTTATCAGCAGCCATGGGGCGCTCACCCTGCAGGACGTGAATTTCAACCTGGGTTTGGGAGTCAGAGGCAGTCGAAAAGATCTGGCTCTTTCGGGTGGGGACAGTGGTGTTGCGCTCGATCAATGGAGTGGATACGCCGCCCATGGTCTCAACGGAGAGAGTCAGGGGTGTGACATCCAGCAGCAATATATCTTTCACTTCGCCGCCCAACACACCAGCCTGGATGGCGGCGCCTACAGCAACGACTTCGTCAGGATTCACACCCTTGTGGGGGTCCTTGCCAAATTCCTTGCGAACGGCTTCCTGTACGGCGGGCATGCGGATCATACCACCGACTAAAACAACTTCGTTGATCTCTGAAGCTTTCAAGTTGGCGTCAGACAACGCGCGGCGGATCGGGTTGAGGGTCTTTTGAATCAGATCGCCGGTTAATTGCTCGAGTTTGGCGCGGGTGAGGGTCAAAACTAAATGTTTCGGACCGCTGGCATCCGCAGTAAGGTAAGGCAGGTTAATCTCAGTCTGCTGGGTGGTCGAAAGCTCAATTTTGGCTTTCTCTGAGGCTTCTTTCAAGCGTTGTAGTGCCTGGCGGTCATTATGCAGGTCAATGCTGTTGGATTTTTTGAACTCATCGATCAAATAGTCCATGATACGCTGATCGAAGTCATCGCCGCCAAGAAAGGTATCACCGTTGGTGGAACGTACCTGGAAGACACCCTCGCCGACATCGAGAACTGAAATATCAAAGGTGCCGCCGCCCAGGTCATATACGGCGATGATCTCGTTTTTCTTTTTATCGAGGCCGTAAGCCAGTGAAGAAGCAGTCGGTTCGTTGATGATACGCAGCACTTCCAATCCGGCAATGCGGCCGGCGTCTTTGGTGGCGTTACGCTGGGCGTCGTTGAAGTAGGCGGGCACAGTGATGACTGCCTGGGTGACAGTTTCACCCAGATAAGCTTCGGCATCCGCTTTGAGCTTGCCCAGGATCATAGCGCTGACTTCGGGGGGGCTGTATTCCTTGCCGTCAAGGACGACACGTACGTCGCCGTTGGAAGCCGCGGTTACTTTGTATGGAACCCGGCTAATGGTTTGCTGAACTTCGGGATCGCTAAATTTGCGTCCCATGAAGCGTTTGATCGAGAAAACAGTGTTCTCGGGGTTGACGATTGCCTGGTTGCGGGCGGTGCGTCCGACAACGCGTTCGTGATTTTTGTTGACTGCCACCACGGAGGGGACAAGACGTTCGCCTTCCGCGGAGGGGATGACAACCGGCTCACCGCCGGTCATGACTGCGACTACTGAGTTGGTGGTGCCGAGGTCAATGCCAATGATTTTTGCCATATGTTTTTTTGTCTCCTATCGGGCTACCCGAACCATTGCCGGGCGCAAAATTCGGTCTCCAAGTTTGTAGCCCTGACGGACGACCTCAATGATCTCTCCGCTGGCAAACTCGGTGCTCTCTTCATTTGAAATTGCTTCGTGAAAATTTGGATCAAACTGAACTTTGTTCTCGTTGATCCGTTCGACACCCTCGTTGTCGAGAATGTTCTGCAGCTTGCGCACAATCAATTCAATACCTTCAGCCCACACGGCGCCTTCACCCTCGATTGGTTTGTTTTTTATGGCAAGGTCGAGGTCATCCATGACTACCAGGTATTTCTTAATAACATCTCCGGTAATCGTGCTACGCAGTGTGGTGCTTTCGCGTTCGATGCGTTTCTTGTAATTGACAAATTCCGCCCGTTCACGCTGCCAGCCATCCAGGTTGCCGGTGGCTTCTTTGGCGGCTTTTTCGAGGTCTGCTTTTAAAGATTCAAACTTTTCAAGCGATACTTCGGGGGTGAACTGGGTGTCTTCAACCGGAAACGTGCCAGTTTGTTTCTCTTTTTCTTGGCTGTGGTCCGCTGAAGATTTTTTTGGAGCTGTTTTTTTGTGGTGTTCTTCCATTTTTTTCACCTCAATGGCGATGGTTTACTCAGTCATTGTCTCGGTTACTAATTCACTCAACAGACCGGACAAAAAACGAACGATGGATATGGTACGGCTGTATGGCATGCGCATGGGGCCTAAAACCCCCAGTGTTCCTGTGGCAAGGCCAGGTGTGCCGTAACGCGCCAAAACGATGGAGCACTGCGATAACGCGTCGTACATGCCTTCACCGCCAATCAGAACCTGCACCCCGCCGACAGACGATCCCTGTAAAACCGTGTGTGAAAGGATGTCGTGAAGCAGGGGTTTCTCTTCGAGCACACGCAAAGCGCGGCGGGCTTCGTCGGAGCCAGAAAACTCTGGTTCTGCCAGCACGTTGGTCAGGCCGTCCAGTACCAACTCACCTGAAACCATTGAGTTGGCTTGTTTCATCTCTTCACACACCAGATCGAAAAGTTCCTGATCCAAATTATTCACCCAGGTGTTTAGCTTTTCAATCTTGGCTACCGTTTTGCCCTCAAACAGAGTGGTGAAGCGGTGAGCGATCGTTGAAAGAACTTCCTGTGATACAGGTTCAGCCAGGGTGATAAAACGCTGAAGGATTTCTCCACCCAGCAAGACCAGCACCATTAAGGCTTGTCTTCCACGCGAGACGATGAATTCGATATGTTTGAAATGTGCTTCGTCAGGGTGGGGGGCGGTTACCAATGAAGCCCCTTTGGATTGGTGGGCGAGAACTGAAGCTGCCAACCGCGTCCATTGTTCCACGTCCTGGCGCATCTGATAGAACTGGTGGCTGATCGTGCGGCGCATGGATTCAGGCAATTCCGACTCGTGCAGGATGTGACTGACAAAAAGGCGGTAGCCGTCTTCCGTTGGTACGCGTCCTGCGGATAGATGGGGTTGCCTCAGGTAGCCCAACTCGGTGAGTTCAGCCAGTTCGTTGCGCACAGTTGCTGAACTCATATCCAGGTTGTATTGTTCCACCACGAATTTTGATCCAACCGGATTAGCCGATTGGATGTACTCATGGATGACCAGAGAGAGTAACAGCCGTTGACGATCAGTTAATTCATTCATTTTTCATTTTTAGCACTCGACGCATTAGAGTGCTAAATCAATGACAATAATGATACCATGCCTGAAAAAACAGGTCAAGAAATGACTCTTTGGCAGGCAAAACTCTAACAAAAGGTTAACAAAGGCTAAATTTTCGGCGATTTTCATGCTTCGATGTGCAATATAATTAAAAGATATGCAAAACCTATCCAATTTTAAAAACAGAACCGCGCGGGTGATAATCTCTAATTTTGGCACGGTGATCATCATTGCCATGGTCACCCTTATTTTAAAATGGATCGAGAGTTTTCTCGAAGCCCAGGTGATCGCTTTGCTGTTTCTGCTTCCGGTGCTGCTCTGCACCGTGCTATGGGGCATGTCTTCGGGCATTCTGGCCGGGCTGCTTGCGTTTCTTACCTTTAACTACTTCTTCATTTCGCCGTATTACACGCTGTTGATTCACAAGACCCAAGACCTGATCACACTGATCGTCTTTTTGATTGTTGCAGTGGTATTGAGCCAGTTTATTGCACAGGCAAGAAAAGCCACTAGTCTGGCTATGATGCGCGAGGCTGAAGCCACACGCATGTATGAACTAATTTCAGCTTTGGCTAACCTGACAGATGTTCAAAGCATTGTGCGGGTGCTGGCGGATCGATTGATGCAGACATTTGAATTTGACCAGGTTGAAATTCAGACGAATGACAAAAAACCCGAAGACTCGGTTCTGCTAAGAGTTCCGGAGGAACCAAAAATTGACCGAATTTGCGATATGTCTTTATCCATGTTCACTTCGCGAGGTACTGAGGGCGAAATCAGGTTGTGGCTGGATCAGGAAAAACTGTCGGTGGAAGAAACCCGATTGTTGGCAGCCTTTGCCAACCAGGGGGCGCTGGCGATTGAGCGCGTTCATCTAATCAAACGCGAAAATTTGGCTAAAGTGCTTGAAGAAAGCGACCGCATTAAAACTTCTCTGCTTAATTCGGTCTCTCATGAACTGCGGTCGCCGTTGGCAGCCATCAAAGCGTCCGCGTCGAGTTTGCGAAGTGGCGCGGTGGACTGGGATAGTGCCGCGCGGGCAGAACTGCTTGCTACCGTAGAAGAAGAGACCGATCAACTTAATCTGTTGGTCGGCAATCTGTTGGACATGTCACGCATTGAGGCAGGCGCCATGAAACCCAAAAAACAATGGAACTCCATTGTTGAGATCATCAAAAGCGTGGCAGGTAAGATGCGAGGTCAGCTTCAACAGCATCTGGTTTTATACCAGTTTGAAGTTGATTTACCCCTGGTGCCCACCGATTACGTGTTGATGGGACAGGTTTTTACCAATTTGTTTAGCAACAGCATCAAATATGCCCCGCCGCAGACCCCCATTGCTGTTTCAGCAAAGAAGATTGAAGAAGTGGTTTGGGTTAAAATGATTAATCAAAGCCCGGCTGTGCCTGAAGAACACCTGGAGCATATTTTTGATAAATTTTACAGGGTCACTCGTGCCGACACTGTGACCGGAACCGGGCTGGGATTATCGATTTGTAAAGGAATTGTTGAGGCGCACGGTGGTAAAATTTGGGCAGAAAACTGCCCTGAAGGATTCACCTTTAATCTCACCTTGCCGCTTACGTTGGACGGGGTACTGCCGATAATCCCAAAGGATGACGTGGATGGATAAAGACCCCCTGATCTTGATAATCGATGATGAACCCCAAATTTTGAGGGCGTTGAAAACCATCCTAAGTGCTGGCAGATTCAAGGTCATTTCAGCCTCAACCGGAGAGCATGGCCTTGCCCTGGCAGCTTCGCAATCGCCCGATGTTATCATCCTTGACCTCACCCTGCCCGATATGGACGGCATTCAAATCACCGAGCAAATCCGAGAATGGTCTGCCGTGCCTATCATCATCCTTTCGGTGCGTGATAGCGAGCGAGACAAGGTGGCAGCCCTCGACAAAGGCGCGGATGACTATCTCATCAAGCCTTTTAATATTGAGGAACTTCTCGCCCGCATCCGTGTGGCTTTGCGCCATTCTTTACAATCCATTGGCAACAAAGAAACGGTGATCAAGGCAGGTTCTCTCTCCATTGATCTTGCGGGTCACATCGCCTTATTAAATGGAGAAGAAATCAAGTTGACGGTGACTGAGTTTAAATTGCTCTCATACCTGGCAGCCCATGCTGACCGGGTGCTCACCCATCAAGCCATTTTGACGCATGTATGGGGATTTGAAGAATCAGACCATATTGAATACCTGCGGGTTTTCATCGGCCAGCTTCGCAAGAAGATTGAACTTGACCCGGATGACCCCCAGGTTCTGTTGACCGACCCAGGGGTGGGTTACCGCTTTAAAACCGGAGACTAAACATTCTTTATTTTTTCCTTATACTTTTTTAGTTTCTTTTTGTTGTTCTTAATGCCAATTCGATAAACTCTTCCATAATCTGGAAGAGTTTTTATCGTTGAAAGGACGGGACCGCAAAGAAGCGGCTCAAAAACAATTCATGTATAACGAAGATGGTCAATTGAATTTATTTGAAACAACCACAGGGCATCAACCCAAACGCAATCTGCAATCGCTGTTAATCGGTCGGCCGTTGGCAACTGCCGATGCTGGTCATCAAACCATCGGAAAACTGGTGGGACTGGCTGTTTTCTCTTCGGATGCAATGTCGTCTGTCGCGTATGGGCCGCAAGAATTAATGCTCATTCTGGCTGCCGCGGGTGCCAGCGCGGTTCATCTGGCTTTGCCGATCGTGATTGCCATTATCGGTTTGTTGACAATTCTTACCATTTCATATGAACAAACCATTCATGCCTATCCCGGCGGAGGCGGTGCCTATATTGTTGCGCGAGACAATCTTGGTGAATTACCGGCGCAAACAGCAGGCGCGGCACTGCTTACCGACTATATTCTTACCGTGGCAGTATCCATTTCTTCGGGTGTGGCGCAGTTGGTTTCGGCATATCCTGCCATTTACCCGTATCGGGTGGTGATAGCTGTTGCTATGATTCTGCTCATCATGTTGATCAACCTGCGCGGTGTCAAGGAATCAGGCATCACTTTTGCCATCCCGACCTATTTCTTTCTGGCGATGATGTTCATCACGGTAATTATTGGCTTTATTCGGTTTTTTGCAGGAAATTTGGGCATGGTTGCCAATCCCCCGATACTCGAAGAAACCATCCTTCAACCTCTTACTGTTTTTCTGGTGCTAAAGGCTTTTGCAAATGGTACTACATCGGTTACCGGTGTGGAAGCTATTTCGAACGGCATCACAGCGTTTAAAGAACCGCGCAGCAAGAATGCAGGTACGACATTAGTCCTAATGGCAATAATTATGGGTACTTTGCTACTGAGCATTACTTATTTGAGCAATAAAGTTGGGGTGGTACCTGCCGAGAGTGAGACGGTTGTCTCACAGTTATTCCGCACAATTTATGAGGGACGCGGCTTGTTGTATTTATTGGCAATCAGTTCGACCACCATCATTCTGATCATGGCAGCTAACACGGCTTTCGCTGATTTTCCGCGTTTAGGCGCCTTACAAGCCGGTGATGGATTCCTGCCGCGTCAATTAACTTTCCGCGGCAGTCGGTTGGTCTTTTCAAGCGGCATTGTCGCCCTGGCTTTGTTTGCTTCATTACTAGTGATCGTTTTTCAGGCAAGTGTCACAAAATTGATCCCCTTGTATGCCATTGGGGTATTCCTCTCGTTTACGCTTTCACAATCTGGCATGGCACACCGGTGGTGGAAATCAGGTCATCTTAACAAAGATGAAGAGCTCGTAGAAGCCGGATCAATCGTACGTTTTGACAAGGGTTGGCTGCACAAAATGATCGTGAATGGTTTTGGTGCGATTTGTACTTTTATCGTCATGATCATTTTTGCCGTCACAAAATTTCATGACGGTGCCTGGATTATTATTATCATCATTCCGGTTCTGGTCTCGATTTTCTTTCTGATTCATCATCATTACCAGAAGCTGGCGAAACAATTATCGTTGGAAAACCACCCCGCTGTTCGCCGCGTCAGCCGCAATCGCATCATCATGCCCATCAGCGGTGTTCACAGCGGAACCCTGGCGGCATTGAATTACGCCAGCGCTCTTTCAGATGATATTACTGTTGTACATATTGCCACTGATCCGGTTGAGACAGAAAAGGTCAAAGCCAAATGGGAACATTGGGGAGACGGCTGCCGATTGGTTATTCTGAACTCACCCTATCGGTTGTTTTTGGAACCCTTACTGGAATATATTGATAAACTCTCCATCATCCTGGCGCCAAATGAGATTATCACCATTGTGGTACCGCAGTTTGTGCCGATGCGTTGGTGGACCAATCTGCTGCATATGCGTACAGCTGAGACTTTGCGCAAGGCGCTTCTCAACCGCAAGAACATTGTGATCACCGAAGTTCCTTACCAGGTCAATTAACTTAAAAAAGGGAGGTTTTGAAAAAAAGTCTCCCTTTTTTATTTTCAAATTTGGGTTATTGGGATAAAATCTCTTTGGCAGGTCATTGAGGCAATCATCACTGAGACTTGCTTTTATTTTGTAAGGAACTTACTCCAATTATTAAAAGTGAAAGCCAATGTCTCAATTTAATCATCAGTTTGCATTTTCTGAAGATGTTGCTCATCAAATAGAAGGCTCCCTGGAGCTCGAAGAACCGTCTCCCTGCAATCAGCAAACAGGAGGCGGTTTTTTCCGTACTGGCAACCTGCGCATAGATGGTAACCCTGCCATCGAACTGGTGCTCTATCACAACGAAGCCACCTCCAGGTTTATTTATCTGCGCGATTACAGCCCCGATAAAAACCTGCTTAACTTTGTCGGTCTGGATGAAAGCAGAATGGATTCCATCCGGTTGGCAAGAATCCCCGGGCAGCTTTGCCTGGGCGCCGAGCGTGGAAGGTTGATTGGCAGTGCGGTTAACCAATTGGTCAATGCGCAGCCTCTGGCATCAACAATCCAAAAATATCAACAGCAGAACCTGGCTGTCTTTCCAATCGCGCGTGAAGGGTTAAAATACCAGGTGGTTGAAGCCATCAACGCCAATTTCGGCTATTTCTGTGACGAGGTGGTGCTTGATGCTCACCACGTTTTTGACAGCTCCGTGCCGGTGTATAACCGCTCGGTGGAGATGACTCTCTTTAAAGACAAAGACCTGGATGCCAATCAGAAAGACAAGATTGCTGTTGCCTTCCTGGCAGACAGCATTGCCAGCGGGTTGGTGATGAAAGAGGTCATGGCAAGGGTGCACGAGCGCTTTGAACACCTGGAACAAATTGAGGTGATTTCGCCGCTCTCGACCATCCGCGGATTGTGCCGGCTGGCGGAGTCTGAAGTCGCCAAACACGTTAAGGTAAGGGTGCACATTTTTGAGACGCTGCTGAACGCTCTTCCACCTGACTATTATTATTCCGCCCATTTTGCTGATCCCCGTTTTCACATTTGCCCCGAACTGGAAGAAGAATACCGGGCATGGTGGGGCAAAGACGACAGTGGCAACTGCATCGCAGACACCGCCTGTGCCGGTTACGGCTGGAGTGAGGCGTTTTATTCTCCGCGCAAACAGATTCAGATGATGAACAGCCAGCTTACCTCTCGACACAACCTGACCATCGCGGATATCGTCTCACGTAACGGCTAATCCATTTCTAGTATTTTGCCATTCAGTTCCTGACTGGCCGTCACCGGCACCGAACCGATGGTGGCTTTTTCTGCGAAGCACAGCTTATGCGCCAGGCGGATGAGCTGTTTGATTTCTTCAATGTTTTCTTCCGAATCTATTGATATGTTGATCTCAAATCGGTCGCAGTAACCCTCGGCGTCCCCTTTGAGCACGGAACCCTCTTCGTGAAAGTGAGCGGTCACTTCCACTTTTTCATTTTTCAAGGCTAATTTCTTCTTGTTGGCGACCTGGGTGATATGTGAGATCAGGCAGAGCGCCATTCCCGAAACGAAATAGGTCAACGGGCTGGGGGCGGTGCCTTCTCCGCCGGGGATGTAACTGCCTTCGTCGCTGATGAAGGCGTATTCCCGGCCGGTTTCAGGCTGCCCAGCCACCACCTGCTTGCGCCACTTTTCAATCGATGCGGCTTTGGCAGTCACCACGATATCGCGCTTTCCTTTGCCTTGATCCATCACCAGATCGGTCATTTTTCCTCCAATTGTTTTTGTTTAGATTGTAGCGGATTTGGCTCTCAAAAACTCGCAGGTTCAACGGTTGGTTCAATCCAGTGTTGACCTTGTATACAATCCCTCTTAAAATGAAAGTTGTTGATCTGATTAATGACCACGAGGAGATAACATGTCACCTGTTCCCTTTGAATCAAAAAGAGCGCCTTTCTATCAAAATATACCGGATGAAAAGTGGAATGACTGGCGTTGGCAGATGTCGAACCGATTAAACTCGGTCGAAGATTTCAGCAAGGTGATCAGATTGACCGCCAGTGAAGAAAAAGCCCTCAGTACCCCCGGCCTCTTTAGAACAGACGTGACCCCTTATTATGTTTCGCTGATCAACCCTGACGACCCAAATGATCCGGTTCGCAGGCAGGTCATCCCCACCGCTGGCGAAGTGGAAGAATTCACCGGCATGATGGAAGACTCGCTGGCTGAAGATCAACACTCTCCCGTGCCCGGCTTGGTGCACCGTTACCCCGATCGTGTTTTAATGCTGGTCACGACCCAATGTGCCTCATATTGCCGCTACTGCACCCGTGCCCGCATCGTGGGCGACCCTGCCCAGGCTTTTTCTCGTGCTGAATATGATGCACAAATCGACTATTTAAAACGAACTCCCCAGGTGCGTGACGTACTCCTTTCAGGCGGCGATCCGCTGACACTGGCGCCCAAGATTCTCGAAGAATTGCTCACACGCTTGCGCGAGATTCCGCACATTGAAATTTTGCGCATCGGTTCGAGGGTGCCGGTTTTCATGCCCATGCGGGTAACCGAAGAATTAACCGACATGCTGCAGAAGTTCCATCCGCTCTACCTCAACATCCATGTCAACCATCCCAACGAGATCACCCGGGAATTGGCGGAAGCCACCGACAAACTGTCGCGGGCGGGGATTCCACTTGGCAACCAGTCTGTGCTTTTGGCGGGTATTAACGACTGTGTCCACATTCAGCGCGACCTGGTGCAGAAACTGGTGCGCATGCGCGTACGTCCTTACTATCTCTACCAGTGCGATCTGGTGGAGGGGGCGGGGCACTTCCGCACGCCTGTAGCCAAGGGCATCGAGATCATCGAGGGCTTGCGCGGGCACACCTCAGGGTTTGCAGTGCCCACTTTTGTGGTGGATGCCCCCGGCGGGGGCGGCAAGATCCCGGTCATGCCGAATTACCAGATCAGCGCGTCTGACCACAAGATCGTTTTGCGCAACTATGAAGGCTACATCACCACCTATGAGGAGCCGCAGGAATACAAAGCCCACGACCCCAAAACCTGCCCCTACTGTCAGAGCAAGCGGCTCGAGCCGGGTCAGTCTGGCGTCAGCGGGCTGCTGGACGGCGAAGGCATGTTCATCAAACCTGACAACTTTGACCAGCTTCACACCCGCGGCGGCGGCCAGCATCGCCTGAGAGCCGACAGCGACAAGTGGAAGCCGCTTGGGATTGGTGAGGGCCGTGATGGCAAAGAGTAATTAGGCACTCAGGCACTCAGGGATCAGTAAGTGGAGAAACAACGATGGACTCTGATGAAAAAGGGCTGGGAACATTAATTGTTTGGCAGAAAGCAGTTGAATTTTCCGTTCATATATGCAAGGTGGTTATCAATTACTTTCCTGAGGAAGAAAAGTATGCGCTGACCAGTCAAGTCAGACGTTCAGCACAGAGCATCGCGGCAAACATTGCAGAAGGCTATGGACGATATTATTATCAGGAAGGAATCCGATTCGCATACATTGCCCGCTGTTCACTGGAAGAAACGTACAACCATTTAGCATATGCCAAAGAAATGGGTTATTTCTCAGATGAAGTATTCACTGGTTTATTACTTCATATGAAAGAGATAAGAAAACTCATTGATGGGTACATTAATTATTTAAAAAGAACAAAACGAGGTATTTACGAGCCTGGTGGTCAATACTATTCCACTCCGCCAGCTGAGACCTTATCAGAAATTGATTTTGAGGAAAAATGATTTTTGGTTACAATTATTTTACTGATTACTGATTACTGATTACTGATTACTGATTACTGATTA
>CAYXWV010000065.1:0-14732 GCA_964468875.1 uncultured Anaerolinea sp. | reverse complement strand
AGGCAGCCATGCTGGGATCGTAGGAGCAGGGCTTGCAGCTTGCGCTTGAGGCAGCCATGCTGGGATCATAAGAGCAGGGCTTGCAGCTTGCGCTTGAGGCAGCAATGCTGGGATCGTAGGAGCAGGGTGTTGCGCAAACACCATTGATCAGTGTCTGTCCTTTAGGGCAGGCGTACTTGAGGAAGGTTAACTGCGTATTGTCAGGTGATTTGGGAGCTTCACATTTTCCGTTAGTAGTACTTAGTACAGTTCCATTCGGACATTGAGGAAAACCATTGTTCTTTTCACATTTATGCGTGACAGGATTCAACACCATTCCGCTTGAACAATTGCCATCTTTCGGAGCAGCCGGAGTTTGTGTTTTTACGCATTTGTCTAAATCTGAGTCATAGTTATACCCATTTGCCGTATCGCAAGTGGTAGGCCATGTCCAACCATATCCATAATCGGGATAACATTTTGTACCATAATAATTGAAGTGATAATTAACAGGACAGGTTGGATTAACTTTTATGATTACTGGTTTTTGATGACACAGTTTATCGCTTGAATAATACTCCCATCCCTGGTCACAGGTTGGAGTCGCGATCTTGATGCAATTACCATTCGCATCCTGTGTCTCATCCTGTTTGCAGGTAGGATATTTGGCATTATTACCAAGTTTACCAGTGGGCCACAAGAACCATACTACCTGGTCTCTCGTAATGGGAGCCGACCCGTTAATGTAGTTATAGATCGGGGTCGTTAGATCAGTGCTTCCATTGGATTTTCCAAGCAATTTCCAGAATTCATACTTTTCATTCTCATGGCTCCATGCAGGCAGGTCACATTTTTTGGTTGTGCTGTTCAACGTAGTGCCTGTTGGACATGTGGGTACTGTATCTAATTCACACTTGTGGGTGACTGGATTCAATACCATTCCACTCGAACAATTGCCATCTTTGGGTGCTGCTGGAATCTTCTCACAGGTTCCGTAATATTGATCTAATGTATATCCTTCTAAGCATGGGTCTGGTGTATACGAACCCCTAGAATAGTGGCACTTCCCATCCCAATTGGCATACCATCCCCCCCCTTGGCAGATATAATAGTCAAACTCATCGCTGTCTTCGTGGCAGAGTTTGTCTCCATCATCATAATACCAACCGCTGCTGCAAGTGGCTTTCTTCTCGCAGACATTACCAACTTTAGTGGTACCTGATGGACACTGATAATCCGGTTCCATGAAGGATAAGGTCAGCTGTTCAGACATGCTTGCGCCGTCCAACAAGTTGGCAATCTCGGTAGTAGCATTCGAGCCGTAATATTGAATTACATCACTACTATTAGGATTCTTCAGGGTCACGTGGTAGGTCTCATAATTAATTTCTTCGCCGGGTTCACCACATTCCAACTCAAAGTTGGTTGAAGGATCATTGGCATCCGCAACACGCATATATCCATCTGCTTGGTAAAGCCGTAAATCAGCTTCTATCGTAGCTTCTGGATTGCCGATATTAACCAAATTCAAAGCATCATTAAGATAGCCATCCTGATTTGGTCCAACACCATCCAAATCATTCCAGACGATCACATTATCAGCAAACACACCTAAAGTTGTTCCGAAATTTGCTTTCAAGATGATTTGCTGCAAAACAGCAAACCCGGGGGTGATCAAACTGGGATCGATTGTATTAGTGCTGCCAGCACCAGTTGCTAAGGCACTGTAACCAACAAATGAAAGATTCGCTGTTGTAATAACAACGTCTTCAGCGTAGGGTTTTGCTGTTTCATAAGTGCTTCCACCTGCAACATAGAGTGTTGAATTTTCCGGAACAACAGCCAAAGCTGAAGCAAAGGCTGTATTCGCAGCAACCACATGACAGTTTTCAGAAGCAACAAAATCAGGGCAGGTGTCTTCAGTGTAACCCACCCACTTTGTACCATCCCAGAAGAAAGGATCACTGTTGACAATTACCTCAGCGGTTTCCTGGCTGGCCATGGATAACGGGTTGCCTTCTTCATCAAGCAGAACGGCATCTTCACTGGCAAGCAGTTCAACAACTTCGGCGACCAGCTCTTCATCGGTCGGAACCTCGGTTGGCTCAACTTCAGTCGGGGCTGCTGTCGGCTCTTCGCTGGCAGCTTCGGTCAGAACCTCAGTCGGCGCTTCCGTGGCAGCTTCAGTGGGTGCCTCAGTCGGCATATCGGTGGCGGCCTCAGTGACAATTTCCGTTGGCAGATCAGTAGCAACCTCAGTAGGAGCCTCGGTCGGCGCGTCAGTAGCGGCTTCAGTGGGAACTTCAGTCACGATTTCGGTGGCTGCCGGTTCCTGGGTAGGAGTGACATCCTGTGCCAGGACGGGTCGCGGTGCGACCATACCAATTGCAATGATGGCTACGAAGATGAATTTAATAATTCTTTCAGCGATTGCTTTCATTGTTTCATTTCTCCTTTTAAGAAAAATCAAGTTGCAATGACAATTAATAAATTATTGTGAATGGATACCATTAATTATTCCCACCATTAAAAAATAAAAACCGGCCTAGTGGCCGGTTTCGCAATTGGCTCCCCATATCCCTACTTCCGTTTTCGGAAGACTGCGACCAAATTCAGGACGTGGCTCTATGCCGCCGTGTTTAAACGATTGTAATAATTACCAACGATGTTACTGTATTATAACGATTTATTTACAAAAGTCTAGTGCTTCTTTACGCCAATTTTACGCATAATGATCGAGAGAATTGATTATACACCAACAAACCAAACATGAAAAAGGAATTTGCCTGTCAATCATCCCCTTTTTTACGTCAACTTTATCCTTGTCAGGAGTTTTTGTGCTTTTTTGGGAGTAATACCGGCTAATTCATCCGCACGGCAGAAACTGAACCGGTAACAAACAAATGATCTTTTTGGTTGCGTAAAATCAGGTTTCTTAATACAATTATCCCATGGACGATCGTTCACCCCAACCCAACAAACCCAATCCGGTTCACTCCCGCCAGCAGATCCTCTCTGCCTCCCACCGGCTGTTTTTGCAGCAGGGGTTTCACGGCACCACCATGCGTCAGATCGCCAAAGAAAGCAGCCTGGCGCTCGGTTCGCTTTACAACCACTTTCAAAACAAGGACGATCTCTTCAGGGCGGTGTTTGAAGCCTACAACCCCTACCCCCTGCTGTTGATGGCGCTGGAGCATTCTCAGGGCAAGACCACCGAAGACTTGGTACGTGTGGCTGCCCGGCGGCTGGTCACCCAGCTCAACGCCCGCCCTGACCTGATTAAACTGGTGTTCATTGACGTGGTGGAGTTTCAGGGCAAACACCTGCGCGATTCATATCCGCAAGTTGCACCGGGGATGGAAAACTTCGCGAAGCGGCTAAAACGCGACCCCGGTTCGCTGCGTTCCATCTCTGAAGACGGCTTGCTGCGGGCGTTTTTCGGGTTATTCTATACCTTTCACATGACCGAGATGCTGCTTGGCAAACCCGCCAACCCTGAAACCCAGGCGGCTGCCCTGCAGGAACTGATCGAGGTTTACTTGTTTGGAATTTCCAACTAATAATCCCGGCTGCTCAGATAAATTCTTCTCTTCTCTATTCAACTACGCGCATTATATGTGAATAATCCATTTTGGCTAATTAACATTGATTTAGTTTAGGAACCTGCCCAATATGATATCCCCCACCTCTTCAAAACAGCTCCCCGTGATTATTGAGCCCTACGACCCCGCCTGGGAGAATGCGTTTGTTCAGGAAGACAAGCTGCTGCGCAAAACTATCGGCGTGCACCTGGCAGCCCTCGAACACATCGGCAGCACGTCCGTACCCGGCTTGGCTGCCAAACCCATCATTGATATTCTTGCCGGGTTGAATCGCCTGGAAGATTCTTCCGCCTGTATTCCGCTTTTGGTTGAAATTGGATACCGCTATATTCCGGAATATGAAGACTCTCTCCCCGAAAGGCGCTACTTTGAAAGGATGAAACCCGACCAGATAGGTTACCATCTTCACATGGTGGAAGTCACATCGCCTTTTTATAAGAGGCACATAGCTTTTCGAGATTATTTGAGGGCTCACCCCGAAACCGCAGCAGAATATGCCGATTTGAAGATTAAACTGGCTGCCCAATTTGGACCAGACCGCGAGGGCTACACAGATGCCAAAACAGCCTTCATTCAGGGCGTCGAACGCCTGGCTTTGAAATAAGTCTGACCCCTCGCTATTCTTACTCCTTTCATATATATTGAATGTACGATGAATGAAACAAACCAGGAGTATCAGAATGGCTAACCTGGACCAATTCAAAAATCAACACTACATCAATGTGGAAACTTATCGCAGGAACGGACAAGGCGTGAAAACCCCCGTTTGGTTCGTTGAATACCAGGATCAACTGTGTTTCATCACCGAGATGGAATCAGGCAAGGTAAAACGGATGCGCTCGAACCCTTCAGTAAAAGTGACGCCATGCAAAATGGATGGAACCGTCACAGGCAACTGGCTACCCGCCAATATCCGCTTCATGCAGGGTGAAGAGATCAAATCCGTTGATAAACTGATGGGGAAAAAATACGGGGTGATGAAGTTTTTATTTGAGCTGCCCAAAATTTTCAAAAATAAACCTCAACGGACTGCTGTTGCCATCAACTTGAACTGAGCATCACCTCTCAGACACGACCGCCGTTTCGACCGGTTCACTCGTACGGCGGTTTCGACGGTCAATCAACCAGACCAGGCCTATGCCAACAGCGAACAAAAGCATGTTGAGAGCAAAAGGCAGTGAACGGTTGACTGCAGATAACTGCCCGGCAATCCAGCCAAAGGGTGCAGTAAATAAGATCAGCGCCGTATAGACCACAGCGCTGATGCGGGCGCGCTCTTTGGTTTCAAGCGCCACCGCCAACAGGGTTTCGGTCATGGGGTTGACCAGCGACAGAGCAAGCCCTTCCAAGAGCACGCTGGCTACCATCAGCCAGATCGTATGCGGGGGCATGAACACCAGCAGCCCCTGGCTGGCAATAAAGATCGAAAATCCGACCCACAGCGGCATACGAAAACTGATCAGGCGGTTGATGCGCGGACCAATGACAAAGAAACTGATTGCCATCACCACCGAGCGAAGCATGACATAAATGGATATGGCTGATTGCGAGAAGCCCAGCTTGGAGGTGAAGAGTACCCCCCAGAAATTGTTGCTGATCGTGGTGTAAATATTCACGATCACCATTAACGATAGAGCCGCAAGAATCGGTCTGGAACGCAGAATCTGTTTGATCACGCCGCCGTATTCACCCAGCATCTTAATGCTGGATTGGTGCCGGGTCTCTTCCATGCGTTGTCTGCCGCGGACCGTTTCATGCGAGAAAGTAAAAAGAACAATCGCTTTTGAGATCAACATCAAACTGCCAAAGATAAAGAATCCGCGCACTGAAGGGATCAAGCCGAAACGCGCCACGAACCATCCTCCCAGGGGAGTAATAAAAGAAGTGCTGATTGAAAAAATGGAAATCCAGATCCACATGTTCACCAGGTGGCGCTCTTCGGCTTCCTCCACCATCAGGCAGGTCCAGGCGGTATGGGCAATGCGGTAAAGGCTGTTGAGCATGGCAGCCACAATAAAATAGCGTACGTCCTGGGCAATCGCCCAAATCAGGCAGGGAATACCCCATGCCAGAATATCGCAGATCATCAAGGTGAGCCGCCGGCCGATTTTGTCCACGATCACCCCGCTCAAAATGGTGCTGAAGATCTGGCAGACCAGCCCAATGCTGGCAATGTTGCCAATCCACTGGTCGGTTACGCCCAGCGCGAGCATATACACGGAAAAGAAGGGATTGAACAGGCAATAGGGAAACCCGAACATGGGTTCGGTCAGCACGCAAACCCGGGGATTTCCTTTGAGTTCGCGTAGCGTTTCAAAGAGAGGATGTCTGGATAAGGCTTTCATGGGGTTACCGTGGTCCTATTGAAATATTCAATCTTATAACCTGAAAAAATCGAAATGGTCCATCAAGACTTGGGAATACTTACGATTGATGGGCTCTCGGTTATCGAATTGCCATGCGTGTCATTAAGAGATCGGCATCCCTTGATGAAGAGCCAACCTGGATTTCAAATTCTCCCGGTTCGACCACGGATTTTCCATCTGCGTTGACAATTGCAAACGCCTCCCAGGGCAACACGATCTTGACTGTCTTCTTTTCCCCCGGTTTCAAGAAAACCCGGGCATATCCCTTCAATGCTTTGTTAACCCAGGTGGCGGATGTAACCAGGTCGCTGACGTATGCCTGGACGATTTCGAATCCCTCGCGGCTGCCGGTGTTTTCCACGTCCACGTTGACGACCAGGCTTTTGCCCTGAGCCAAAACGGATGCATCAAGTTTCAGATTGGAATAATAGTAAGTGGTGTAGCTTACCCCCTGGCCAAATGAGAAAAGCGGTTCCTGGGTCATGTCAGCATAACGGTCGCCGTGCTGTCCGCGCACCTGGCTGTAAAACACAGGTTGCTGACCCACATGCACCGGGATGGAAATGGTCAATTTCCCGGATGGGTTGATCTGCCCAAAGACAGCTTCGGCGATGGCACGCCCGCCTTCCATGCCGGGGTTGAACGCTTCGAGGATTGCGGCGGCGCGTTTCACCGACGGTGGGAGCACCAAGGGTTTGCTGTTGATCAGGACCACTACCATGGGTTTGCTGGTTTTCTCAAGCGCGTCCAACAAAGCGACCTGCCCCCCTTGAAGTTCAAGGGTGGCGGTGCTGTTCGTCTCACCGATAAAATTCAGATGGTCACCAACCACGGCAACCACCACGTCCGCTTTTTCGGCGGCTGCCACCGCCGCGGAAAGCCCCGTCAGATCGTCATCGATAATGGAGCATCCGCGCTCATAAAGGATGGTGGTGCCGGAAGGCGCCGCCGCCCTGAACCCGTCGATTACGGTGGTGGTTTTCTCACGCGGATGTTTGCCGGCTTCGGGGGGATGCTGCGAGGAGCCCAGACTCCAATCGCCAAGCTGCGAGAGATCGTCATCCGCGTTGGGACCGATGACGGCAATGGTTTTCTGTTTCTCAGTACTTAAAGGAAGCGAGCCATTGTTTTGCAGCAAGACAAGGCTCTGCCGCGCTGCTTCAAGGTTGGTTTGCTTGTGATCGGGTCGCGCGATTTCGATAGCCGCCTGGTCGAGATCAGCCCGGCGGGGATTTTCAAACAGCCCCATGCGGAACTTGAGCGCCAGCAACCGTGCACAGGGTGCATCAATTTCAGCTTCCGCCAGCATTCCCTTCTGAACCGCTTCGATGGCTCCCTCATAGAACTCAGGGGTGGTCATCATGATGTCGTTGCCGGCTCGCAAAGCCACCACGGCGGCTTCGGCATAATTGGCGCAAATCTTCTGCTTTTTGACCAGGCTGCCCACGTTATCCCAGTCGGTCACCACCACACCCTTGAATCCCCATTCGTCTTTCAACACCTCTACCAGCAGCCAGTGGTTGACGGTGGAGGGCTGCCCTTCGATGGATTGATACCCGGTCATGAAGGTCATCGCGCCGGCTTTGACTGCCTGTTCAAAAGGCGGCAGAAAATAGCTGCGCAGCTTGCGCTGCGATAAATCCGCCTCGGAGGAATCCCTTCCGCCCTGGGTTTCGGAGTAGCCGGCGTAGTGTTTAGCGGTCGCCAAAACCGCGGTGGGGTCGCTGAGCCCCCTACCCTGGTAACCGCGGATCATCGCGGAGGCAAATTCGCCGATCAAGAAGGGATCTTCGCCAAAGGTTTCACCGGTGCGTCCCCAGCGCAGGTCTCGCGAAAGGCAAAGCACGGGTGAAAACGTCCAGTGGATGCCAGTGGGCGCCATCTCTTCAGCGGTGACCCTGCCGACCTTTTCAAGTAGATCTGTGTTCCAGCTCGAAGCCATTGCCAACTGGGTTGGGAAGATGTTCGCCCCTTTCCAGAAGGAGTGACCGTGAATGCCGTCCTCGCCGATTAACAGGGGGATGCCCAGCCGGTTTTTGGCGGCAAGGTCCATGGCATGGTTGATCTTTTCCCCGAGGAGATGCAGAAGGGAGCCCGGTTGTTTTGTATTAATGAAGGAGAGGTCATCGCCGCGTGCGTCCCAGAGCATGAGCTGCCCCACTTTTTCTTCGAGGGTCATGCGTTCAAGCAAATCAGAAACACGCTCTTCTACGGATAAAGCCGGATTACGATAAGCAGGGGTGGAAGAAACCTGGGTCATGTGATGCTCCTGAAACGGTTTTTTATGTGGTGGAACCTCCTGATTATAACCTTTTCAGCCTCCCCTGCCCTGCTGAAGGATGAATTGTTAACAAAATACAACCTTGACAAGGAGTAATTCATGATTATAATAATGAATGAATTTAAAAATATTCATTCATTTATAAAGGCAGAAAACGATGGCCCCTCAAGGAAGACAACGAATCGGAAATAAAAAGGAAGATATCTACCGCTGCGCAAAAGGACTTTTCAGTGAAAAAGGCTTCAAGGATACCAATGTACCCGAAATCACCGCAGCCGCGGGAATCGCGGCTGGCACGTTTTACCTCTACTACACCTCTAAAGAACAACTTTTTATGGAGATTTATGATGAAGAAAATCAAAAGTTGAAACAGGAGATTCTGGCTGATGTTGATATCAACGGAGAGCCAGTTGATCTAATTCGCAAAATTCTCAAGAAGAACCTGGAGGGGATGACTGCCAATCCAATTCTACGTGAATGGTACAACAAGGACATTTTTAATAAAATTGAGGAAAAATTCCTTCAATCCAACTCGCTGGAAAAAGTTGATTTTATGTATGACTTTTTTATGAAACTGGTCGAAAAATGGCAGGCAGATGGAAAAATGCGATCAGACATTGACAGTGATATGATCATGGCGCTATTTGGATGTGTGATCATGGCCGACACGCACAAAGACGAGATCGGCTTACAGTATTTCCCAAAAGTACAGGAATATTTAATGGAGTTTCTTATGCAGGGGCTGGATCCTACCTCGGCGAGAAGAAGTCAAGAATCAGGAACAAATGCAAACTGAGACCGTCAATATTACAAAATTTGTCCAGTTCGCCATGGGCACGGTAATAAGCCACCGGGTGTTTGGTAATTCAACTGAAACGATTCTTCAATTGGTCAATGACACCATCGCAGAGATGGAAACCCGTCTTAGTTGCTTCCTTCGAAACAGCGAGATCAGCCGCATCAACCAATCGGCTGGAATCAAGGCTGAACCCATCCATCCCGAGACGCTTTCCATATTAAAGCAATCAAAAGAGGTGTCGGAGTGCTGCTCGGGACTTTTTGATGTAACCGTAGGTCCATTAGTGGATTTGTGGAAGATTGGAAAGGACTCCTTCCATTTTCCAATGGAGGAGGAAATCAGGAAAGTTCTGTCACTGGTAAATTTCAGAGATCTCTTGCTTGATGAAAAAGCCATGACTGCCGGGTTACGGTTCCCAGGTCAATCGCTTGACCTGGGCGGAATTGCCAAGGGGCTGGCCGGTGACAAAATTGCAGCGCTTTACAAGATGTCAGGCGTCGTTTCAGCCTGTTCCAACCTGGGCGGCAACGTGGTCACCGTGGGCGGCAAACCCGACGGCAGCGTATGGCAGGTTGGTATTCAACATCCAAGAAGCAATGAAAGGCTGATCGGAAGTGTGGCTGTGGAAGACTTAAGCTTGGTTACTTCGGGAGATTACCAGCGTTTTACACTGGATCAAAACGGAAATCGCTATCACCACATTCTCAGCCCGATCACCGGCCGCCCAACCTGTTCTGAGCTAATCAGCGTGAGCATCGTCTCAGAAAGTTCCTTGACCGCTGACGCTTTATCTACCGTGTTGTTTATCGCTGGAATTGACCAGGGACTTGAAATTCTGGGCGGTTTTCCGGGAACTGAAGCTGTCCTTGTGGATGCCGGCGAACAAGTTTTTGTGACTGGCGGTTTGGAAGGACGCTTCCAACCGGCGCCAGGAATCTCGTACAAAATTGTTTGACAAGAAAAGGAAATCATAAGATGAAAAGGAAAGGAAAGGGAAAAATGGTTGGCTGGATTATCACGATCATTGTACTGGCCGGGGTGGGAATTGCCGCCGGAACCGGCTGGTCAAAGCTGCAAAAAGAACACAAAGAAGCCATGAACCTGCCATTGGATGGCGTGAATTTTGGCGAATTAATCGATGGGGTTTACGTCGGTTTCTACGAAGGCGGCATGTATAAATGGCGTGCCAACAAGGTTGAGGTGACCGTTGAAGACGGCAGGTTGTCCAAAATTGTTCCCCTTGAGGGAATCACCGATCAGGGAAAAGTCTCGACTAAAACACTTTACGATAGGGTCATTCAAAACCAGTCACTGCAAGTAGACACTATCAGCGGCGCCACACTCACATCGAAGGCTTACCTGAAAGCTGTGGAAAACGCCCTGCTCCAGGCAAATTAATAACTCAAATAAAAAGAGGCTGCCTCTATTCTATTGAGACAGCCTCTTTAGCTAGCAATCTTAATTTCTCGTTCAGCAAATTTTAGTCAGGCAATAAATATCCTGTATAGCTACAGTTATGAGTTGATTCAGTAAACTGAACAGTCAAAACTGAAAATGGGTTATCATTAGCAATTATTCGCGTAACACTCATATAGTTCGAACCATCAAGAGATGTTGAGCCAGCATATCCATTCGATGCGACATAAAAAGATGGATTTGCTTCGGTAACGCCCCAGTCAATCGTTGTTCCACTAGGCACGCCAGTCACATTTCCACTGAAAAACCAAGTTGAAGAATTTGTTCCATTAAAAGTAGAGGTGACGGTCACGTCCCAGGTGATGGACGAGCAATCAAATCCTGGAACTCCTGGAACAGGTTTAGTGTATGTGACAGCTGGTCCTATATAGTAGGCGAACAGAGCGTAAGTACCACCGCGCGGGGTATCAGCGCAAGCATAAAGGGGCATCTCATTCCCATAAATATAGTTAGTAGTCGTGGGGATTTTTACCCACCTGCCGTTTTTATATTCCCTGATTTCAGGAACCCATTTAAAATTGCCACCTCGGAAAGAGTGACAGATTTGAGCAGGATATTGAATTTCAACTCCTTGAGAAAAACGTTGCAGCCATGTTGGGGCTGAATCGTCTTCATCGTCAACATTCACGAGGGTAAAGGAATCCTTGGAATTCGGGAGCACCCAGGTTCCATTGCTCACTTCAGCCGAGACATGTTTGATACTTGGTAAATTAGCAAACAAGATACCAACAACAATCAAGATTGAAGCAACGATCCGTAATGCCAATTTCATAATTAAACCTCCAGAAAAAAAATTTTTTTTAGTTTATCTAATCAATTGAAAAATAAAAATAAAAAAGAGATAAATTCATCCTTTTTACCCCGACAGAAAACTGATCAAACATTGAACTAACCCGGAACTTGGTGGAAGGGCAATCTGAAGCAAGGCGATCTCATTACGCTGAATGGGATTTTATAAAAAAACTCAAGATCAAAAATAAACAATATTCTATAATGCGAGAATAAAGCTGTCCCCATATCTCTGAAAATCCAATTTTGATTTGTAACCACGGTAACACTTTTCATTAGAATTCTTACAATATCATAAATGCAATAATTTCACTCAGGCCAGCAGGCAATTTCTGCTTACTGGCCAAAAGGCAGAATTTTCACTCTAGCCAGGCTGCAAATTTTACCCTCCCGCCAGAATTAAAAAGTTGCACCCCGGCGAGGAGGAAAGATTTGCCTTAAGGCTGCCGGAGTGCAAAAATAATCTTTCTATTGGGTGCAAAACCTGCACCTCTTCATCGTGCAAAAAATGCACGTGTTTCTATTCATTACTTAATTACTACTTAACTACAACTTAATTTAACCCTTTCATTTCTTTTTTGCGATTCGAAGCATCTCATCCGGGAAAACCAGGTTCCAGTCATATCGCGGACTTCTTGAAGGCTGTTTATATTTTCCGAGATCGATCTTCCCGGCTTGATATTCTTGCAAAAACCTCATCAACGCCAGGGTAGCCAACTGGCTGGCAGGAATGCGCAATTCCTCGGACAGATTCTGAATTTCTTTACGAATCATAGGCGGCAAATCATAGGTGGCGCGCTGATCGCGGCGGGCTTGAATTTTTGCGCGTTCTTTACCGATGCGTTCACGTTCCTTGCGTGGAAGCTGGCTTTCAAGCTGACGCTGCTGCATGCCGCTTAACAATTCTGCCACAGCCGGGTCGAGTCTGCTTCTACGTTCAAGATTTTTATCGGATTTTTCAGCCATTGATCACCTCAATCAATCGTTTTAACACCTGGCGATAACCGCCCAACCGGCGCTTCCCCTCTTTGAATCCATCCATAGAAATCGAGCGAGGGGCATAATCCCACAGGGTTTTCCCATAAGCGGAAGCTTCACGCACCCTTGTGTCCTGCGGGATGGGCGGCCATAAATGTTCGTTAAAGGTTCGAGCCAGCTCTTCAAACTGGAGAAAGGTCTCACGTGTGGTGCGATCAAAAAAAGTGGGCAAAATACTGTAACCGCGGTAACAGTGTCCCTTTTGACTGATCTCAGCCATGCTGGCAATCACTTCGTTTACCCCGTCCACGGCGAGGGCATCCGGGCGGGTTGGAATCACCACCCAGTCAGCCGCGATCAATCCATTCAAATGTAAAAGGTCCAATGAGGGTGCGAGGTCGAGCAAAACCGCGTCATAGTGTAAGTCCGCAATCAGCTCAGAGAGAATGGTTTCCTTGAAATCCGCCATAGCAATGTGGCGTTTCACTTTTTCCGTTTGTTTGTCGCCGGGGATCAGGTCGAGGTGGGGCGCAAGGTGCACAACCAGGTTTTCAACCGGTTGATCCAGGCATACCCAGCGAAACAAGCCGGGGGATTTTTCAAGCCCGAAAGAAAGCGCCAAGTGTCCCTGCGGGTCAAGGTCAACAAGCAAGGTTTTTATTTTAGCACGCGCCAACCCGTCTGCGAGGGTGACTGCCGTGGTGGTCTTTCCGACCCCTCCTTTTTGATTGGCAAACGCAACAATTTTCATGGCGCGATAAACCTTTTATCAGAAGTGTAATGCCGTTGAGAAAAATGACAACCCGGTTTCTTTTAGGGTCGCCCCTGAATATTATACAGGGTCAACCCTATAAAAACAAGGGTCGCCCCTGGTGTTTATTATTGATAATAATAAGGGTCGCCCCAAAAGGCGCCATAGGCCATTACAAGGCGTTTTTTTTCATATTAACGAGTATTTAGACGTTTATACAAGAATGGGGAAAAATTATGAAATTCGGTGAGTAGTTTTATAACAAATGGTCAATTATTTTTTTTGATATACTTCTCTTCGTATCAGGGAGGAAAGAACTAACAGAATCATGGAGGATGTGCTTGGATTACATTGCTGAACTTCGAAGCAAAGTTGGACACATACCACTTGTTTTGGTGGGTACAGGTGTATTGATTTTCAATGAAAACGAAGAATTACTCATGCTGCTACGCAATGATAATCACTGCTGGGATTTACCCGGTGGAATGTTGGAGCCGGGGGAAACTTTAGAACAAGCTGCTTGTCGAGAAACTTTTGAAGAGATCGGGCTTACATTGCAGGAGTTGGATTTCTACAAGGTGTTTTCTGGAACAGATTTGTTTTATCGTTTTCCAAACGGCGATGAAGTATATGCGGTATGCGTTGTGTATATAGCGCGAAAAGTGGAGGGAAAGTTGCAAGTAAACCTGGAAGAGCATTCGAAGTACGGATTCTTTCCAGTAAGTCAACTCCCTGGTCCGGTCAGCCCTCCTCAAAAAGTGATATTTCAAGATCTTCTAAATCAAAAAGTGTTACCGCGGTAACACTTTTTGTGGGTATGATGAGACAAAAAATGTAACCGTGGTTACACTTTCTACCAGATCCCGGGGAATAATCGATATTTTGTGCGTGATGAAAACTCGCGGTATCCGGGAAGTTCCATCTGTAAAGTGCGATCCTCGAGGTTGGTGCGGATGACAGTGACAATTAACAGTAAGGCCGCCGCAATGAATCCCCAGGTTGAATCAAGGATTAACGGCATGACAAGATAAGCAACAAGGCTGCCGGCGTAACCCGGATGCCGGACGATGCGATAAGGTCCAGAATCGCAAACGGTGTGCCCGCGATCTGTTTGAATCCGGACAGTACCCGAGAAAAATGCATTTTCGATCAGCGCCCATGATGAGAATATGTATGCAGCGATAAGGACCATGAAGCCGGCGATTTTCCATCCGAGTGGAAAGGTTTGCGGCGTCCAGTTAAAACGTTCTTCCAGCCCTGCCACGATCAGAATCATCGTTCCCCCAAAGGCCATCATGGGTGCCAAGAAATGATCCCATTTTTTTGCCTCTTTATGACCAAAAGATTCAGACCTCTCTTTTAAGATGTCAGGATGGCGCTTGGCTGCTAAGTGGCGACTAAGAGAAAAGCCAAATACAATAACGATTGCCACAACCCAGGCTTCCCACCATCCCCAATTCTTAGAAATGAGCATGGGTAAAAGTGGCATGATGAACAAAACGATAATGAGCTGAATAACAATCCTGAGAGATGGATGAGTAATCTGATTTTTCATCATTTCCTTTCGTTATTATTTCTGTTAATATACAACAAAAGTGTAACCACGGTTACAGTCAAAAAACAGGAGACAACTTCTCCTGTTTTTTTATCCTCCACCTGGGCAAAAGAAAAATATAGGGATTACATTCGGTCAAGCCTGGCTTTGATCAAT
>CAYXWV010000064.1:0-15513 GCA_964468875.1 uncultured Anaerolinea sp. | reverse complement strand
TCACCGTCATTTGGAATTTTTCCGGATCATTAAGCCCTGAAGCCAATACATAGCGAACAATCCAAGGGGCAAAAATGACCGCAATCAACCCGACCACCAGCAATATCATGGTGACGATGTTCATGACAGCCGATGCCAGCTTCCATCCTTTGACGCGCTCACCTTTCGAGATCAAGGCGGTAAATGTAGGAATGAAAGCAGAAGCCAGCGCGCCCCCTGCGACCAGCTGATAGAGGATGTCGGGGATCTTATTCGCGGCGTAGAACGCGTCCAGTTCCAGGCTTGTGCCAAAATGCCTGGTGACCAAAATGCTATAGATGAAGCTGAATACCTGGCCGATGATAAAGGCAAACATGATCGTGCCAGATGCCCGTGCGATTTTTTTGTTATCTGAAGTGTTGGTTTCGAGAGTGGATTCCATATAGCAGCATTATAACCCGGCACGGAAGATTGATCCTTTTATAAAGAAGATTTTTCTTATACTTCTTTGATTATTGAGAGTTATACTTTAATATCAATTATTTGTCGTTATTCAGAAAGGAATACTCATGGACCCAGAGAAAAACTTACAGGCTGAAGACAGCCCCGTAGTTAACGAACCCGAACCGCAAAGCAGCCCTGAGATGGCTGTTGAAAGTCCAAAAAAAGGCTGGGTTGACCGAGCCATCCCCTGGGTGATCGTGGGATTGGTCTGCTTTTTGGCAGGTGCAATCATCACCTGGTTTGCCCTCTATCAACCAAAGGTTCAGGCTTTGAAAACAGCCCAGGCTGACCTGGTGACTGCAACCGAGAATGCCGCCCAATTACAAAACAAATTGGATGCTACGATCGCCGATCTGGCTGATTCAGAAACCACCCTCGAAGAGAAATCCAACGCGCTGGTTCAATCCGAAAAATTTGGCCTGCTCTACAAGTTCCAGGCGGATGTAAATGCTGCACGCTATTCCCTGATCAACCTCAAACCCGCTTCTGCCAGCCAGGCACTCGGTTATGCGCTAACTGATCTGACCGAACTCGCCAAGACCGATCTGGATACCGATACACTGGCCGGGTTTCAAGAAAAGGTAGATGAAGCGAACAACAAGTTATCCAAGATGCCTGAAAGCGCCCTCACGACACTTGATACCCTGCATGAAGACCTGCTTTACCTGATTAGCAATATTAAATAAAAGATCATGTCATTGAGATGAAGAACGATGACAATGGATAATCCATTGTCATCGTTTTATTTTCGACACGCTTGGCTTATGCCTGTCTGCTCAAACGAAGCACCTTGTTCAATACATCAGCATGGGTTGCAGACATGCTCATCGTAAATGTTCCTACAATCATATTTTGCAGTTGTTTTGGCAAACTGGCACGAAATTGTGCAACGTTATCATCACTGCCAGCAATCATTATTTTTTGAACCTGGTGGGTCTTGAAAAATTGAATAGCAAAATCTCGAATACTTCTGACATTGCGTTCGATTTTTTCTTGTAAATTTCGGGAACCATCCAGTGAACCTCCACGCAACCCATGTGAAGAAGTTGCGCCACCAGATTTCACATGTTTCACAGCTTCTCCCAATACTCCTTCCTGCTCGATCAAATCTCCCATATGGTAATAAAATAATCTGGCTCCTTGTTTATCAACCAGCACCACACCCAGGTGATTGACATCCTGAAGCATGTCTTCAAGTGGTTCTATTTGGGGGCGTGAGCCCATTTTTATGAAATCTTTTACAGTCACTGATAAGGGAGTGTATTCAAAAAAATCGGTCGGTGCACACGAAAATACCGCTACAGCGCGCCCAGACCAATCGTATTGATGGTTAAAGAATGCTTCAATTTTTTCGACATCTTTTTCGAGGGGCAAATCTTTTAGCAAGTTACGCAGACGTAGACGATGAGTCTCTGCGTTCCCCAGAGTTGGGTCTGTATTCAAATACAGACTGACGATGGGGAAATCCGCCGAAAAGCCACGGATTTTTTGCAAGCTTGTTTCCGTTAGCATGAGTTCCTCCTCAATTGATAAAGATCTTGACCAGATTACGGACGTTTTCCAAGCGTAAGAGGCACCTCCTTCTGTTCGCCATCACGAATGATGGTTAATAATATTTCCTCACCCGGAGATTTATGATTGATGATATATGCGATCAAATCTCCATACACAATGACCGGTTTATCATCAACAGCGATAATCAGGTCTCCACCCGCCACAAGATTGGGGATGTTGGTCGCTCGGTTTCCACCGCGCAACCCCGCCTGGTCAGCAGGTCCACCAGAGGTGACCTCGGTAACGTAAGCGCCACTCGTCTGGGTGAAACCCAACTCACGCCATTGTCTGAGAGTGTAATCTACTGATGAACTTGAAATGCCCATATAGGGGTAATCATAACTTTCCCCTGCAAGTAAAGTGGGCAGCACTCGCTTAACGATATTGATGGAAACTGCGAACCCTACCCCCGTATTGACCGGGGTTCCGTCTCTGGTAGAAGCCGTGGTTTGAATGGCGCGATTAATGCCAATCACTTCTCCGCTCATATTGAGCAGCGGACCACCGGAGTTTCCGGGGTTGATGGCGGCATCTGTCTGGATAATATCACCCGCAGTGAAGGCGTTTTGGTCCACAGTCGTACGCATTGAATCAAGAATTCTGCCCTTGGCACTGACAATTCCCAGTGTCATGGTAGAGGAATAAGTGGAAAACGGGTTGCCAATGGCTACGACCATTTGCCCTACCTTGAGGGAATCAGAATCTCCCAGCGGCAGGGGGAACAACTGGTCTGTCGGAGCATTTACCGTGACTACTGCTAGATCAGAATCGAGATCGGTGCCTGTAACAGTCCCCTCTACTTTAAACCCGTTCGGAAAGTCCACTTCGACATAATCAGCTCCTTCAACCACATGGTAATTTGTTAAAATATGGCCGGCCGTATCGTAAACAAACCCAGAACCAGAGGCTTCACCGGTGTTCGTCAACACAAAAATGGATACCACGCCCGGGTTCGCCTTTTCATAGATAGAACCAAGTGTGTTATCTGAGATAGCTGTTGATCCATCTGGCAAAAGTAATTGGGTTACCGATGCCTGGGCAGTAGCCACCCCGATTGGCGCGGATTCTTTTGTGGGAATTTTGAGATCAATGTACGGAGACCATTGACAGGCAGTTAAGACCAATATGATGATCAAAGAGATCATGATCGCTATTTTTTTCTGTTTTTCTTCGAAGTTCATACTTATAAACCTTTTAATTCTTCGAACAATCTTCGCTCTTTGTCAGACAATTTTCGCGGAAGCTCAACCTTAACCACTACAAATAGATCGCCAAATGTCTTTGGGTCTTTCAATTTAGGCAAACCTCTTCCTGCCAGTCTGATTTTCTGACCCGGTTGGGTTCCGGCAGGGATAGTAAGCTGGACATTTCCTGATAGGGTAGAAACAGTTGCCGTGCCGCCCAAGATTGCAGTATAGAGGTCCACGCGCACCTCAGTGGTCAGATCAACCCCCTGAACCGCGTATCTGGTATCGGGCATTACATCAATGATCAAATGCAAGTCGGTTTTTTGCCCCGAACTGGCAGAAGGTACAGCACCTGCCATGCGAACCTTGGTTCCGGTCACCGCGCCAGCCGGAATTTTTGCTTCAATCTTGCGGTCGCCAATCATGAATTGCCTTTGGGTGCCACGATACGCTTCATCCAGAGTGATTGGAACTCTCTGTTCAACCGCTGCGGGTTTGGCTGCCTGCCTCGAAGCAGCCGCCCTTCCACCCATTGGCATACCACCAAAAATAGCGCTGAAGAAATCAGAAAAACCGCCAAAAGCTTCTCCAAACCCACCAGTATCAACAGACCCGCGCCCGCGCTGTTGACTGGTTACCCAATCGTTCCAGTTGAAATTGCCGCGACCTGCGCCCTGGCTCTGCCATTGTGCGTAAGAAGACCCTAATTGGTCATAGCGTTCTCGTTTTTTTGGATCGCTAAGAACCTCGTAAGCTTCGTTTATATCTTTAAATTTTTCTTCGGCTGTTTTATTTCCCCGATTTTGATCAGGGTGATATTGCATCGCCAACTTCCGATAAGTCTTCTTAATCATATCCTGCGATGCATTTCGGTCCACGCCAAGTACTTTGTAATAATCTTTATATTCCATAAATCAACCTTACTGTTATTGTATGCCGAATAAAAAAGGAATGTCAATAGTTGCATGTATTCTCTAATAAAACACTGATATTACCCCCAAAAAGACTATCCTCATTCGCTTGTACATTAATCCAATTTGGCATAAGATATGCAACATTTGTTACAATCGGGTTTGCTGACTGATTTTTAATCGGTATGAACTATGACTGATCTTTTTAGATACCGCAAACCCAATATTGGAAATGGATTAGGAGAGTCAAGATGAACAGAAAAATAATCGGGTTGGTGGTTGTTTTGGCAATGATCAGCATGGTGGTGGCAGCCTGCCAAAGGCCAGCTTCCGTTTCGCCCACGTTTGCCCCCATTACGACCCAGGAGGAAATTCCCTTCCCCGCAGCAACACAACCGCAGATTATGGCAGATATCCTTAAAGCCACACAGACCGCTCTGGCTCTTACCCCTGCCGTTGGCGGAGATGATTTTCCGATGGTGACCAATACCCCTGCCTTCGTTTTTAATACCCCCACCGAAAAAAGTACCCTTTCGATGCCCATGGTTACCAGCACCCCGTTTATTGGTACGACCACACCCGGAACAGGAGGTGTACTTGAAACACTAAGTGTTGGAACTGTTATAGCCGCTCCCACTTCAACCCCCATTGTTTTAGCTACCTCAACCCCCATAGTTCTTGCTACTGCCACTGCAACCGCCATTTCCTACCCGACACCCACACCTGGCAGGCCAGCTACTTATACCATTCAGGCCGGTGAATACTTATGGTGTATCGCTCGTCGTTTTGATGTCAGCATTGACGCCCTCTATAGCGCCAACAAGATGAACTACCAGTCTCAACCTGGCATAGGCACCGTATTGACCATTCCGAGTTCCGGGTCATTTGGCAGCGGCAGGGCGCGCCGTGCACATCCAGCTACCTATACGGTGAGCTGGGGCGATACGATAGGCAGCATAGCCTGCTATTATGGCGACGCGGACCCGAACACGATTTATGCCGCCAACGGCATGACTCCAGGCACCCCACTCACTATTGGGCAGGTTCTGCAAATACCTTAATTCCATATTCCAATCCATGAACAATTCACTGGCGGGAGTCGATCCCGCCAGTATAATTTAAAAAAAGGAGAAATTCGATGAACCCTACCCTTAATCATGAATCTATCACATATGAGTGCAAACTCTTTACGGTAAAGAAAGTTCAAGCAACTTTACCAGATGGCAAAGACAAAACCTTTGAATTGATTGATATTCAAAATGCTGTCACCATCCTCCCGATTGACGATGAAGGTAACATCTTATTTGTCGAACAATTTCGAATCGGGGCAGCAAAGAACCTGCTTGAACTTCCTGCTGGAAAAATTGAGGGGAATGAGGATCCCAAACTTGCCGCCCAACGCGAATTGAGGGAAGAAACCGGTATGGATGCGAATGAAATTAAACCATTAGGAAATTTTTACATGACCCCGGGTTATGCCAACGAATATATGTATTGTTATCGGGCTTCGGGTTTGTTCCATTCGCCATTAAACCCCGATGATGATGAATTTATTAACCTGCGAAAAATTCCGCAGGCTGAAATTAATATAAAAATTGCTGAAGGCCTAATCGAGGACAGCAAGACCCTTGCGGTGCTCCGCCTTGCCGGGTTATAACCCTGAGAGAATTAATCTCTATCTTTTCAATAACAAAATGGCTGTCATGAAATATTGGTTCAAGGACCGAATAGGCCTATTTTGGGGTTATAATGTTTGAACAACCGGATTGAAAATCAGGGGCTTTTTTTTGCCTCTTACCCTTTTTAATGGAGTGAAACGATGAAACGAGAAACAATTACAATCGATGCAAACGAGGCTGTAGCTAGTGTGGCTTATCGTTTGGCCGAGGTGGTGGCGATTTATCCCATCACACCGTCATCAACCATGGGCGAACACGCCGATGCCTGGGCAGCGGCTGGCAAGAAAAACCTATGGGGAACCATCCCATCTGTGATCGAAATGCAATCCGAAGGCGGAGCCGCCGGTGCAGTACACGGCGCTTTACAAACCGGATCGTTGACCACCACTTTCACCGCATCACAGGGTCTGTTATTGATGATCCCCAATATGTACAAGATCGCCGGTGAATTGACATCAACTGTTTTCCATGTTGCAGCTCGCACCATCGCCGCGCACGCGCTGTCGATCTACGGAGATCATTCCGATGTGATGGCTGCCCGCCAGACTGGCTTCTCTTTGCTGGCTTCTGACTCTGTACAGACCGCTCAAGATAACGCATTGATTGCCAATGCGGCCTCTCTTGAGTCTCGTGTGCCCATCTGCCACTTCTTTGATGGCTTCAGGACTTCTGCTGAAGTCAACAAAATCGAAGTGATTGATGATGAGACCATCCGCGCTATGATCAACGAGGATTTCATCGCTGACATCCGCAAGCGCGCGATGAGCCCTGAGCACCCCTCAATTCGCGGCACCGCACAAAACCCCGATGTTTACTTCCAGGCGCGCGAAGCCTGCAACACCTGCTACCAGAAATCCCCTGCCATTGTGCAGAAATACATGGATCAATTTGCCAAACTCACCGGCCGACAATATCATCTGTTTGATTATGTGGGCGCTGCTGATGCTACCGAAGTAATCATAATCATGGGTTCTGGCGCCGAAACGACCGAAGAAACCGTGAAATACCTCAACAAACACGGCAAGAAAGTCGGCGTAATCAATGTGCGTCTCTTCCGCCCCTTCTCTGTTGAAGACTTCCTCAAAGCCATCCCTGCCACCGTGAAAACCCTGGCTGTCCTCGACCGCACCAAAGAACCCGGAGCCATTGGCGAACCTCTTTATCAGGA
Organism: uncultured Anaerolinea sp.; assembly: GCA_964468875.1. Classification (GTDB taxonomy): domain Bacteria; phylum Chloroflexota; class Anaerolineae; order Anaerolineales; family Anaerolineaceae; genus UBA6107. The sequence goes on along the minus strand of CAYXWV010000064.1, from coordinate 8,531 downwards.
TGTGGTCACCGCAATCAACGAAGGTTTGGCTGCTGGTTCACTGCCTTTTAAGGTTGCCCCCCGCATCATTGGTGGACGTTATGGCTTATCTTCCAAAGAATTTACCCCTGCCATGGTCAAAGGCATTTATGAAGAGATGGTCAAGGCTTCTCCCAAGAACCATTTCACCATCGGCATCAACGATGATGTCACCAACACCAGCCTGGCTTACGACGATCACTTCTCCATTGCCAGTGAAAAGACCGTGCGCTGTGTCTTCGTTGGTTTGGGCTCAGATGGCACCGTAGGCGCCAACAAGAACTCTATCAAAATTATCGGCGAAGATACCCCCAATGAAGCACAGGGTTTCTTCTACTACGACTCCAAGAAATCCGGCTCGGTCACCCTTTCTCACCTGAGATTCGGACCCGAGAGAATTCGCGCTCCATATCTGATCGAATTTGGCGACGCCAATTTTGTGGCCTGCCACATGTTCTCTTTCCTTGAATGGTTGGACATGCTCAAATACGCCGCGGATGGTGCAGTCTTCCTTCTAAACAGTGTGTATGACAAGGATGAAGTTTGGGATCACCTGCCGTTGGAAGTTCAACAAGACATCATCAATAAAAAACTCAAATTCTATATTGTCAACGCCAACGAAGTTGCTTCAAAGACCGGCATGGGTGGACGTGTTAATACCATCATGCAGACCGCCTTCTTTGCCATCAGCGGTGTGCTTCCCAAAGATGAAGCCATCGAACAGATTAAGAAATCCATTAAGAAAACCTACGGCAAACGCGGTGAAGCTGTCGTCAAAAAGAACTTTGACGCCGTGGATCAGACCCTTGCCAATCTCTTTGAAATCAAGGTTCCTGCCGCTGCCACCAGCAAGATCAAACGCCGCCCGCCAGTGCCCGCCGAAGCCCCACAATTCGTTCAGGATGTCTTAGGCCCCATTATTGCCTTCAAGGGCGACCAGCTACCCGTTAGCGCCTTCCCAGTGGATGGCGTCTTCCCGAGTGGCACCACTCAATGGGAAAAACGCAACATTGCCCTCGAAATCCCCGTCTGGGAACCTGATCTCTGTATCCAGTGCGCCAAATGCTCCTTTGTTTGCCCGCACGCTGTCATCCGCGAGAAGGTTTATGATCCCGCGCTCTTGAAAAACGCTCCTGCAACTTTCAAATCCATTGATGCCAAATTCAAAGAATTCCCCGGCACCAAGTTCACCATCCAGGTTGCCCCTGAAGACTGCACCGGATGCGGTTTGTGCGTTGAGAACTGCCCTGCCAAAGACAAGACCAACCCTGCCCGCAAAGCCATCAACATGGCTCCTCAGCTTCCGCTGCGCGAACAGGAAGCAAAAAATTGGGATTTCTTCAAATCACTACCTTCACCCGACCCCGATCTCTTCCAGCCTACATCGGTCAAGAACTCACAATTACTGGAACCAACCTTCGAATTTTCAGGCGCTTGCGCTGGCTGCGGTGAAACCCCCTACATCAAACTGGTTTCACAGCTCTTCGGCGACCGTATGATCGTTGCCAATGCCACCGGTTGTACCTCAATTTACGGCGGCAACCTTCCTACCACCCCCTGGACAGTCAACAACCAGGGCCGTGGTCCCGCTTGGGCCAACTCTTTATTCGAAGACAACGCCGAGTTCGGTTTGGGAATGCGCCTCACACTCGACAAACAGAATGAATTTGCCCGCGAAATGCTCACCAGTATGGGAGCTGAATTAGGCGACTCTTTCATAGCAGAGATTTTACAGGCTGACCAAAGCACCGGTACCGGTGTTCGCGAACAACGCAAGCGTGTTGAAGCTTTAAAAACCAAACTCGGAAAGAGCAAAAACTCCTCCGCCAAGATGCTGCTCGGTGTAGCTGATGCCCTGGTCAAAAAGAGTGTCTGGATCATGGGCGGCGACGGTTGGGCTTATGACATCGGTTACGGTGGTTTGGATCACGTTTTGGGCAGCGGCCGCAATGTCAATGTTTTAGTGCTTGACACCGAATTGTATTCAAATACTGGCGGTCAATCGAGCAAAGCCACCCCGTTAGCCGCAGTTGGCAAATTTGCTGCAAAAGGCAAAGCCCTGGGCAAGAAAGACCTTGGCATGATGGCTATGACCTACGGTTATGTGTTTGTTGCCACGGTTGCCATCGGCGCCAGCGATCAGCAGGCTCTGAAAGCCATCATTGAAGCTGAAGCTTACGACGGCCCCTCTCTCATCATTGCCTACTCACACTGCATCAACCACGGCATTGACATGAAACGCGGCCTCGATCAGCAGAAATTGATCACCCAGACCGGTCTTTGGCCGCTTTATCGCTACAACCCCGCCCTGGCTGACGAAGGCAAGAACCCGTTGCAGCTTGACAGCAAAGAACCAACAGTTGCGGTCAAAGACTACGCTTACAATGAAACCCGCTACCGCATGCTCGTCCAGAGTGACGAAGCTCGTGCTGAAATGCTGATGAACGAAGCCAGCGAATACGCACAACGCAAATGGGAACTTTACAGACAGATGGCTTCCATGGCTTATACCAAGCCCGGCGAAGCTGCTGAATAAAAATCCTGATTTTTTTAAGAATCCCGAATTCTAAATTCAGAGTTCGGGATTTTTGTTTTTAAGTGAGAAAACACATAACTCGTAATAACTAAATAAAAAAAACCCCGGAATCATCAAACAGATTCCGGGGTGTGTAGTTCTGGTTACCTTGTGGGTTCGTCCATCATCGGTTCATTTTTCTTCTGACGATAGACAATACGGCCGCGGGTGAGATCGTAAGGGCTCATTTCAACCCGCACGTGATCACCTAGCAGAATACGGATGTAATACCTGCGCATACGACCGGATAGATAGGCGAGCACAACATGGCCATTTTCAAGCTTAACCCTAAACATGGTTCCGGGCAGTGCTTCAATAATCTCGCCTTCAACTTGGATCTTGTCTTCTTCTTTGGCCATACATCTCCTTACCAGCCGACCGGTGGGTTACCTTTCCGATCTGCTAATTATTCGCCAGTCTTGGTGAATAGACGGCGTTTAATGCGGCGAATTGCTTTCTTCTTCTCTACTCGGCGAAGTTCGCTCTTGGAAACAAACCAACGCTTCTTTCGGATAGTGCTCAACACTCCGCTCTTCACAACTTTTTTGCGGAAGCGTTTCAGAAGTGAATCTTGTGATTCATTCGGACGTAGAACAACTGAAGCCATAGGTTTCTCACCTCCCTTCGCCAGGGGAATAAAAAAAACTGCTTTCGGGTTGAAGGCAGCTTCATGGTCGCAAAAATTTTTTGTTGCTGTGTGTTGCGAATCTTACTGCTCGCTCTTCACCTCACGAAAAATCTTGAACCCTGCCAACAAACCTTACAATACTGACTTATTATACCGCTCTTTTTATGAATGGAACAGATCATTTATGGATGAAAATGCTTCTTATGGGTTATTGAAGGAGCGAAATATTTAATGTAATATAATGTCACATTATTTTTGGCTGTTTTTCAGTGATATTTCTACAACAAAATCAGTACAATCAATTCACGACTTCTATACCAAAAAAGGAGTATTAGATGAAGAACAAGTTACTAATGTTAGTTTCAGTTCTACTCGTAGTAAGCGTCATGCTCGCCGCATGCACCCCCACTGCAGCCACTGAAGCCCCTGTTGTTGCTGAAACTGAAGCCACAGCTGCTGCCGCCACAGAAGCCCCGGTTGAACCTGCCAAGGAATATAAACTTGCAGCGATATTCCCAGGCGTAATCACTGATGCTGATTACAATACTCTGGCTTACATTGGGGTAAACGAAGTGACCAAATCTGCTGGTATCGAATCAACATACTCTGAAAGCGTTGCCGTGCCTGATGTAGATCGTGTCATGCGTGAATATATTGACCTCGGTTACAACATCATCTGGACTCACGGCGGTCAATTTGTTACCCAAACAGTCGAATTAGCCAAAGCCTTCCCCGATGTGGTCTTTATTGCTGAAGGTGATGCCGCAGTTGCCGAACCCCCTGCCAATCTCTGGTTCATCGATCGCAATTTCCAGGTTGGATACTATGGCATTGGCACTGCTGCCGCTCTTGCCACCAAAACCAACAAAATCGCATACTTGGGTGGTCAGGCACTACCCTTCTCTTACCAGGAAGTTCATGCAATCCAACAGGCACTAGCCGACCTTGGTTCTGATGTCGAACTCGTCTACGTATGGACAGGCGATTTCAATGATCCTACAAAAGCTCGCCAGACCGCAGATGCTCTGATTGGTCAGGGTGTGGATGTGATCATGAGCAGTCTTAACCTTGGTGTTTATGGCGTCTTTGAAGCAGCCAAAGCTGTTACTGACAAACAAATTTTGGTCACTGTCAAATATACTGACAAAACTAGTTATGCTCCAACAAACTATGTGACCTCAGTCATTTACGACTTCGCTGGTCCCCTTCAGGAGATTGTTACTCGTATCAAAGCTGGTGAAACTGGTGGATATTATCCACTTGGATTTGATACTGGTGTGATCGTTCAACTGCCTTTGCAAAATGTTGATCCCTCAATTCAAACTCAGGTTGAAGAAACTGTTCAGAAAGTTATCGATGGAACAATTGTTGTTGTGGAAGACAGCACTGAGATCGCCCAATAGCTTATCCTTTTGTAAATAGTTATTGAAACTTCCGGGGTGAAGGGAAAGAGTTTTTTTCAACCTTCCCTCGGAAGTTTTCCAAATCAAGTTCATAGGATGTATCCATGGATCAATCACCCATTTTACAAATGCAGGGCGTAAACAAAAACTTTGACAAAGTGATTGCCCTTAGCAATGTAGATTTCGAATTAAATCAAAATGAAATCTTAGGTTTATTGGGTGGTAATGGCGCAGGTAAAACAACCCTCATGAATACCCTTTTCGGTCTTTACAAAATGGACTCCGGAAAGGTGTTATTAAATGGAGAGCCCGTTACCATCACTTCTCCACGCGATGCCCTTCAAAAAGGCATCGGTATGGTTCATCAACATTTTCTGCAAATTAACAACTACACCGTAATCGAAAATATTATCCTTGGATCAAAAGTTTCACGGCCCTTCACAGCTAATTATGATCAAGAAAAAGCCGTTGTCCAAAAATTATGTACCCAATTCGGCTTAGAAATTGACCTCTCAGCACAGATTGAAACATTACCAATGGGTACCCGACAAAAGGTGGAAATTTTAAAAGCGCTTTATCGAGGTGTGAAAGTACTTATTTTGGATGAACCTACCACCAACTTAATCCCCCAGGAGGTTGATTCTCTCTTCCAGACATTGAAGACCATGGTAAAAGAAGGGTTAAGCATCGTATTTATCACCCACAAATTGAGAGAAGTTCTTTCGGTTTGTGATCGGATTTCAGTTTTACGAGAAGGCAAAAACGTCATCAGCCTGACCCGTAAAGACGCCAGCGACGATATGTTGGTACGCGCTATGGTTGGCGAGGGGATGGATCTCGAAAAAAGCGTGATTTTCGCACAGGATAAACAACAGGAACAAAAGACGAGCAAACCTGCTGTCTTAACGGTCGAAAAGTTAACCAAAACCAACCCCGACAAGAGCCAGGCCATCACCGATATTGAGTTCACCATTCACGAAGGAGAAGTATTTGGTGTCGCAGGCGTTGCAGGCAATGGGCAGCGAGATTTGGCTGAAGTGCTAATGGGCATTCAACCTACCACTAGCGGAAAGTTACTGCTTGGCAACGAAGAGATCACCATGATCGACACTAAAGAACGAATCTCAAAAGGGTTTGTGTATATTCCAGAAGACCGTCTCGCAGACGGATTCTTAAATAAGGTCAGCGTTGCCTATAATTTGATTCTTGGCTACCATCATCTTGAACCTTATAGTAAGAATGGCTTTATCAACTGGAAAAATGTCAGGAACAGTTCCAAAGAAATGATCTCAGAATACAGTATAAAAACCACTGGTCCAGATGAAATTGGCGGCAATCTCTCAGGCGGCAACATTCAACGCGTAATGATCGCTCGTGCGTTTTCACAAAAATCCAAATTGTTAATCGCCCATAATCTCACCCGTGGTCTTGATATTCCATCTATGGATTTTGTCTACAAGAAAATCAAAGAACAGGCGGCAACCGGCATGGCTTCACTGGTCATTTCCGAAGACCTTGACGAGCTCTTGTTGATCTGTGACCGGATTGCAGTAATGTACCGCGGGAAAATCGTTGGTATTTTGCCTCGCGATAAATTTGAGAAATATGAAATCGGACGGTTGATGAGCGGTTATGAGCAATCCAGCGAAGAAACCGGGAAAGGAGAATAAAATGACACAGATAAAGAAATTCCTACCTTATTTCCTCGCTATTCTTGCCGCTTTTCTTGCCGCAGGGATTTTCATCGCGGCTCTTGGATATAACCCAATCAAAGCTTATGAAACCATCTTCTTTACTTCATTCCGAACCCCCAATGGTTTCATTCAAACACTGACAAAGTGGGTTCCCCTTACATTGGTCGCCCTGGCATTTACCGTACCGCTTTCTTCGGGTAAGTTTAATATTGGTGCAGAAGGTCAGATGATTGTTGGAGCAATTGGTTCAGCAGCTGTGGGGATCATTTTTGCCGATCTTCCCTCTGTGGTGTTGATTCCCCTAATCATCATTGCAGGTATGTTGGCAGGTGGTCTGTGGGGGTTGATCTCAGCCTGGCTGTTATATCAATTCAACATTAATGAGATTCTCACCACTGTATTGTTGAACTTCGTATCATTTGCGCTTATTGACTATGTTGCGACTGGCCCATGGCGCGACCCTACTGCAGGGCACCCTACCACAATCGCTATCGGTGAAAACGGTTTCTTGCCAATGCTCATTCAGCAACCACCGTTGACAATTGGCGTAATATTAGCCCTGGTAGCGACTATTTTGGTTTACTTCTACACCAATAAAACCACTGCTGGTTATGAGTTAGTAGTGACTGGTGCCAACCCGCGAGCATCTAAAGTACATGGCATCAATATTCGTCAAATGTTCCTTGTTTCAATGGTCATTGGTGCCGCACTGGCAGGTTTGGCGGGTGCAATTGAGGTTTCAGGCACTCACCATCGTTTGATTGAAGGACTACACTCCAATTTTCCAACCCTTGGGCTAATCATTGGGTTGATCGCAAGGGGCAAGAACCAGGCCGTACCCTTTGTTGCCTTTTTCATAGCCATTCTTGAAGTTGGGGCCAGCGCCATGCAGCGAACCCTTCTGATTCCAGTGCAGGTTGTGCTGATCATGGAGGCTTTGATCCTTATCTTTATTCTTTTGTCTGATCTCATCAGGAGGCGTCAAAAATGAGCGGCATTGAAGTCTTCTTATCTGACTTTCTGAAACTGACTTTCTTATCCATGGTACCCTTTGTTCTGGCAGGTCAGGGAACCATGCTTGGAGGACGAACAGGTGTGTTTAACGTTGCTCAGGAAGGCATTATGCTTACTGGTGCATCTGTGGGCTTTTTAGTTGGGTATCTAAGCGGAAGCGTATTTTTAGGTGCTTTATGCGCCATGGCGGTTGGAGGATTGTTCGGCTTGATTCTTGCTTACTTCACTACCACACTTAAAATGGATCAATTTGTAATCGGTTTGGCGTTATTTTTTATGGGCTTGGGGCTTTCTTCCTTGCTTCCCAAACTCACTTTAGGGGTTACCCTTACTCCCCCATTGATTCCTACTCTTCCTGATATTGCCATTCCGTTGTTTAGCAAAATTCCTTTCATCGGTCCAATTTTGTTCAATCAAAACATTTTGGTTTATCTATCAGTGATTCTGTCTGTGGCGTTATGGTATGTGCTTTTCCGCACTAATCTTGGATTGCGTCTTCGCTCAGTTGGAGAAAACCCAAAAACCGCCGACAGCCTTGGTATCAGTGTTAATCAATATCGCTACCTGACCAGCATCGTTGGCGGAATGTTGATTGGTCTTGCGGGTGCATATTTACCTATGGTTTATACAGGTACATTTACCGATCTAATGGTTAAAGGTCGCGGTTGGATTGCAATTGCTTTAACCTTTTTTGGCGGCTGGAGTCCATTGCCAATTTTGCTTGGGTCCTTGTTCTTCGCCGGTGTTGAGGTGCTCTCTTTCCGAATGCAAGTCGGTGGAGGGCTCTTCCCCTATCAATTCTTAATCATGCTGCCCTATATTGCCACCATCATTGTGATGATCTTTACCTTTGGTAAAGCTAAAGTTCCAGCATTTTTGGGGCAAAATTACGATAGAGAAAGACGTTCACTTTAACTCATAATTCAGAACACAAAGACTCCATGAATGATTCATGGAGTCTTTTCTTATCACTAGTTTCGATCATGCTTGCTGATTAAACACTGTAGATAGATATTTCCATAAACACATTCTTAGCTGGATGAACAAATTGTTATCAGAAATATGTGAGTTAAAAATAAAAAAAAACCACGATCAATTTGATCTGGTTTCTGTGTTTTGAATAGTATGTTCCGCGAAAATGAGGTAAAAAAGAAAAAAGTCTCTTGGCAACGACCTACTCTCCCAGGAGGTCGCCCTCC
>CAYXWV010000063.1:13076-15790 GCA_964468875.1 uncultured Anaerolinea sp. | reverse complement strand
CACATGCGCAATCGCCGTGGAGGCAGGTCCGCCCAGTGAAAGGGCTACCGCCAGTCGGGCGTCTTTTACCTGGTTGGCGCCGCATTCGCCGCGAAGCTGCATGACGGCTTCAACCGCCTGGTAAACACCCTTGGCGCCGATGGGGTTGCCGCGCGCCTTGCATCCGCCCATGGTCATGGCCGGCAGCTTTGCGGAGGGCGCCAGCAGACCTTCGCGTGCCAGGCGCGGGGCGTCGCCCAGTTCGGCATAGCCGCAGGCTTCGAGGGTTAGTGCCGCATAGATGGAATAAGAATCATCCAGCTCGAACACGTCGGCATAGACTGGCATGATCCCCGCCTGGGCGCAGGCATGTTCCACAGCATGTTTGGCAGCGTTGAACGCCAGCGGTTCCTTGCGGTCGTGCAGCGCCAGCGTGTCAATCGAAACGCTCGACCCCAGCACCCGCACAACCGGCCGCGCGTAATCCTTGGGCAGCAGATCCCGCCGGGTGAGAATCAACGCGGCGGCGCCGTCCGCGTAAGGTGCCGCATCAAACAGGTTCATTGGGGCGTTGGTCACCTCTGAACCTGCGTAAGTTTCCAAAGAAATCGCTTTCCTAAAAAAAGCGTTCGGGTTGTTCACCCCGTTGGCGTGCGCCTGAACGGCAAACCCGCCCAATGCGCCCTGTGGAAGATTGTGTTCATATAAATAGCGCTGCATCAACAAACCGGCCTGTCCGGCTTCGGTCAGACCTTGCATCCCCTCATAGTCGGTGTCCAACCCCTGGGCAAAAAGGCTTTCCGTTTCACCGTGAGCCTTATCCGTCCACTTTTCGACGCCCAGCACTGCTACCGTATCCACATAACCCGAGAGGATCGCCAGGTAACCCAGCCGCAAGGCTGCCGCCCCAGAAGCCCCAGAGGCTTCAGCCGTGTAAGACTCAATGTGCCCCAGGTGGGCATAATCGGTAAGCAGCGCACCCAAATTAGCTTGGTGCGACACCATCGAAGAAAGCATATTGCCGATATATAAAGCCTGTGGCTTCAAACCGCCGCTGTCTTTCATGGCAGCCAGCAGCGCCCTCACCCCCATCTGGCGCAGGCTAAGAACATAATGTTCGCCGACCGGCAGTTGGCCAATCCCCGCAACAACCACATCTTCATTCATGGCTGCTCCCCTAACCCATGTTGATCTTGTTGCGGAATCGGGTATAAACGGCGTAATCAATCGGTGTGCGCCGGGCAATGTAATCCGCCGTGGATGGAGCCAGCTTTTGCCTGCTGGTAATCTTGTCCGTCACCACCAGAGAAAAGGCATCCGAGCCGGCGCCGGAGCCGTAAGAAACCATCAAGATTTTATCGCCCGGTTTGGCAATGTCGAGCACTGCCGTCAAACCAATCAATGAAGCCCCCGCGTAAGTGTTGCCGATCACAGGGGCAAGCAGACCCAGTTTGACCTGGTCGGGGGTGAACCCCAATGTGCTCCCCGCCTTAAGCGGAAACTTGGGGTTCGGCTGGTGAAATACCGCAAAAGCGTATTCAGATGCCTTGCGGCCTAATTGTTCGAGCAACACCTGTCCGGCGGTCTCAACGTGTTTGAAATAGGCGGGTTCACCGGTGAAGCGCTGCCCGTGCTCCGGATATTTCTGTTCTGGCCTGCGCCAGAAATCCGGCGTGTCAGAGACGTAAGAATAAGAGGCTTCAATTTCTGCCAGCGCTTCGTCAGCCGGCCCAATGATATAGGCAGCCCCGCCAGAAGCCGCCGTATATTCCAGCGCGTCGCCAGGTTTTCCCTGGGCAGTGTCCATTCCAATCGCCAGCGCGTATTTACCCATGCCAGAACCGACCAGGGCGGTGGCAGCCACCATCGCCTCGGACCCGGCTTTGCAGGCAAACTCCCAATCGCCTGATTGGATGTTGTGCGAGGCGCCAATGGCTTCAGCCACCACAGTGCCCGAAGGTTTCACCGCATATGGATGAGATTCTGACCCCACCCAGACCGCTCGTAACTCGCAAGGATCAATCCCCGCGCGAGCCAGCGCGTTGCGCGCCGCTTCGATGGACATGGTGATTACGTCTTCATCCAGCCCGGCTACTGATTTTTCCTTGACCGTTCCGCTGCCGCCGCCTGTCCAAACTCGGGCAACTTCTGTCCCCGGCAAACGATATCGCGGCACATAAGCCCCATACCCGATGATGCCTGTCTTGCGGTCAGTTTTTAATAACAACGTGTCTGCCTGTGCAGCTTTATTTTCACTCATGAGGTTACTGTCTCCACTCTTTGAGAATTTGTTCAGCGCGATCACTGCGAATAATCTTTTCAAGAACCAGTTGACTGGCTAACCGATCCACCTCTTCGCCGGTTGCCCCGGCTGCCAGCGCAATTTGGCGGGCATGCAGGGTCATATGTCCGCGTTGGATGCCTTCGGTCGCCAATGCGCGCAAGGCAGCCAGGTTCTGCGCCAGGCCCACTGAAGCAATGATGCATGCCAATCCCTCCGCGGAGCTGACCTTCATTAACTTCAAACAAGCCTGTGCAGAAGGATGCACTCGGGTTGCCCCGCCAACCACACCCACCGCCATCGGCAATTCTATTGACCCGCACAAGTTGCCGTTCTCATCTTTTTTCCAGGTGGTCAGACTGGAATACCTGCCGCCCCGTGCGGCATAGGCATGCGCTCCGGCTTCCACGGCGCGCCAGTCATTGCCAGTGGCAATCACCACCGGGTCAATGCC
>CAYXWV010000063.1:0-12976 GCA_964468875.1 uncultured Anaerolinea sp. | reverse complement strand
CGCGGACCACCCCCCAGGCTGATCAACAACGGATCAACCCCAGCCGCCAGGTCAAGAATCTCCTGCTTGTGGTCGAGAAGAGCTTGTCGTGATGCGCTGATGTCTTTAACATCCAATATCTGAAGTTGGCCGATCATTTCTGGCGCGTCGGCTTCAGCCGTAAACCCTCCCCCTGATCGAACCAGCTTCGCCATATATGAGGCAGCCGCGATCACTGAGGGCTCTTCCACCGCCATCGGAATCAATACCTCTTGCCCATTGATCAAAAAGTTGCGCGCCACTCCCAATGGCAGGTTGAAAACCCCCACCACGTTTTCGACCATGTGGTCCGCGGTTTCAGGGGTCAACCCGCCGCTTCGCAGCGGCTGCAAATCGCCCAGGGGAACACCGCTTTCGCGGCTGAGTTGTTCCAGGCGTTGGGCGAGATCAAGTTCAAAAAATTTCGGCTGTTTGTCTTCAGACATGTTCGCTCCGCATCTTTAATGACAAGCCAATCTTAACCAGCGGATACTGGCAAAACCTATCAGAAATACAGTCAAATGCCTTTTGATGTTTTTTGTATAATGAGGTTATGAACTCTGAAAACAGTCTTGTCAAAAAGTACCCTTTTTTTACCCAATTATCTATTGAGGGAGAACACCCCGCCAAAGCAGACGAAATCCTCTGTCGTGCCATCGCCCGTGTTCAATCCGCCGCTGCTGATCCTGCCAAAATATGCGACTTCGTCAAAGGAATTAAATATAAATTTGAAGACATCCCCCAACGTGGTTTGACCAGTCGGGGATTAATCCGCCTGAACCCCAACGGCATGACCGAATGGACGGTCATTCATGAGCTCGCTCATGCCTGGGATGCCTCGCTGGGATGGCAGTTATCAGAGAGAATGCGCAAAGCCACCCGCAGCCGTTTTACAATCCCCTGGCTGCATAGACGCTTCCCGGCTAATGCTCGCTTCTGGTACCATGTGGGCAGTCCGCCCGCGCCCTGCGGCATCGACAAAAATTTCAACGCCAAGGAGGATTTTGCCGAATCGGTAACCGCCTATCTTTTTCCAGATGAGGCGCGCCACAAAGCCAGCAAGCGGAATGCTTCCTATGAATTCAACGGCTTCATCCATTTCCACGACACACCGCGCGGCAAATTCATTCGCGAATTGTTCGAAAATGGTCAGTGATGCTTAAACAAAATCCTGGAGCTTAGAACTCCAGGATATTTGATTAAGTATAAGTTAGACGAAGTTATTTATTGTTCTACTTCAATGGTTTCGTCACAGGTGGGAGCGTTCTGGCAAATATAGACCTGACGGGGTTTGAAGAACATACGCCGTTCACTTTGCAGCAGCATGGGGATGCCGCAAGCCGGGCATACGGGGGTGTCGTCCAGGTTCATGAAAGGTCGTTTATCCAGCGGAGAGTAGGGGTCAACTTCGAAAGATTCCACCACCGGCTCAGTATTCTGTGCCGGAAATGCAGTGAAAACAGGGGCAGCAACCGCACCTGCTGTCGCAAAAGCTGGCTGCATCACAGGTGCCGCAACGGGCACGTTGGTTGTCACTGGAGCCGCCTCAGTTTTTTCAACACTGACGGCGGGTTTGCGTTTTCGAGCTTCCGGCGGCAGAGATTTGCGAATATGGGTGGTTTGGATGACCCTCAGGAATTCATCTCCATCGTAGAGGAAGATCGGTTTACCTTCAGCCCACAAACGGGCGGCAGAGGTAATTTTTCCAGTGGTGATGACAGCGCCTGCATCCGCATTGGCGGCACGAATGGCGCCATAGAAATCACGAATCACAGGTTCACCAACCTTTCCGCGATATTTCTTGCACTGCACCAGCCAGGTCTCTCCCTTACGGGTGTGAACAACAAGGTCAATCCCATGATCGCCGGTGGAACCCACAATATCCACCTGGTGTCCCTGATCGCGATAGGTGTCAGCCACCAGGCGTTCAAAGTTTGCCGGTGAAAGCGACTGCATCTCTTCCAGAGTTCGCGCATCAATCCGCTTGTGTCGTTCTTCAATGAGAATAGCCACTTCAAACGGCAGCAAAATTAAACCCGTGCATAAGAAGAGCTTCAAATCCAGTTCTTCCGGAAGCAGACGGAATACATCCATTTTAAGGAAGTAGAAGACCAATTGCAGCACGGCGAAGAAACCCCATGAAATTACCAGTGCCTTAATGGACGTTCTGAGCATCGCACCGAAGCCCTTGCGATGTTTAAACACCCCAAAAATTACGGTCACGATCATGATCGGCCAAAAGCCCACCAAAAAACGGGCTACCGTACTGATCAACTCCAAAAATGTATCCATGCAACCACCTCCGCGATAATTAACTGCAAGAGGATAGTTGCATGAATAATGCCAGAGAATGGATTTCTGGAGGTTTTTCTATAGGGCAAATGAATCGCCCGGCTTGATCACCTTTACTGAGGAACTGGTCTCGCTTTTGACCCGCTCTGCCCACGCATGCGGATTCTGCTTGATAACCTCAAAAGTATCATAGTGAATGGGGATGACCAGTTTAGGTTTGATCATCATAACCGCCCGCAGAGCGTCATCCGGATCCATGGTGTAGTTGCCGCCAATGGGTAGCATTGCCAGGTCAATGCCTTCTTCACCAATTAAAGCCATATCACCAAATAAGCCTGTGTCACCCGCCAGATAAATCTTCTTGCCGTCATTGGTAGTTATTAAAAATCCACATGGGTTCCCACCGAAGGTGCCGTCGGGCAAAACCGAACCATGCAGCGCGAGGGTCAATTTTACATATCCGAATGGAAATCGGTATCCACCCCCAATCTGCATCCCATGATTCTTAATCTCACTTTTTGCGATCCAGGAACATATTTCCGTATTTCCAATTACTGTGGCACCGGTGCGTTTGGCAATCGGGCGGGTATCACCAAGATGATCGCCGTGCCCATGTGTTACCAAAATATACTCCGGTGTGAGGTTCTCTGCCTTTTCACTAGCCAGCGGATTACCTGTGAGATAAGGATCCACCAACAAAAAATGTCCGTCTGTTTTAATACCAATGGCTGCATGGCCATACCAGGTAATATCAGTTGTCATAGATTTATTCCTTTCTCAACTCTTTCTGCCAATCGCAAACAACTCCGTTGCTAATTGAAAACCGACCATTTTAACTCTCGATCTGAGCGCTTCGCCTTCTTCTTTTAGTTCATCCCGACAGGTCTTTTCTTTATATCTGTCAATTAACTCATCCATTTCTTTGAGTGTTTCAGGGTCAAACGGATCTTGCGTCAAATCGCTGTCTTCATAATACTGCCATCCTTCAATTCCTGTTGCGATTAAAAAGGCTGCCAGTTCTTTTTTTAAATAAGGTGACTTGTGAGAAATTCCGGCCTCAGTATCAATTCGCCCACACCACTGGTGCAGCATCGTGTGAGTTTGTTGAATTTCAGTTTGCCCATCAGTAAACATCTCTTTAAAGACAAACCAACCTCCCGGTTTTAAGACTCTCATCATTTCTGCCAAAGTCTTTTCAGGGTTGGGCATGTGATGCAGCGAATTGGAGATTGCCACCAGGTCAAATTCTTCATCCGGGAATTTCAACTCGGCGGCGTCCATTTCAATGAACGTAACCCACTTTGGGTCAAACTCTTCACCCTGCCACGAAGGACCCCCTTTAACATCAATGCCGATAAAAGAGCCGTAACCTCCCAACGACTCTTTCAAGGCAAGGATAAAATCCCCCCTGCCAGTTGCGACATCCAGAATCTTTTCCACTTCAATCTTCATTAATTCTTCTTCGAAAGGTTTCAATGTTTTTCCTCCTGATTGACCACCCAATTCTAACTGATTTAAATAATCTTCATATAAATTTCATATTTTGCGTAGTGTATAATCAAAATGTCCCTCGAGAACAGAGACAACGAAAGGAAAAAATGAACCTCTTTTTAGACCCCAATGTTGCCTACCTGGTACTCGTTGTGGGTTTTCTTTTAGGCATTCTTGCCTTGTTCACCCCCGGTACCGGACTATTGGAAATCGGCGCCCTCTTTGCTATCATTTTTGCAGGTTATGCCGTCTCAAACCTCCCCATTAACATTTGGGCATTGATTATCCTGTTGGTGGGTGTGGTGCCATTCGTGATCGCCATGCGCAAGTTTAAACGTTGGTACTGGCTGATCCCTGCCATTTTTTCTGTCGTAATCGGCTCCATTTTCCTATTCCGATTAGAGTCAGGTGCTCCTGCAATCAACCCAATCCTGGCCAGTGTGGTAAGCGTGTTGGCAACGGTTTTTTTGTGGTTCATCGGGCGTAAAACAATCGACGCCATGCGAACGCGGCCATCACAGGATCTTTCCAGATTGAAAGGCATGATCGGTGAAGCTCGTACGGACCTCGCTCCTGACGGAACTGTGTACGTGGATGGCGAAGAGTGGTCTGCTCGCAGTGAGAAAAAAATCCGCGCAGGCTCACAAGTAAAAATCATCGAACGAGACGGGTTGGTATTGCTGGTTGAACCCGTATAATAAACGTTAAGTTCATTCTTTAGGAGGAATGTAATGGAAAATATTAATATCACATTAATTTGCCTGCTTGGAGCCGTCTTTTTCATCGTGATCATTTTTCTTGTGGCTGCGATTAAGATCGTTCCGGAATACCGGCGTATCGTGGTCTTTCGCCTGGGTCGCTGCATCGGACCAAAAGGACCTGGCCTGATTCTCTTGATTCCCTTCGTTGACCGCCCGGTCACAGTTGATCTGCGTGAACAGGTGCGTGAAATTCCCGCCCAGACTTCCATCACCCAGGATAACGCACCGATCTCAATTGACTTCCTGTGGTACTACAAAGTCTTTGATCCCGTACAGTCTGTGCTTCAAGTACAAAACTTTGAGCTGGCTGCACAGGGTATCGCCACCACCACCCTGCGTTCCGTGATCGGCGGCATTCTGCTGGATGGCGTCCTCTCTGAACGTGAAAAAATCAACACCTCCCTGCGTGCCCGTCTGGATGAAGTAACCGAACGATGGGGTGTCAAAGTAACCAACGTCGAAATCCGCGAGATCGTTCCGCCAAGAGATGTGCAGGATTCTATGAACCGCCAATTGACCGCGGAACGCACCCGCCGTGCCGTTGTGACCGAATCCACCGGTACCCGCGAAGCTGCCATCAATGTAGCACAAGGTGACAAACAATCCAACATCCTCAAAGCGGAAGGCGAAAAACAAGCCGCCATTCTGCGGGCTGAAGGTGAAAAACAATCCCAACTGCTGCGCGCCGAGGGTTATCAGAAAGCCCTTGAAGCCATTTATGCTGCCGCCAAGGATATTGATCAGCACACCATGACCCTTCAGTACTTTGAAACTTTGAAGAGCATGGCCGCCAGTCCGGCTACCAAATACATCTTCCCGATGGAGTTCACCAGCCTGATCAGTGATTTCGTTGGCAAGAACACCAAAAAAGAGTAACCCAGGGTTTATACCCCATAGGTTCTGTGGGTTGGGTGGTTTTCACTCAACCCACAGTTTTAAAAACAAATGAGCAATTATTCCCCTTTTTCCCTGGCTCCAGCCAGCCTTACCGATCTTTCTCAGTTGAGAACAATCGAAAAAACATGCTTTCCATTGGACGCCTGGCCCCTGCTTGAACTGCTGGGGGTACTTATTCTGCCCAACCTGGTCAAAATTAAAGCTGTCGCAGATGAGAAAATGGTTGGTTTTGTCGGTGGAGATGCCAAGCGTGATGAGAACATCGGTTGGATCACCACCATAGGCGTGCTGCCTGAATATCAACGCAAAGGCATTGCTACAGCCCTCCTCGAAGAATGTGAAAAACAAATGGGACTGCCATACATCAGGCTGACTGTTCGCAAATCCAATTTTGCAGCACTTCAGCTTTACCGACATCTCGGTTATCGCCAGATAGATGTTTGGGACCGTTATTACGAGGGTGGAGAAGACGGTCTGGTGCTCGAAAAGAAGCGTTTCTAAGAAGAAAGAATTCAAACATGTTCACCATTTCAGACAGATTCAAAGAAAAATACCCCGAAGCACATGCGGGCATCCTGATAATGAAGGGGGCTGAAAACCCTTCCACTCATCCCGCTCTTGAAGAGAAGAAACGGCAGATAGAATCCGATTTGCGAGCTGAATTTAGCGAAAAAGAGCCCCAAACGCTTGCGGCTTTGCCGTCAATCGCAGCGTATAGCACTTATTACAAACATTTTGACAAAACCTATCACGTCTTGGGGCAGCTTAATTCGGTTGTATTTAAAGAGAAACCCATCCCGAGTGTCGCCGTCCTGGTGGAAGCCATGTTCATGGCAGAACTGAAAAATGGATTGCTGACCGCCGGCCACGACCTGGATCAAGTCATACTGCCGATCACACTGAACGCGGCCGCAGACAAAGAGACCTTCGTCACCATGCGCGGATCGGAACAAAGGTTAAAATCCTATGACATGTACATCGCAGATCAGCAAAGCATCCTGTCAAGCGTTATCTATGGGCCAGATCAACGCACCCAGATCACACCTGCCACTCATAACGTCTTATTTACCGTGTATGCCCCTAAAGGAATCGATCCGGGGTGGGTCGAAAATCATCTCAATGACATCCGCGAGTACGTCTTGATGGTTTCGCCTCATGCCAGTGTGGAGTTATTGAAAGTTTTCCCCTCTTCATAAGGAGAGCGACTAAATATGGTCAGCAAACAAGAAAACACACCAGATCATCCCGAAATTTACCGCAGCCAGGCAGAGCAATATGAAGCCCTGGTTTCAAGAGAAGATTACCAGGGCAACATCCTGCCTGCTCTTGAAAAAATCACCCCGCTGTCTGGTAAAGATGTGGTGGAATTGGGCGCCGGAACCGGACGCCTGACCTGTCAGGTAGCCCCGTTGGTAAAAAGCATACGCGCTTACGACAAATCTTCTCATATGCTTGACGTTGCTGTATCCAAATTGCAGAAATCAACGTTAACTAACTGCAAAACCGCTGTTGCTGATCACCGCCAGGTGCCTGCTGAAGACCATAGTGCTGACGTGATCCTCTCAGGCTGGAGCGTCTGCTATGTGGTGGTGGATCATCCCCAAACCTGGCAGGTGGAGATTGACAAAGTCTTCTGCGAAATGAGCCGCTTGCTGCGCCCATTAGGCAAAATCATCCTGATTGAAACCCTGGGCACTGGCTTCACCCAGCCCACTCCCCCTGCCCATCTGGTTGATTATTATGCTTATCTTGAAGCTTTTGGTTTTCAACGCACCTGGATCCGCACAGATTACCGCTTTGAAAACTTCGAAACCGCCCGTTTGCTTTCGAGCTTTTTCTTTGGCGAAGAAATGATTTCCAAAATTGAAATGGATGGTCGAGGAATCACCCTGCCGGAATGTACCGGCATCTGGTGGAAATAGGTTTCAGTTCAAGACCCCGACAAATGATCGGGGTCTATTTTTCAGTGGCATAATAAATGCATCAAACAACAAATCATGTCTTCGATTGGAGCAGATTATGGAAAGACGCATCGTCTTGATCGGCGCAGGCAGCGCTCAATTCGGTTATGGAACCATCGGTGATATCCTTCAAAGTCAGGTGCTGCAAGGCAGCCTCATCGTTTTACACGACATCAATCCTGATACACTTGCGGTTGTGAAGCAAACGGCTTCCCAATTTGTAGCCGAACACCACTTGCCTTTCAACATCACCGCCACCACAAACCGGGTTGAAGCCTTCAAGGGAGCAGATTTTTTGATCAATTCCATTGAGGTGGGTGACCGTTTTCAACTCTGGGAACAGGATTGGCGCATCCCCCAACAATACGGCATCAGGCAGGTCTATGGCGAAAACGGCGGGCCGGGCGGGCTCTTCCATGCCCTGCGTATCGTGCCTCCCATTCTTGAGATTGTTGCCGAATCCCAGCGCATTTGCCCTGACGCCACCATTTTCAACTACTCAAACCCCATGAGCCGCATTTGCACAACCGTGACCCGGGCATTCCCGGATGCAAAATTCATTGGTCTTTGCCATGAGATCGCTTCTTTACAGCAATTCCTTCCATTAATATTGGGCGTGCCCTATGAAGACCTGGAAGTGCGTGCCGCTGGCTTAAACCACTTCAGCGCGGTGATCTCCGCCAAATATAAAGATGGTTCAGATGCCTACCCGGAAATCCGCGCCAGGGCACCCATGTTCTTTGAAAACATGCCCAAAATGGACGCGGTTTATAAATATGTTAAGGAAACCGGCGTCATGCCAGAAGAATTACAGGTTCTGGCTGCCCTCGAGACTGAATCGTGGTCTGAACATCGATTATTTAAGGTGATCCTTGAAAAATTCGGTCTATTCCCCATCACCAGCGACAGTCATTTCGGAGAGTACATCCAATGGGCTTACGACACCGTGGATCATAAGGGGATTCTCGATTTTTACAATTTCTACAAGGGTTTCCTCTCCAGGGTTGAACCACGTATTGAACTTAAACTCAAGGAACGCGTGGTTCCCATCATGGAAGGCATTTTGACCGATTCGGGTTACGTTGAAGAAGCAGTCAACATCCCTAACAACGGTTTGATCCCCGAACTCCCAGACTGGATCGCCGTGGAAGTGCCCGCAAAAGTGGATCACAATGGAATCCACGGTTTATCCGTGGGGCCGCTCCCCAGGGGTTATGCGGGATTGTTGAGAAACCAGGTTGCCGTTCACGATCTGACCGCAGATGCCATAGTGAACAAGTCTAAAACCAGTGCCCTGCAGGCACTGCTGGTTGATCCAAACGTGGACCGGTATGAACGAATGGAAGAAATGCTTGAGAATATGATCGAATACCAAGCTAAATGGCTGGCTTATTTGAAATAGATCTTTCACCTAAAATGATTGGGTGTAAGTGTACTTTTTAGTGTTGATTTCTTTAGTGTGATTTAGATAAAATGAGAGTAATAACTTTTTTTCAAAATCATAATGGAGGATACAGTGAGTATAGAAGTTATTTATGACGGTCCAGATGCGACCCTCTGGTATCATCCTGAAAAAAAGATCATTCATCACAAAATTCATCGCAATTTTCAAGGTGATAAGCTGCGTAATTTCATGATTTTAGGTTCAAAAACACTGGCTGAAAAAGGTGCTGAAAAATGGTTATCCGATGACCGGGTTGAACTCATGCTTGATAAAGAAGCCATTGAGTGGTCAGGTGAAAACTGGTTCCCAACGACCCAAAAAGCTGGATGGAAATATTGGGCAATCGTGAAACCAAAACATTTGATCAGCCAAATCAGCTATGAAAAAATTGCCCGCAATTATACTGAACGTGGTGTCACAACCCGATTCTTTGCAACCGTGGAAGAAGCCTTAAGCTGGCTTGAAAGTTTATAAGAAACCCTGCCAGAAATTTTGTCCTGTTCTCTGTTTTCAAGACAATCAAATTAAAAACACAAAACAGCAATATGATCAAATTTACACACTTAGAGGATTATGGAACCTGAAATTATCAGCAAGACTCCGAAATACACCATTAAGTACTACCCTGATTTTCAAATTATTCACCATCACGTAGTCGAACGGCTGAACGGCAATGAAATGTATCAGTTATTGACCGCCTGTATTCAAACGCTAAGAACCAAAAAAGCAAACAAATGGCTCTCCGAAGACCCTCCACACATGGCATACACCAAGGAGATGTTGGAAGAAGGGACTTTGAAATGGCTTTCAGACGCTTTGGAAGCTGGTTGGAAATATTGGGCGATTATTAAACCCAAAAATATGATTGGTCAGTTGAATTTTGAATTAATGATGAAAATGTACAGCGAAAAAGGGATCGAATCAAGAGCTTTTGACGATATTGATTCGGCAATTGAATGGCTGAAAAATCTGCCGTCTGACGATTAATATCATTACTGTTCCACACTGGAGGAAAGATGCAATATCGTGAATTAGGACGTACCGGATTTAAAGTATCCGCATTGAGCTTTGGCGCATGGGCAATTGGGGGAACCTGGGGTCCAGTAGATGAAAAAGATTCTCTGGCTGCCTTGCACCACTCTATCGAATTGGGTGTCAATTTTTTTGATACCGCAGATGTCTATGGCGACGGGTTAAGCGAACGCCTGCTTGCCAGGCTGCGCAAAGAAACCCGTGAAACCATCTACATTGCCACCAAAGCCGGAAGGCGGCTCGACCCGCATGTCGCATCCGGATATAACCGCGAATACTTAACTTCTTTTGTAGAGCGCAGTCTCAGGAATCTTAGTGTAGATGCACTCGATCTGCTGCAGCTTCACTGCCCGCCCACCGAGGTCTACTATCAGCCTGAAGTTTTCGGGGTTCTTGATGATCTGGTAAAAACAGGCAAATTGCGAAATTACGGCGTGAGTGTTGAAAAGGTGGAAGAAGCCCTAAAAGCCATCGAGTATCCCAATGTAAAGACAGTACAAATCATCTTCAACATGTTCCGCCTGCGGCCTGCCGGATTGTTATTTGAACAGGCGATCAAACATCAAATCGGCATTCTGGCTCGTGTGCCCCTTGCTTCAGGTATGCTGACCGGCAAAATGAAACCGGATACCGCTTTCGCACAGGATGATCACCGCCTGTTTAACCGCCACGGCGAATCCTTTGATCGCGGAGAGACTTTTTCAGGCGTTGACTACAATACTGGTTTGAAAGCAGTCGAGGAATTGAAGCAGATTTGCCCCCCCGGCATGAGCATGGTGCAGTTTGCCCTGCGCTGGATTTTGATGTTCGATGCTGTGACCTGTGCCATCCCCGGTGCAAAACGACCTTCCCAGGCGGACGAGAACTTCTCGGCGGCTGACCTGCCGAAACTAAGTGATGAAACCATGCGGAAAGTTCAAATGATTTACGATCAAACCATTCGGGCTGAAGTCCACCATTATTGGTAGAAATAATTAAAAATTAAAATCAAGGGCAATTCATGAATTGCCCTCATCGGTATTGTTAGAGATAGTGTTTCTTCTCAACAGGTAGAGAAGGTATCGGTAGTAATTAACCCTTTCGGGTTACCAATTCTTTTTCAATCTCACCCCTCACCCTTCAATTGTTTTCGATAGATCCGATAGTATCTCCAGACAAAAAACAGGCTGAACAAAAGTATGATAATCGGCAAGTAACTACCAAAAGATCGGAGCAGCACGAAGGGAGTCTCAAAGAGAAAACGACGAACAAATTCCGCGCCTTTCATCTCCCAAAGACCAGGGGTTTGGTAGCCCGCCATTTTGAAAGACAATGAGCCGTTCAGATATAGAACAACATAGGCAGGCATAATCGGGATCAGCGACATGGCGGTATATTGGGCATACCTTAAATAACGCCGTGCTTTCGATGATCCGTCAGAAAAGATGTCCGTCTGGGGGTTACCCTGCGTCGAATAGAAGTAAAAATTGTAGGCAGATCTCCTTGGCGAAACGCTGACCCATCCTGAATCTGTAAACAAGGTGATGAAATCATCAAGGTCTGCCTGGTTCTTGAAATAACGGCAGTCGATCTTGTAGATGCGTCTTTCTGGGACGCCCTGCTTAAATTTATATACACAATAGTTCGCATCCACCAGGTGCCAGCCCGCCGCAGACATGCCCTGCAGCCAGGCTTCTTCCTTTTCAAAGTCCATGAAGAATTTAATCTCTGTAATGATAGGGTCAGTCATTTAATATATCTCCTAAAATTGGTTCACTCATTAAAACCAGTGCTTGCAGCCGCCTGAATTCCATGGCGAGCACCCGCCGGCCCAGGTCAGTGAGGGCATAAATCTTGCGCCGCTTTTCGGCATCTTCAGCCACAAGCTGGATCAAGTTTTGTTTTAACAAATTCTCCAGGGCGCCGTACATCGTTCCGGGGGCAATATCCACACTTCCTGCACTTAACTCTTTCACCCGCAGAATGATTCCGTATCCGTGACGCGCTTCACACAGCGCCAATAAAATATAGTAAGTAGTTTCTGTTAGCGGTAATAATTTGTTCAAATTCATTGATTCACCTGTTATATCGTTTCCCTTTATACAGTTTCTCTTTATGTAGTTTAGCTATATATAGTTTAACTGTATATTATCACACCCGCTGTGCTTGTCAAGGGAGAAAAATAAAAAATCCGGGATTGATATAAACATCAATCCCGGAAAAACTTCTAATCAGCTCTTCGTTATTCTTCAATCTTTATCGATGACATCTTTCGGGTGATCTGACCGTCAAAATCTGTCACTGATACCCCGATATGGAAAACGCCCTCAAAAGAATCACCCTTCTGCCAACACAATCCCTCCGTAGAAGTAAGCAGCAAAGGCTTCATTGTCGCCCGGCATTCTTCACCATTGCGATCTAGGACGCTCACATAAGACTCAAAGGTATCTCCGTCTTCAATGAACAATTCAAACGGTGCCACCACCCCCATGGCTGAGGCTGGATAAAAACCTGTCTTGCGCATCAACCGACCCTGTCCGTCAAATTCGAACCTGGCTCTGAAGGGTTCGCCCCCTCCGCGTTGATAAACCCCTTCGACGCTCCAAATTTGTTGATCAGAGGGAACCCCGTACAACTCCGGTTTCATGCAAGCCACAGTCTTATTTTCACCGCAGCAGATCAATGTAAATTGAGGTATGACACTAAACTCAACAACATTTTTCTCCGCCCAGCGTGGGCGAAGAATGCCCTTTAACTCACGTTCTTCCCTGCTGCGAAGAACATCTTGGGCAACTGGTCCAATCAAGGCTTTCTTCACCTGATAAAAAACCACCGAATGGATGCTGGCGATGCTTTCGCTGTTCACTTCAACCGTGCATGAAACTGGCTCTCCAACCTGAACTGCTTCCGCTGACAAGACTGGTTCCGAAATCTCCACCAATGCTCTTCCCGGCGCCTTCACGAAGGGCTTTTCTACCTTATTCTCTTCCTCTTTAACCGGATAAATTTCAAATTTCTGCCCGGCATATTTCAAGATTATCTTTTTTGCCATTTTTTATCCTTTCTCAATGACAGCCCAAATCTTAGTATTCCGGGATGGT
>CAYXWV010000062.1:0-15806 GCA_964468875.1 uncultured Anaerolinea sp. | reverse complement strand
CGTTCATGGCCGTGACTCTCTCTTTTCCAGATCTATGGACTTTTGATACAGTAACCCTTTCAAAAAAACACCTTTGGATTCTTGATATTTTTGAAATATCGGGAACCTTGTGGTGTGTCTTTTGTTTCGTAGTCTATATTTTTATGAGCACGAAGGGTTTTCTTTCCAGGTCTCGTACTCGGTCACCAGGGTTTTCCATTCGACCAGGTCGAGGGTTTGTGCGCGGCGGGTGGGATCAATGCCCGCGGCTTTTAGTAACTCTTCTGCTTGAATACCGTTGCAATGCAGCCCGGCAGACAGGGTGTTGCGCAGCATTTTTCGTTTTTGCGAGAAACCAATTTTTGCCAGGGTAAAGAACAAGTCGAGTTGCTTGCCGGTGATGAGCGGCTGCTCGAAGATATCCACACGCAGGGTGGCTGAATCCACTTTAGGCGGCGGATAGAATGACGAAGCCGGGATGCTGACCCCGATGCGCGGGGTGCCGAACACCTGTACGCTCAATGCCAGCAGAGAAAGATTGCCGGGTTCGGCGCAAATCCGTTCGGCAACTTCCTGCTGCATGGTGAGCACGATACGCGAGGGTCTGATTTCTCCCGCCAGTAGATGTCGGATGATGGCTGAAGTGATGAAATAGGGGATGTTGGCAGCCACGATGTAGTTGGATTCGTCCATCAGTTTGGAGGGCTGCAGTTCGAGAATATCGCCCTGGATGATTTCAGTATTGTCAAAGGGGGTCATTACTTCACGTAAAATGGGCACCAGGTGTTGGTCAATTTCGACGGCGACAACCCGTTTGGCTGATTTTGCCAGCAGGCGGGTCAGGCTTCCGAGGCCGGCACCGATCTCAAGCACCGCGTCGTTGGATGTAATCGACGCAAAATCTGTGATCTTGCGCAGGGCTTTCTGATCGACAAGAAAATTCTGCCCCAACCCCTTGTGTGGATCAAGGTTGTGGCGGCGAAGCAAGGCTTTAACGTCCAGGTTAGGAATGTCTATGGCAGCACCACCGGTCCGGAAGATGGGTAAGGCATCAAGAAGTAAATTGTAATGGCTGAAGCAAACTTAATAGGGGCGGAATCATATTCCGCGTCTGAATAACCCAGGTCAATCCAGTTGTGATTGTTGGGGTAGGAGCCAGTGTCGGCAATGGTTCCGATGCCGTAGCCCGGTACGTAAATTTTGGTGCCTTTGAGTAATCTGTACCAATCCAGATGCACTCCGATGACCCCTCGTTGCACAGGAATGCCCATAGCCGAATTTGGGTAACACTTATCTCCACCCGAATTGCAGGGTGAATAAGACGTGGCTGTCACGACCATGGATTTCCAGTAGGTAATGGTCCCGTCGGGAGTGTCGAGAGTCTTGATATCGACCCCTGTGCCGTAAGCTACTACCTCGTTGACGGGTTGTTTGATCATGACCGCATCTTCAGTTTCGCGCGAGACTTCCACGCCGTCTTCATAGCGTACATGCACGCGTACCACCTGCAAACCATATTCTCCCTCGGTGATCACCTTGGATTGATCCATGGAGAGGCTTGCGTCAGTGGTGCTTTCTGTGGTGTAGGGAATGGTTTGCTGCTCAGAGAGGATATCTTCTCTGACGCGCACCACGAAAATACGGCCGTCTTCGGGGAGGGGGTCAATTTCGGCGGGGCGGCTGTAATCAAGGTCTTGCAGGGTGATGCCGGCCATTGCCAATGCTTCACCAACCGTAGAAGCCGTTGCGAAGGTGGCAATATCGCGGCCGTCGGCAGTGATGATCAGCGGCTTGGCGCTGTTGATGATCAAGGACACCTGTGGGTTTAGAGGCGAGGTGAAGGGCTGGTTAAGTTCGTCTCCACCGTGGATGGGAATATTCTGCTGCCACAGCGCCTGCCCGATGCTGGATACCGCTGTCAGGTAGGAGGTATTGTTTCCGTCCAGAGTGATCACCCATTCGATGGCGGGAGTGTATTGCAGGGTTATGTTGCCGCCAAGGGGAAGTTCGTCGTTGAGATTGACGGGCAATCCGTTGAGGCGCACCACGTCTTCCACTTTGGGGGTAAAGCCTGCCGAGGCAAGCATCTCGAGGGGAGTTTTCACCGGGGTGTCAATTTCGATCAACTGGTTGGTACTGTCGTTCCATATGCGCACCAGGCGGGTGCGTTCAACGATGATCAAGTTGGTACGAGAAAGCCAGCTTGAAGCTGGCGGTGAGACCTTGTCGAGCGGATCTAGCCTGACATTGGCTGAACGCAAAGCTCCGCGCACGGTCAGAGCGCGGGTGGTGACTTCCTGTGAGGTGCCGTCTACAATCACCGTCACCTGCCGGGTCATCAGGATGACCCCCGCCAGAATACCCACCAGCGGAAGGCATATCAGAAGTAAAAGGTTGGTTTTACGTGTCACATTTTGATTCTAACAGAAAAATGAAGAGCGAAAATACCCGACTGGTCGAAATTAATACCGCTCTCAGAACTGAAAAGCCTGATTATGATACTAACCTATACCGAATTTATACCATTTTAAACCAGCAAACCGATAAGATAGACTCAATCAAATCAAATACTTTTTCTTCTTTCCTTCATTACAAGCCGCGATTATTACGGGAATGATTGCGGCAACCCAGACACGTGTTTACGTGAGGCGAACAAAGAGAGGATGCATCATGCTCCTCTCTTTGTTTTTTTGTAAGTACTATTGATTTTTCATAAAAATCACGCAGTATGATACCAACGCTTTTCTTGAAAGCCTTGCAAAAGTTGCCTGATTCTGAAAAGGCATGTAAATGGGTGATCTTTTCAACAGCATAGTTACCTTTGAGGATTGCGGTCATTTCCTTTGCGACCTTTTGGATGGAACAAACTAGTCAGTTGTTTGAATTCATTTCTACAAGGTTGCGCCTTAAAGATGTTTTACACAATCTTAACAAATTTTTCTTTGGAGGTTAACCTGGCCGGGATAAGATGAATAAAGGATTTTTAGCCATCTAATTTATTACTAAACAATGAGGAAAAAATGAATATTCTCGTAACCAACGATGATGGGATTAATGCCCCCGGACTTCTGGCGCTGGCACAATCAATGCGTCAATTTGGCGAGGTCACCATTTTGGCGCCTGATCGAAACTGGTCTGCCTCAGGTCATGTCAAAACGATTGATCGTCCATTAAGAGTACATGAAGTGCACATGCCTGATGGCAGTACGGGTTTTGCTAGTGACGGCGCACCTTCAGATTGTGTGGCATTGGCTGTTTGTGGATTTTTGAAAGACAACATTGATCTTGTGGTTAGCGGTATCAACCCATATGGTAACTTTGGGCATGATGTCACTTATTCTGGCACCGTCACTGCTGCTATGGAAGCCGCCATTTGGGGTATCCCGGCTGTGGCTGTTTCTCTTGATTCACCTGTGAAATATATGGGACAGGTGGATTACTCCACCGCTGCAACTGCTACTGCCTGGGTTGTGGATTCCCTCATCAAGTACAAAATACCAACCAATGCTTTGCTCAATGTGAATGTGCCTTTCATTTCTTTGGAGGAGATCAAAGGCTTGAGAATCACACGGCAGGGGATGCGTGTCTATCACGATAAAGTGGATGAGCGGACAGATCCCAGAGGGCGGCCGTATTATTGGGTTATCGGTGATTCACCAACTAGCTTAACTGAACTTGGTACGGATGCGGGTGCATTGGCTGAAGGATATGTGTCTGTCACCCCACTTCAATTGGACTTGACTGCTTATCACCTTATGTCTGAGATGAATAGCTGGGATTGGAACCTGAAAAATCGTGCAAAAAAAGTATCGGAAGCGTAAAGAATTCCTTTACAACCTGTTAACAGCAGAGTGATTTCATATTAATAATATCGCGGTAAATTAATAGTAATGTTTTTTCTTATATTTCACTTAAAGGATTTGTTGTGATTTTGGACCTGGAAAAAATTGAACCTCAACCCGATTTTAATCTTGCTCTGGGAGTTCCACTATTTCAAACAGTAGATATGAAAGTTAAAGACCTGGCTTTGATTGATTGCATCGTTGATGTCAATCAGACCATTCGCGACCTCACCAAACAGTTTGAGATGAACCCCGATTGGCCCGGAGTGATTTTGGTTTCTGCCAATCGTTTTTACGGAATGATCACCAGACATCATTGTTATGAGGTCTTGGGGAAACCGTTTGGTATTGAAGTGTTTTCACGCAAGACAGTTCGCGAATTTTGTGATACCTTTTCAAATTGCTGTCTGGTAATTGATGCTGAAACGACCATTCAAGAAGCAGTAAAAAAAGCTCTTGCCAGAGAACGTGCTTACATTTTTGAACCCATCATCATTTATCACCACACATTAGGTTATCGCATGTTAAATATGCACATTCTCTTGCTTGCTCAATGCGATATTCTTGAGAACCTCTATGATGAATTTCATCAATTATCTACCATTGATCCACTAACACAAGTGTACAATCGGCGTGGATTCTTTGAAACTGCTCAATCTGAAATCAATCAAACTCAAATTCATCAACATGATTTATCAGCCTTAATGATTGACATTGATCATTTCAAAAAAATTAACGATCAATATGGTCATTTTGTTGGAGATCAAGTACTTCGATCAATGGCTGAAGTAATCAAACAAACACTTCGTCAAAGTGATTTGCTCGCAAGGTATGGGGGAGAAGAATTTTTTGCCATGCTGCCAGGCACATCAACATCTACTGCATGTACGATTGCTGAACGCTTGCGAGAATCTGTTGAGAAGATGACTGTATCTACAACAGATGGGGTAGTTTCAGTTACCGTCAGCATTGGGGTATGTCACATCAGTGATGCAAATAACTCATTAGACGCTTTACTCTCAAAAGCGGATGAAGCCATGTATTGGACAAAAAGCACAGGAAGAAACCAGGTGGTTTTATGGGATGAAAACCTGGCAATGAAAACGACTAAACATTCCATGCAACACGGAATAAAAATAACGTCCGTGAAAAAGAAGAAAGAAAAAATCATAGAACCTCTTTCAAAAGTGGTCGATGAAACGATTGAGGGTTGGTCGAAAGCCATTGAAATGCGAGACAAAGAGATGGAAGGTCATGCTCGAAGAGTGATTGATCTTACCATCGAATTGGCAAGATGCTGTGGAGTTGCCGAGCAGAATATGATTGATATTCGCCGTGGGGCTTTGTTGCATGACATTGGCAAAATCGCCATACCTGATCCAATTCTCTTCAAACCGGGGAAGTTGTCTGAAGAAGAATGGATCATTATGAAGAAACATCCAGTTTATGCCTATGAGTTTCTCTCATCAATTTCATTCCTGAAAAAGAGTCTTGATATCCCTTATTGTCATCATGAACATTGGGACGGTACTGGTTATCCACGTGGATTGAAAGGTAATGAGATTCCCCTTTCCGCCAGAATTTTCACCATCATTGACGTTTGGGATGCGCTTTGCACTGATCGGTGTTACCGTCCAGCCTGGTCTGAAGAAGAAGCATTGACCTATATCAAAGAACAATCAGGCAAACTGTTTGATCCTGAAATTGTTGACGTTTTTATTTCTCTGATGGTAAAAAAAGTTACTCTAATTCTCTAAATCTTTCCACCTGGCACCACAGCCAAATAACAAAACACTCCCAACAGCGGAATGAATATAATTTTTTGCTGTCAGGAGTGGATAATAATTTATTGTCGCTTAATCAGGTAATAACCAGACTGGAACCCAGTTTCGGGGCTTTGTCTTGCTTAACCCTCTTAATTGACTCATTGGAATATTCAACAAAGCACGGCACTCTTCTGCAATCCGAATCGCAGAAGTCCCTTTGTTTTGAATGGGCATCAGCCGTTTCAATTCTTGAAGATTATGATAAGAGTAGACTTTCTTCCCCAGGGCGATTCCAAAGTAAACAACCGAAGAGACCTGAGTGATCAACATGTCGCAATTGGCGATCAACTCTGCGGTGTTTCCATCTTTGAGGATGATTGCCTCTGGAATAACCTGTAGAATTTCTCTTTCTGCACGTCTCATGTTTTCATTAGGGTGGAGTCGGAAAATGATTGTTTTATCATTCGACAATTCAAGCACTCGACTTAAGAAAGCCAGGCGGTGGTCAAATTTACCCGTTTCACGAATGCTGGAAGTTGCCACTAAAACATAATGACGCCAGGGAACGGAGCTGTTTTGAAATTGTTCCACATGATCAAAATTTGGGATTCCAGTCACGATAATCTTTTCAGGATTAACTCCCTTTTGGATAAATAAACCTCGATAACCTTGCGATGCTACACAAAACCGATCATATGCATCAGATAACCCGGTTGCCGCTGTATTGGCAATCAACCGTGGAAATTTCAATCGTTTTACCAAATGGTAGGCAAAATCTTCTGTTTCAGTGATGCCCTCTTGAACAAGAATTAATCGATTCTTCCTAATATTGGATTGAATGATCAAATCAGTGCAAGTAAATACGAGATCATAATTCCACAGTCTTCCACCAAAATCGAAGGGCAAATCATGGTCAAGTAAATACTCACTGGTTTGTTTATAATGGTTTCCCCCAAGAATGGAATGTTGCAGGATGGGCGTCTTGGCTGCTGTTGCCAAGACACCCTCTGCATAAAAAGGAGAGAAATGACATGAAAAATCTGTCAGATTTTTTGAAATTTGGTGCATGATGGTGGTTTGGTTCAGCGATCCGCATATAAAAAGCAGATTGGCAGCCATGCAAAACCACCTTTATGGTTGAACAAATTGCGTCATGGCGTTCATACCCTGAATCTTGGCGATATTGGCAAAACGGATAGCTGATTCAGGATCGGCATTCCAACTTACCCAACCCAGTTTTCTCATCAAGTAATTAGGGATGTAAGATGTTAAAACTGCTGCTCCGGTTAATCCTTTTCCATAACGCGGAGAAGTCTTATGATTTTCTAATGCGTGTCTTAACTCTTGAACTGTTTGACCCTCAAAAGAAGAAGAACCCTGACCGATCATGCGCAAGACATGAGAGTCGCTGTTTCCAATCTGTGCGAGAGGCAGGGTGGATGATTCTGTTTCAACCAGATGATTTCTACGTGTATAAACCAAACCACCATTAAAAGCCTCAACGCCAACCAGCACCCTGGCTGTCTGAGCATTCTCAAGCGTTTCTCGAATCTTCGAAAAGCGCAAACTGTTGACCCCCTTTGCCATCGGGTGGGCTGCGATGCACAGCCCACCCTGTTCTCCGGTCCGTAGAACGGTCTCAAGCAAACTGAGCCCTGCCGGAATGGGACGGTTGATAAACAAACATAAAACATGACCATCACGTGAAGATACTTCGCACCCCGGAATTACTTCAAGATTATATTTTGGCGCAAGATCGATAGCCTCTGAGACACCACTCATGGTGTCATGATCGGTTATTGCGATCACATTTAGGTCTGTATAAGTTGATGCGTATTTTAAAATCGCCGAGACAGACGCAGTTCCGTCATAGCTGTGGCTGCTGTGTATGTGTAAATCTGAAAAACCCATTTTTCCTCCAATTCCTTTTATTGACATTATTAGCATAATGGCTAAAGGTTAAGAAATTCAGGTGCATTGATTAACAGAATGTAAAGGAATGGTAAGAGGAATTTAAACCGAAACCCACCTGTTGCAACAGATGGGTTCTATCCGGATTCTCAAGTGGTTCTACCAATAAGTTTATCAGGCTTGTGCCCGGCAATTTTTATAACGGTTCTTCGGGGATGAGGATCATTAAAATAATATACGCCCAGAAAGTGCCACCCACGAACAGCAAACCCAACACAAACAGAATTCTCACCAGAGTGGGGTCCATCTTGAAATAATCGGCAATGCCGCCGCACACACCAGAAATCCGGCGGTCAGATCGAGAACGATATAGACGTTTGGCTTGTTCTTCCATTTTTATCTCCTATGATATGGGGGCTTCAGGGATGATGAGCCACATCACCAGGTAAGCCCAAAAAGTTAATGATCCGGTGACAAAGAACCCTGCCACGAAAGCGATGCGGATGATGGTGGGGTCAACATTCAAATATTCACCCAGTCCTCCGCAGACACCGCCAATCTGGCGTTGGGTGGTTGATCGATGCAGTCTTTTGGTTTGGTTATCCATTCATACTCCTTTGTATTGTTCTAGAATAGTTTACGAATAGTTCATGTGAAAGTTGCGCAGATGGGTGTTTTTTTCCCAAAATCAGGCTAAAATAGAATAGCAAGTCTTTCATGTGTAGACCGGAGGAGATGATGGCTGGAAAGAACTATCCTGAAGCCCACAAAATGATCCTGTTGGTTCAAAAAGCGCCTTTTGTGGATGAAGAAAAGACCAGGTTGGTGGATCTGTTAACCGCAAATGGCTTAACCGACGAAACTGTGGATGAGGTTCAAAAGGCTTTTTCCGAAATTCCGAAAGAGCGCTTCACTGATGATTGGCAGCATGCAAAGTTGAATCTGGATTTGCGGAATTTAATGAAGCAGTGGCAGCTTTCTTACGGCAGCAAGAATTTCAAACACAACAGATAGCGAATGACCGATGATTTTGCCCGGCATTCGGCCGGGCTTTTTATTTTATAGTGAAAGAGAACGATCAAAACATGGCAACTGTAAAAATGGTTTTTACCGACCGGATCAAATCAGACCTCATCCTTTTGGTCTCAGCCGTCGTTTTTGGCGGTGGTTTTGTCGCCCAGCGTCTGGCTTCTGAACACCTCGGATTTTTTGCTTTTAATGGAGTGCGTTTTGTGCTTGGCGGTCTGGTCATGTTGCCATTTGTACTCAAACGCTTGCTTCATAAACCAGGAAATCTATTGTGGATTTTACCCGCAGGGGTAATCCTTTACGGCGGCAGCGCCTTGCAGCAGGCGGGCATCGCCACCACCTCAGCAGGGACGGCCGGGTTTATCACCGGTATCTACGTTGTGTTGGTTCCTGTTATGATGACTCTTTTCTGGAAATACAAGACCAAGCCGGTCATCTGGTTTGCTGCCCTGGCAGCCCTGGCTGGCACTTATCTGCTCAGCACCGGGGGGGCAGCCCTTACCTTTTCAACCGGCAACCTGCTGGTGCTGGCAGGTTCGTTCATTTGGGCGATGCATGTGATCGTGATTGGTTTCGCCGCAACAAAAGTGGATGTTTACGTTTTCTCAGTTGGGCAATTCCTATTTTGCGGGGCATTACACCTGCTTTCGTCGCTGTTCGTGAATCCGCCGACCATTCTGGCAATTCAACAATCTTTTTTTTCGATCCTTTATGCGGGTCTGGGTTCGGCTGCCATCGGTTTTACCCTTCAGGCAGTTGGTCAACGCAAGGCACCTGCCGCAGATGCCGCCCTGATTCTCAGTCTGGAATCTGTTTTTGCGGCAATCTTCGGCGCTTTATTTCTACGAGAGAAAATGGATCTCATCCAGATTCTTGGTTGTGTGATTATCATGGTGGCAATCATTGTCGCTCAACTGCCAGCCTTTCAGCCAAAACTTGAAAGTCATACCAACCCTGAAAAAGACAGTATATCGATTTCTTGACACTCTTTTTGGGCTATGTTAAAGTAGTTTCAGTTTTTGAAAGAAGGATCCATTTTGGCTCATCCCAGACAACAATCCCTGACCGACCGCATCCGCATTCTGCGGCTCTCTTCACCGGATATCACCGCCGCAGCCCTCATCAGCACCGACGGCTTGATCATTGCTTCCATTCTTGAGGAAGGCATGAGCCCTGATCGCATCTCAGCCATGTCTGCCTCAATTTTGTCGTTAGGCGAAGAGATGAACCGTGAGACAGACCGCGGAGCTCTTGAAGCGGTCCACATCACCGGTGAAAACGGCCATGTAGTTCTAATGGCGGTTGGCAGCCATGCAATTCTGACCGCGCTGGTGACAGTTCAAGCCAAAATGGGTATACTTCTGCTCGATATGCGCCATGCCGCTGACGACCTCGCAAAGATCCTGGCGGAAAGCGAGAAGAAACAAAACCAGGATATTCCTGATATTATTGGTTCAAACCAGGAGCAAGCATGAAGATTGCAGTGGTAATCCCCACCTATAATGAAAAAGACAATTTACCTTTGATTACAACCCGTTTGATGGCGCTGCCGCTTGAAGACTTGCAACTGTTAGTCATTGACGATAACAGCCCTGACGGAACCGGGCAGGTGGCAGAAGATTTATGCAAGCAATATCCCGGAAGGGTAAGCGTAATGCACCGTTCAGGCAAACTTGGCCTGGGTACCGCCTATATTTCTGGTTTTAAACATTTGCTCACCACCGACGTGGATGCCATCGGGCAGATGGATGCCGATTTTTCCCATCCGCCTGAGAAACTGATTGAAATGGCAAAGGCGCTTGAAAATGCCGATATGGCAGAGGGGTCGCGCTACGTCCCCGGCGGTAGCCTGGACGAAAAATGGCCGCTTTGGCGAAAATGGCTCTCTGGCTTTGGAAACATTTATGCCCGCACCATTCTAGGCAGCAAGGTGAAGGATATGACCGGTGGTTACCGGTTGTGGAAACGCCAAACCCTTGAAGGTATGCCGCTGGATGAAGTGCGTGCCAATGGGTATGTTTTCCAGGTCGAAATGGCATATATCGCCACAAGGTTGGGTTATCACATCGCCGAAATCCCGATCTACTTCAAGGAAAGGGTGGCAGGCCAATCCAAGATGAATTTCCGCATCCAGGCCGAAGCAGCCATCCGAGTATGGCAATTGATCGGTCGCTACCGCCACCTTAAAAAAATCAAATAGATTTGTAAAATTAAGAAATTCCAGTTTTTTTAAACGATCGGGAATCTACGTAATCAACACCCCCCAATATTTATAGAATATCGGGGGGTGTGTGTAATGGTTAGTAAGGTCCCAAGCCGATCAGGGTTCCGATCCACAGGAAGAGCAGGGTGACCGGAATGACCAGCAGCCACAATTTTGCCGTCCATTTCATCCATTTGCCGTAACTGACGGCTGCCAGCCCGAGGGAAATCAGCAGCACGGGGTTGGTCGGGTAAGCCAGGTTTGAGAACCCGTCTCCAAAGCAGTAAGCCAGCACGGTCAACTGACGGGTCACGCCGAGCAGATTCGCAAGGGGCACCAGAATGGGCATCAGCAAGAAGGCTTTGGCACTGCCCGACCCGATGAAAACTTCCACGATCAAGGCTAGAACATAAATAATAATTACCGCAGTGAAAGGGGTTGTGGAGTTAAGCGTCCCGGAGGCGCCTTCCAGCATGGTATCCATCACCTGACCGGTGGTGACAATGTGTTTGATGCTGACCGCCATCAAGATCAGGGGAATCCCCGGCGCCATACCGCCCATGCCATCCAGCAGGGCTTTGCCGATCAGCTTGCCTTTCGCGCCGGAAACGAACCCAGCCAGTAGTCCTCCGATGAAGAAGAGCAGCCCCACCAATGGCAGTGCGTAATCAGAGAGGAACTGCACTTGCGATCCGCCGACCAAAACCAGGATGATCATCAATATGGTGATGCCAAAAACGATCCCGGCTCTGCCGATTTTGCCGCCGCTTTTTGCCATGCTTTCCAAATCCAGATCAGTGTAGCGTTTTCGATCTGCCTGGTCTTCTTTGTAGATTAGTGACTTTTCGGGATTGCGGTCGATCTTTTTGGCGTAACTGACCAAAAACCAGACCATGAGCAGATAAATCGCGATGAATACCGGAATGCGGAACTGCCATCCGGAAAATGGAGGCAGCCCGGCCAGATTTTGCGCCACGCCAATGGTGAAGGGGTTGGTGATGGCGGCTGAGAAGCCCATGTTGGTGGCTAAGATGCTCATGCCCAGGCCGACCAGCGCGTCCCACCCGAGGGAGTAACTGAGCGCAATCATCAGGGGCACCAGCGGCACAATTTCTTCAAATAAGCCCAAAAAGGCGCCCAGAAGCATAAAGAACAGACACAAAACCATCAGCAGCAGGTATTTGCGTTTGCCGAAGCGCTTGACAATCCGCGCCAGCACCGAGTTGAGGATGCCGCTTTTGTCAAGCACGGCAAAAGCAGCGCTGACGAGCAGGATGAAGACGATAATGGTGATCACCATCGCAGCGTCAGCACCCCAGAGCACTTCAATGGGTGCGGTGAACCAGCGCCAAATTGGATAGACCACCCCGCTGGTTTCGTGGTAAGAACCGGCAACAATGCCGCTGTGACCGTCCAGTTCGGTTCGGTCGTATAACCCGGTGGGCAGCACCCTGGTCAACACCCCGGCAATGATCATCAAAAGCAGCAGAATCACCGCGGATTGGATAAAGGCTTTCTTGCTAATTTGCGCACCGGCTTTTTCGTCCATATTTCCCTCGATTGAAAAGATTTTTGAATTCTGGTTAGTTTATATGCGCCGGTCTGGATTGTCAAACCAGTCAACGGGTAGGTTTCCAGATTTCTCAAAATGCTGGTAAGATAGCCTTCATGAATGAGCATAATAGCACCATTACTTATTCTGGTAAAAGCATCCCCTACAAGGTGAGAATCTCAGCGCGCTCCACAAGACTGCGCATCACGGTGTCTTCCACAGGCGTGACCGTCACCCTGCCCAGGGGTGTGCCGCAGCGTGAAGCCGAACTTTTTTTGCGTCAGCATCTTGACTGGGTCACCACGCAGCTTGAGAAGGCAGCTCGAAACCCTAAACCTTCTCCACTGCCCGCGGATGTGATTCTCTGGCATGGGCAGCCTACCCAAATGGTACGCATCGAAGAAGCGGACCGGAAAACCCGCATTAGGGTGGAGGCAGACAATGGCAAGTTGAATGTTTTTTTGCCAGCGAAATCGAAAATCAAGACCCGCAGCGCTGTCGAAGCCTGGATGCGTGCTGAATCACGCGCTGAAATCGAAACAATGGTGCGTGAACAAGCCCGCCGTATGAGCGCTCATCCCCGGGCGATCAGCATCCGCGACCAGCGCACCCGCTGGGGAAGCTGCTCCACCTTGGGAAACCTTTCATTCAACTGGCGGCTGGTGATGACTCCGCCAGCCATCATGCAGTACGTGATCATTCACGAACTCGCCCACCTTTTTGAACACAACCATTCTGCTGATTTCTGGGCGATTGTGGCTCGATTTTTTCCAGATTACAAAAAAGCCCGCTCCTGGCTGCGGAAAAATGCCAGTTTATTACGATAAAAAAATCCAACTCTTTCAGACGGTATAATTAATCATCATGCAGATCACTCAACATACTACCTTCCCGGTTGAATTAAGAAACAAATGGAATCAGCTTCTCGATCATGGAATTACCAATGTTCCCTTTCTGCGCTTCGAATATTTGCAGGATTGGTGGCAAACCCGTGGCGGCGGAGAATGGTCCTCAACTGCCGAACTGGTTATTCTAACAGCGCACGATGCCGATCAACTTATCGGCGTGGCTCCCTTCTTCATTGCTGAATATGAAGGCGCCAAAAAGCTGATCTTGCTGGGCAGCATAGAAATCTGTGACTTTCTTGATTTTCTCGTTCTGCCTGACAGGCAGTCAGAATTTGCTGATGCCGTGCTGGCTTATTTTTCAGTCGAGATATTCCCCAAAGGCATTCAAGCTGTGGAATTATTCAACCTGGTGGAGGAATCTCCTACGCTGTCGGTCTGGAGTGAAGCAGCCAATAAAGCCGGTTTTACTGCCGTGCAAACCCGGCTGCAGCAGGCTCCCTGCATCAGTTTGCCCGGTGACTGGGACGCCTACCTTGAATCCATTGATAAAAAACAGCGCCACGAGATCCGCCGCAAAATGCGCCGTGCCGCCGAAGCGGAAGTTCCCGCAGTCATGTACATCACTTCTGATCCAGCCAAAGTCGAAGAGGACTGTGAAGCCTTCCTTGCTCTGATGGCGCAAGATGAAGAGAAAGCTGCCTTTCTGACCCCTGCCATGCGTGAACAATTCAAGCTTAACACCCGCACTGCCTTTGATCAAGGCTACCTGCAGCTGGCTTTTTTGAAGATCGGCGACGAAAATGCCACCGCTTACTTGAATTATGACTACAACAGCCGCATCTGGGTGTATAACTCGGGCATTGACCGCCGTTTTATGGAATACTCGCCCGGCTGGGTGCTGCTTGGTCATTTGCTGCAATGGGCGAATGAACACGGCCGTAGCGCGTTTGACTTTATGCGTGGTAACGAAGATTACAAATATAAATTTGGCGCGGTGGACCACTTTGTCTGCCGGCTCACGCTCAAGAAATTACGGGTTTACATTTCTTTGGAAGACCAGCGCGCCATCAGGCGGTAGATGGCATCTGCCATCTGGAAGAATTCTTCCACGCCGATGCGTTCGTTGATGCCATGAACGCGGTGCATGTCTTCTGTTGTGGCGACAAGAGGGCTGAAGCGGTAAACGCAGTCGCTGATCTCGCAGAAGTTGCGCGAATCGGTCCCACCCAGCATGATAAAAGGTGCCACTGCAGTGCCGGGCCAGATTTCGTCGATCACAGAGCCAAGGTGGGTGTAGGCTTTGGCGTCAATGGGCGAAAGCGGAGAGGCTTCCCAGGCTTTTTCAGGGATGGGTTCAAAGTTTACGCGTTTGTCTTTGACTATAAATCTCACGTAATCGCAAACGTCGGCAATAGATTGACCGGGCAGGATGCGGAAGTTCACCACGGCTTCCGCCACAGATGGCAGCACATTGTCTTTTACACCACTGTGGAAGAGGGTGGGCGCAATGGTTGTGCGGATGGTGGCATCCGTTTCGCCGTTATTGGAAAGGATTTTGGTGACCAGGCCGCCGAAGAGCCAAAGGTTGGCAAAGGCTGTCTGCATGATGGGGCTTGCGGAATCACCCAACCCCTGGAACATGGGTTTGACCATGCGAATGTCGGACGGGAATTTTGTCTTTTCAAGTTTGACAAGCGCCTTTGAAAGGATGCCAATGGCGGTTTCTTTGGGCGGTGTGGAAGAATGGCCGCCCTTGGCTTCAACGAACAGCCTCAGCGACAGGTAGCCTTTTTCAGAGATGCCGATGGTGGCTGCAAGCCCCTTCACCCCGGGGATGATGCCGTCATAGATGGATCCGCCTTCGTCAATGACCGCTTCAACGCGGGTGCCCTTGGCTTTCAGATGATCAACCACGGCTTTGGCTCCGGAGCCCAACACCTCTTCATTGTGGCTGAAGGTAAGGATGATGGTGCGTTCAGGGGCGAATTTTTGAGAAAGCAGCGCTTCGGCGGCTTCGAACACTGAAATCAACTGGCATTTGATATCCATTGTGCCGCGTCCCCAGATGAACCCGTCGGCAATTTTGCCCGAGAAGGGCGGATATGTCCACTGGTCGAGGGTATATTCATCGGCGGGCACGACATCTTGATGAGCCATGAACACCACGGGGTCAAGGTCTTTGTCTTTACCCTGCCAGGTGTAGATCAACGAGTAGCCATCCACCACTTCCTTGATCAATTGTTGATGGACCAGTGGATACAGTTTTTCCAACTGGGCTTGCATCGATCTAAACTTCTCTTTTTTATCTTCTTTGGGGTCTTCATGTGAAATTGTTTCGATCTGAATCACCGAAGAAAGGTGTTCCGCCAGAAGCTGCGGATCTTGTTTGAACCGAGCCACGCCGTATTCAAACGGGATTCTTTCCACGGAAGACTTGCGTGAAAAGATCATCGTCTTAATCAAAATAAACGCGATGAAAAACAACAAAAGGGCAACAATAATGATTAAATAGCTGTTTGCAGGCATAATGCACCTCAAATAAAGTCGAGTATGAACCTTGACGGTTGTGAATAGCAAAAATTACCAGTTGGATTATAGCATTGACGAGATCAATCGACCAACCGTTGATTATTAGCCGATGATTGTGGGGTTACTGTTTGTGTTCCATGCCGATTA
>CAYXWV010000061.1:0-16119 GCA_964468875.1 uncultured Anaerolinea sp. | reverse complement strand
ATTTGACGATTGAACGAGGAGAGTGGGTCACTCTGTTGGGAGCCAACGGCTCAGGCAAAACCACCCTGGCGCGGCACTGTAACGCATTGGTGCTTCCTACATCTGGCAGGGTGATAATTAACGGAAAGGAAACCAGCCAACCTAAATGGCTGCCAGAAATCAGGTCACTTGTGGGCATGGTCTTTCAGAACCCTGAAGATCAGATGGTGGCCGCCGTTATCGAAGAGGACACAGCTTTTGGGCCTGAAAACCTGGGCGTAGCGCCTGCCGAGATCCGTCAGCGGGTCTTTTCCGCATTGGACACTGTGGAAATGAGCAAGTATAAAGATCGGCCGCCGCACTTGCTTTCTGCCGGTCAAATGCAGCGGGTTGCGCTTGCGGGTGTGCTGGCGATGCAGCCGGAATGCATTATCTTTGATGAATCCACAGCCATGCTTGATCCACGCGGCAGACAGGACGTGCTCGATACCATGCGCCGGCTGCACGAAAGCGGCATCACTGTGTTGTTCATCACACATTTCATGGATGAAGCCGCTCGTGCTGATCGCGCGATCGTTCTCAATCAGGCGACACTTGCTTTTGATGGAAAACCCGCTGACCTTTTCGCGGATCAATCTCTCTTAAAAAAATGCGGTCTGGAACAACCCCTTTCCTTGCAGCTCCTTGATGCAGTTCGAACAAGCCACCCTGCCTTAAAGCATCTCTCCGCAAATTTTGAACAGGCATTGGAACAAATTCCACTCTTCAACGGCGAGTTTTTTATGCCTTCTGCGAATGGTCTTGAGCACTCTGCAGAAGCGTTGGTTTCAGTCAATCATCTTGGGCATATATACTTGCCGGGTACTCCATTGGAACACACCGCCTTGCGGGATGTCTCTCTTGAAGTGACCAGCGGTCAGGCGCACGGATTTGCCGGTGCCACCGGCTCTGGAAAATCCACCTTATTGCAGCATTTCAATGGGCTTTACCGCGCTCAGAGCGGATCTATCCGCGTGGGACCTTATGAGTTT
This sequence comes from uncultured Anaerolinea sp., assembly GCA_964468875.1. Classification (GTDB taxonomy): domain Bacteria; phylum Chloroflexota; class Anaerolineae; order Anaerolineales; family Anaerolineaceae; genus UBA6107. The sequence continues at coordinate 15,109 of CAYXWV010000061.1, read as the reverse complement.
TCAGACCCCAAACTGGATGTGAAAGCCTTGAGGCGGTTTGCAGGGCTAGTCTTTCAGAACCCTGAGATCTATTTCTTTGAACAATACGTCGGAGATGAGATCGCATTTGGTCCCAAACAGCTTTATGGAAGGAACGGCCTGCGTGAACGTGTGAAGAACGCCATGTCGCTGGTTGGTCTTGATTTTGAGAAGTTCAAAGACCGTATCACCCACACCTTAAGCGGCGGTGAGAAACGCAAGGTAGCCCTGGCAGCCACCCTGGCTGTGGAACCTAAGTTGTTGGTACTCGATGAACCGACTGCCGGACTTGACCCGGTTTCACGGCATAACTTGCATCAGACCTTAAAAAAATTTCAAGCCAGCGGCATTAACCTGATTCTCAGCTCTCACAGCATGGGCGATATCACCCAACTTACCAGCAACATGACCATCATGTCGGAAGGGCGCGCGCTGCGGACTGGGAATACGGCAGAACTTTTCAATGACGCCGAGTTGATTAGAACCGCCTCACTTGGGCAGCCGACCGTGGTTCGTCTTTCTTCGGCATTGAGGGCAAAGGGCTGGCCGGTTCCAGTTAGCACGGTAACCAACCGACAGTTGATTAACGCCTTACGGAAATGCGCGGGAGGGAAGTCTCATGAGTGAGTTTGATTTCCTTTCACGTGTCACGCTTGGGCAGTATTTTCCAACCAACTCGGTGCTTCACCGGCTTGATCCGCGGTTCAAGATTGTCGCATTCACCCTGCTCATCCTTGTGATAACCTTTACCACCTCCAAAATCGGACTGGCGGTTGGGATTGTAGTATTGATTGCTGGAATCTTGTTGTCGAAGGTGAAACTGTCATTTGCACTCAAGGGGTTGCTGCCGCCGCTGCCTTTTCTAATTCTCATCGCACTAATCCAGATGCTGTTCACCACCGGTCTTGAAAACACCCCTGTGCTATTCACCCTGGGCAGACTTCACATTACCTGGGTTGGCATCTGGGCAGGCATCTTGATTCTGGTGAGGTTCGTAGCATTGATCTTATGCATCAGTTTGGCGTCTTTCTGCATCTCCAATTCAGAGATGATCCAGGGGCTGCAGCTTCTGCTTAAGCCGCTGGACCGCATCGGACTGCACACTGCTGATTTTGCCATGATTGTTCAGGTCATGCTGCGCTTCATCCCGTTTTTGGCTCAAACCGCGGAGCGAATCGCCAAAGCACAAGCCTCGCGGGGCGGCAACTGGGGCGACAAGACCCGCAGCATCATTGCCAAGGTCAGGCAAATCGTCCCTCTGGTGATTCCGCTGTTTGTAATCAGCCTGCGCCGTTCTGAGAACATGGCACTCGCCATGGATGCCCGGGCTTACGGCTACCTGCCCAAACGGACCAGCATGCATGAGTTTCATTTGCGCTGGTCTGACGGATTATTCCTGTTAATATGCATAACGATCTCAGTGCTCATTGTTATGGCATGAGATCGTTATGAATTGGTGACACAGAGAAATTAGAGGTCGGCGCCTTGTTTCTTGCCGACCTTGATTTGTCTCACGGCAGCCACCACAATTAACACCACCACGGCAGTGATCGCTGCTTCAGGCAAACCATTGGCGATGCCGACACCCCAAAGGGTTTTCCAGACGTTTTCACCCAGCACAGAGATGACTTGTGCGGATTTTCCGAACACCAAGCCGAGCATGCCCAGAACAAATACGGTGTTCGCCAGGCTGCCGGCGATACCGCCGGCGATCATGCCTGCAATCGGCCATTTTTTGAGTCCGTTCCAGACCAGCCATGCAATCGGAGCAATAAACAGACGTGGAACAATAGATAATAGCGGGTTCACAAACAGCGGATCGAGGGGGCCGGTTGGTCCGGCTGATGCCTGGATCATGCTGAAGATGCCGAAGATTAATCCAACAATTGTGCCAACAATGGGTCCTTCGAGGATGGCGGCAATGATGGTAGGTACCTGCATGATTGAGAAGGAAGCTGCTCCCCAGGGGATCAATCCCCAATGGGTGGCGCCGAGAATGACGGTGATTGCGCCCATCACTCCGGCAACGACGATCTTTCTAGTTCTACTTTGTGACATAATGTCCTCCTGTCCGTCGGGTTTGTAGATTTACTTCCTAACGGTTTCCAAGGTATTTTAGCACACCAATTCCTGAAATCTTCTGTGAGATTTGCGGTGTGCCGTAGTATTCAACACCCCCGGCGCCCGAAATGACGGCGTCAAGAGTTTTGTTAACCCATATCGTGGTGTTTCCAACACCTGATAACTTAACGACGACGGCATCGGATTCGAGGCGGGAGGCTTTATAAGCACCGGCTCCGCTTAGGGTCAGGGTTTGCTGCGAGCATTTTCCTCCCAAATCTATTGAACCCACGCCTGACATTTCCACACTCAGGGTCTCAGCCCGAAGATTACCGATGGTGAGGGTTGCCGGACCTGAAAGCGTGAGGGCAAGCGTATTGGTGGAGATGGATGGGGCATCCAGATTGCCGACCCCTGATATGGTGATCGAGTTGATCTCTTTCATGGTCAGGTTGAAGATGGTGGTGCCTTTGTCAATGAAGTTGAATCCGGTCCAATCTTTCCAGTCGGAGTCGTAGTTGATCACAAGTACACCATCAATGATTTCAGTATGGATTCGTGACCTGATCTCGGGATCTGCCTGGATGGTAAGGCTTTCGTGGTCGCCCTGGATGAGGTTGATCTTGCCAACAGCCCTGAATTTCAACCCGTTGATGCCCGAAATGGGGCGAGTCTCAAAATTGTTAGATTGATTATCCATGGTTCTCTCTCCTCGGATTAGTGGTGGTGTATCTGGTATACGAAATTAGCAAGAGGAAGATTCGTTGATTAACAGTTTACAACATATACGGTGAAAATGAACGCTGACGTTCATGCCGGGTTGTTTTATAATCATTGGGTATCTATTTCAATGCTCAAGGAGTTCAAATGCCTGCTAAAAACCCGCCTCATTGGGACCTCACCAATGTTTACCCGTCGTTATCCTCTCCCCAATATGCTGCTGATTTTGAAAAACTCAAAAAACTGTTGAATGAACAGGAAGCTTTTCTGGCGGATAAAGTATCCAAAGTGGATTCCAGTTCAGCGGATGCCAAAATTGCCGAGACTGCCGCCGTCCTGATCGAACGCTTCAACCAGATTTTGCTGGTTGCCGGAACCCTTCGCTCTTACCTCGAATCGTTCATCTCCACGGATTCCTATAACAAGGAAGCCTTGAAAAAGCTCTCGGAGTATGAATTGGTTAGCGTTAAGACAGACCAGGTCTTTACCCAGGCGCGCGCCTGGTTAGGCAAGGTGGCTGACAAGCTGCCCGCGGCAATCAAGGCGAATGAAACAGTCAAGGCTCACAGCTTCTTTGTGAAGGAAGCCGCCGAGCAGAGCAAGTATCTGATGTCCCCGGCGGAAGAAACGCTGGCCTCCGAGTTGAATTTGAGTGGAGGCAACGCCTGGGAGAAACTGCAGGGCATGGTGGTTTCGCAGCTCAGCGTGGACTTCGAATTGGACGGCAAGATGCAGCGCCTGCCCATGCCCGCCCTGATCAACCTGCGCGGCGACCCCGATGAAGACGTGCGCCGCCGCGGATATGAAGCCGAGAACAAAGCCTGGGAGACTGTGAAGGAACCCCTGGCAGCTGCCATGAACGGCATCAAGGGCGAGGTCAACATCCTCAACCGGCACCGCGGACGCAAGGACGCACTGCATTCTTCAATTGATATTGCCCGACTTGACCGCGCCACGCTTGAGACCATGATTGAAGCCATGACCGATTCACTGCCCGCCTTCAGGCGTTATTACAAAGCAAAAGCCGCCCGTCTGGGTACCAAGCAACTGCCCTGGTGGAACATCTACGCCCCCATTGGGGAGTCGAAGACCAAGTTCAGCTATGACGAAGCGACCGAATTCATCCTGACCCACTTCAACGGGTTTTCACCTGATTTGAGCGGCTTCGCCAAACATGCCATTGACAATAACTGGATCGACGCCGAGCAGCGCGACGGCAAACGCGGCGGCGCCTTCTGTATGGACGTGCCCGGAGTGGGCGAGTGCCGCATCATGAGCAATTTTGACGGATCCCTCGACCAGGTCTCGACCCTGGCGCATGAATTGGGGCATGGGTTCCACAATGACTGCATGGTCAAAGCCAACAAAACCGAATTACAGAAGAACACACCCATGACACTGGCGGAGACCGCCTCGATCATGTGCGAGACGATCGTCACCTCCGCGGCGTTGAAACAGGTTGCGAGCGAGCAGGAAGAACTTGCCATCCTCGAGACGCAGTTGATCGGCGACGCTCAGGTGATTGTGGACATCCTTTCACGCTACCTGTTTGAGAAGGAAGTTTTCGAGCGCAGAGAGAAAGCCGAGCTGAGCGCGGAAGAGCTGTGCGAGATCATGGAAAAAGCTCAGAAAGCCACCTACGGTGACGGCCTGGACGAGCGCTATCTGCAAAAGTGGATGTGGACCTGGAAGCCGCATTATTATTCCTCGGCGCTGTCGTTCTACAACTTCCCCTATGCCTTTGGCCTGCTCTTCGCCACCGGCCTGTATGCCATTTATCAGCAGCGTGGACCGGCTTTCGTGGCGGATTACAAGAACCTGCTCGCCAGCACCGGCGAGGGCACCGCTGCCGACCTGGCTGCCCGCTTCGGTATTGACCTGCGCCAGAAATCCTTCTGGCAGGGCAGTTTGAAGGTCATTGAGAATCGCATCGACCGCTACTGCGAAATCAAGTAGCTTTTATCCGCCAAGCATAAAAAAGTCGTCAACATCGGGAATCTGGTTATAGATTCCCGATGTTTTTATGTCAACAACGGCGTAATTTATTAATTGGCTGATGATTCTGCTGGTTTGTATCCGAGTTGGGCGCGGGTGAGCAGGATGATCAGCAGCGCGGAAATACCGAAGGCGATCAAGGCAGCCAGGTTGAGGCTGGTGGTATCGACAGCCGGGAATAGCGGAATGAGCACCACCTGCGGCGTATTAACACTGGTGTGAGCCAGGAGCGCCATAAAAAGATTGCCTTTTGTGCGGTTGTAGATCCAGGTCATGATGAAGGTCAGGCTGGTCACAAGCAGGAAGAAGAACAAAAAATTCTTCAATAATGTGTCAAACCCGACACCGGGGCCGCCGCCTTGCGCGGAGGTCAGGAAATCAGGCAGATGCCAGCAGGTCCACAAGACGCCGAGAAGCAGGGACGCCCAGAAAGGTTTGAAACGTGATTGCAGGCGGGGGAGGGCAAATCCGCGCCAACCGGGTTCTTCACCCAATGGGCCGCCGCCAAAGAACACGGCTATAAAGGTGAAGAGGTAGGTCACGGGCAAGAGGGGTTTAATCCCCAGAAAACCGGCGGTCTTGCCGGGCTGGACGATGATGCCGAGCATGATCAAAACCGGGATGCCCACCAGGATGGCGATATACCACAGCCAACCCACTCTAGTTTGCCTGATTTGTTTTCGCAGCCGAAGGATGCCTTCTTTGCCTTCAAGGATGCTGGTCATGATCAGCGCAGCCAGGAAGGGCCCGAAGGATTTGACCGCGAAAACGGCTTGCAGGTTGCCCGATAGAATATGCCACTCCGAGAGAATGAAGGGAATGGAGATGATCCATGAAATGGCATAAGCGAGGATGAAAAAGGAGACCAGGGGGTGCCGTGTCATAGCCTGGTGGAGTTTGGATGGTGCGGGTTGAGTTGCGGAGGGATTCATGAGATTGCCTTGTGGAAGAGTAAATTTTTCTTAATAAAGCCGAATTATACTCACAAAAACCTTCCGGGATGAATTGTTCGGAGGAATTGGACAAAAACCAAACCACGAAAAGAAGCGAAAAACATGGATGCTAATTCAACACAGAAAACACGAAAGCGACGGGGGAAACCGCCGGGGATTCGTTTCCTTTTTTGTGAAAATCGGGAACGAATGAAACGAATCGAATTTTGCGATTTTCAGCTTTGATTTTGACCAATATTTAACCAACCGAAAAAAATCGGTATTCGTTCTTATTCACGAATGATCGGCTGCTGCAGCAGCGCTATTTTGTTGGTAAGGAGCGATAGAAAATATGTTCTAATAATATCATAAACCCCGTGTCAAGAGAGTGGCGAAAAGCAAGTTGATCAGGGATTGAAAAATCAACGGCGAAAGACGCTAAACCACGAAAAGGGCGAAAGACATGAAAGAGGCGGGAATGGCAGCGGCAAATGTGCTTAAAATGGAATTGTGAAAGATTCATCATGAATAACGGTGCACTCCGCGACCCGAGAAATTAATCCAGACTTTATTTGAAGCGTAATTCCATTTATCTATAATGATGAGTAAATTTTACTGGTCTTGAGGAGCACGCATGGTGAAAAGGATGATGTTTACTGGCGTGATTTTGGCTGTTTTGTTGGCGGCTTGCGCGCAGACAAAACCCCACTGCGGGGACGGCGTTTGCGGCGGACCTGAAAATGCCCGCAATTGCCCGAAGGATTGCAGTGTTGCGATGGGAAAAGTTGAGGCGACCGAACCGGATATGAAGGAAGACGAGCCGGGTGGGCTTTCGAAGTCGATCGAGATTACCGTAACGACTTCCACAGTCACGCAGGGGTATGGGATGACCGTGACCGGAGTGGTCAACCTGGATTTGGATTTTCCGGCGGAGGGCGGCGCAGCAAGTCAATCTGTGGGAACTGTGAGCATTTCCGATTATGCCTGGGAAGAAATCCCCGGTTGTGAGGTGATCATTCCGGAAGAGTTAATTGGGGCGAGCCAATCAATTCGATATGAAAATATAGAGTATTATCCGGGGGGCAACCTGATCTTTACGGGACCGATCACTTATGAACCGCAAAGTTTTGAGGTGGCGTTGGATTGCCAGGTTACGGGGGTGGTGCCTATGACGGAGATGCCATTTAGCAAAGTTTTGGGTTTGTTCAACGAAAAATATCCGAGCCTGTCTTATAAGCCTGAAGATGGCTTTGATCATGTGTTGAAGTGGGGAGAGAACGATGTTTTCTCTTCACGGGTGGTTATTGTGACGGAGTAGGTTTTACTTTCTTTTGATCAAATGATTTACACGCCGTCCCGAATGGTTTATGAGTTCGGGACGGCGATGTTTTTTTGAGAGGTTATTTCATCCCCATGATTTCGATACCGATGGAGTTGCCACGAATGGCAGCGTCTTTCAAACGGCTGGGCGCCAGCAGGGGTTTCAGTTCAGTGGGGGTGTAGGCGGCAGCTACGGAGGTTTTCAGACCCGGGCGCATGGCGGTGGGCTGAACGCCCAGCCAAAGGAAGGCGTAGATAAAGAAGTTCATATCGCGGCGCAGGTCAGAGATGTAGTAGCGGCCTCCGGGTTTGAGCACACGCCAAATTTCGTTGAACGCGGATTGCGGGTCTGCCCACTCATGCAGCGAACCGTTGGTGAAGACGGCGTCAAAGGTGTTGTCTTCAAAGGGCAGTTTGTCGCAGTTGCCGAGGCGGAAATCCACCCGGTCGGTCAGGTGGTATTCTTCGGCGTTGTGCCGCGCCAACTGGCTCATGTCGGGGCTGATGTCATAGCCGGTGAGGGTGGTGCCGCTGGTTTGTTTGAGCCATTCGAGTCCCAAATATGCGGGGCCGTGACCGATTTCAAGGGCGTGACCGTAAACCACACCGCTGTCAATCAGGGCTTTGGTTTCCATCCAGCCTTTGTCGCGAAAAGAGCGCTGCATCTGGTCGTACTGGGCAACGGTTACGGCTCCCTGGATGCCGTGATCTGTTTCGGGAATGCGTGTTTTGTTCATTTTTGGTCTCCTTATATATAACATAGAATATTCTAACTAGAATAATACACAAAAAAAATTATGAATCCTGATATTCACCGTTTTCAAGGTCGGTTAAGACCTGAGTAATCCAGTTTAATTCTGCCTGGGTGTGAACGAAGGAGTGGTCGAAAATGGTTTTTGCCAGGCGGGGCACGTGCGGGTTTGCCATCTGTTCGACGCGGTGGCTCTCAAGGTAGTCAAGGCCGGTGCGCAAGCCTTCCTGGCGGGCTTTTAGGTATTGCCTGACTTCTTCTCGCGGCAGGCAGTTCATAAAGAAGAGGCAGACATCCAGCGAGAAGTATTGCCGCTCAACCTGGCTCCAGCTTTCGCGCAACAGGCGCAGGAATTCACCGCGGCCTTGGTCGTTGATCTGGTAGACGCTGCGCGCCGGGCGCTTGCTGTCTTGCTCGACGTTGACCTTGTCTACAAACCCTTCGGAAGCGAGTTTATCAAGCGCGAAGTAGATTGAACCAAAGGCGATCGAGGTCCAATCGCTCATGTGTTCTTCGATGATTTGCTTGATTTCGTATCCATAGAGCGGACGCTCGCGCAGTAGCCCCAGGATCACCAGTCGGACGGTCATGATTCTCTCCAGTTTGTGGTTACGGATATATTCTAGCTTGAATATACAAGCTTGTCAAGAGCGAGATTTGGTTTCAATGAAGAGAGGCATGAAAGAGTTATTATCTATGGAAGGATGGGGTTGCATTTAGTTGATAAATGGTGTGTCCACCCGAAAAATATGTCAATCTAAGAAGGATTAAGGATATTTGTCTTTTACCAAGAATACTCTTGCGCGGGTGGACAGCACCTTACGGCGATCAGGGCATGGCACGCCATGCCCTTACAAAAAACGAAACCACGAAAAAGGCGAAAGGGATGAAAAAGATCCTCCCGGGGGTTTCAAACCACCGGGAAGGTGAGAGATGGATAATGGATTTATATCGGGCGGGTCACGGTCCTGCCCCCATCCTTAATCACCGACGGGAAGCGCATACAGTTCGTCAATGGTCATGCCAAAGGCGTTCTGGAGGTATTGGGTCATCGTATCCACATTCTTTTGGTAAATATCTGTGACCGATGGATCATTGAAGGCTTCGGTAAAGTATTGGGTCACGGTTTTGTTATTGTCGCTGCACCATTCATCGACGTGCTCGCCAGTATCCAGATTATAATGGAAACTCGCACCGCCCTGGTAGTTATCGTCGGCACCCACAAACAGGTCCCTGCCGGTCCGGTGATAGAACATATTGACACGGTATTCCTCATTGATGGGCTGAAAAAAAACCATATCGTATTCTTTGTTGACCGAATCGGTGTGGTCGATGCGGATGTTGGTATAGACGCCTTCATGCTGCTCATACATATAAATCCCGGGGGTCTCATCCGGAACGAAGCCCAGGTTTTTGAGCGTCGGCGGCTCAAACGGGAACGTAAACAGTTTTTCGGGGGTCATTCTGAAGGTTGTTTTGAGCACATCATTGTAATAGCGTACCGGAACGCCAAACACCTCTTCGCCTTCTTGAACATCCATGGCTGCGCGGATCATCTGCTCGGCATGAGGGCGATCTTCAGGCGAGAGGCTCGCGCTGGCATCCGCTGGATCGTAAAGATAGTTCACCCACGGCTCTCCTTCTTTATCGATTTGAACGACGTAAACCTTGTGAATGCCGTAGTAACCAATCGACACCTTGTAGGCATCCTTGAGGTACATCGACATGCGGATGATGTTGAAGTTATCTTCTCTTGAAGGCGGCCCCCACCGTTCATGGTGGATGGTGAAGGAGGCTTCTTCACTCTCAAACTGCGCCTCGTGGCTGTCTTGATTCATGCTGAATCCGAGGTCTGCCAGTGTGGCCGGGATGATGAAATCCTTATTAACGAGGGTGGGGTAGATGTTTTCGAGGGGTGAAAAGTCTTCAGCGCTGGTGTTGTTCAAATAAAGGGTCTGCAGATTCGTCAGCGAAGCCAGCGGAGAGACATCTGAAATGGTGGCGTTGTCGAGCAGCAGCACCTGCAAATTGGTCAGGTTGGAAAGGGTGCTGTAGTCTTGTGCCTGGCAGCCGGTAAGGATCAGCAGCTTCAAGCTGGTCAGCCCGGCGAGGGGAGCGATATCACCAATCGAATTTCCGCTCAGAGACAATGAGGTCAACCGGGTGAGCCCGCTCAAAGCGGAGATGTCTGTAACGGCTTGATCCGACAGGTCGAGGCTTTCGAGGTTGGCAAAGGCTTCCAAGCCGCCCAGATCGTGGATGGGCGTTATCTCGGAGAGGTAAGATTGCAGTTCATCGTGGAGATCCATGCGGGTGACCGCCAGTGCTTCTGCCTGGGTGATATCGCCTTCAGGCTTGCCCAGCGTGGCACGCACCATGGCTTCCAGCACGGGGTCGGCAAACTTGACCGCGGCGGATTCCGGCGCAGGGGATTCTGTCGTGGATGGTGACGCGGCCGGGGTCACGGCTGTGGAGGGCGTGCCGCAGGCAGCAATCAAGGCAGTCAGGATGAGGGTGAGCAGAATATGGTGGATCTTCTTCATGGTTATGTCCTCCTGCGGTTAATTATGCTTCAAATCGGCGAATCGCGCATCTGGTTTTGGGGTTGGGCGGGGGTTGTAAAACAGAACGACGAAGGCGAGAAATGTTCAAAAGAGACGAAAAGATCATTCATCGTTCAGATGAGTAACGTTGCGTCCACCCGATAACTTGATTGTAAGTTGAGTTCGTGCGCGGGTGGACAGCACCTTACGGCGATCAGGGCATGGCACGCCATGCCCTTACCAGAAACGAAACCACGAAAAAGGCGAAAGATAAATACAATGAGTGATCACGAACCATGCAAATAACACGGGAAGTTGAAAACAGGTAGAGGGTGGTGTGGATATTGTTTATCCGAAATCGTTAAAGATTTCATGAACATGGAGGGCAGGCGGTCATAATCAGTTATTAGTATTTAAACAAAGCCGAGAAAATTATTTTCAAGATCCGATTTTTTAATATGGATGGCTAAAATTGTTGGACAATGAATGAAATCTTGCTAAACTTAAGTGTAATCAGAACAATCATCATACTTCTGGGGTGAATTTGTTGGCGATAATTTTTACAATTGTTTTTTCCGTATAGTTTTTCCATCTCCCAAAATCTGGAGGAATAAATGTCAGTCAATCACAACGACGTCATTTCTGCATCGAAGCGTAAAATCGTTTTTACAATCCTGGGTGTTACGTTGCTGCTTGCCGGATCGGTATTTGGTGCGGATTGGATGAACCATTTCAACGGCACCCACAGCCTGTATCCCGCGATTGCCAAACCTTTCATCACGCTTCTGGCATTTATATTGGTATTAATTGCCGGTAAGCACAAACTTGATAAACGGGATTGGATTCTGCTCTTGCTAGCCTTTTTGTGCATGCTGCCCACCGATATTCTGATGAGCGTGGTGGTGGTCAGCCCAACCCTGCAAGTGGGCGGATGGGTCTTTATGATTGGGGGTGTGCTCTCGATCATTGCTCATTTTTTTTTGATCATCCGTGTAGGACGCGGATTGGGGTATCTCAAGCAGTTTAAACTCAAGGATGTTTGGCTGCCGGTTATCATCTATGGTTCTGCTGTTGCTATTCTGCTTACTCTCTGGCCGCACCTGGTTAAGGTTGGGCATGCTGTCATCGGTCCGGCATACACTGCATTCTTCTGCACCACCGTGTGGTTCGCCTGGGAGACTGTGCGGCGCAAACTCTACCCTGCCGTCAACGCCTGGATGGTAGCGCTGGCCGCCACATGCTGGTATATCACCGAAATCCTTGGCGAAATCTATAATCTCAACATGGGGCCGGTTTCAGAAATTACCTTCGGGCTAGTCTGGGTGTTTTATGGTACCAATGTGGTCTTGTGGGCATTGAGTGGATACCGCTGGCACGCTGATAAAAAATCACACGAGAAAAAATAAGCGCGCTGGGTCAAATTTTACAAGAATCATAAGCCTGTTGCAAAAGCGCCAGATACTTGGTGGCGAGTTGAGCAATGGTGCGCCCACCCGAAAAAATAAATCAATCTTGGATGGATTTGGGATGTTCCCCTTTTGCCAGGAACATTCATAAACGGGTGGACAGCACCCGACGCCACTTGACAGCAAAGTCAACATAATATACATTAATGTATATTATGTTGACACAAGATCAGGCATCCAAATTCGCGCTGGAAAACCAGACCGTCATTGATAATATCCTCAAGGAGCATTATCAGGTCTATTTATTGGATATTCTCTTCAATAGCAGCTTTGAAAATCAATTGGTCTTTAAAGGCGGCACAGCCCTCAGGTTGGCGTATGGTTCGGCACGCTTTTCGGAAGACCTGGATTTCTCCCTGTTGGAGGAAGTCCCTTTTTCTGATTTTGAAAATGTCATTTTAAAGATCGAAAAACAAATCCCCAACGTCAAAATCAGCGACCTGCATGATAAGCATTTCAACCTTTATGCCAAAGTCATGGTGAACATTGATTACCGGCCTATTCCGATAGGGATAAAGATCGAGATTAACAAAAGATCGCATCCATTTGAGCAACGAGTGGCATTAATCAAATCGCCTTTTAATAATTTAGAGATCATCGGCAGGGTTTACGCGCTGGAATCCATTCTTAGAGACAAAATCAGGATCATGGATAATTTGGAACGGCGTGAACCCCGCGACCTTTTTGACGCCTGGTATATCCATCAAAAATTAGGGATGGATTTCAGCATCAAAGAGGAATACAAGTATGATCAAAAAGAGCTGATGGATCATTTAAACCATTTTTTGCCAAAGAATCAGCGTAAAGTGATCGAGTTATTCAAAAAATGAGACGGCAGAATTTGGTCAATCAAATTGAAAGCCTGGAAAAGAGTGTTTTCAGCATTAAAGATTTGAAAAAACTCTTTCCGGATGAATCCAACCTGGGTACATCGGTCAAACGAATGGTGGATGGAGGCGTGATTCTGCAGGTCACACGCGGGGTTTACGCATTAAAAAACAAACCTCTGGATATTGAGAAAATCGCCACGCAGCTTTACTATCCCAGTTATGTTAGTTTTGAAAGCGCCTTGTCCAAATACGGCATCCTGAACCAGGGTTTGTACTGCCTCACCCTTGCCACCACCCGGCATTCGAAGAAAATGGAACTGGCCGGTTTGGACTGCGAATTTTCACAGATTCAACCCAAATTATTCTTTGGGTTTTCATTGGTCAATGGAACCTACCTGGCAGACCCGGAAAAGGCTTTTCTGGATCAGGTCTACATGGTCAGCCAGGGGAAACGCCGGGGAAATTTCAGCGAATGGAATCTGGAGGGGTTGGACCAGCGAAAAGTGGTCGAATCATTGGGCTCTTATAACAGCGTCGTTCAAAAAATGGTTTCAAAATTGGGTTTTTGATCTCGATTTGCATGTTTTATGGAAGTGAATAGTACCATTGGCTGCAAGATCAATTGCACGTCGAAATCATTCTCTCGCTGAGCCCGCGGAGGGCGCGGAAAAAGGCTTAAACCTTTTTTCTTGCCATGATGATGGCAAGAAACTCGAAAATAGCAACACGAAACACACGCAAAGTGTTCGATACCAGCAGGGGAGGGCGGCGTTCTCGATCGACGAGAGAGGGTGCATCACGCCGATAACGTAATTGTAAGTTGAACTTTTTTATTTGAGTTTTCATATTTTAACTCTCATATTCTCACATGGTAAACAACATATTAATTAAAACTGCCTTGAAAAAGGAACAAGGCAGTCTTTGTGGAAAGGAATAGAATTTGGATAATTATTCTTGTGGTTTTGATGTATTTGGTTTAAACATCTCAAATGGTCGCTTTATCAGCCAAATAATAAAATCAATGGGAGTAATTATGAAGTAAAAGAGAACATAGACAACAAATAACAAGGCTCTAATAACAACATCCATTAAAAACGGGAGTAAATTCCCAATAAATATTTCTATTAGAAAATTTATAACAATTAGTAATGACCAAATTGGCCATAACAAAAAAATTAATATGGCGAGAATTCCATTCAGTCCATCCTCAAAAATTAGGAATGTTGCGATAACAGTATTTAATGGAACGAGAACCAATGTTGCAACATGGGCTGTGTTAGAAATAAAATCTGATTCCGGAATCCATCCTAGAATAACAGCTCGCTCTAATCCCATAAAGACCACAACTATTATTCCTAAAATGGTTAGAACAATCGAAAACATTTTTGCGATTTCTTTCCCAGTTCCTTCTCTGTCAGACCAACCTGTAAAAGCACTGGACTTGGCAAGAATTTGGGTTAAAACAAAAGCACCTATTACAAATGAAATAATTGAACCAAGGGTCACTGCTATTGAATAATCTTGAAATAAAGCCGGAACCAAATCAATAAACTGCATTAAATTTAGAGTGTTTAATATCGCAATCGCATCTGCAAAAATAAAAGCAACTAATGCAAAGCAAAACAAAATTGAACCTAGTGTTCGAAGTGGAAAATCTGGATTATGAACTAACTTGGTTGCTTTTTTGATTCCGTTTTTGAAGTTATTTGCCAATGATCCAAATGGATCAACACATTTGGATCTTAATCCTTGTGCGATATTTTCAAGCATAATCCTTGGATATAAGGTTGCTGGGTTTTCTCTTGGATCTCGATGAAATATTACTGGCCAGGTTAATAAGCCCCTCATTACATTTATTATTGAGTTCCGCTTCTTTTCCCAAGCAAAACAAATGAATATACTCAATCCTAACAAAATCCAAGTAGTCCTCGAATTAACAATTTCATACAAAAAATTCATTACCTCAGTATTCATATCATTTCCTCCTTAAGAATTCGATTAATTGTTTCTCTGTATCATTATCATTTGCTAAGAACTCGATATCTGAAGATGTCCCAGAACTAAAAATATTAAATTGGTTCGACCAATAATCTATCTCTGGTTTACAACTGGGCTCAAATGTATCTTCACAATTGAGCATGACAGACATTACATCAACACCAGTAAGATCAATTACAAGGCGTGAAGGTATTTCTTCACGCCAATCCTGCATATCTGAAAAAAGTATTAATTTGCATGTTCCGTATTCTTTACATTCATTACTGAACACAGTGGAGGAGTGTGCGATACCCTCAAAAATCATTTGTGGCTCTGGAGTACTTAAAATGGCTTGTTGTGTTGCATTTGCAAATAGGTTTTCTGCTAGATAAGCTGAAGATTTTTCGTTTTCAGCGACGCGTGTTTTTTCAAAAATTTCAGCATCCTCTTCGTATTGTTCATTCCAATCTGCAACCGCACATCCGTGTAAGAACGC
>CAYXWV010000060.1:0-16545 GCA_964468875.1 uncultured Anaerolinea sp. | reverse complement strand
TCTCGTTTGCAAAAGACGACTGAGTAATATAAAACTAGTGTTCTAATTTTGTTTTTTCAGGTACAATTCCATTATTCTTGATTGTTCCGGGAGGGAAAAGAAGCATGGAATATGTGCTGGATGGTTATTGTGGTTTATATTGCGGCGCCTGCCCAATGATGCTGGATACCATAACCGGAAAGGGACCAACCCCCTGTCATGGATGTAAAAGTGAACAACCTGCCGGGCACTGTGCCGAATGCGTAATCAAGGCTTGTGCACGCAGTAAAGGTTATGATTTCTGCGACTTGTGCGCTGAACTGGCTTCTTGCGAGAAGATGAATGGTTTTATGTCTGACCCTGAGTGGCCTTATCATCAGGGGGTTCTCAAAAACTTCGCGGCAATCCGTGCCGTCGGCAAGGACCAGTGGCTGCAGGATCAAAAAAATCGTTGGCAGTGTTCCGCTTGTGGAACACAACACTCATGGTGGGATGAAACCTGCCCACAGTGTGGAGAAATGGTTGAAAACTACAAAGCAGATCTTGAGAATTGAGAATAATTTAGTCATTGGAGGAACAATGGAATTTGTGATGGATTGTTACTGCGGGTTGTATTGCGGAGCCTGCACCATGATGCTCGGAACCGAACCCGGCATTACTCAAAAGTGCTACGGCTGTAAAAGTGAGGCGCCGGCTTCTCATTGTGCAGAATGTGTTATTAAGGCATGTGCAATCTCCAAAGGCTTTGACTTTTGTTCACAATGTGCCGAACTTGGAACCTGCGAAAAAATACAGCATTTCATTCATGATCCCCAATATCAGAACGGCTTGGCGGTAATGAAGAATTTTGCTGACATCCAGCAGGTGGGGTTGCAGCAGTGGCTGGTTGATCAAGAAAAACGCTGGCGCTGCGCCAACTGCGGCGCGCAGCACTCCTGGTGGGATGAGGTTTGCCCGCAATGCGGCAGCCAGGTGAAAAGTTACAAGGCTGATATTCAGGCTGCTGAATAAGAACCGCATGAGGATGAAAGGCTATACGGCAATTCCACCATCCGGTAATGGTCCCGGACTGCTGCTTCTGCCAGCATGGTGGGGGCTAAACCCGTTTTTTATTGGGTTGAGTAATCGCCTGGCGTCTGAGGGATACGTGGTTTTTACCCCTGATTACTACAAGGGGCAGCTTGCCGCAACTATCGATGAAGCCCGGGAATTAAAATCCAAATTAAAGCAGAAACTTATTTTTGAAGAATTATCAAACTGGATTAATGAATTCTTGAAAGATGACGTGGTTTCATCCTCAAAAATCGGGGTGATCGGCTTTTCATTGGGCGCTCGCATGGCTCTTGAACTTTCCGCTGTCAAACCAGAGGCTGTCTGTGCGGTGTCGGTTTTCTACGGCACCAGCCTGGTTGATTATTCGACGTCGCAAGCTTCCTACCAGGGGCATTTTGGCGCAACGGATGAATGGACTTCACTTTCAGGGATCAAGAAACTTGAGAAAGCCCTGAGAACAAACAATCGTTCGGTGGATTTTTTTGTCTATCCAGACACCGGGCACTGGTTTTTTGAATCAGACCGGCTTGAAGCGTTCAATCCTTATGCTGCTTCGCTTGCCTGGGAACGGCTGTTGGATTTTTTAAAAATACATCTATCGGCGTAGAATTTTTGATGCTTGATTATTCATGATTTTTCCAGGAGTGTTCCATTGACAGACAATCCTCAAACTCCCCGTTATATTGGGCCTGACACTTCCAAACGCACTGACAAGATGAGCCGTGCTGAAATTCAGGGGCGCTTCGATCATGAAGTGGCACACCTTTACAGCCAGCGTGATCCGGTCTGGCTGCCTGATTTTCGACAGATGTTTGCCCTGGTTCCGGAATTGCTTAAGCCCCATCTGCACAAAGATGACCTGATCCTCGATGTGGGGGCGGGTACTGGTAATCTGACTCGTACCGTACTCGAATCCATCCCCGATATCCGGGTGGTATTGATGGATTTTTCAGCCAACATGCTCTCAGAAGTACCCAATGTATTGGCTGCTTTCGCTGGCCAATATGAGACATGGGTGGCTGATTTTATTGACGCTGATTATCCATCAGGACAGTACCAGGGGATCATTTCCAGCTTTGCCATCCACCACTGTCGGGGCGAAGCGCAGTATGCTCAGCTCTACCAGAAGTTTGCGGTGGCTCTCAAACCGGGCGGTGTCTTTGTCTGTTGTGACGTGGTGGCTGGCGCGAATGAAGTTCTTTCCCAACTGAATGAAAACGGTTGGCGCGACTTTTTGAAACAGCAGGGATTGGAGCCGTCTGAAGTCGATCGCATCCTTTCCAATTATCACGTGGAGGATTCGCCCCTTAGCCTTGAGGCTCACCTGCGGCTATTGCGAAATGCAGGTTTTTCAATCGTTGATGTAGCCTGGAAACGTTATAATTTTGGCATATACGTTGGCCGTCTGAAGTAAAGGAAAACTAGTATTTCACAAATAATGCTGGTTTTGTGTTTTTATTGACAATCAACAAAGAATCTAGCAATGACAAAACATAATTACTTAGGACAACATGATCGAAACTTCCAGACTTCTCATCAGACCCTTCAAAAAAACGGATGCACAAGATCTGTTTGACTACCTTTCTCTTCCAATCACCTATGTTTTTGAACCAGGCGAGCCAGTGACTTTGGAACAAGCCGCCCAAATGTGTGACGAAAGATCCATGGGTCATTCTTTCTTTGCCGTCGTGTTGAAATCGGAAAACAAAATGATCGGGCATCTCTACTTTGAACAGCAGCAACCGTTGGAATGGCTGACCTGGGAATTGGGTTACATTTTCAACCCGGTTTATCAGCAGAGGGGCTATGCCTCCGAGGCGGCGGCAGCCCTGGTGGACCATGCCTTTCGAGAACTGCACGCCCATCGCATTCTGGCAAGGTGCAACCCCGACAATGTTGCCTCCTGGAAGCTGTTGGAAAAAGTTGGTTTCGTCCGCGAGGGACACTTCAAAAAGGTGGCGTTCTTTCGCAGGGATGAGGAGGGCAAACCAATTTGGACGGACGCCTACGAATATTCGCTGGTAAACCCACGGAATTGAGGAAATATGATTGTCATCATCAACGGTTCTGTCGGAGTCGGAAAAACAAGCGTTGCAGACCAGATTCATCACAAGTTTGAGAAGTCAGTTCATCTGGATGGTGACGCCATTGGTGATATTCATCCTTTCGTGATCTATGATGATGAAAGGATTGCTTATTTATATCGAACCCTGGCTCATTTGATAGGTTTTCATAAACAAAACGGGTATGACTGTTTCGTGATTAATTATGTGTTTGAAAATCCCGAGTCATTGAAGGATTTATTAGATTTGTTAATCCCGCTCGATGCTGACATCCACACCTACTGGTTAACATGCAATGCGAAAGAACAGTCGGCACGAATCCATTCCAGAGGCAGGAATGAGATCAAATGGGAGTTAAACAGGTTTATCGAACTACATCAAATTCAAGCGGCTTCTTCTCAACGAGGGTTTATCGGAAAACAGATTGATACCAGCGGATCAACAATTTCAGAAGTGGCAGATGTCATTTGGGATGATATTTTTCATAATCGCTGATTGATTAAGGATTAATCATGGCAATTGAGTTTCGCGAACTACGACATACTGATTTTGATCAGGCAAATTTACTACTACAACGGGCATTTGAAAATCCGGCTGAACGATACAACGATCTCAGGCTTTGCACTCGCCTGCAGCCTGATGGTTGGATTGCTGCCTTTCAGGGAGATCGGATAATTGGAACTGTGTATGCAGTCCGCTATGACACTTTTGCTCATATCGGTTTTATGGTGGTGGAACCAGAGATGCAAGGGCATGGGCTTGGAAAAGTATTGATGGAGAAAGTTCTTCATTCTCTTGAAGACCATCGAATTTCTCTCGTCACTCTGGATGCCAGTTCCGCCGGTCATCATCTGTATCCCAAGCTGGGTTTCATTGATCACAGAGAAACATACATCTATGGGCGCATGATTGAAAAGAACGCAACTACTCTGCCGATGGGAGTTCTTCCCATTTCAGCCTCTGACTTGGATGAGTTGGTTCTGTTTGACCGTCCGGTTTTTGGTGCTGATCGGCGTAAGATTTTTTCGGCGATGATCGAGCAGTTCCCGGGGCGGGGGTTTCTTACCCGCGATAATCTGGGCAGCATTGACGGCTTTGTTTTCGCCCAAATGAACCGCATCGGACCCTGGGTTTTGCGCAATCCTGATCATTCTCAGATTCTCATGGATGCCGTTCTAACCCTTCCGTATAACGGGTTTACAACTGCGGTTGTTCCGGATGAATGCGAGACGGCAATCGCCTTGTTTGAAAAGAACGGGTTTGAAAGAAAACATTCCGGGTGGTATATGTTTAGGGGAGGTCCAACCCTTCAGGATCATCGTGAAATCTATTATGCTCAAACCAGTCTGGGCCTTGCATAATGGACAGGAAGGAATAATCCATTGGAAAATATTTGGGAAGGTTTTTGGGAAAAGCCTGAAAACCACAATTTCTGGTCCAAACCTGGACCTGAAGTATTGGCGTTGATTGAGTCTCTCAGCCCTCTTGAATACAAAAAGGTGCTTGACTTGGGCTGCGGCATTGGCCGGTATGCCATCGCGTTTGCCTCGGCAGGTTTTGACACCACCGCCACTGATGGTTCCGCCAGGGCGATCGAATACCTGAACCAGTGGGCTGATAACCTTCATTTGACCATCACCACCAGGGTGTGTGATGTACTGGAGGATGGCTTTGCGGATAACTCCTTTGATGTTGTGCTGGCGTATAACGTTATCTATCACGGTTTGCGTGAAGATTTCGCAGCCGCCATCAAGCATGCCTGGCGGATACTGAGACCGGGAGGTATTTTCTTTTTCACTTATCCATCTCGGCAGGATGGCAAGTATGGTTTCGGAAAGGAAATCGCTCCGCATACCTATCAAAGTTCGAAATCACTGAACCCGGGAGACATCCATTATTTCCCCGCCGACGATGAAATTGATGAGCTGCTTGCCGGATTCCATATCGAAAAACGTTGGAGAAACGAGGGTTACTTTGAGCATCAAGGCGAAAAGCAGTTTTATTCGAATGGACATGTCCAGGCGGTTAAAGAGTAAGATTTCGGATTTGATCATCTATTGTTGAGATTTTGAAACAAGGTTCTGCATCGAATTATTTATTTTCCCGGCTTATCTATCCGCTTTCTGAGGAGGAAAACATGGATCGAAACGATATCATCAATGCCAATCGGCAGGCAACTCAAAAAATCAAGCAGGTGCCAGAAGGCTTGCCTGAAACACTCTTAAACCAACCCATGCCCAATGGATGGTCAATTGCGGTCACCCTGGGGCATCTGGCATTCTGGGATCAAAAAGTGCTTCACACCATTAACCTCTCTGCAGAACAAGGCAAATTGAAAAATTTCTCGATTGACGAAGTTGTGAATGACATTCTCGCCCCCGTTTTGGCGCAAATTCCTGTCAAAAACGCAGTTGATTTCATGCTTCAGACTGCCGAAGCCCTCGATGCACAACTGGCTGCCTGTTCTGATGATCTGTTCACCGAGATGGATCAAGCCAATCGCCGCTGGGTGGCGCGTTCACTTCATCGAAGTGAACATCTGGCTGATATTGAAGCTTTTCTGAAGACCACTGCATAAGTTATTTCAAGGGGGGTTGGAAATCAACCTCCATCTGTATTACACTTAGCCTGTGGCAAGCCGCCGCAAATATTATTACTTGGAGCCGCCGATGAAAAAAGACATTGATCAATTAATGCAGGAACAAGGATATGATATTTTATTGATCACCGGTTCAGCCCAGCACAACCCGATGATGACCTATTTCACCGGTGCTGTTCACGTTTCAGACGCCGATTTGATCAAGGTTCGTGGAAAAGACCCCGTTATTTTCTGTAATTCCATGGAACGAGAAGAAGCCGCTCGTTCTGGGATGCAGACAATCTCGTATTCCAAATATCCGATGTCGGAGCTGTTTAAGGAAGCGGGGGGCAACGCCATTTTCGCATATGCATTAAGGTTTGAAAAAATGCTAACCAGCATTGGAATTTCTTCAGGCAAGGTTGCAGTTTATGGAATAAAAGACGTTGGATTGTTTCATTCCATGCTTTCGGTACTCGAAAAACGCATGCCGGGTCTTTCATTTCATGGGTTCATGCGTGACGAAGTCATGATGCAAGCCATGATGACCAAAGAAGCAGACGAGATCGAGCATATTCGGCAAATGGGCAAGATTACCACGGGCGTGGTTGGCAAAACTGCCGATTTTCTAACCGGGCACAAGACTTCCAAGGGGATGCTGGTTCATTCTGACGGAAGGCCGTTGCTGCTGGGAGAGGTTCGCAAAAAGATCAATCTCTGGCTGGCTGAAGCGGGAGCTGAAAATCCTGAAGGCACTATCTTCGCCATCGGCCGTGATGCCGGCATTCCTCATTCCATTGGCAATGACACGGATGCCATGCGCCTCGGTCAAACCATTGTTTATGACATCTACCCCTGCGAAGCCGGTGGAGGGTACTTCTATGATTTCACCCGCACCTGGTGTTTGGGTTATGCTTCTGATGAGATTATAAAACTTTATGAAGACGTGCGGTCTGTCTATGACACCCTCATTTCTGAACTAAAGGTCAATGAGCCTTTCTGGAAAATGCAAAAACGCACCTGCGAGTTATTTGAAGCAAAAGGGCATATGACCATCATGACCAATGAAGGGACCGATTCTGGCTATGTTCACTCGATCGGTCATGGCATCGGGTTGCAGGTGCATGAGAAACCCTGGTCAACCATGGTGAATCCATCTCCGACAGATATATTGGCTCCCGGTTCTGTGTTTACCATAGAACCCGGCTTATACTACCCGGAGAAGGGCATGGGTGTGCGAATTGAAGATTCATACGCCGTTATGCCCAACGGCAAAATTGAACTTTTGGCAGATTATCCCAAAGAATTAATTTTGCCTGTAAAATAAGATCTAAACACTCTATTTTCAGGATATGTCCATTGAGCACCGTTCGAATATTGGGAATCGAATCTTCATGTGATGAAACTGCCGCCTCGGTGGTTGAGAACGGTCGTGAGATGCGTTCAAACGTGATTGCCACGCAAATTGATCTTCACAAACAATATGGCGGGGTTTTTCCTGAAGTGGCATCAAGGCAGCACATTTTGTCGGTATATCCTGTCATCGAAGAGGCGTTGCAGCGCGCCCATATGAGCCTGGAAAACATTGATGCCATCGCTGTTACCCGCGGACCGGGTCTGGCGGGCTCGCTTGTGGTGGGCATGAACACTGCCAAGGGCATTGCCTTTGGAAAGAATCTGCCCTTAATAGGAGTGAATCATCTTGAGGGGCATATCTATTCTTCATGGGTTTACCCCGCAGACACCCCCCAGCCACCGGCACCTCCGGAGTTCCCGCTATTGGCGTTGCTGGTTTCAGGCGGACATACTGAGCTCAACCTGATCACGGATCATCTGCAATATCAACGTCTGGGAGCCACCCTCGATGATGCCGCAGGCGAAGCCTTTGACAAGGTAGCACGGCTGATCGGGTTGCCTTATCCGGGAGGTCCATCCATTCAAAAAGCCGCCGACGAGGGCAACCCTGAAGCTTTTGATTTTCCACGGTCGCGCCTTGATGGCACCTGGAATTTTTCATTCAGCGGACTGAAAACCGCGGTGCTTCGGGTGGTGCGCAGCTTGCAGGAAGTCAACAAGGTTTTGCCTGTGAACGATCTGGCAGCCAGCTTCCAGGCTTGCGCTGTGGATGTGTTATTCACCAAAACCATGAAGGCAGCCAGGGAATATAACGTGAAATCCATTGTGGTCGCAGGCGGTGTATCCGCCAACCGCGCCCTGCGCAATACCTTTCTCAGTCAAAATGAGTTCCCTGTTCACATTCCGCCGCTTTCGCTATGTACCGATAACGCCGCCATGATCGCCGCCGCTGGTTATTACCATTTTATGGCTGGGCAGGTAGATCCGCTTGATCTGGATGTGATGCCTACCTGGCCACTAAGTTAATTATTTCACATAATCAACCTGGAGGAACCGATGGAAGCAAAAGTAACCTGGAAGAACGGTCTGTCTTTTACCGGTATGGCTGATTCAGGATTTGAAATTCCGTTGGGTGCATCAGTGGAGCATGGCGGGGCGGGTGATGGCACGAGCCCCATGGAATTAGTGCTCATCGGTTTGGGTGGTTGTACCGGCATGGATGTGATTTCCATCTTACAGAAAAAGAAGCAGGAGATTACCTGTTTTGAAGTAAAACTTCATGGCGACCGTTCTGCTGATCATCCAAAAGTATTTACTGATATCACTCTCGAATATGTGGTAACAGGCCGCAACATTGATCCCGAAGCGGTTAAGCGGGCTGTCGAGTTGAGTGAAGACAAGTATTGTTCTGTTAATGGGATGCTAAAAAAGGTTGTCAACGTTTCGACAAAATACACAATCCTCGAGGCTTGATCAAGCATAAAGTTATTTTTGTAATCACCAATTCGTGTTTTTTGTGTCGTTCGTGGTGAAGAAAGATACATGGTAAAACGTTTCATAAAGATCATTACTATCATTTGGGCGAGAACGAAGCGATTCCTGAGAATTCTTGCCAGTAATCAAAAACAAGGGACACCGAAGCGTCCCTTGTTTGTTTATTGATTCTCAACTGCCTTGCGCATGGCGTCCATCGTTTGGAGTGCCGTCAGGTTACGCCATGTCCAGCCGAATTGCATGGTTACGGGATCCATAAAATCAGCGTGTGGATAGTTTTCTTCATCGTAAGGGGTCAGGTGAAAACCATCTTCGCGCAGACCGGCATTGGGCAGTTTGGAGGCTGCCGCGCCGAAATTCCAGAGCGGCAGGTGATAATCCTCAGCGATTTTCACCACCATGTCGTTGATCTGTCTTTCCTGTGAGAGCAGTTCTGAGCGGGTTGCTAAAATGGGAACAACATCCTGCGAGATTACATACTCTACGATCTGGCGCATATTGTCATCATATTGTTGAAGACTGCCATCCCATGATTCCTCCATACTGATGATGGCAAACGAAGGGCTGAAATCGCGCAGCTCACAAACCAGCGGGGTTTCACCTTTTTTGCAGGTACCTTCCTTTTTGGTATATGTTTCAACCGCAGGGGTCCACATTGTACTTTGAACGGACATGATATTTAAGCCGCCCTTAACTGCCAGGCTTTTTCTTGACCAGGAACCGGCGAAATAATCAATCGTCGCCTGTAAATTGGCATATTCTTCTCCCAGGCTGTAGGTGCCGCCGTCAAACATGTTTAAAAAATATGTATTAATATTTTGACAGTCGCCGATCTTTGAAAACCGGTGCGGATCGCGTTTATTCACCAGCCCTCGCTGGTAAACCTCCAGCATTTCGGGGCTCAATTCAGGGATGATTGGCATCTCCAGCCAGTTTTGTGAACCGTCAGTTGGCTCAGAGGTTGGTTCACGTGTAACGATTAGTGTCTCATCTGATTGTGTTTCAACAGGTGAATCGGTCGGGTTTTGTGTTTCAACAGCCAAAGTAACTGTAGCGGCTTGTGTCGCTGCAGGTTGTTCCGGTATGGCAGCATTTGCGGTACAGCCTGTCAGAAAGATAAAAATCAAGATCAGGCTGAATGCTTTCTTCAACGACATGACGTACTCCTAAAAAGAAGGATTGATTACCTGGCTCCGGCAGTGATGGCTGAATTTCCGGCGGAGTTTTCACTGGCAGTAATCACATGCCCCAGGCGTTTAAGCGTGCCTAAATAGGGGGCTGCACCATTATAAGCGATCCAGCCCTCAAGGTTGAAGGGTACGATGCTGTCAGCCGTCATCCATTCTCCGTTATATTTTCGGGCAACGTGAACGTGGGTTCCGGTTGCCGCTCCACCTTCACAAGACGGGTGCCCGATTGGATCACCCGCACGCACCATTCTTCCTTCAGCAACCATGTCTTCCAACCCGAGGTGAAGATAATAGATTACCCAGCCGGTACGCTCGTCGCCGTCAGCATCAAGATCAAGAACCGCAACGGCTTCTTCCGTACGCACAATCTGACCATCTGCCATGGCGACGACAAATTCTGATGATGGAGAACACCCGCCGCCTGAGGTGGGAGGGGCAAAGTCAAGCGCGGCGAAAGGTTCGCCTTCACCCCACCATGCAGCGTGAGGTCCGCCGGTGTAAGCCCAGGTGTGACCTGAGGTGAAGGGCAAAACAAGATCAGGCTGTCTTAAATTACCGGGCATGACCGGTTGAAATCTTTCCTGCCATGGATCGCCAAACAAGTCTGAATAAGTCTTGAACAATCCATCCTGGTAGATGGCGGTTGTGTAAATATCAGTGGGAAAGGTTATCGCAAAGTAGTGTTGGATGGCAACCGTGGCTGCATTTTGCCATGGATCGGGCACTTCAAGGGTGCCATCAATACGGGTAATCGTGGTTAATGATCCGCTGCGCCAGCCGTAATAGCCGTTATTCAACATATTGGCTGCCCAGACCAACTGTAAATAAAATCCTTTGTGATACATTTCTTCATATCCGAGAGGATATTGGCTGATGGCGCTATTCAGTTGCGGCTGCGAGAGTGCGCCGGTCTGATATTCAGCAATTGCCAACAGCAAACGGGGACTAATTGAAAAGTTTTGGGCGACGTAATCAATAACTTCTCCACCGGTGCGCATTTCATCTCCAGCGAAGGCAGTGTAATTCTTCAACCAACCCACTGATGAATTTACAAATTCAACTGCATCAAACCCGATCGAGGCAGGACCGTTTACAAACAGAGCATCCGGGATGATCTGGAACTGACTGCCCCACAAGGCTTTATAGTAGATGGGAATTTTCAGCGCGGTTCCAGCCTGCAATGTGGAGATATCTTTTTGAACGAGTGGGTTGGCTTCAAGGATTTCTTTAACGCTGGTGTTGAAATGAATGGCAATCACTGCCAGGCTGTCACCACTTTGCGTCACATAATCCACCAATGTTCCGGGAGGATAAATCGGGCGAGTGGGAACAGGAGTGGTGTGTTTTGGCGTGGCAGTGGTTTGCGGAGTTTCATTAAATAAGGGAATGTGAGCCACAGGTTGTGGTTGGGCGCAACCTCCAAGAAGCCCAGCCAATAGAAACAGGCAGAGCAAAGCTGGCATCAGGTTCTGTTTTCGATTTCTTTGAATCATAAATCCAGTAAAAACCTGTTATCTGGTTTCAGGGTTTGGGGATGAAAACGTGGGATTCAACGCCGCCATTTTCATCTCTGATTACCAATTGATCACCGTTTGTCATGGTGCCATCATAAGGGACTGCTCCGTTGTGAGCGATATATCCACTCATGTCAAAGGGCAGAGGCCCATCCGCCAGAATCCACTCTCCATTATACTTGCGGGCGACGTGGGTGTGGGTACCTGTTGATACACCTCCTTCACACGACGCATGCCCGATGTGGTCGCCGGTTTCGACCCGGGTGCCTACTGCTACCCGGTCTTTTGTGGCAATGTGCATGTAGAAGATGTTCCACCCCGTATTTTCGGTGGCATCGTCGTCAAGGTCTTGAATAACAGCGCCGTTTTCTGCCCGCACAATCACACCTGGCGCCATTGCTACGACCCACTCTGGGTTTTCGACACAGCCAGATTGTGATGAGGGTGGAGCAAAATCAAGAGCGGCATTTGCGCCATCAGGTCCCCATGCTGAATGCGGACCGCCGGTGAACGCCCATACCTTGCCCGGAACAAAGGGTAGTTGAAGTTTGGGCTGGGTTAATTCAGGTGAATATAACGGTTCAATAGTGGCAGCCCTGATAAAGAAGTTACCGTACATTTTCTCCATCAACGCGGGCATGCTGTCTGTACCGTAAAGGGCGCCAGCCCACTCAGACTGGTTATACCATTTAGAGAATAAGTATTGCATGGCTGCTGAACCGGCGTTAAGCCCCGGGCTGATGCGAATGCTGGTACCGTCAATGAATTGAAGCGATGATAGGGTACCCGCTCGCCAGCCGTAATAACCGATGGAAAGCTGCGACACCGTCCATGAGAGCTGCCGGTAAAGCCCTTTATCTTCAAGCTTCACCCTGCCCATGGGGTATTCTGTCTCAGCCAGGTTTTGAGGCGTGCCGTAAACCCAGTGACTCTGATATTCAAGAAGAGACAATAGCAGGCGTGGGTTGATCGAATTTTCAAGACAGACCAGCTTAATGATATCTGCGCCGGAGGTTGGCCCGTTGGAGAGATCTTCTTTATAGGTGCTGAGGAACCCGCCTGCTTCATTGACAAAAGCGGTCACGTCAAAGTCAAGTGCGGTAGGTGAAAAGACCACCTCGCTGTCAGGCATCACCAGTGTGGAGGGGAAAATATCATTGAGCACATCTGGAATAATCAGCAGAATTCCCGGGCTGATTAATCCTGTTTCAGGGATGGTTTGACTGAAGACAATTTCGTCCGCGGTGACCCCGAAACGTCCGAGGATGGATGGCAGGGTGTCTCCGGATTGCGTATAGTATTGAATAGGTGGTTTAGCTGTCGAACGTGGATCAACGGTTGAATACACAGTGGGCGTGATCGTCCCGACGGGCACGTCGGTGAAGGTGGGCAGCGACGTGGATGTTTCGGTGGGTTCAATAACATTGACCATAATGGGGTCTGAAACCGCGACAGTCGAATATAGAGGCGGCAGTGGTGTTGTCACAACCCCTGCGGCTTGAGCGGTGGCGGTGAGCTGCGCCTGGCTGACATACCCCTGCGAGCAAGCCAGCATCGAAAGCACCAGACAAGCCAGAACGCTGAGCGTTTGAAGTTTCTTAACGTTGAATTTGATTTTCTTCAAAGCGACCATCCCAGGCGGTGACTGTCTGCCCTTCACGGGTGAGGGTTCCATCGTAAACCATCCCGTCGCCCGAAGAGATCCAGCCATCCAAATTAAAAGGAAGATTCCCATCCGCGGAAATCCATTCACCATTATACCTGCGCGCGATGTGCAGATGAGTACCGTTGGAAACACCACCTTCGCAGGAGGCGTGCCCGATGCGGTCACCAGCTTTGACGTAAGTTCCAGCCAATACCCTGTCGCGGCTTTCGATGTGCATATAGAGAAGCGTCCAGCCGGTCTGTTCCAGTCCGTCGCCGTCCAGATCAATGACCACTGCGCCGTCTTTTGACCGGATTATCAGCCCATCTGCCGCGGCAACTGCCCAGGCATCGGAACTGAAGCATCCATAGGCATCGCCGGGTGGGGCAAAATCGAGTGCTGCCCATGCGGAGCCGTCACCCCATCCACCGTGCGGGCCGCCGGTGAAAGACCACGCAACCCCATTTTCAAAAGGCAGTTGAAGTGCCGGTTGCGTAAGGCCAACCGGAACAAGGTTCTCGATGGTCTGATCGAACGGGATGCCGAAAAAGTTGTAATAAACGGCATAAACGCCGTTTTCTGAGATGGCGATTTCGTATCCAGCCCTGTCGTTCAATTGGGCTTCTACGGACTGGACGGCGGCTGTGCCGGCGTTGATCACTTGCGAAAGCATCATCAGGTTGTTGTCAGCCAGAACAACATAAGCCAGCGCGTCGATCTTGTAGAGATAATATGCCCGGTTGAGTGTATCAGCCGTCCATGCGAGCTGCTTATAAAGCCCCTGGCGGGATTCTTCAAACCGCCCCATCGGGTAGTTTAGCGATGCCGTTGAGGGATGTGGATTGGTGACCCATTCAGACCGGTATTCAAGCAGCGCCAGCAGCAGGCGCGGGTTGACCGAGTATTCGTAGGCGATCCGCTGCACAATCTGCGCCCCGCTGAGGGGCTGCCCCTCCACGGTTTCAGAATAACTGCTTAAGTGGCCTGCTTTCTGGGCGATGAAAGCGGCAATGTCAAAATTGGCACTCACCGGTCCATAGACCAGTTCGCTGTCAGGGATGATCTTAAAATCAGAGATTTGTGCGGCGGGTTGCGGGGCAGGGACGAAAATTGTTTGCCCGACTTCGAGCATCTCAGGGTTGATCTGCGGGTTGGCGGCGATCAGCGCATCCAGGGGAAGGTTGTAGGTTTCGGCAATTAAAGACAGGTAGTCGCCGCCCTGCACCGTGTATTGGATGCCGTCCGTGCGTAACGCAGGCAGGGTGTGGGGTGCGTCGGGGGTGGGGGTGTGATAGGGTGAGCCTGCCGGGCGCGGGGTGGGCAGCACGGCTTGTACCGAGATTGGAACCACTACACTTGAAGAGGGCGTGGCATCCAACATCCAGGGGCGTGCATCAGGGTCGGAATACTCGCATCCGGTCAAGAGTAAAATTGCCACGGCAATGGAAAGCGAGTGCAGCGGCTTTTGGCGTTTCATTAGAAGCCTGCCTTCAACAATTCTTCGCTGACGGCTTTGCCACCCAGCAGGTGAATATGCAGGTGGAAGACAGTTTGGCCGCCGCCGGAGCCTGTGTTGATGGCAACACGGTAGCCATTATTTGCAATGCCGGCTTGCTCAGCCATTTTTTTGGTGGTGAGCAGCAGCTTGCCAGCCAGCGGGGCGTCGTTTGATTCAAGCTCGTTCATCGAAGTGATATGCCGTTTGGGCAGGATGAGCCAGTGAATGGGCGTCAGCGGATGGATGTTTTTTATTACGATCACCTCGTCATCCTCATAGAGGATGTCGGCTGGGGCGATTTTGGCAACAATGTCACAAAAGATGCATTCAGTCATAATGAAAAAGGTTGCAAGTTCCTTGCCTGAGAATTTTGTTGATTAAAACATAGAATCCGCTAAATTGCCAACCAAACGAGCTAAAAGGGGCGAATGGCAGTTCGCTCTGAAGAAAAACATTCTCTCGCAGAGATGCAGAAGCAACATTATTTGTGTCTTTCGCTCTTTTTCGCGGTTCGTTTTGAGTAACAAAAAACACCACATCCATGTTTCAGAATGTGGTGTTTTGAATTCTCGCCTTGGAGATTAGTCTCCGGTGTTTTCACCGCGGATGTAGGCTTCGGTCTTTTCGCGGCAGATATCGTCACGATACTGTCTCGGAGGAGTCTTCATGAAGTAGGAGGCTGGCGCATACAGCGGACCGGCGATGCCGCGGTCGCGAGCCAGTTTCACACAGCGCACGGCGTCAATGATCACACCGGCAGAGTTGGGGCTATCCCATACTTCGAGCTTGGCTTCGAGGTTGAGGGGCACGTTGCCGAAGGTGGTGCCTTCCATGCGGATGTAGCACCATTTGCGGTCGGTCAGCCAGGGCACGTAGTCAGAGGGACCCACGTGCACATTGTCCGGTTCGAGTTTGTAGGGCAGCATCGAGGTGACGGCGCCGGTCTTGGAAATCTTCTTGGATTCAAGGCGGTCGCGTTCGAGCATGTTCATGAAATCGGTGTTGCCGCCGAAGTTGAGCTGATAGGTGCGGTCAACCAGCACACCGCGGTCCACGAAGAGGCTGGTCAGCACGCGGTGGAGAATCGTGGCGCCCACCTGGCTCTTGATGTCGTCGCCGATGATCGGCAGGCCCGCATCCAGGAAGCGTTTACCCCAATACTCAGAGCTGGCAATGAAAACGGGGATGGCATTGACCATGCCCACACCGGCTTCGAGAATCTGTTCCACGTACCACTTGGTCGCCATTTCAGAACCAACAGGCAGGTAGTTGACGACCACATCCGTGCCGGTGTCTTTGAGGATCTTGACGATGTCAGCGGTAGGACCGGGGGCTTTGGTGAGGATCTGGGAGAGATACTTGCCCAAACCGTCGTGGGTCATGCCGCGCACCACGGGCACGTTCAGGTTGGGAACGTCGCTGAATTTGTAGGTGTTGTTGGGATAGGCGAAAATGGCCTCGGAGAGGTCCTTGCCGACTTTGGTGTCCACCACGTCAATGGCGGCTGAAAATTCAACGTCGCTGATGTGATATCCGCCGAGGTTGACATGCATCAGGCCTGGCACGCGGTCGGTGTCTTTAGCGTTCTTGTAAAATTGCACGCCCTGCACGAGAGAAGAGGCGCAGTTCCCGACGCCGATAATGGCCACACGTACTTTTTTGTCCTTGCTCATCTGGTACATCCTCCTGAAAGAGTGTCAGCTTACTCTGCTGCTTGAAAATATTGAATAGAACAAACATTGCCCGAAACCAGGCAACGAAACGATTATACCAGAGGCGGTCAAGTTTGGCTGTTCAGAATGTCAGGCAAATTTGGAGGGGATGAATAAAATGTCTTGCCGAATGCTGGGCTGACGGGTATAAGCCGATTTGTTTCAGGCTGATTCTGGTTTGGCAGTGTATCTGGTTCGGGACCGTGAGGTTGGAAGGTACACACCCCGTAGGGGTGTTCAAATCCGCCCGCCTGAACAGAACCAGACAAAAATGGCTGCGGTTCATGCTTGAATTTTTATTGAAATAATTCAAACATAATTCTCAGTTCCTTGCTCAAAATGAGGGGGCTAAGGTATAATCGGTTCTGTTCGGGGCGTGGCTCAGCCCGGCTAGAGCACCCGGTTCGGGACCGGGAGGTCGGCGGTTCAAATCCGCCCGCCCCGACAGTAATTAACAATCCTT
>CAYXWV010000059.1:0-16802 GCA_964468875.1 uncultured Anaerolinea sp. | reverse complement strand
CTTTGAACACCCACAGGGGGTGCTTTTAGTAGGTTGCGCGTTCCCTAGCCTCCCGGCAGGGCAGGCGAGCCGCGCCGGGGGCTCCTGAGTCCTTGAGCATTGAATAGTTGGAACAGTGTGTTCTATTTCGACGATTCTTATGCCAACAACTCCATTGTTTCTTAAATCGTCATTCTCAATGAAATATTTTTTTAAATCGTACGTATTGTATTTAAGCACATGATTATTGCAACATGGTAATGATTTAGTTGTTTCCACTATAACGTATGGGTATGATTTTGCCTGAAAGGAGATCGAGTGAACCTCAAGCTAACCCATCTCATTGATATACCAGCCATCGAGGTTGAGATCAAATATCCTGAAATGAACCGCACGGTTGAACAACTCATCCGGCGGGTTGAATCGGTCAACCACGTCATCATCGGTAATGATAATGGCAGACAATACCGCATTCTGTATGAGGATATTCTCTACATTGAAAGTATGGAGAAAAAAACTTTCATCTACACTGCCAGCCAGGTTTTCCGCTCCGAACAGAAGCTGTATCAATTGTTGGATGAGCTTAAGCCATTTGAATTTATTCAAATCAGTAAAAGCTGCCTTCTTAATATTAATGTTGTTGAAAGCTTTCAGGCACTGGCAAACAGCCGCATTGAGGTGACACTGCAGGATGGAGAAAAACTGAACGTCTCCAGAAAATATCTGCCAGAGATAAAACTGGCGCTATCCAGCGAGGAATGGTTATCATGAAAAATTTCTTTAAGAACCTCTTAATCAATTTTGCCATTGTTGTTATTGTTGCAAATTTCGTCCCCGCCATATTCAACGGCAGCTGGGGTTCATCCCTTTTTATCCTTCAACTATTACTGATGATGTTGGTGGTTCGGCTGGGGCAGCTATTAACCAACCTGTTCACCAGCAAATACCGCATCCTTGAAATTGGGCTTGAGCTTTTGATGGTGATGGCAGTGGTGCTGGCTTTTGGCTGGCTGTTCAAGTGGTACACCCTGTCTTACATCTGGATGATGCCGTTAATGGTTGTGATCGTTTACATTTTTGCCTATCTTCTGGATATTGCCCGTACCCGGAAAGAGATTGATTTTATTAATAAGCAACTTATGCGGCGAAAGGCACGCCTGGTTGCCACGATTTCGGAGAAAGACAAATGAACCTGATCTTCAAAACATTTTTGAAAAATCTGTTGGAGAAGAAAACACGCACATTTTTAGTGCTGTTCTCCATTGCCATATCTGCAGCGCTGGTTTTTGCCAACCAGGGCTTCAGCCTGACTTGCCAACAGATGTTCCGTGATGCTGCAGTTCGTTGGGGCGGCACATCTGACATATTCATCCAGCCGCTAAAATCCGTTGGCGCCGCAGAGTTCATTGACACCACCCGACTGATGCCCTTCAAGGACAAATTCAACTATCAGATGAATTTCATCTCTCAACCCGCCCTGTATATACCCAATGTTGAATCAATGGTGTATTACAAGATGATCGGTGCGGATATTACCGATTTCAACACCTATAACCCCATCACCCTCATCAGTGGCAGCTTTGAAGATTGGCAGGGCAACAAAGTGATCATGGGTGAAGCCTACGCGGAAAAATACGGCTTCCATACAGGCGATTCAATAACCCTGGAGTTAAACGGCCAGCCCTACCCCTTTATTGTCGCGGGCATCAGCGCCCAGAGCGGTTTATTTATGCGCGAACTGGCGGATGGCGGTTATTTAATTGCCCCGCCTGACACCCTGCGTGAGATTTTCGGAGATCAAAGCAACCTCATTTTTATAAAAACCGCAGAAGGCGTCAGCAAGTACGACCAGCAAGCCGCACTATCAGCAGCGTTGCCAGATTACGCTGTTGCCTTTTCTGTGGATGATAGTGTGCTGGCAGCTGAAGTGGCGAATTATGCTATGCCTTTTAATATTTCGGCTGTGGCAGTGATCTTCATGAGTATGTTCATCATTTTTACTGCATTCAATCTCATCAGCATGGAACGCGTCAGCGTGATTGGCACATTACGCAGCGTGGGATGCAGTCGGAAAAAAGTGAACGCTCTGCTGTTGGCTGAAAGTGCTGTTCTGGGCATCATCGGCGGGCTGCTGGGCTGTGTTCTGGGGTTGGGCATCCTTGAAATTATTACAGCCAATTACTTCACCGCTGAAGAAACCATTTACAATGTCAGAATTTTGCTGGGGATTAAAGAAGTGTTGATCGCAGTTGGTCTGTCAACCATCATCACCATTGTGAGCGCCCTGCAGCCCATCTTAAAAACCACACGCATTCCAATCAAGAATATTCTCGTCAATGACCTCAAACCAGAGCAGGTTCACCAATCCAAAACCTGGATCATCGGACTCATCCTTATGGTTGCCTGTCTGGTCTTGACCCCGGTTCTGCCCAGTGATTTTATTGGAATGATCCTTGGGTGTGCTCTTGCCACCGGTGTACTTGCAGGATTGGTTTTAGTGATCCCAGCTGTGGTAAAACTGGCATCGAACGCAGCACAACACTTGTCATTCATCAGACAGGAAGCCGCATTGGGCATCCGAAACGTACGCGATAATCACTGCCTGATGAATAACATCAAGTTATTTGCAGCGACCATCGCCATTGTCGCTTTTATGACCACCATTTTCAACTCGCTTACCATGGATCTAAAGCGCACCTACAATGAGGATATGCACTTTGATATTCAACTTGAATTGCGCCAGACCAATGAAGAAAACCTGGCAGTGCTTGCCAACACCGAAGGCGTAACAGGCGTCTCAGGTAGATATCTCACAAGTACTGAAATTGTTAACCACGATACCTGGTTCAATATGCTTTACGGCATGGATGACGCCAGCTTCTTTAATTATGATCAGGCAGTGCTGCCTGATAACATTTCAGAAATCATGCAAGAACTCAATCAAGGTAAAAACATCATCACCACCAACATCATGAAAGCCAAATTTGGCATTCAAGAAGGGGATGAACTGATCATCCGCATGAACAATAAGGATGTCGGCTATACCGTCATCGGCTTTGTTGAAACCAATGCAGGCATCGGGCATGTCGGGTTTATTTCAGCAGATAATTATCGTGAAGATATGGACGTAAGCTGGTACAACGAAATACTCATCAAGGCTGACAGGGATGTTGAAATGGTGAAAAACAACATTAAACGCAGTCTGACCAAAGAAGTGATGAGCATTCGAACGCGCAAGGAGCTGGAGACTGCCAACTATGACAAGGTTTCAGGCATCTTCAATTCCATCAGCATTTACACCTACATTGCCATGTTTGTCGGCATCATCGGCATCATCAACAACGTTATCGCCGGGTTTATTGAACGCAAACGCAGCTTTGCCCTGTATAGCTGTGTGGGGATGAGCAAAAAGGGTATCAAAACCATGCTCACAGTTGAAACAGCACTGATTGGTGTTTTCAGCGTGGCATTTGGGCTGCTGGCAAGCATCATCATGATGACAACTGTGCCGGTTGCCGTCAGCGCTGTTTGGGGAGTGGTTAAAGTCGTACCGGCAATACGTCAAATCCTGATCATGTCTGCCGTCAGTATTGCTGCCATGCTGGTGGTCTCTTATGTGCCCACGATGCAAAGCACGCGCCTTAGTATTGTTGAAACCATAAAATACAAATAAGTGGATGAGGAAGAAAATGAAACAAGCCATATTGGAAGTAATAAACGTCAGCAAAACATTCACCCTGGGTGAAGAAAGTATCCCTGTTTTGAAAAACGTGGATTTGACCATCACAAAGGGCGACTTCATCGCCATCATGGGGCCATCCGGTTCAGGGAAAAGCACCCTGCTTTACCTGATGGGCGGGCTTGATCGTGTCAGCGCTGGTGAAATACGGGTCAACGGTCGTGAGATTTCACGGCTCAATGATGAAAACGAAAGTGTCATGCGTCGAAAAGAGATCGGGTTTATTTTTCAATCTTACAACCTGATAGAAAATCTGACTGTTGAAGAAAATATTTCACTGCCCGCTCTGCTGGATGGCAAGCCGCGTAAAACCATTTTGCCGGAAGTCGAATCTTTAATGAAGGCGGTTGGACTGTACGAGCGACGCAACCACACGCCGCGCGAACTTTCCGGTGGGCAGCAGCAACGCACTGCAATTGCCCGCGCTCTCATCAACAAGCCTGCTGTGCTCTTTGCTGATGAACCCACTGGCAACCTGGACAGTAAAACAGGCACTGAGATTTTGGAACTGCTCAAGAAAATCAACCGGGAGTATGGCATCACCGTCTTAATGGTGACCCACTCAGAAGAATCAGCCGCTTACGGCAACCGCATCATCCGCTTGAGGGATGGCGCCGTCATTGGTTAGGATAACGGGGCTGTATGTTAAAAACAGCCCCGTTTTTCACCAGGAAACTGTTTTCCGCCAAATCCTATTTCAAATTACCAAAATACTCAGTCAACGACTCAAAACTATCTTTCAGCCGGGAGGAATACTGGGGCAGCTCCCATTCGGATAATGGATATTGAACTTCGATAGGCTTCCCTTCAGACGGGATGACTCTCAGAAGAAGTGCATCTGTCTGTCTGACACCGATTTGATCAATCGCTGAGGGGACAAACACCTTTTTATCAAACAATATAGTCTTTGATGAAGGATCTGAAAAACCGATCAGTGAATAGGGCAGCCTGATCTTAAGAACATTCCCATCAAAAGACACCTGGTTTTCATTGTTCAAGAATCCGCCGATTTGCAGAGCCCCATAATTTTGAGACAATTCTGGAGCAAGGCTGCCATCCTCCAGAAGATATCCGGCATTGGTGACCACGGTCAAAGGTTCAAACTCGGAAAAATCAGTCAGAGCGGATGCAAAAGCGCCCTTGAGCCAGTTATAGCCGGGGTTCACCAATAATTGCGGGTGATCATCAATATTCACATAGAATTCCCACACAGGCTGCGGTTCGCCAGCTTCTTCGTATGTGCTGATCGCCAAAGAAACCGGTTGGATTTCGCGGCACTCAATTGTGCACGTAAGCTGGATTTCGATGTATTCTTCGTTTTGCCCAACACTTACGTTCTCAATTTGACCTTTAGGCTCAGCAGCAGAATAGACTTGACTCAATTCCGGGTCTGAAACTTTATAAGCCATCAACCCGTAATTTTGTTCCGGGTCAATCACGTTATGCCAAAACACATGACGATCGTAAGGAATCATGTAATATTCAGTGGTCCATGTCTTCTTAGCCCATTCGTCCATCCACTCAAAAATGATCGCGCCCGAATACTCTTCACGCCTGATCGTCTCGGTCATGCGAATAATCCCTTCAGCCTGCTGAGTTTCGCTTAATCCGCCGTGGTTCAATCCATCCGGATTCAAATGAGCGGTAAGCGAACTGGTGGAGATGCCGTATTCGGCGATTACAGCGGGGTATCGCGTATGCTGCTTCATGAACTCCTGCAGATACCCTCCATAATTGAAACTTCCCTGATCATCCTCATAAGCTGCATATGCCGTCTCATTGTTCATGAAATCCGGATAGTTCGGATATATGTGATAAGCGCCAAAGAACCCTGAAACCTTTTCGGTTTCCACTCCAATATGATTAATATTGACCACTGCCTTGTCGTTGAACGGTTCAACATTCTCAACAACCCACTCGCTGGGGTGAACCAGCGGATCAAGTGTCGGCCAACTTACAATGCCGATGAGCGGTTTGTTATGATAATTCGACTCCTCAACCAACATGGCATAATCACAGGAAGCTGCCAGCCAGGATTCCGAAGGTGAAGCACCTTCAAAAGAGTAGAAGTAATCCCCTTTAAATGAAGAGCCTTCGTTTATCCGGTCAGTCTCGAGCACTTCTTCAGGCTCAAGCTCGCGTCCAACAAGATAACCCAATAAATAAGGGGAGACATCATAGGCATAAACCCCATAAGAACGATAACTGCGAGTTGGCACCTGGATATTGCCATGGATGGCATGTACGACATATTCAATTTCCTGGTGGTAGGCGTCGTTATAGGCTTCATCTAGAAGATTGGAATTCTGCGGGTGTTCTTCAGGCCAGATCTCTTGCAGCAGATAAAGCGGTTTGACATTTTGGTGATTATATTCAAACAATGCCTGGTAGAACACTGGCGGTAATAATGTATATATCCTGATCGTATTTACATTAAGCCCGGAAATATCTTTGAACCATTGCAGATATACTTTTTTATCATCAGGGAACTCGGTGAAATAGCGGCCGGGTAAAGCGGCGCCAAGATTAACACCCTTGATAAAGAAACTGCGGGTGGATTCGGAATCGGTGATAAAAATCTCTCTGGCAGAAACTGAAAAAGAGACTGTTTTTTCTGGAAGCTTGATTGAAACCAATTCTTGATTTGATCCTTTTTTTTCAGAATCGGTTTCAATAATTTGCTCAAGAAATGGGTAATACCAGCGCCAATAAACCTCTTCATTGGTGAAGCTGGAATAGATCAATTTGTTACGCATCAAGCTTGCAAGTTGAGCACTTGCGGGATGAAGAGGAATTTGAACCGCGCTGAAATTGCCCGCCAGATAGTATGCTTCATATAAGTTTCGCTCTATTTTGTATGCTGCTGAAAAGGTTGAAGGCAGCCCAAATTTTTCGAAAATCATTTTTCCAGCCGCTTTTAGCGGAATGGAAAATGACGCCAGGGTATTCTCATTTGACTCAGTGATCTCGAAAATCCCTTGATAATTGATCTTTTTATTTTCTGCGAGCAGCTGCATGGATCCCGAATAATCAATTCCCCTGCGAAGCACAATTACAGTGGTTTCATCGGACAAAACAATGCCTTCGCCAAAATAATTCCAAGGCATCCCTGTGCTGGATTCATAAAGCGCCACAACCTTCTCCGGCAAATTGGATCTATCACCGAGATCTTCATACGTGGCGCCTGAAAAGCCAGAATAATTTACTCCGGTCAGATACTCAAGGCGGGTGCGGTCATATTGTGATTCTGATACCTGGCTAAAAAGCTGTTCAAAAAACAAAACCTTGCCGCTAATTTCGGTAAAATTTTCATTTAAGAAAGATTTTTGATCCCTGAAAAAAAGCAAATCGGCTTTGTTCCCGCTGCCAGAGAAATAATTCATCGAATGAGCATCTGCAACCCACTGGATGCCTGAATTTGCATCACCACCGCCCACTTCTGCAAGGGACAATTTACTGACTGGTTTTTGAGCAGGAATAAAAAACAACCTGATTACAAAAAAAGCCAGAAATGCTGTAACCAATATTACGATCAGAATGGTTGAGTAATAAAAGAGCTTCATCTTGCTCATTGGTTATATCCCTTTCCGCTTAATCTTCCCCCAACCGCTTTGCCCGCTGATCAATTGAATTTGGCCCAAGACACGCCATAAGCTGATCAGTTGACGTGGACCGAAGTTTTCAACGATCGCCAGGAACACAAGCTTTGACAAGTCACCTATCGAGAAATATCGCTCTTCTCTTTCAGCAATCATTAATGCCACCAGCGAATTAATCACGCCCATCAATATGGCCGAAATGAAGAGCATCATGGCAACCTTAACATTTAAAATGTTTAACAACCATGCGAGGAAAATCAAGAAGTAACCTTGAATTTCAAAAATAGGGCCGATGGTTTCAAAGATTAGAAAATACGGCATGGCGATCAAACCGGTAATGCCATATTGAGGATTGAACAGCATATTGCGGTGAAAGAAGAGAATATCCACCAGGCCGCGCTGCCAGCGATATCGTTGACCTTTTAAGCTCTTCAGGTCTTCCGGAACTTCTGTCCAGCAATTGGCATTATAAGCATACAAGGTAACAAATTTTTTCTTGATCTCACGCAGCATACGACTAATTCGAACTACCAGCTCCATATCTTCGCCAACGGTGTCTTTTTGATACTTGCCTTTCGAAGTGAGATACCCCCCGATATCGATGATGCGGTCCCGGCGAAACAATCCGAATGCGCCTGAGATAATTAACATGGCATTGATCTGCTGCCATCCAAGGCGACCGATCATAAAAGCGCGCAAATATTCGACCGTTTGCAGCCTGGCCACCAGATTCTTTGGAACGTGAATTTCATGAATCTGCCCATTATCCACCTTGCAGCTGTTGATGGGCAGGATATTGCCCCCCAAAGCAGGCGTTTCGGTGACTTCATCCAGGGTCAACGATGCCAGCCGCAGCAAAGCCTCAGGTTCCAACAATGAATCCGCATCAATCCCGCAAAAATACTCATGGTTGGCAACGTTAATCCCTGCGTTCAATGAATCTGCCTTGCCGCCGTTGCTCTTGTCTATAACTACAAGATTCGGCAGGCTGGCATTGCGGTAAATTCCGCGGATGGGAGCCGTGCTCAGGGAGGTCTTGTATTGGTAATCTGTGCGAATGAGCTGAAAGGAAGAAATCAAACGAGACAACGTTTCATCGCTGCTGCCATCATTCACCACGATTAGCTCGAATTGGGGATATTTGAGATTCAGCAATGATTTTACGCTCGACACAATGGATTTTTCTTCATTATAAGCGGGTGCGATAATCGAGATGGACGGCAGCATCCGCTTTTTAAATAGCATTGAAATATTCTTGAAATTCCACAATTTCGCTTGTTTCTTTACGTTTGAGAAAGATAAGACCATTAATCCAAGAGTGATGGCTGTTAAAGCCAACGAATAATAGATCACGACGTAATTAAAATCGGTGATGTATTGTGCCAAAAGGTTGAGCATTCCAGCGACCGGGAGGACATCCCAATATCGAACGACGAAAATTATCGGCAGTGATAAGAATCCCAACACCATTACCGCTATCTCGGCATAAATCAACTTCTTGTCTTTGACATGAGTCCGGGCGCTTCTTTCAGGCTGAATGGCAGAAAAACCACATTTCTCGAGGAAGGGTTTTTTTAAGTAAATACGCAGTTCTCGTCCTATTTCCGATTCAGGATCCACCTGCAATTTAACCAGATCAGCCAGGATGTTCTCCAAATCGAGATCATTATTAAGATTTATAAAACCGATTAACTCATTGATCTTTTTATTTTTAATAATTTGAACAAGGATCGCTCTGGCTCGTTGAGCATTCTTGGTCATCAATTGCATAATGTAATACTCGATGCGGTTTGATAAAACCTGCACAATCCTTCCTTTGATGATTTCGTCGGTCTCTTTTTCAAAAACGTTTTCTACAAGGTAGAGAAAGCGCGGATTGTGTTCGATCATGCGGGTTAGCATGCCGGTGATTTGCCTGACGTATTGGTCTTCGTGTAATTTGCCCAGCAGAATCTTGAAATTATCGGTACTGTTGGACTTTGAAAGTGCCCAATAGCCGTTTTGGCGGATAATCGGGTTATTATGATCCCAATATTTTGGTACCCCAAATTCCAAATAATAAAAATTCGAAAGCGTTTTACAAGCCCTCACCAACAATTTATCCATGTCTTCATCGAGATACTGAACCTTATATCTGCCGGTTCCATTCTGGTTCTTCTCATAGATCGAGCGCATTTCTTCCTTGATTTCTGAAAAATGGTCGACAAAGTTGAACAGATACCCTCTTGTTTCGTCATGGAAGTTGGCTTCTGCAAATTGAACATTCAATTCGATCAATTCAATGGATCTGGTATCTCTCATTTTTAAGAAGAATGGGAATAGATCGCTGCCAAACTCCATCAAATTCGAAATGGCTTTGGTTCGGTACCAGCGGTGACTGCCAATCAATGCGTCAATCAACACAGGTATTGAAGAATTATTCCGGATGTCAGTGAGTGTATTTGAAAGATAGACTTTTACTGAATAATCATTTTCTTTCAGAATTGCCCGCTCAAGCCCTAATCGTGCCTGATCGTCACCAATGATGCCCAAATTCGTACAGGCTTCTTTTCTCCTCACAGTGCGAACACTGTCGAGCTTTCGAATTTCGATCTCTCGAAATCTTCGGATCTGCGGGTCGTCTTTGGGAGTCTTGACCTTTTCAATTTTTAGGTTCTGTTTGAGGTCTTTCATCGCTCGCAGCGAATCAAGATTGTTTGTAAATGTACGATGCACAATTGACAATATGGCAGCCATCCGTCGATTATTGCGGATGAATACTTCTTCGATTGTTGAGAATTTATTAAGAAAAATGCGGGCGGTCAGTAAGAACGTCAGATAAGCCAGACCAAGAATCACCACCAAGAGTATATTGATGTCCATACTGGTTATCCCTGTATGTACTTTTTAACGATGCCCAGCAACTCGGCAAGCAGGTATGGTTTTTGCAGGTAATGTGTAACCCCCAACCCCATTGCCCTTTCGACACTCTCCTCGTCCTTCTTGTGAGAAAGGAAAATAAACTCGAGATCCTTAGTAGCGGATCGTCCCAATAATTGTTCACGCAATCCAAATCCATCCAGCTTATTGATCATAACTTCACTGATGATCACATCAGGACGATGCTTGAGAGCCAGCTCCATGGCATCAATTCCATTATCAGCAGTGAGCACCTCTATACCTTCTTCCTTTAAAAAGGCATCTATGAGCAAATCGTTGGTCTGATCAGGGTCAACTACCAACACTTTTCCTTTTGAAGTAACGTTTTTCAGCTGCTCGCCTTCAAAACAGACTGAATTCTTGCCAGATAATTCAGCCGATCTCAACCTTACCATCGCGAGATCATGGAATTTGTTGATGGCTTCCTCATGGGTTGGAGCATCCAGGTCGATTTCAGTCGAAAAAGCAATACCAGCAGAAATGGTCAGCTCACCAATGAAGAAATCACTTTTTGAAATCTTTGCCCTGAAACGGTCCACCTTCTCAATTAACTCCTGCCGATCCAATTTCTTTAAATAGAGTCCAAAATCAGAAAAATCCATCCGAAAAACAGAATTGCTGCCAAATTCTTCTTTTATCAAGTATGCCATGTTGTTCAGAACGGTACGCTCTTCTTGATCTCCGTATTGGGTCTTGTAATCAGAAAAGTCATCAATCCGTATACAAACCAGATCGCCCAGGTCCCGCCAGTCTTCCGTTTCGAACTCTTCAGCCAATAAAGAACGGAAAAAAGTTTCGTTATATAGACCGGTGATCTTGCATCTGACGAGCCGTTGGTTGGCTGATTTGATGGTCTGGTCTAAAACCTGGTTGATTTCGACCAGTTTCTTGTTTTCAGAGATGATTTCATCATAAGTGTTTTCAAAGACCTCAGGCAATTTGAGATCATAGATCCCGCACAAGGTTTGGACAAATGGTTCCAACACAGAAAGCCACAGGACCCCTTTTTTTACTTTTATTACCTGAAAAATGGAATTCCAGACGGATTCACCCTCGTGTGTGTATGACACAATTTCGTTGTTCTCGTTGAAGGTAAAAGAATCAATGTCATTGAAAACATCGGTAACATCCTGAGTCGTAAAAAGCGATGACAGACGCTGATAAATCTCATTAAAAATCATGGTGTATCCGCCCGATTGCATCAGGTTCTTTTTTACAGGGGTCAACAAAGAACCGCATTCCAATGTTTTTAAAGCTTCGATATATTTTGGAACATCAGCATTAATAATCGAGCCGTGCTGTGGAAGTATCGCCTCGATCTCATAAAGCGCCAAAATATCCATCACCGGCCGAAGAATGGTGTTCGAGGGCATGTAATGTTCGTGGAAGGCAAGCATTTTGTTCAGGTATTG
The DNA here is from genome assembly GCA_964468875.1 of uncultured Anaerolinea sp. Classification (GTDB taxonomy): domain Bacteria; phylum Chloroflexota; class Anaerolineae; order Anaerolineales; family Anaerolineaceae; genus UBA6107. The sequence continues at coordinate 5,154 of CAYXWV010000059.1, read as the reverse complement.
TTCATCAGCAAACAACGTGGGATTAAAACTGAAAGCGCCAAAAAGGTCGCTTGAAAAAAGACTCCTGGTCGCCTGATCATAAGTGGCAAACGCTCCGGCGAAATGCAGGTAGGGTGTTGAGAGAAATTTAAGAGTGCGGCCAGATTTCATGGTTAATTGCATCTGGTGTTCTTCGATCAAATAAAAAGGGAAATGGGCTCCATAAAACTGGATCAAGGTCATTGCCCGCCAGGATGTAACCAGTTCGGCTTTAACGCCTTCCTTTTCAAGCAGCGGAAGAGAGGCGCAAAAATCAGGGTCCTGGTGATGTAAGACAATGTACTTAATCTGATCCAGGCTGATCAATTTTTGAATATTCTCAAATACAGTTGGGAAATCGAGCGGTGACCCCGGATCAACCAATACTGCTTCACCGTCGTCAATAAGAAGATATGGATTACAGTTCAATCCATTTTGAATCGCCGGATCACCAATATGAAAAATACCATTACGCAGCTCAAGATAACTCATAAGATACCCACTCTCTTTACCGATAAAAAGGAATGAAATCTCCTCGCAGTTCGCTGCGGAGATATACCCACTCTTGATTGAATAACCACCAATCGAATTGATTGATCTATCTTTCTTTATACCTCAGTAGAAGGTAGAAATTCAATAAAGGATTCATTAAAGTTCAACGTAAAACCTTGAGCCTATTTTTTGGTTTAGTATCGAGATTTCCTCGCAGCAAGCAGCAGAAAAAGCCCCTTTTGATTAAACATAGTCAAAGAATTTCACGAACAGCTCTGATTAATGCGATCTTTTTCTGATTTTAATGGTCGGTTTATTCAAAGAACGTGATGAACATCTTAGAATTAAACAATTGATTTGAAAACTATTTCCGGCTCTCTTGGAATGTTTCCTATTGGCGGCTTTCTTGCAACTATTTTTAAGCCTCATCACGCCATTCATTGAAAACCGAATAGAAAGTTTGAAAAGTAGAAGCTATGCCCGCCATTTTATTTGTTTGTACCGCCAACCAATTTCGTTCTCCGATCGCGGCAGCCAGTTTTTCGCAAAAGCTGTCAGCTTCGAGCTTGCCTGATACCTGGAAGGTAGCCAGTGCGGGTACTTGGGCTGCTGCAGGTCTGCCCGCGAATTCAAATGCAATTAATTCCGCATTGAATCTGGGGCTCGACATCACCAATCATATAACAAGGGAAGTAACCTTGGAGATGATTGCGGAATTTGATCTAATCGTCGTAATGGAAAAAAACCACAAAGAATCGCTCGAACTGGATTTTCCTCAAACTATCGGAAAGATCGTCCTCCTCGGTCAACTTGCCAATGTTCCCCATGATGAAATCCCTGACCCTGCGAAAGAAGATTTTGCCAACGCTGATCTGATCGCGGAAGTCATCCACGCATCGATCAAAAGGACTTTCACCAAACTGGTACAATTAACTCAACTTCATCACGAAGGCTACTCACCCATTACTTAATCTCATCACTCTACTTTTATTCACTTAGGCATAAGGATTTTTTGGATATGGATCATTCTCCAGAGGGACAAGACAGTTACACGCTCGATCTACGCCAATATTTATCGTTATTTTGGCACTGGGCATGGTTATTCATCCTCGCAGCAATCATCGCAGGTGCAGTCAGTTACTATCTCAGCAGCCGCATGCAGCCGTTTTATGAATCCTCGACAACCATGCTGGTGAATGAAGCCCCCGCCACAAAAGCCACCGACTACAACTCTGTATTAATGTCCAAGCAACTTACCAGCACTTATGCCCAAATGATGATAACTGATCCGATTTTGAACCAAGTGATTGATGAAGTCGGCATTAGCAACACGATCACTGAACTGAAGGATTGGATTGACGTAAGTGTCATCCGCGATACGCAGCTCGTTCAGATCACGGTGACCACCTCAGACCCTAAGTTTTCGGCTAAAATCGCGAATGCCATCGTCAAGGTGTTTGGCGAACAGATTCAGGCTATCCAGATTGACCGGTTTGTACAGTCAAAAGCCGCACTTGAAACCCAACTGGCGGAGACCGATAAACAAATCACCCTCTACTCTAATAAAGTTGAAAAAGCCACCGCAGCAGATGAAAAAGAACGGCTCGATGTCAAATTAACCCAGTACCGTTCGATTTACGCCAATCTTTTGCTCTCATACGAGCAAATCCGGCTGGCTGAGGCGCAGTCCGTTTCTTCAGTGGTCCAGGTCGAAACCGCCACCCCAAATGAAGACCCGGTCAGACCAAAGACCTTCTTGAATACCGTTCTGGCTGCATTGGCGGGTTTTCTGCTTTCAGTGATCATCATCGTGACCAGAGAAGCCCTGGACGACACGATCAAGACCCCCAAGGATATCATCCAAAAATTTCAACTACCCGTTTTGGGAGTGATCAACCAGCACCACAATAATGGAAATAAACCCATTTCTTTGTCTGAACCCCGCTCACCCACTGCCGAAGCGTACCGAGCCTTGAGAACGAATGTCAACTATACCAGTGTTGACAAGCCCCTAAAGAAAATCCTCATTACCAGCGCCGAACCGGGCGAGGGAAAATCCACCACCATATCAAACCTGGCGGTCGTGCTGGCGCAAAACGGAAGCCGTGTGATCATCGCGGACTGCGACATGCGCCATCCGAGGCTGCAAACTTATTTCAATCTGCCGAACCGCATCGGGATGAGCACCCTCTTTTCACATCAGGAAGTGGTCAAAAGCGTCTGTCAGCCAACCGGCTTAGCCGGGCTGGCGGTTGTTACCACGGGACCGCTGCCCCCCAACCCCTCGGAATTGATGGGCTCGAAGACCATGCAAATAATCCTGAACCTGATGAGCGAAAATGCCGACATCATCCTGATTGACACCCCGCCTGTATTGGCAGTGACAGACGCTGCCGCACTTGCCCCCTCGCTGGATGGTGTCATTCTGGTCGCGCAGCCTGGCAAAACCCGCATGAGCGCTTTCAGGCAAACCCTTGAACAGCTTTCGCAGGTGAACGCCCGCGTTCTTGGGGTTGTGTTGAACAATGTGGTCACCCGCGGCAAATCTTACGGCTATCATTACAAGGAGTATCGCAACTACACTGCCTACCAGACGTATTATGGCAGCAACTCTAAGGGAAAGAAGTAGACTTACAAAAGGTGTCGCAAAAGTTTGGAGAATTCTGTTGATGAAGAAATTTATCAAAGTTATTATTAGAAAGCTTGGATACGATATTTCCAAACACGAGGATTTTCTTCCGGTTGACAAGAATCTTTATGAAAATTTTTCCAGTCTGGTTACTGCATATCAACATGAATTCCAGATCACTGAAGAAGTAACTATTAGGGAAAACACTTACCGAACACCCCTTCTCTCAAGAGGACTGGGAACCAGACCGCCAGAAGCTTTTTTCATTATAAAATGTCTGGAACAAACCCGGAATGTTGGGGGAGATGTATGCGAGTTTGGAGTAGCGCAAGGTGAAACATCTGCACTAATCGCAAATGAAATTAATGATGGTTCTAAACGACTTCACCTTTTTGATTCGTTTCAAGGATTATCAGCACCAACCAAAGAAGACAGACTAAAAGACGATTTGTTTAATCTAGGAACGATGGAAGCCTATCAAGGGATGATGGCTTTTAAAAAGGAGATGGTAATCTCACGGTTGGAACAAATCAGGTTTCCAGAGGAGCGTTACTCGATTTATGACGGTTTTATTGAATCAACCCTAAATTCAAACTTAGATTTACCAACAGAAGTCTCTTTTGCATATATAGATTTTGATTTATATGAACCAACCAAATGCGCCCTTGAATTCATATTACAGCGAACCAAAAAGGAATCCATTGTAATGATAGACGATTACGACTTTTTTTCGACGGGTGAAAAAACCGCAGTGGATGAGTTCACACACCAAAACCCACAATTCAAAATCAAAATTCCGGATCATTGTTTTGGATATTTTGCTATATTAAACCGCGAAGAACAGCCATGATGGAATCCGAGAATCAGAAAACCATCAGGCGAACTCTCAAAGGATTCTCGTGGAATGTTATTGGAAATCTAATCCGATCAGTTGCAGGGTTCATAGTAAACATTATTCTTGCGCGTTTACTAGGACCAGAACCTTTTGGCATAATCGCTGTTGCTTTACTGATCATCAGCATTGGAAATTTGGTAATAGAATCCGGGTTGGGGGCTGCGCTGGTTCAGAAGGAAGAAATAGACAAACAAGATATATCCTTTGTTTTTTCCATTCAAATGGCGTTTAGTGTGGTTTTGGCAATCATAATTGTGCTGCTTGCTCCATGGATCACAGCCCAATTTAGTTCTCGTTCAGACGCCCCGGTCTTGCAAATAATGACCATCATGCTGGTTTTTCAAGGGTTTGCCCAGGTGCCTTCAGCTTTATTGCGGAGGGAAATGAAGTTTAAGCAGATACAATCTGCCCAAGTCATTTCCTTTCTTATCAGCTATGGTTTTGTTGGTTTGCCCCTGGCGTTGGCTGGTTTTGGAGTATGGAGTCTTGTGTCCGCTCAAATCATCCAGAGCGGAATCAATGCGGTAATCTTATTTATCGCTGCCCGTCACCCGCTGAAAATTAGCTTTATCGGAACACGCAAGTTAGCCGTTTTCGGCGTCCGCATTCTTTTCACAAATATTGCCAACTGGATCATACAAAATGTTGACACGGCGATTGTCGGCGGCAAATTTGGAACGACTAATTTGGGTTTTTACAACAGGGCTTATTTATTAAATTGGACCCCAACCGGAATACTTCTTTCAAGTGCTCAAACCACGCTTTTTTCTGCCATCTCTCGCATGGGAAAAAGCAGCGACACTCTCCGAATTTTTCGCGGGTTTATGAGCTTTTTTTCAATTTTCTATTTTTCGCTCTATGGCCTGGTTGCTCTTGAATCAACCAACATCATTCAAATCATCTATGGTCAGGAATGGCTTTCTGCTGCCAAATTGCTCACACCACTGGCAATTGCCATGCCCTTTCTTTCGTTAGTCGGGCTTGAAGGGCCTGTCTTAAATGGTCTGGGAAAACCTCAACTTGAAATGCGTGCCCAATGGTTCACTGCTGCATTTGCGGTTGTTGTGTTACTCATCGCTTCTTCAATTTCATTGGAAGTTACGGCTTGGAGTATATTAAT
>CAYXWV010000058.1:0-17087 GCA_964468875.1 uncultured Anaerolinea sp. | reverse complement strand
GCCGAAGCCAATATTGCCCTCAAGGAAGCCACTTCCATTTACAACTACTACATCAACAAACCCAACACGCTGGACGCTGCCGCCATCACAGCCGAATTAAACCTTGCGAAAGCACAGCTTGATGACGCCCAGCGCGCCTATGACCTGCTCAAAGACGGCAAAAACACCGACGCCATTACCAGTGCCCAGGCTGCCGTTGATGCCGCCCAGGCAACCGTAAATAAACTCAGCATCATCGCGCCATTTGATGGTGAAGTAGCCGTGGTTTTCTCTCAGATAGGTGACGTTGTTTCAACCGGGACAGAAGCCGTAACACTCGTAGACCGAAGCAAACTATACATTGACATTTCTGTTGATGAAACTTCGATATCGAATGTAAAAGTGGGCGACAGTGCTGAAATCACCTTTGACGCCCTCGGCATATCCACCACCGGCAAGGTCACGTTGATTGACCCAATCGGCACGGCATCCTCCGGTGTAGTTAATTACACTGTGCGTGTTGAACTCGACAAATCCGACCCCGACATTCTTATTGGCGCTACAGCCTCAGTCGTGGTCACCACCGGTAATCCGCAGAGCGTGCTCTTTGCGCCGGTTAGCGCCGTGATGAGCGATGCCCAGGGCGAATACGTAATCCGCGTGAACAAAGATGGTTCAACTGAAAGGGTTACCGTAATCAGCGGACAGATCGTAGATGATACCGTTGTGGTCGTCGGCGACTTGAAAAAAGGTGACATTCTGCAACTTTACAGCGCTACAAGCGATACCGCTGAAGAAGAAGCCACTCAGGGTATGGGCGGTATGGGCGGTATGGGCGGCATGGGTGGTGAAATGCCTGGCGGTGGTGGTGAGATGCCCTCAGCCGGTGGCCAACCCCCCAGTGGCGGACCAACGCAGTAGGACGATATGAAAATGACCTCAAGAATAGAGGAATGCAATGATTGAAGCAAAAGAGATTACCAAAATTTACAAAATCGGTGACGACGAGGTTCGCGCGTTGAACGGTGTCAGTCTACTCATCCAGGACGGAGAAATGGTTTCCATCATGGGACCATCAGGTTCAGGAAAAAGCACCCTCATGGCAATCCTCGGATGCCTCGATAACCCAACGAATGGAGAATACCTGGTGGATGGCCAATCCGCCGCCAAATTGAAAGAAGACCAGCTTGCCAATTTGCGGGCACATAAAATCGGTTTTGTTTTTCAGCAGTTCAACCTTCTTCCCAGAACCAGCGCCCTTGAAAACGTCATGTTACCGTTGACTTACGATGGCACCAGGATGAAGGATCGTATTGCGCGAGCCGAAGAAGCCCTTGAAATAGTCGGGTTAAAAGACCGCATGAAGCATCATTCCAACCAGCTCTCTGGCGGGCAGCAGCAGCGAGTGGCAATCGCCCGCGCTCTGGTGAACAACCCGGCGATTCTACTCGCCGATGAACCCACCGGCAACCTAGATAGCAAAACCGGCGCCGAGATCATGGCACTTTTTCAAAAACTTCATAGCGAGAAAAAACAAACCGTTGTGTACGTAACTCATGATGCTTTTGTCGCCCATCATACCAACCGTATCATTCACCTGATGGACGGCAAGGTAGTTCGTGATGAAACCGTCAAGGATCCCATCAAAGCCGGCACAGCCAGGCCTGATCTTTTTGCCAATGGCAACAACAGCCAGGCCGGGGAGAAGTAAAAATGAACATCCTCAATAATATCCGTATTGCACTTAGGGCTCTTAAAGCCAACAAAATGCGCTCCTCCCTAACCGTTTTAGGCATTGTGATCGGCGTGGCGGCGGTAGTTGCCCTGCTCTCCATCGGCAAAGGCGCCACACAAGGCATTACCGATCAGGTCGAAGGCATGGGTACCAACCTGGTGACCATCACTTCCTCCAGAAGGTTTGGCCCCGGGAGTTCCTCAGCGTCTACTGGCAGTCTGCTCTACTCAGATTACGAAGCCATCATCAACAGAGTGGAAAACATCGCTGGCATTGCCCCCTACTATCAATCCCAGGAAACGATTTCCACCTCCAATAAGACCTCCAATTACAGCGTCATTGGGGTAACCCCTTCATATGAAGAAGTTACCCTCCAAACCATCGAACTGGGGTGTTTCTTTTCAGCCCAGGACGGCCTCGCCAAATCACGGGTGGCAGTGATTGGTGCCGACGTATCAAGCGACCTGTTTGAAGGGTTGAATCCGATTGGGCGTTCAATCAAGATTAACAACGTTGAATTTGAAGTCATTGGCGTACTGGCATCCAAAGGTACCAGCGGATTCATGAGCGGCGATTCAAACATCCTCATCCCGCTTGAAACCGGATACTCCAAAGTGTTTGGTTTGCGTGCCAAAAGCAATGGCAAAAACACCCTTTCAGGCATTTCAATCTCCGCCACCACCGCTGAAACAACCGACCTCGTCATCAGTCAGACAGAAATAGTGTTGCGCTCACAGCACAACCTCGGTCTTAACGATGACCTCGGATTTTCTGTCTCCAGCCAGGCACAGATGCTTTCATCCCTCAGTTCCATCACCGGCACCATGACCGCCTTCCTCGGTGCTATCGCCGGGATCTCCCTGCTGGTGGGAGGAATCGGCATCATGAATATCACCCTCGTTTCTGTAACCGAGCGCACCCGCGAAATCGGTCTCCGTAAAGCTGTGGGCGCACCGCGCAAAGCCATCCTCTTCCAGTTTCTGGTTGAAACTGTCACCCTGTCGTTGATCGGCGGTGTTCTCGGCATCGTACTGGGTGCTTCCATTGCCGGAATTTTTTCCTTCCTAGGCATCATCGAAGCCGCCGTTACCGCAGATGTTTTACTCCTCGCTTTTACCTTCTCTGCGTTGATTGGTCTCTTCTTTGGCCTCTACCCTGCCTTCCAGGCATCCAAACTGAGCCCAATTGAAGCCCTGCGTTACGAATAAAACATCCACAAAACTGGAGAAGAAGATGAAAGAGTTTTTCAGAAATAAACCTATTACATTGTTGATCACCTGCGGATTAATAGTGATCCTGATTGTGCTGACCGGGGTTTTCCAATTTACCAATCCGGGCATGTCCCGCGTCGGTCCCCCTGGGGTTGACTTCGACCCGGGTCAAATTCCTGACAGAGCCAACATGCCAGAGGGCTTCAATCAGCCTGACAGCGGTCAAAGACCCGAAGGCGGAAATCCGCCTGCCGGCAACGGCGATTTTCAACCTGGTGAAATGCCCGGTGACGGCAAAGGATTCCAGCGCAACAACTTTGGCGGCAGCGAAACTACCATGAAACTATTGCAGCTTCTGCGAGGAATCCAAACTGCTGCCTCGATTCTGATCATGGCGTTGGGCTTGCTCTCGCTGATCGGTATGTTGATGTCGAAAAAGTGGGGCTTCAGCTGGGCCATCGTGACCTCGATCTTGGCTATCCTGGCAGCCTTGCCTGACTTGCTTCAGAGAATGGGCGGAACAACCCTCATTGCAACTCTCAGTAAACTTGTACTTGCAATTGCAGTCCTTGTTCTTTGCTTTATCACCAAACCCAAACAAGACAATATACCTGCCTAATTGGATTCAGTGGAGGCTGCAACCCGATGAATGCAGCCTCCACCATTTTGATAAACCTACTTTTTATGTCATAATCAGGAAAAACATGGCGAAAAAAATCATAATCATTGATGATGAACCCAAAATAGTAGAAATCTGCCAGGATTACTTGAAGGCAGCCGGTTTTGACGTACTTGGCGCGCTGGATGGTCCCGGTGGTCTTGAAAAAGTCCGTTATGAAAAACCCGATCTGATCATCCTTGATCTGATGCTGCCCGGTATGGACGGTCTGGATGTTTGCCGCGAAATTCGCAAAGAAAGCAAGACCCCCATCATCATGCTCACCGCCCGCGTCGAAGAATCTGACAAGCTAATCGGCTTGGAACTTGGCGCAGATGACTACATCACCAAGCCCTTCAGTCCTCGTGAAATGGTTGCCCGTGTTCGAACAGTCCTGCGCCGCGTACAGGGCGATGCCACAGCTGAGGTCATCCGTGCCGGGGGGGTCACTCTCGACCGCAACCGCTTCATCGTCACCATTGAAGAGCATGAAATCAACCTGACTCCAACCGAATTTGAAATTCTGGCTACTCTGGCTAGTCAACCTGGCAGAATCTTTTCACGCTCACAATTGCTCATCGCGGTTCGCGGAGTGGCATTTGAAAGCTACGAACGCGCTATTGACTCACATATGAGAAACCTTCGCAAGAAAATAAATCCGACCGGAAAAACCTCCGACTTGATCACAACCGTTCACGGCGTGGGTTACAAATTTAGCGGACTATAAAATGAGCCTTGCTCCCTCAACCTCAATCAAAACCATCCAACGCCGCCTGATCTGGACGCTGGTTAAGGTGTTTCTTTTCGTCACCGGCGTGACAATTGTGGTGTTGGTTGGGAGCACAATTTACGAAATCAGTTCCAACACCGCCCGCAATCCTTTCTATAAATCCCCTTCTGCCACAATTCTTGAGGCTTATTATCTCGGGCACGGCAGTTGGGAGGGCGTCGAACAACTGGTTCAACAGGGTAATACTCCCGACTCCCGATTAACAATGATGGAATGGGAACGCTCCATTCTCCTTGATGAAAAACGGAACGTAATCGTTTTTTATGGCAAACCATATCCGGCAATTCCCACAGATCAAGTAAATATGCCTGAACAGATGCGTGAAATGCCGCTTAGCGTGCAGGGTCGTTTTGTGGGCTTTTTAATTGCTGATGATCGTGAAATGCCCCATCCCACCCGGTTGGCATTCAATATTATGAACCCCATCCTTTGGGTAAGTATTGTGTGTGCGGTTATCACCCTCTTTATCGGCATTCTTCTGATGCGCCGCATCGTCAACCCGCTGGCAGAGGTAATCGCCGCCGCTGAAAGCGTCTCCACTGGCAATTTGAAAACCCGCATCAAGATACGCAAATCACATGATGACCTGGGCTCGTTGATTGAACATTTCAATCATATGACCGAGACCCTGGAACGCAATGATAATGAGCGGCGCGCCCTCCTGGCAGATATTGCTCACGAGTTACGAACACCTCTTTCAGTGCTGCGCGGCCGGTTGGAAGGCATCATGGACGGCATTTATTCCCCCAACGAGGTGAACATCGCACAAGCGCTTGAAGAAACCTACCTGCTCGAACGACTGGTCGAAGACTTGCGCCTGCTGACCCTGGCTGAATCCAGACAGCTTCATCTCGAGTTTAAAGAAACCAACCTGGTTGAACTGCTAAATAAAACCGCCACCTTATTTGCCCCACAAGCAGCCAGCAAAACAATTTCGCTGTCAATCAATACCGATCTGGATGAACTTTGCCTGCAAGCTGACGCCCAAAGGCTGGAACAAGTGATCGGCAACCTGATCGGCAACTCACTCCGTTATGTTCCTCCTGGTGGAAGCATTGTTCTTTCACTAAAGAAAACTGAGAATTCCGCCGAGATAAAAGTCGCCGACAGCGGCCCCGGTGTGCCAGAAGAAGAACTGCCAATGATCTTCAACCGTTTCTGGCGCAGTGAAAAATCCAGAGCCAGGGTCTCGGGCGGTGCCGGTTTGGGGTTGGCAATCTCAAAACAACTTATCGAAGCACAGGGTGGCAGCATCCACGCTTCTAACCGCCCAGAAGGCGGGCTTGAAATCACCATCCTATTGCCGTTCGAAAAAGAAAATCAATAACTTGAAAATTGAACGCTAACTGAACACTCCCGATATTTCGAAAAATATCGGGAGTATGATTACTTCAAATATTAGGTCTCACCTCACCTCATCCGGTCTGACTTCCTTCCCCGTCTCTGCGGATTGAAGCGCCGCCAGGGTGAACTGCAGCACTGCCTTACCGGTGGGACCGTTCAACCTTGGCTGCGAACCGGTTTTCAACATGCTCACCATATCGCGCGTCGCAGCAATAAAGCTGTCATGCCATTCCACACCCTCCACCGGGATGGGAGTGGTTTTTGCATCTTTAAAAAGCATTAATTCGGGCAGATCAACCGTTTTCGCAGTGTAACGGTTGATAAAAATGATGCCCTTTTCGCCAATCACTTCAATGCGGTCATCATCAGCATAATACAAGGAATCCATCTTCATCTTCGGCGTATATTCGATATCCAGTTGTCCGTAAGAGCGCTGTGCTTTAAATTGGAACATGATCATGGCTGGCGCGTCAATTTTTACGATATTGCCGGCTTCCTTGACCGGGCTTTGGTCAATCCAGGCATACACCCTCTCCACCGGTCCCCCCAGATAATATCCAACCGAAAACAGGTGAAAACCGTGATCAAACACCAACGGTCCACCGCCGCACTGTTTCTCATTGAAACGCCACATCCATGCTGATAAAGGAACTGCCCAATCATTTTTGGAATTGCCAGTTGAAACATGCATGCGCACTGCGCGGATCTCGCCAATTTCACCAGCTTCAATCATCTGTTTGGCTTTGACTGCCGGCGCGTAATAAACAAAGTTTTCATAGACCCTCAGGATCACCCCTGCTTTGTTGGCAGCCTGGATCATCTGATCCGCCTCCGACGCGCAAAGTGCCATCGGTTTCTGCACTGAAACATGTTTACCTGCCTGGCAGGTTTCCACAGTCATCTGGCAATGCAAATGATGCGGGGTGAGCAATTCCACCATGTCAATGTCTTTGTCCTCCAACACCTGGTGAAAATCGGTATACACTTTTTCTACGCCCCATTCCTTGGCGCGTTTTTGGGCGGTTGCCTTGTTGGTATCACAAACCGCCGCCAAGACTGCATCGGGGTTGTTGCGGTAACCCAGCTGATGCAAATCAGAAATTCTGCCGCAACCAACAATCGCAGCCCTGATTGGTTTCATTGGCTATCCTTCCTTTTGCTCATCTGCAGCATCCATGACCTCAAGACGCGCTCTGACTTCAGCATGCCCCTTGCGCGTGATCGGATATTTCAACAAAAACGGCAGTGCAATAAAAATACACACCGCCGGCACGATGCTGAAAAACAGCCGAATGCCAAGGAGTGACTGTGCCGTTTGTGCGACGTTGGCGACATAACCGAAACCAGTCAAAATCCAGCCCACGGCAGCCAGCGCTAGCGCTTCAGAAATTTTTGTCGCCAGTCCCCATACGCCGTAATAAATACCGCTGCGGTATTGTTTGGTTTCCACCCGGTCATAGTCGGCCACATCTGCGATCATTGCCCATGGAAAAACCCAGTTGGCGCCAAAACCAAATCCCGCCAGTACCACCACCGGATAGATCACCCAGGTTTGTTGATGGGGCAAAAAGAACAATATCAGCAATGCCACCCCACCCATCGCCATCCCGATGCCATAGGCAGGACCTTTATCCCACTTTTCGGCAATCTTTTTCCAGATCGGCAGCGAAATCGTCACGCATACCAGCATTAATCCCATAACCAACGAAATCATGTCTTTCATTAAGAGTTGGTATTCAACATAATAAGCCATGAGGGTCTTGGCAAAAGCAAACGAGATATTGACCACTAAATAGATCACGCAAAGGTAAACAAACTTGTTATTCTTGAAGGCGATCTTGATTGATTTCAGGGGATTCTCTTCACCCTTTGCTTCAATCACATTCTTGCGCTCGCGAATCCCCGCCGCGGCAATTAACAAAGCCAGGGCTGCCAGGGCGCCATAGATGATACCGATGTAGGCGTAACCGGTTCGTTCCACAGCAAAGAAACCCACGATCATGGGAGTCAGCGCGGCGCCAACCAGGTAGAATGGAACTGCAAGCACCATGCGGTAAACTGTCAGGCTGCTGCGTTCATCATAATCATCCGTGAGTTCTGAGGTGAGCGCGTAATAAGGCACATTCGTCATTGTCCAGAGGGTGTCGAACAACAGGAACGTCCCTGCGATCCAGATAAAAGTCATCACCTGGCTCATGCCGGCAGGCACAGACCACAACAAGGCAATGGATATGCCCAACGGAATGGCACCGAACAACATGTAAACACGCCTTTTGCCAAAACGTGATTTTGTCCGGTCTGTCAGCCATCCAAACAACGGATCATTGATGGCATCCCAAATCTTGCCAATCAACAGGGCATTTCCAGCCAGCGCTGGCAGGACCAGCGCGGCATCCGTAAAAAACTTCATCAGGAAAAACTGGATCGCAGAATTGACCGTGGCATTGCCAATGTCACCGATCCCATACAACCACTTGGTGCGGGCTTTCAACTTCTGGCTTTGAGCTGGAACTGACATAACACCCTCCCTTGAACCTGATCAAATATCAAATTTGAAGATGGATCAAAACTGTTACCAGTAATTCCGAAGACTGATGAAGTTGATAATTGTTTAAAACGGTATTAATTGCTGATTTGTTGAATAACAGATAATAATGGTTGATCTTTCCTTGCCGCTTCCATAATGAAAGCACGATAAGCCGGAAACTGCAAAGCCGGTTTGGTGATTTCTTCAGGCAGAGCGGCGAGTATCTCTTCAAACCCTTTATGTGTGGATTTTGAAATCTCAGCCAGCAGTTCTCGTGACTTGCGCTGCGGATCTGCCCGGTGCGGCGGATAGCCCGCCCCACGATCTGGAGTGAATAAGGCATCAAAGATCATCGAAAGATTAATGTCCCCTGCCCAGCCGTAGCCCTGGTTCAATGCCAACGACACGCAGTTTCCTGCGTTAATCCGGGCAAAGAGCCAGGCATCCAGCGGATTGAGGATATGACCGCAAAACACCCCCGGATACTGCATGACGGAGTTAAGGTAACCCAGGCCGGTGCCGCAGCCGCCAATTACAAAATCCACCGCTTTCAGGTGAAGCAGCAAAGCTGACATCAACCCGGTGTGAATGTATTGCAATGCCGGTGAATCATCCGCGGCAGTATTGCCCAGGTTAAAGACTTCAAAACCTCGCCCGTCAAGAGTTTTGAGAATATCGGCATTCTTGCCTGCCGCGCTGATTTCATTAATCACAGCAATCCGCATGTGAACCTCCGCTTCATTTTCTCTGCATTACTTTTTGGCAGGCATCCACGATATTCACCACGCCCAACCCGCAAGCATCCAGCAGACCATCCACGTCGCGGCCTGTCAGGCAGAACGCGTCGCAAATGCCGACTCTTTCCATGGGCACAGGTCTGGATTCAACCAGGGTTTCAGCCACCGCGCTGCCCAGCCCGCCAATTTTCGCGTGCTCTTCCACAGTGACAACTGCCCCGGTTTCAGCAGCGCACAACTTGATTAGCTCATCATCCAGCGGCTTGATGGTATGAATTTCCACCACTCTCGCGTCGATCCCTTTTGTAGAAAGGGTTTCGGCAGCCTGCAGAGACCGCCCCACCATTGAACCGGTTGCCACGATGGTCAAATCCTTCCCCTGTCTGCGGACGATTCCCCTGCCGATCTGAAGATCACTTCCCGGTTGGTGCACCGGAAGGGTGGCGCCGCGGTTGATGCGCAGGTAAACCGGACCGTCAAATTCAGCCACCAGCGGCACGAATTGGGCGGCTTCCTCCGCGTCAGCCGGGACGATTACCGTCATATTGGGCAGGGCGCGCATATTGGCAATATCCGTCACCGCAAAATGGGTGGGGCCATCCTTGAAATCGGAGACCCCGGCATAAGAAGCCGCGATCTTGACGTTCGTTTTGGCATAACACAAACAGGTGCGAATCTGCTCAAGAGAACGCAGCGCCAGCAGCGCCGCAAAAGCATTCACAAAGGGGATGAATCCCCCCAGCGCCAGTCCGGCACCCACATCCACGGAACAGGGCTCCGCGATGCCCACATTGAAAAAACGTTCGGGGAATTTGTTGGCAAAGAAATGGGTCAGCGTTGACGCTGATGTGTCCACATCCACGCACACCACTTTTGGATTCTTTTCAGCGTATTCCGCCAACGCCCTTCCGTAACCTTCACGCATGGAAATTTCGCCCATGTTATTTGCCCTCCAATCCAAGTTCGGTCAATCCCTGTCGCAGTTGATCCGCATTCGGCACGTTGCCGTGCCAGTAACTGTCGTTTTCCATAAAGGAAACACCCTTGCCCTTGGTGGTGCGGGCAATCACGCACACCGGCTTGTCGTGAATTTCTTTCGCCAGTTCAAAGGCATCATTGATCTGTCTGATATCATGCCCGTTGATTTCAATCACATGCCAGCCAAAATCACGCCAGCGGTCGGCGAAATGATCCATGGGCATGATCTCGTGCACGGGGCCGTCCAGCTGCACGTCGTTCACATCCACAATGACTACCAGGTTAGACAACCGGTATTTCGCAGCTGTCATGGCACCTTCCCATACGATCCCCGCCTGGCATTCACCGTCACCCAACAGTACATAAGTCCGGCTGGGATTCTTCTTCATGCGGGCCGCCAACGCCAGGCCGGCGCCAATGGCAACCCCATGCCCCAGAATTCCCGCGGTCATTTCCACGCCGGGGGTCTTTTTCCGGTCAGGGTGCCCCTGATGGAGGCACGTGATTTCTCCCCAGTTCTCCAATTCGGATGCTTTAAAATATCCGCGCCGGGTAAGGGCTGAATACAACACAGCCGAGGCATGCCCTTTGCTGAGGATAAACCGGTCTCGGGTTTCAAGAGTCGGATTTTTGGGATCAATCTTCATGGTTTGAAAATAAAGCACCGCTAGAATCTCCGCGGCAGAAAGCGCCCCGCCAGGGTGCCCTGCCCCGCGGTTGTGAATAAAACGCAGAACGTCACCCCGCATTTGGCGCGTGATTTCTTCCAGTTCGATCGTTCTTGCTTCAGTCAGAATGGTCATAAGACCTCCTATAATCCAATATCGTGGCGCATCTGTTGGACATCTTCACACCAGTTGCCCACGTTCCATCTTCCATAAACCCCCATGCCGCCCAGTTCATGGTCACCGTAATAGACAGGCACATGAATAAATGAAAGCCCCTGATATTTTCTGGATGCGTTCAGCGCATCCAACAAGCTCGCAATGGTTGAAATACCTTCAAACACTTGCACTCCAGGAATGCTCCTTGCCCAGCCAGCGTAATCAATTTGCATGGTATTGGCAGTGGCAAACTCGCGTCCATATTGGGCGTTTTGTAATCCGCTGATGGCAGACATGCGCCCGTTATCCAGCAGCAGGATACACCCGCGCGCTCCTTGTTCCACCCCGTCAATCAACACCTGCGGATTCATTGTAAAGGAGCCGTCCCCGCTGAACGCCAGCCCATAGAAGTGAGCGTCCCCCGTTCCGCTCGCCAGTAAGGCAGAAACAGCAAACCCCATGTAACTGGCACCAGTATCGGTGAAAGTGCGGCCTGGTGTTTCATCTTCAACGATTTGAAATCCATTAGCTTGCACGTCGCCAGCATCAAAAAATGATACGACATCGTTTTGGGCAGCCCAATCCGCGGCAGCCAAAATGGCAGCCGGTTGAGTCAGCACTTCTTTCTGCCAGTACTCGTCAAAAAGTACGGGCGTTTTGGCTCTTTCCAGTTTCAACGCCTGCCAGGCTTGTTTTTGTTCGCTGCATTCTGTCAGCCAGTCAGGCTTGATTTCTTTCTGTCGGCTCAACACATCGTTCAACTTTGCCAGCGTAGCTTTGATATCCCCCACCATTGCCTGGGTGTGCCGGTAATGGCTGGCGTCCTCCAGGTCGGCATTAAGATTGATCACATTTCGAACCTGTGGGTATCCTGTGCGCGAACAATCTGACTGACATACGGCGCGGGTGCCCACTGCCACCAACAAGTCGGCATTCTCCATGGCAAAATTACCGCAAACAGACCCCTTTGAACCACCTACGCCCATGTTGGCTGAGTGCGAATAGGGGATGCAGCCGGTGGCGATGGGTGTGTGAACCAGCACCCCACCAGTCAGTTCGAGAAACCGCGTTAACTCTGCGCCAGCCAGAACAGCACCTCCACCTGCCTTGACCAACACCTTGTTCGAAGAGAGAATGGTTGCCACCGCTTGTTCATAATCCGCATTGGAAGCCGGCAAGGAAACAGAAGCAGGTTTGGGTAGCTCATCAAGGTTAAAACCCGGCAACCAGGCTGCCTGGGTGTTCATCGGCATCAACATAAAAAAAGGTCCCTGCCGATATGGATGATCCACCGTAACTGTTCCGGCTTGCAGCGCTGAAGGGAGCGCCAGCGGTGTATGCAAGCTATAAGCCCGCCCCATGGCAGACATCATTTTCACGAATCCGCCCTGTTCATGTCGCGGGATTTGCTGCATGTTATATCCTTCGTCCTGGGTGGTTTCATCCCCAAAGAGATACCAAACCCCGATTCCATCTGAAGCAGCGACAAGTGAAGCCGCCAGTGCCTGAAGTGCACCCGGACCGATGGAGGTCACAACGGCAGATTTTTGGCCCGTCACCCAGCGCAAAGCCGCTGCTGCGTGCGAAGCCTCAATCTCACTGCGTATCCCATAAGCATTTATCAAGCCTGCCTGGTGATAGATACGCAGCACTTCGCCAATTTCGGTGGAACCGTGCCCAAACACGGTATAAAAAACTCTTACGTCCTGTTCAAGCAAGCCGATAATCAGGGCTTCTGATAGAGTTAAATCAACCTTGTGTTGAATCAACCCCAGTTTACGTGCGGCATCCAGGCTGCCGGCATTTTTTATTGCCTCTGCCCTGATTTGGCGCTGGGTGCAAATCTCTTGATCAGATGGACGTACAATATATTCGCTCATTTATCCTCGATCGATCGAAAAACGCATTTTCTCAGATAGAGCCCGGCTGATATATAACACAAGTTCCGCATAGCCGAATAACTTCTGGGGTGTCACCCTCGTGATCGGGCCCGATATGCCAATACTGCCGATAACCTTCTCTCGATAATCAAAAATGGGGGCTGCCACGCAACGTACCCCCAGATCGAATTCTTCATCATCCACAGCAAAACCCTGTTCTTTTACTTTTTCAAGGCTTCGTCGCAAAGAGTCATTCGTAACGAGGGTGTGCTCGGTAAATCGTTGCAGTTGGGCGGGTAGCGGCATCCGGCTAAACGCCAGCATTGCCTTACCTAAAGCCGTACAATGCAGCGGAGCTAACGACCCAACTTCAGCGTTCACACGCAGCGATGCCGCTGATTCCACCTGGTCGATGTAGAGCACCTTCCCCTGTGCGGGGATACCGACATGGGCACACTCACCGGTTTTTTCCATCAGCTCACGCAAGAAAGGTCTGGCAACCTCTCGCAGTGGAAGCCTTGCAAGAAGACTGCGGCTCAGGCAAACCACCTGCGGTCCCAGCAAATAACGCCTGCTGATGGGGTCTTTTTCCGCATAGGAATAGTTCGCCAGCGTGGCGACCAGACGAGACGCGCTGCCCTTATCCAGCTCAAGCGCCTCAGCAAGTTCAGTCACCGATACGCCCTTGGACGAGGCTGCCAGAATTTCAAGAATTCTCAGTCCGCGAGCCAGTGATTGGATTTCTGCCATGAGTGACCTCGTTTCTTCAAAAACATTGTAGGATTAAATTGCATATAATGCAACAATATTGTATTATACGCAACAAATTCTCAGGCTTATCATTACTCAAGTTTATAAGTAACTAAAATTATTCAGGAGTGTTTTCATAACGAATCATTCGCTATTATTCCCTCATGAAAGTGTGACCGCTATGCTCGATGATACCTTCAAGACCTATCGCTACCGTTGGGTCGTATTGGCTGTGTTTATGTTTGTAAACCTGATGATGCAGCTTCTTTGGATTTCATATGCGCCAGTTAATGGAACTGCCGCGAATTTCTACGGCGTGGATGACAAAAAAATTGGACTGTTGGCTATGTCATTCATGTATGTTTATGTAATTCTGTCGATTGTCGAATCGTGGGCAATTGACAAGTTTGGTTTTCGAAAAATGGTCAGCCTCGGCGCGGGATTAATGGGTGTTTTTGGCATCCTCCGTGGATTAGCTGGTGCCAATTACACGCTGGCACTGGTTTCGACCATCTTTATCGCCATTGGCCAGCCCTTTCTGATGAATTCATGGACCACTGTACCCGCCAAATGGTTTCCTCAGCAATTCCGTGCCACGGCAGTCGGCTTGGTGACCCTCTCCGGGTTGATCGGTGTGGCACTCGGAATGGTGTTAACCCCGGCTCTAAATGCACGCTTGCAAATCGATCAGATTCAAGTCTTATATGGCGGCGTAGCTGCTTTTTCGGCGCTGTTATTCGTAATTCTGGCACGCGAAACTCCCCCGACCCCTCCCTGTTATGAAAGTACTCAGACTAAGGCTTTAATGGTCGATGGACTCAAAAACGCCTTAACCAACCGAAAATTCTGGCTGATCATGATCATCTCATTCCTTGGAATGGCAATTTTCAACGGAATCACCACATGGGTTGAACCAATTGCCCGGCCGCGTGGTTTCACCCCTTCAGATATTGGCACCTTGGGGGCAATCATGATCGTCGGTGGTATTTGTGGGGCAATAATCCTACCCGCATTATCAGACAAGGAGCGTAAACGCCAGAAATATCTGATCATCGGATTAATCTGCGCCATCCCTGGTTTGATCGGATTTACTTTTGCGCATTCTCTCTGGCTGGTTATCCTGTCATCATTCTCATTGGGTTTCTTCTTGGTCAGCGCCAGCCCGATCAGTATGCAATACGGTGCTGAAATCACCCAACCTACTCCAGAAGGAACATCTAATGGTCTCTTCCAGCTTTTTGGTCAGTTTTCTGTGATTTTTGTATCCATTATGGAGGTGATAAACAGACTAACTGGTTCCTATACTTCAGCATTGGTACTGGCTGCGGTTCTTCTGGTGTTAAGCGTTCTAATCGCCCTGCGGCTAAAAGACCCTGCTATCCTTTCTGCACCAAAAACAAGTGATGTAGAATTGGACTTCATAACACCAACTCGTCCATTGGTTAAATAATTAAACAAACAACTTTTGAGGAAAAATGATCCTCCTTTTCATTGTTTCATTAGCTTGGGCATTCTCTTTTGGCTTGATCAAAGGCAACCTCAACGGGGTAGATTCAAACTTCGTTTCTTTTGCCCGCATGGCACTGTCATTCTTGGTGTTCTTACCCTTCATCAAATTCAAGAAAATTGACCGAAAACTTGCCCGTAAACTGGCACTGGCTGGCATCATGCAATTTGGAATCATGTATATTGCCTACATTGCGTCTTTCAAGACTCTGAAAGCCTATGAAGTCGCTTTGTTCACGATATTTACCCCTATTTACGTTACCCTGATTGATGACGCCTTCCGCAAAAAGTTCAACCCGCTTTATCTCATGACTGCCGTTCTGGCTGTGATTGGCACCTGGATCATCAAAAGCGGCGAACCGATCACACCAGGCTTCTGGACCGGATTCTTGCTGGTACAAGTCTCAAATCTCACCTTCGCGTTCGGACAGGTTTACTATCGGCGCTTGATGAAAGAAAGTGGCGGCTTGAAAGATCAGGATGTTTTTGGATATTTATATCTCGGTGCGGTGATTGTTACCCTGGCTGCCACCCTTGCCTTTACACCGCTTTCAGATATTGCTTTAACTGGCAAACAGATCTGGACACTGATTTACCTGGGTATATTTGCCTCAGGCATTTGTTTCTTCTTTTGGAATATTGGCGCCCGCAAGGTCAATACGGGCGCCCTTGCAATTTTCAATGATCTGAAAGTTCCACTGGCTGTGGCAGTTTCGCTGCTCTTCTTCGGAGAAAAGACAAATTGGGTCAACCTGCTGGTCGGTGGGTTGGTTGTTATTCTTTCTCTCGTATTAAATGAGTGGTTCACCCGGAAATTAAGCAGGTAATTAATAAACAACCGCCCAAAGAAATTTTCCGGGCGGTTGTTTTCTTGCTCCAGGATAGTTATTTTTCAGCCAACAAGGAAATTATCTTTACCACTACCTGAGATGCTCTTTCCAACGACCTGGTTGGAATACACTCATAGCGCCCATGATAATATAACCCACCGGTAAACAGGTTCGGGCAGGGCAGCCCCATAAATGAAAGCCTTGACCCATCTGTTCCGCCGCGGACCGGAACCATGACTGGCTCAATCCCCAACGCACGGTAGGCTTGACCCGCCAATTCCACGATATGGAAAACCGGCTCGATTTTCTCTCTCATGTTGTAATACTGATCTGCGGTTTCGGCTTCAACTGTGCCCTCGCCGTACTTTTGATTCAGCAACCTGCCGCAAGCCTCGAAATAGGTTTTACGCTTTTCAAAAACCGCCCGGTCATGATCCCTGATAATGTATAAAGCCTTGGTTTCTTCCACCGAGGCTTCCATCCCCATGAAATGATAGAACCCTTCTCGCCCTTCGGTAAATTCGGGACGTTCATTGACCGGCAGCATGGCATTAAACTCCATGGCGATCAGCCCTGAATTGACCATTTTGTTCTTGGCGTTCCCCGGATGTACGTTCTTGCCATGCACCCGCAAATGCCCCCAGGCAGCGTTGAAGGTCTCATATTCCAGCTCACCAATTTCACCGCCGTCGACAGTATATGCGAACTCTACCCCAAATTTCTTCACATCAAACAAGTCGGCGCCCTTGCCCACTTCTTCGTCTGGTGTGAATGCGATGCGGATCTTGCCGTGTTTGATCTCGGGATGGTTAATCAGAGTTTCCATTGCGGTCATGATGGCGGCGATGCCGGCTTTGTCGTCAGCGCCCAGCAGAGTGTTGCCGTCAGTGGTGATCAGTTCCTGCCCGATATACTTCTGCAATTCGGGGAACCCCTCCGGCGTCATTTTCAACCCCAGATCCTTGTTCAGCATAATGGTGCCGCCATCATAACTGGGGATGATCTGTGGGTTAACCCCCTCTCCGCTCATGTCGGGAGCAGTATCCATATGAGCGATAAACCCCATTACTGGTATCTTTTTGTCTGTATTGGCTGGAAGCGTCCCCATCAGGTAACAGTGGTCATCCAGACTGACATCTTCCAAACCCAGTGCCGTCATCTCATCAAAGAGGATCTTTGCCAGAGCAAATTGCTCTTTCGTACTCGGTATGGAATCAACTTCCAATTGTGACCTTGTGTTGATCTTCACATATTTCAAAAATCGTTCTCGAATGTTGGGCATTGAAATCCTCCAGATATTATTAATTCACTCAATTATAAACCTTGCAGTTTTTTAAG
>CAYXWV010000057.1:0-17590 GCA_964468875.1 uncultured Anaerolinea sp. | reverse complement strand
CATTCACATCAAATCGCTTACAATAAGACAAATTAAGTCTAATTTGGAGTCTTGATGAAACTAAATTGCTTGTGTATAAGGCGGGGAACGATCTAACACCGCCAGAGTTTAATCCTCACGGTCAACTTCTCAGGCGGCGGTAGACGTCCCCGCACGTACGTATGTGCAGCGCTCACCGTCGCTTTTGATTTAAGTTGACCGTTTTGATTTATCACAAGGATTAAACATGAAAATCGCAAATGACATCACCGAATTGGTCGGCAATACCCCACTCGTTAAACTAAACCGCCTGAACAACAGTCTTGCCACTGTTGCCGTAAAACTCGAATACTTCAACCCCTCTCACAGTGTAAAAGACCGCATTGGCGTTGCCATGGTGAACGCCGGAGAAAAAGCTGGCTTGATCAAGAAAGACACCATTCTGGTAGAACCCACCAGCGGTAATACCGGCATTGCCCTTGCGTTTGTGGCTGCCGCGCGCGGATACAAACTGATGCTGGTCATGCCTGATACCATGAGCCGCGAGCGGCGCATGCTGCTCAGAGCCTACGGTGCTGAATTGATCCTCACCCCCGGCATCCAAGGTATGGCTGGCGCCATCCGTAAGGCAGAAGAACTGGCTGCCAGTGATCCGCGTTATTACATGCCTCAGCAATTCAAAAACCCTGCCAACCCCGAGATACACCGCCACACCACCGCAGAAGAGATCTGGCGTGACACCGACGGCAAGGTGGACTTTGTCGTAGCCGGGGTCGGCACTGGCGGAACTCTGACCGGAATCGGTGAAGTCTTAAAAACCAAAAAACCATCCGTAAAAATGATCGCCGTCGAACCGGATGCCTCGCCCGTGCTTTCCGGTGGCATCAAAGGTGCGCACGCCATCCAGGGCATTGGTGCCGGGTTTGTGCCCGATGTATTGAACACTGACATTTATGATGAAATCATCCGCGTAACCAACGACAACGCCCTCAATACAGCCCGTGAAATGGCTGCCAGCGAGGGGCTTTTAGTGGGCATCTCAGCCGGGGCTGCCACATGGGCTGCCCTGCAAATCGCTGCCCGACCCGAAAACAAAGGCAAGCTGATCGTCACCATCATTCCTGATTTCGGCGAGCGCTACCTTAGCACCGCGCTTTACGCCCACCTGGCAGATTAGGACAAGAATGGAGAGAATATTGCCTTCTTATTCATTATTCGGTTATATCCGTGAAGATATAAAATCAGTTTTTGACCGCGATCCGGCTGCCCGATCTGTGCTTGAACTGCTTTTGGCATATCCGGGGCTGCAAGCGGTTTGGGCTCACCGCACCGAGCATTGGCTGTGGACTCACGGCTTCAAACTTCTGGCACGCTGGGGTTCGCAAATCACTCGATTTTGGACGGGGATAGAGATCCACCCCGGTGCCCGAATCGGACATAGTTTCTTCATTGATCACGGCATGGGGGTGGTGATTGGCGAGACCGCCGAGGTCGGAGATAACGTCACCCTTTATCACGGGGTCACCCTGGGGGGCACCAGCTTGCAAAAAGGCAAACGGCACCCGACGATCGAAAATGATGTGGTCATCGGTGCCGGCGCCAAGGTATTGGGTAATATTGTCATCGGGGAACGCAGCCGCATTGGTGCCAATGCGGTGGTGGTCAAATCCGTGCCAGCCAACTCGGTGGTCGTGGGTGTTCCTGGTCAGGTGGTCATGCGCAGCCAGCCGGTTGCCAACGGTCCCGACCTGGAACACGGCAAACTGCCCGACACGATTGGTGATTCAGTGGCTTCGCTGCTCTCAAGACTTGAGTTGGTGGAAGAACGCCTTCACATGACCGAAAAAGAGCTTGCCAAGACCAACCAAAACCTTGGGGCGCATCCGCATTCTGTCCATACCCCCACTGACGGAGTTTGGAAGGGTGAAGATTTTATGATTTAAAGAGTTACAAAATTCTCCCGGAGGTTCGAAATCTCCGGGAGAATAATAAATTCGAACTTTTATTTCTTTCTCATCGGTCTCAGGAAGAAGAAGTAAAACACCACAAAGAAACCAATCGCGCTCAAGATCAACAGTCCCAAACCTAGCCACTGACGGTCAATCACCGGCAGAAAACGCCCGGCCTTTGGATCAGGTGTCGGGGTGATGGTATGAGTCGGACGCGGCGTGGTCGGCATGGCAGTTTGGGTGGGCGTGCGGCTTGGCATCATAATGGTTGGGGTTCTGGTTGGCGTGATGGTGACCGTCGGCGCCAGCCTGATCAAGAGAGTCTGCCCTGCCACAATGGCATCGCCGGGCAAATTATTGAGCGTTTTGATCTGACCAACGGTTACCCCATAATATTCGGCTATGGCATAAAGGAACTGCCCGCTTTGAACTGTGTGATAAATTGACCCATCCACGTTGGGGGTCGAAGTAAGCACCGGGCTCACATAATTACTCATGTCTTGTGTGGCATCTACCTGTGGAGCAGTTGGGTCATTCGATCCGGGATTTTGTACAGAGGAGACTGATGAACATGAGGGGTCTCCGCTGATATAACCAGCCTGAAGCACATAGTAATCGCCAGAAATTCCCACCCCAACGTAGCAGTATTCCTTTGTGGTTGCAGGGCGCATATGGTCTGCATCAGCCCAATAGCTTGCCAGTAAGTCAATGCTCATTCGCATGTCCATCGCCCAGTTCTCGGTGACAAAAACTTTCTGACCATTACCAAACCCAAAACTGGCGCAGCGTTCACTGGCGGGAGTATACCCATAATAAACCAAATGTCCGCTGTAACCATTGGCATTCATGGTGTCTGCCGTCCATTGGGCGCAATAATCAAGCGTGAGATCTTCAATCAACGCATTGGAGTAATAACTCGCCCGCCATCCGTTGATCAGAGCGATCATATCGCCGCCTGAAACAGAACCGGCAGCCTGCACCTTATCAACCCCCAGAGGGGTCAATATCAAGGCAGCTGCCATCACAACAAATAATAAGAATAAACCTAATCGGCGCATCGTTTGGATATTATAACCGATGCGCCGTTACTGACAATTCCTGATTTTAGGCTTATTTAAGGCTTCGATCTTCGAAATTTGTCCCCATGCCTTCGGCAACCACCAAAAAATCTGTGGCTGAAATCATACCGATAATTTTCCCTTCATCGTCAGCCACTGGCAAATGGTGAACGTGCATTTGTTTCATTTTTGCAGCGCATTCCTTCAAGTCCATCGACCCGGGCACCGTCACCACAGGCGAGACCATAATCTCACGCATCTTGGTTTTGGAAGGATTGTTGCCTTGGGCGACAATCTTGTCGCAGATGTCAATCGAAGTGACAATTCCATAATATGCATTAGTGGGAGATTTGTTGACAATGATGCTGTTAGCGTAGCGGTGACGCATGAGCGACAATCCCTCGTTGACACTTGCATCCGGATCGATAAATACAACGAGGTCTTTCATCCAATCCTTGACGGTCATAAGCTTCATACCACTCTCCTTGGGGCATTAGTCTATCGTGGATCGAATCGCGAGTACTCATCAGACGATAATAATAATGTAGAGCTTTCAATGCCAAATGTCAACAGCACTTTGTCAGACAAGAAGGTGAATTTCCTCCCTTATTTATGCCACTCCCAGTCTTTAATGTGATCCATAATACGATATGCCGTCAAATCCAGTTGAATTGGGGTAATTGAGACATATCCATTGGTCAGCTCGCCAAAATCAGTCCCTGGTTCATCCACTCCAGTAGGCGGCTCTCCGCCAATCCAGTAATAAGGTTTCCCTCTCGGATCATCCCGCTTTACCAACGCATCCTTGTAAATCCGCAATCCCTGGCGGGTGACCTTGATTCCCTTTAACTCGTTTCCATTGAAATAAGGCACATTGACATTAAACAACATATCTTTTTGAATCTCATGCCTTTGCAGAGTGGCTACTACCCTCCCCGCCCATAAAGCCGCCGTGGAATAATCCAAGACCCCGCTGAAGCGTTCAGGTGAATCCAGCGAGACCGCCACAGCAGGTACACCGTTAATCACCGCCTCCATGGCAGCGGTCACTGTACCTGAATAAGTCACATCATGCCCGATATTGGCGTTAGGGTTGATACCCGACACCACCAGATCAATCGGCTTTTCGACCACCCCCATTAATGCCAATGCCACACAATCTGAGGGGGCGCCGTCGCAGGCAAAAGCCGGGCTGCCATCCACCAGTGTTACAGGTTTCACCCGCAGCGGACGGTTGAGCGTTTTGACATGGCCCGAAGCCGACCAATTATGATCTGGAGCCAGGATGGTTACCTCTCCATATTTTTTCATTTCATTTGCCAGCGCTAAAAGTCCTGGTGCATGAACGCCATCATCATTAGTAACTAGAATATGCATTTGATTCATCTTTCCTTGTGTGTAAGTGACTGTAATAATTCTATCATCAGTACTTTCAATCTGCCTTTCCCAGAATCTTGACTTTATGAACATCGTTCATTATAATACTCGTTATTATGAACTTCGTTCACAATAACGATTTTTCCAGGAGTAAATAATTGCCCAAGATCGTTCCTGATTTACAAAATAAGATAATGTCTGTTGCTGAAGCCCATTTTGAGAAATATGGGTTTGAAATGACAGACATGCGCCAAATCGCCTCCGAAGCTGATATTGCCGTTGGAACAATCTACTTACACTATCAAAACAAAGAAACGCTCTACATGCAAGTGATCAAAAACCGGTGGGGTCAATTCCTGTCAAGGGCTGTAAACATTTCCCGGTCTGAATATTCTCCCGAAGAACAGCTGCTCCTGGTGATAAAAGAATTAGCGAAAGAAATGACCCTTCGCGAAACATCAAGCCTGTGGAAAGAAATTGCAGCTCTTCATCATCAGATGATTAACCGCCCCAGTGAGGCGCATCAAACCAATATCCGCGAACCAATCATTAGGATCATCGGCTCAATTCTGAGAGAGATTGCAAAGACGAGACAGATCGAATTGGACGAAAAAAAATTTTACCAGTTAGGAAGTTGTGTTTTCATCATGACCGTGGATGCTTGCATGCAAGAACCTGAAAACCTTACTAGCAGTATTGAATTGATTTTCAACCTGATTAATTCTTATTTCCATCAATCGTAAATCGGTTAATCAAGCTCTAAATTAATCAACCGTCCGCAAGCCTCTTTGCGGCTTAACTCACCTCGTTATTAAGAAGGAGTAACATCAATGAAGAAAGTGTTTAGTGCAATCTGGGCATACCTCAAGGATTGGAAAAACCTGCTCACCCACGGGTTAATCGGTGTGGCAATTTTGGTGGTTGCATTCGTGATCCCGGTTTCACCTGTCTATCGGATTCTGATCCTCCTGGTCGTGGTAGGCTTTAATTTAATTCGCATGAATCATTCAAAAAGATTTTTAAAACCAAAAAACAGCCCAAACGTGGAGTGACCAAGTGCGTTCAACAAAACCTGCCAGCGAGAATCATCACCTCCTGGCAGGTTTTGTTTTACTTAATCGGCTGTGGAGTGTAACCAACACATCTCACACACTCCCAGATATAGTTTGTATTCTGATATATAGAACACTTATAATGGTTCCCTTGGCGCACCGTTCCCGTTTCCGTAAGAATAACCCTTTTCAAGTCAGCGAAAAAACCATTCTCTTCTTATCATATCCTCACTGCGGGAGGAAACTAATCACGGAATCCACTTTATAGCGTCTATCGGATCAGTTCCTTGCGGGATTGTATTCACAATCTTCATACTTACAGTATCGATAATAAACAGGTTTCTATCTCCCTCATCGTAGGCGTCTACATCATAAGCAAGCACAAGCCTGCCATCTGGCGACCACGATCCGACAAATGCGAAATCATCAAATTTCTGATACTCCCCGGTCTCTACATCCATCATAAAATAGGCATCAAATGGGTCATCCACGTTCGTGTCTAATACGGAATAAATCACCCTGGATTGGTCTAGCGAGAGAGAATAGCTGAGATACGACAAATCTTGACGTTCCCACGCTTCTTGGATCAGGGGTTTGACCACAGCCGGAGACTGACTCATATTCACCATAAAGGACCCGCAGTAGATGATATCTGCATCTTGAGTAAAGAAACACTCTTCTCTGCCAGGTGTGATGAAGTATGAACCAAAGATGCTATCCCCTTCAACGACTACTTCGGTTTCGAGCGTGACCGGATCAATTCGAATGACTTGTTGATTATAATAGCCGGTCTCATTCCCTTCTTCCTGTGTAATAAACAAGTACATCGAAGAAGAATCCGCGGACCAGATCGGTAATTTCGTATTTCGAGGTAGCTCCATAAATGGCTGGATGGAAGATCCATCCGTTGCTGCGATATAGTTTTTCCTTTCGGGATCGTTTTTTACATACAAGATCCACTTGCCGTCCGGAGAGAGGCTGAAATTTGGGTTAATCGTGTAGTAACTTAGGTCAGCCCCTTCAACGATTAACCGAGACTCTTTTTGATCCAGATCGATGACAAAAATATCCACCTGATTCCTGCCGCTATCGTAGCTATCTAACAACAAAACTTTCGTCTTGGAAGAACCGGGCAGCCAGTATGAAAAGAATAAATGGCCGCTGGTTTCCAATGTTTCGCGGTTGATCACATTCGAAAGTGAAAGATCTTTTGAAAGATAACAATTCTCTTCAACGCAGAGATTGATAGAATTATCGTCTGAATCACCAGGCCAGGAAAAGCTAACTAAATGATCATTGTATATGTTGTTCATATAAGCATAGTCGCCTGAAAAGCAATCCGTCAGCCCGTATTGCTGCTTTCCGGCAGTATCAAAAATATCATAAGAACAATCATATCTGATCCCAGAGCTATAACCCTCCACCCATGTTGAGAAATTTTGCATATGTGAAACATAGATCAATCCATTTCCTCCACCAATCGCGGTTGGCGTCGGTTGAGGTGTGGAAGTTGGCGTTGGTGTGGGGGTTGAGGTGGTGGTGCTGGTTGGCATGGGGGGTTCTGTCGAAAAAATTGAAAGAGCAGCTGAATTTGAACAGGAACAGAGAAAAATACAACACAAACATGTGATCGTGATGAGCGCAGCAATTTTTGTTTTCATGGCAGCCTTTTTACTCACAAGATAAGATTCTAAAGCAAGGAAACCCGTTAGAAATACTGGTAATTAACTAATTATAGATGTTCTATTCATCAGTTATCTAAGAGTTGGATGAGAAACCAGTTGGTGATTTTATCGCCAGGAAGTACATCTCGCTGAGAGCAAAAGAAAAAGAATAACCCTTGACAAATGGAACAAATGATCTATAATAATCATCTCCCTTAGTCTTAATCCACATTCCCCAATAATCGTTCGCGCGGCACATTCACAACCGAATATTCTTGCGCGTCCCTTCATCCTCCCCGATTCGTGCATAATTTCGAATCGATTCCAATCCCTAAAAAATGAGCAAAACCGCCATTTTCAAGATCAAATTGATTCGTTTTATTCGAACCCGATTTTAAATCGGTACGAATAAGAATACTCAATTACTCGCAGGCATACCTACCTGCCCCAGATTATTTAGGGCGATGCGCCAGGTTTATCGGTGTGGCACACCGCCCTCATCGCGTTGCGCCGTAGCCGCTCAAATCGTTCTCTACCTTTTTCGCACCATTGGTGAGGTTCGTGGTGACAAAGCGGTCTGTCCAACCCGGTGGGTCTGTGTGATTGGTATAACCCCTGCAGCATAAGAAAGATCTTGCCATTGGTGGGCGGTAAGATGTGATATCATCACACAAAACACTAACAATACAGAGGGTAAATTATGACAACCAACAATCCCTTGTTAATCTCCACCCTGGGCGTATCCTCCGCGGCGCTAAAAGGCGAAACGGTGATGGTCACCGGTGCCGGCGGCGGAATCGGCTTAGAAGCCGCCCGCGCGCTGCTGTGGATGGGCGCCAACGTGGTCATTGCCGAGATCAACGAACCCACCGCCAAACAGGCGGTTCAAACCCTTTCGGAAGAATTTGACTCAAAGAGAATCCTCTTCGTCCACACCGACGTGGGCGATGAAGCCAGTGTCAGACATCTATATGACGAAAGTATGAAGGCGTTTAAGAAAGTGGATGCCGTGATCAACAATGCCACCATCGCTGTCCTCGGCAGGGTGATCGACCTGCCCATCCAGCAGTGGGACGCGAGTTACCGCGTCAACCTGCGCGGACCCGTGCTAATGGCACGAGCTTTTTTGCCGGGAATGATCGCCAACCATCATGGCGCCTTTATCTGCGTTTCTTCCACTGGCACGGCGTTTTTGGGCGGATATGAAACTTTCAAAGCCGCGCAGGTGCACCTGGCAAACACCCTTGAATCTGAACTGGAGGGAACCGGTGTGCAGGCATTCACAATCGGTCCGGGCTTGGTCCCCACTGAAACCGCCACAAAAGCAGTCGCGCAGGTAGCTCCTGATATGGGCATGTCCCTGGATGAGTTTTACCGGCTGAATCAAGGCGCCATGCTGTCTGTTGAAGAAGCCGGGGTGGGGTTTGCCTTGTCCGTGATCTTTGCCGAAAAATTCAACGGGCAGGAGATTTCGTCCATGCAGGCAATCAAGGCGGCTGATATCAATTATGGCTCCCATGAGTTTGAAAAGACGGTGAACCCCGGCGGCGAGCAATCGGCGCGGCTCGCAGAGCTTTGTGCCAAAATCCTCTCCACTCTGAAGGAACAATCCGAGGGGTGGAAGTCGCGTTCCATCTTTGAACGCCAGTGGGTCATCCGGGATTTCAAAAAGACAGCCGGCATGCCTGCGGAAGAATGGCTTGAACGACTAACGGAACTTAAAAAAGCGATTCTCAACGGAGAACCGTTTGAATTGCCCCCCCTCGAAAAGCTGGCGAAATATTACGAACACCTGGCTGATTTGGCGAAGGGTTATGAGAAAGACCCGCAAAAACTGGCAGACAACCTCAAGTTCGTCTATGGATGGCGTGATGAAGTGAGCCAGTTTCTGGAAGAAATCAATGCCCAAAAGGTGAAATAAAAACCCAGAGAAGCCAGCAGGACGAGCCTCTTCTGATCCACTCAGTGATAATCTCATTTGGAAAGACGACCTTTCTTGGTGGTTTTCCAAGCCTTACAAGAAAGGAGAGTAATATGCATGATTCAATAAAAAATAATCACCCGATGATGAGCGACTTGAATCGTATTTTCAACTTCATGCTGGCTTGCGATGTGGCTGAGTTTGGCGCCCCAGATTCAGACTTGGGCGACCTCACCGACCAGTGGAATGAAGCCGACCTCTCAAAAGACGCCTGGATATCGACCAATGAAAATGGCGAGGTTGACGGCTACGCCTTGTTTTCAGTTACCACCAATAGCCGCTGCGATTTAGACACTTACATTCACCCGAACAATAGTCCTTTTGCGCAGCGTGGATATTTCTTCGACCAGGCAATCTCTCGATTCCAAGAGGCGGCTTCAGAAGGCAGCAATCTGGTAACTTATATCAACGCGCACAACAAAATTGCCTGTGAAGAAGCTGAGAGGCATGGCTTTGTTGTTAAAAAATATCACGCCCGCATGCAGATGGATTTCAGCGAACCTTACCCCGAGCCGCAGTGGCCTGCTGGGTATCAATTGCTGCCCTATACAGAGGATGCTGAGATGGAACTCTTCAACCTGATCATCAACGCCTTCGATTGGGAGGGTGTGCAGCCTTTTGACCACGCCACCTGGAAGAAGCAGGTCTTCCGCGGCGGGCGTATCAACCCTGAAGACTTTATGCTCCTCCGCTGCGAAGGCAAATTGGCAGCCGCCGCCTTGTGCTACAACGAAGACAACATGGTCTGGCTCAAGGAACTGGCAGTCTCCAAAGAGTTTCAAGGCAAAGGGCTGGGCAGCCTGATGTTAAAGCATGTATTCAGCAAGTACAGCCGCATGGGCATCCCCACTGTGGCGCTGGGGGTGGTTTCAACCAACCCCAAAGCAACTGAATTCTACAAACACTCAGGCATGACCGAAACCCGCCTCTTCGCCCAATACGAGAGAGCGTTCTGATCGAGAAAATATCTCAACTTTATTAATAATATATTAGATCGTCCCCCGATATAGTTAGATCGAGGGATTCTCATATTATCATTGGCGCTGTTATTATTTCAAAATGAAGGAACAAAAGAATGAAGAAATCGCTTTCCATTGCAAATGCCAACCTGCTATATTTAATTACCATGGTGCTGTTGATCACTGTTGGCTCAATCATCCAGGTGCTTCACCTATCGCTTGGGTTGATCGGTACCGAACTGTTTCTTATCATGCTTCCGGCAATTATTTTTCTTTTAATAAAGAAAGTGCCTCTTAAAGAAGGGCTGCGCCTGAATAAAATCAGTTTTCCGGTTGCCGTAGTGTCCCTTCTGCTGGGTGTTGCCACCTATCTCTTCAGCATCCTGATCGAGATTGTCATAGCTAAGATCACCGGTCTGCCTTCCGTGGATCTCTCACAATCGGCTTTGCCGCAAAGTTTTTGGCAATACGCTTTATATTTTGTCGCCATCGCTGTCTCTGCTCCCCTTGGGGAAGAGATCCTCTTCCGCGGTGCCATACAAGGTTCATATGAAAAACGCAAATCAACCGTATTTGCCATTTCACTTCCGGCTTTGATGTTTGCCTTCTACCACTTCCGTCTTTCAGGTCTGCCCGGTCTGCTGCCAGTCGCCTTCCTGATCGGGTACGTTGCCTGGCGCTCACGTTCCATCATCAGTACCATGCTGGTGCACTTTGGAATGAACGCCATGGCTGCCATTGTGACCATTCTGTCACTCAGCGGCAGCAAACTTCCCGGCTATCTCTTCGATAATGTGTGGGTCTCGCTGGGCGGATTTATCGCCGCAATTCTATTATTGTTCGTCTTTATCCGCATTCAACCTAAACCCGCCACGGAAGAACCTGTTGAAGAACCAAAATCTGGTTGGTTTAAGAAGTATTGGGCATTGATCGTGGCTTTCATTCTTTACGTGGTGATCGTTGTCTCAACTTTGTTCGCCCAACTCAGCGGCGCCACCGCTTCAAAAAACTTGGTTTATGAAGCCCCTGAAATTTCAGCCCCGTTTGAGAGCCGTTACCAGGTGATTAACCGGGCTGGCGACATGGTGGGTGTAATGAACTGCACCGTGGCACCTGCTGAAAACGCTGTCACCCTGGATTGCACCGAAACCGTGGAGCCCTACGAAGTAAAAGAGAGCGACAGCACATGGATCGATTCAGGCCATACTTCCACGCTGCACGTACTGTGGAGTGGTGAGACCTTTGTGCTGCAAGAATACATGTTAGATGTTGCTTTTGATCAGGGTGGTGGATATAACAGTGAACTAATCGATGGCACGTTGGTGACAGAAGCCTCTTTCGAACAGATTGATGATCTTGATATTACCGGCAAACCCCTGTTTGAACATGAATGGGCATGGCATGTTTATGCCCTCAAGCCTGGTGGTGGCACATTCTACTCGACCCCTTATGTTGAGGTGATGCGCTGGGACAATGAACTCAAGAAAAACTACCCGGTGGCAGGCGACCAGCTTTTGCGAATTATGGCTGGAGAGACCCTCGAGGTTCCAGCCGGAAAATTTGAGACCACAAAATTCACCATGAAGGGCATGACGGTTTGGTATGCCGATGATGAACAACAGACCATGCAGCCCATCCAGATTGAGGATGACATGGTCACCTATAAACTGATGGCTGAGTAAGCTGTCATCATACTGATCAAATAGTTGAAATACCAAACATTGACAAGGTTCAAAACCTTGTCAATGTTGTTATTACACCAGGGTTGATGAGTACCCAATCAGAGTATCTTTGTTATTTCAAGAAATACATGGCAATACCGATGATGCCAAACGCGGTGCCAACGATGCGGTTAAGCGTATTTTCAGGAACTTGGTTTGCCAGGCGCGCGCCCAGCAATCCGCTGACCACTGCAGCCACGGCAATGACGGCGCCGGTCTTAAAATCCACATTGCCCTGGATGGCGTAGCCAATGGTGCCCGATGCGGCTGTCATGGCCATGATCAAGGATGATGTGCCGACAGCCAATTTGGTGGGATATTTGAGGATGATGATCAGCACAAGGAGGAACATCAACCCACCGCCCGCACCGAAGAGTCCGCTGTTGATTCCCAATATTAATCCGATACCGAAAGTGATCAGGCGATTCTTATTGTTCATTTCAGAGAAGCGGACGCGGGTGTTTTCTTTCTTCGGCCTGAAGCTCTTGACCCACATCGAAACTGACATGATGAGCATGAACAAGACGAAGCCTTTACTCATCAACTCACTGGGCACAAAGGCGTTGGCGACGAGAGCGCCAACCTGGGCGCCGAGGATGGCGCCTATTGCCAGCCACAAAGCTGCCTTTAGATTGACATTGCCATGCCTGTAATAACTGATGGCAACTACCAAAGGGGTAATCACATCCACAAATAAGCTGGTGCCCACAGCGGTATGCATCTGAAAACTCAAAAAGAGGGTTAATAATGGAACAACCAGCAAGACACCGCTGGCACCGGTAATGCCCACGACCAGCCCGGTGGCCAGTCCGATTAAAATTTCAATTTCCACAGGAATCATCAGTAAGTTTATCCAATAACAGCCGCTAATTATACTCAATATGAGCTGTTATGCAGGTGCTTTTTTTCAATCACGGTAAAATGAAGCATGTGGACAGAACAATATGTCAGGAGGAATATGACAGAAAAGACAAGAAGTGAAATTCTGAATTGTCTCAATCAGCAGTGGGGCAATTACGTGGGCAGGTTACAGGGATATTCCAACGAGGAACTTTCTGCCTTTCTAAAGAAGCAGGGCTACAAACGTTTGCAAGACTTACTGGCACATATGATCGCCTGGTGGCAGGCGGGGATCCTAAAAATCTACAGCTTTCAGAGTAATCCTGATTATGATCCTCCCTCGGTTGATGTGGACGCATTTAACGCCGCTGCGGTTGCCGATGTCATCAATCAGCCTGAAGCTGCTGTAATCAACACTTTTGAAACTACCCGCCTGCAACTGGTTGATTTGATACAGTCTTTGTCTGACGCAGATTTACAAAACCCAAAAATCATCCGTCAAATCGAGATGGAGGTTTTGGGTCATTACAAAGAACATCAGATTGAGTGAAGCAGAATATTGGTAAACATGAGAGGCAAAAAATGTTGACAAGGTTTGAAGCCTTGTCAACATTTAGTAGAGCGAATAATTGATTTGGTTCAATTATCTGACCAGGGTGCCCACTCTTTCACCCAACAACGCCTTCTTCAGGGCACCGATATCCCAGAGGTTGAGCACCAAAATGGGCAGCTTGTTTTCCATGCACATGGTGATGGAGGTTGAGTCCATGACTTCCAGGCGGCGGTTGATTGTTTCAATATAGCTTAGTTCTTCAAACTTCACCGCGCCGGGGTTTTTCTTGGGATCGCTGTCGTATACGCCGTCCACCTTTGTGGCTTTGATCAGTACATCGGCGTCAATTTCCATGGCGCGTAAAGCGGCAGCGGTATCTGTGGAGAAGTAAGGGTTGCCCGTGCCGCCGCCAAAGATGACCACGCGGCCTTTTTCGAGATGGCGGATGGCGCGTCTGCGAATATAGGGCTCTGCAACGGTCCTCATTTCAATGGAGGTCATTACGCGGGTGACAACTCCCTGGTGCTCGAGTGCATCCATCAAGGCTAGGGCATTCATCACAGTGCCAAGCATACCCATATAATCAGCAGTGGCTTGGTCCATGCCCATTTCGAGCCCGACTCTCCCTCGCCATAAGTTGCCCGCTCCGATTACGATGGCTACATCCACACCCAGTTCGCGCACTTCTTTAATTCTGCCGGCAACCTGCAGCGCCTGGGTTGCGTCAATGCCTGAACCTGATGAACTGGCAATAGATTCTCCGCCCAGTTTCAGCATGATTCGGTGATATTTTAGTTCCTGCATGGTCTCTCCTTTGATTAAGAAAAGACCAACCTTTCGGCTGGTCTCTTATTAATTATTCTTCTGAAGTTGAAGTGGTTTCACCAAGTGCCCAACGGGCGAAGCGGCGGACGATAATATTTTCTCCGAGAGCCGCGACTTTTTGGTTGATCAATTCCTGAATGGTGATGGATTCGTCGCGGATGTAAGACTGGTTCATCAGAACAAACTCATCCTTATATTTCTTGATAGCACCTTCAACAATGCGAGGCAGAATGGAATCAGGTTTGCCGTCTTCTTTGGCTTTAGCTGTTGCAATTCTAGTCTCGCGTTCGATAACAGATTCGGGGATGTCAGCTTCGGAAACAAATTCAGGTGAGGTGGCGGCGATTTGCAGGGCGATTTCATGCGCCAGAGAGCGGAAAACTTCAGAACGGCCGACGAAATCAGATTCGCTGTTCAGTTCAACCATCACACCCACGCGGCCGTTGCCGTGTGAATAAAGTTCAACAACACCTTCAGAAGCCTGACGGGCTGAACGTTTTGTGGCAGTGGCTAAACCTTTTTCCCGTAGAAAATCCAGGGCGGCATCCATATTGCCATCGGATTGTTCGAGGGCTTTTCGGCAGTCTAAAATACCAGCGCCGGTTGTTTCTCGAAGAGTTTTGATCATTTCAGTTGTAATAGCCATTTGTCTCAAGTCCCTTTTTCTAATCAGTCTAAACCCGAATAACCCGGGAACACAATCTTAGGTAATTACGTCAGTCTTTTTGGCCGAGTTTGACTTATTCTTCTGCAACAGCTTCGTCACCATCGGCGGTGCTGCTCATTTTTGCCAGCGTGGAGGCACCAAGCAGATCTTTGTCATCCATGTCGCTCTCTTCGTCCATGCGAGGGCGTGGTGCTGCGGCAGGGCGTGAAGGTGCGGCATCGCTGGCAGCACTTTCCTGATCTTCATCTTTAAACATGGTCTTGCCTTCAATCACTGCGTCAGCAATCTTGCCAACCAACAGTTTGATGGCGCGGATGGCATCATCATTGGAGGGAATCACATAATCAACCACGCGAGGATCGCAGTTAGTATCGACCAGCGCAACCACAGGAATGCCCTTGAGGTTGGCTTCATGAACAGCAGTGTGTTCGCGAACGGTGTCAATAACGAACACCAGATCGGGAACGCGTTTGAGGTTGCGAACACCAGAGAGGCGAGCCTGTAATTTCTTAATGTTACGACCGATTAAGAGACCTTCTTTTTTGGTCAGGCGGTGAATCTCACCAGTTTCAGTCATTTTTTCGAGATGATCAAGTTCCTGAATACGGGTCAGCATGGTGCTCCAGTTGGTGAGCATGCCGCCCAGCCAGCGCTCGGTCACGTAGGGCATGCCGCAGCGAATGGCTTCTTCCTGGATGGTTTCTTGAGCCTGTCGTTTGGTTCCAACGAACATGATGACACCACCCTTGGCGACGGTATCACGCACAAGGTTATAGGAAGTGTTAAGCAGTTTTACGGTTTGTTGGAGGTCGATGATGTGGATTCCGTTGCGCTCAGTGAAGATGTAGGGGCGCATCAAGGGATTCCATTTGTTGGTGCGGTGGCCAAAATGCACACCACTTTCAAGCAGGGCTTTCATTGAAATAACTGAACTCATATTGCTCCTTTGCGTTTATTCTTCCGCCTCCTTTAGCCTTGTTCTCACTGTCTGTGACAGCACGCAAACAAGATCGGGAAGCGTGTGAGATGTGCCGGGCTTACGCCACAGCCGACGAATTATATCACAAAAAATCATTGTCATCCAAAAGAATTTATCTGTGTTTAGTATGATCACGAGCTGGTTAGCTGGTTTTTCACACGAGCTGCTTCAATGGCGCAACAAGAGGTGGATGGTTTGAGCGAACAGAACAAAACGGGATGAAGACAGTGTGCCACACCGATAAACCAGGGGCAGGTGGATGCACCCTGCAAAATGATAGTGTTAGACGTGTTCGTAAGGGCGTATAGCCCCCTCCCGTTGGTCGGGGATACACTATACGCCCTTACGAGACCACGCTAACGGCACAAAAAAGGAGGTTTGAGCAACCGGAGCGCAACGCGATGAGGGCTTTAACCACCGCTCTCTTTTTCAACCCCATGTGTGCCGCCTGCACACCTCCATAAAGGCATTGGTGCTACAATAAGGCAAAACCGGCTCAACATCACCGCTCAGGGAGGATCAGCCGCATGACAACCAACATGATCACAGCCAGAGGGCACACTTTCAACGGAAACTTGCGTTTGGTCAAGAAGCGTTTCAACCCGGCGGCAACATGGGGATGCATCATCTGCGGGGGATTGAATCATGTGACCACCTATACTGTTCAACCCAAACAATTATTAGACAGCACCACTGATTGGAATGCCGGAGTGCGTAAAGCCACCTGGCGAATCCTGCCAGCGGTTTCAATGGATTTGTGCGACGACTGCATCAGGGAACACAGCCGCTTTAAGATTGGACAGGGGGTTTTGCAGATCTTGTTTTGCGCGGGTCTGGCAGCGCTCTGCGCGTGGTTGATCGTGATTAATTTCCTTGCTGTTGTTCAATGGATTTTTAAGTTTGTCGGGGTGATCAGCTTGCTGGGCATCTTCACCGGGTTGATCGACATTCTGGTTACGCTCTCCGGCGCGAGGAAGAAGAAGCAGCCTCAACCAGGTGACGGCAGAGTATGCGTGAGAGACCTGATCAAGCCCCTGTATGAAGGACACAAATTCAAAATCGATTTTTAGCAACGGAGGTTTTCATGGATTGCACACACGATTGGCAGCTTGTCAACGAAGAAATTGTCTGCAGCATTCTGGATTCACGCGGCAGCGGACAGTACAACGATCCGTGCTATGGGGCTTCCTGCCCCTGTGACCAGGGCTCGATGGAACGAACTTACCGTTGCAGCATTTGCGGTGCAGAAAAGACAGAAATGGAATAGGCATCACGGAAAACAGCATGACGACAGTATTCGAAAAGGTCTTCGGGGTCGAACCCTACAAAAACATCCGCACTTACGCAGAGTACAGCAAATTTTCTCTGGATTACAAACCACTTTTCAGGCACAAGATTGCGTGGATTGCCCGCAGCAGCGTGAAAAAGATCAAAGATCAGGATCTGCTGGCGCATATTGTCAACGACAGCGAAGTTGCCAAAGGAGTGGCTGACCTGGCACTGAGCCGGATTAACGATAAGCAGGTGGTCATCGATACCCTGCGAAAAAATTGCCGCAGGGAGAAATTCGAACAGAAGCTGGAGGCTCTCTTGATCGCGGAGGTCGCTGCCACCAACGACCCCGCCCGCCTGGCTGAGATCGCCCGCACAGAAGGACCCTACACCGGGACGAACGCCGTCCGTTTTGCCGCCGTGGACAGGATCAACGATCTCGCCACGCTTGAAGCGATCGCGCTGGATGTGAGCATGCGCTACACACCGGTGCGTGAAAGGGCGGCAGACAGGATGGCGCTGCTGGGCGGCAAACGCGCTGACAAATTAACCCATTGGACCGAATTGGTGAAGTAAGTTTGTGGGGGCAGGTTCTGGACCTGCCCGAATGAGGACGGATCGGGCAGAAAGTTCTGGTAGGGGCACAGTGTGCTGTGCCCCAGACGCGGACAAGTTCGACTGAACATTTTTAACCACGAAAAAGATCGAAATGAT
>CAYXWV010000056.1:0-17951 GCA_964468875.1 uncultured Anaerolinea sp. | reverse complement strand
CTTTATTCTCCCTGCTTCAATGGGGTCTCCATGTTCAAATACTCGTCTCCGTTCGGCTTCTTCTCCATCGGCTATTCGATTCCCAATAATTCATCCACTGGTTTTCTGCGCCTATGTTTTTCATCCAGATAGATTCGCCTCTTATATCTCATTGCACCCATACTACTTACCAGCCAACGTTCCTCTGTCCCAACGTTTTGCCAGTCTTTGGGTACTTGTTTTGCTATTTGCTGATCGAGTGCTTGAAGGCTCATTTTCATTGCCTCCATTCCTGTCGCTACGGAAATTCTTTGAATGCCCTCTTCTATGTTCTCTGCCTCGATTTCTCCTACAAATTTCACTTCTCTTTCAGCCATTTTTATAGTTATACTGAATTCGACAGCTTTGTCTGTCATCTGAGAGTTCCTTTCTTTGTTGTTTGTGTCCAACTTCAATAATGATTGGAACTCTCTCTTTTTTCAATACCTTTCTATGGGAATTTGTTACTGTAACTTTTTCAATCAAAATTTGACTAAATGAAAAAAATACTATAACATATTATTGTTCATATGTATTCTTATAATTTCCGCTCATAACTTAAACAGAGTGCGGGTTATCATTATTCAAAATCGGCACTCGAATTTGAAGATTTTCAATCAAGAACACAAAACACAGGAAGAAAATTAAGAATGATTTAATCAGATTTTTAGTGATAATTATTCCAATTCTTTACAGATAACCCAAAGAATTCATGAAATAGCGGGGATACTGATTTAGGACTTTTCGACTTACAACTAATCAAACATTGCTAGGAGGAATAACACATGACCATAGCAGATGTAATTAAATTTGAAGGTTCACCAGACAAGTTAGTTTGGAAGTTCCCTACTGAGGACTTCAATGCAACATCACAACTTATTGTTGACGAAACGCACGAAGCTCTCTTGGTAATAAATGGCAATGCAGCCGATTTGTTTGGACCTGGACGAAGAACTTTAACAGTTCAAAACATTCCCTTAGCCAATAAATTGATAGAAATTCCAACAGACGGTGTATCACCATTCCCGTGCAAAGTGTTCTTCATTAACAAGGTACATCAGATGGATTTGTTATGGGGAACTTTTGGATCAATAGCACTTGAGGACCCCTTGTATGACATTTTTATGCATGTTATGGCAAATGGTAGTATAAGCTTATCAATTGAGGACTCAAGAAAGTTCATGCTTAAGCTAGTTGGATTTCGTGACAGCTTTGATTCGGAGACTTTAATTCAGAAATTCCGGGGAATTATTTCCTCACAGGTTAAAGATTGTATTTCCAAGATAATGATTAACGGACTTTTAAGTTATTTCATGATTAATGCCAACCTCCTGGAGTTAAGTGTTGTTATTAAGGAGCGTCTAGATAATATAATGGCAGAGTACGGAGTATTACTTCAATATTTTAATATCGAAACGGTAGAGGTTCCCGAAAAAGATTATGATGCAATCAGTCAAGCAAAAGAACGTCGTTCAGGTAGATTAATTGAAGGGTACACTTGGCAAGAAGAACGCCAAATGATGATTGCAGAAAAATTCGCTGGAAATGAAGGAACGATGGGAAATGTAGGTGGGGCTATGGGCGGATTTATGATGGGAAGTGCTCTTGGTGGTAGCATCACTGATATTGCTCGAAATGCGTTAGATCCCTCGATTATTCCAACAGAAAAACCACCAAAAGATGTATCAAAAAATCCAGCTTCCATGAGTACAAAAGGCGTAGGACCATTTAACATTGATGGATTTTTTTATCCAAAAAAAGAGGAAGATTCGAAGCCATCACCAGAGACAACTAGCGGTAACAATATTTGTGTAAATTGTGGAGCAAAACTTCCAGAAAACGCGAAGTTTTGTTTGGAATGCGGGGAAAAGATCGATTTAACAAGCAAATTTAAATGTCCTAAATGCGGAGAGATAACCCCAGTTGGTAAATTCTGCCTGCATTGCGGTTCCCCTATCGGTAGAAAATGTCCAAAATGTGGCACCGACGTTCCCCCAAACGGAAATTATTGCCTTGAATGCGGTGAAAAATTATAGGAGAGTCGACAATGAAAAAGCAAAAGAACTTGTTATTAACCGGTCTGATATACGCCATTCTGCTAGGTGTATTCAATATGCTTGTTTTCGTGATTTTCAAAATTCGCTCAAATGTTTTTTGGATGAGCTATGGTTTTATGACGTTAGCATTCATTGTACAGATCGTAAGTATGTTTCTCTCCTTTAAAAAATCAGATGTTGACGCGGTTTTTTTTGGTATTCCACTAGCTTCATTCTCGTTTTTTTACCTGATTGCCGAGTTGTGTATCGGCACCATCTTCATGATTTTTCCAAGAATTGGCATCACAATTTCGGTCGTCATACAAATCCTAATCTTGGCTGGATTTGTTGTCATAGCGATAATCGCATTAATGGCACGTGACACTGTTCAAGCAATAGACGATAATATAAAACAAAAGGTAGTTGAGCATAAGACTATTCAAATTGATGTAGACCTGCTAGTCAAAAGCTGTACTGATCTTGAATTAAAAGCAAAACTAAAAAAACTTTCTGAAACGATTAAATATTCCGACCCGATAGTAAATGACGCAGTTGCAGATGTAGAACAACGTATTCATCAAAAGGCCTCCGAATTACGCGTATATTGTGAAAATAGTGCAGTTGAGGAAGCATTACAGACTTGTTCTGCTCTCGAGATGCTCTACATTGAGCGGAATAGAAAACTCTTGATATCAAAATAACGTCCTAAAGAGATAGGCGGTGATAAAATGGCTGCGAGCATTATTGTCCGCAAATGTCAGCAGTGTGCAGGACGATTGGAATATATAAAAGAAAAGAAGATATATAGATGCCTTTACTGTGGCGCTGAAAGTGAACGTGAGGAGCAGTACGACGGTCTTTTCACAATAAAGAATGTAGTCCGTCAGGTCCTTCTTGATGTAGCTTATCGTCGTCTGGATAACGCAGAAAAGAATTTAATCGAGTGCGAGAAAATTGATTCCAAATACATTGGAACAATTATTGCCAAAATTGCTTTTAAGATGGTAACAACGGTAACACCAGGTGCATGTTCACAGACTGAGCATCGAAACTTATTGTTACAAATTATTAGA
Organism: uncultured Anaerolinea sp.; assembly: GCA_964468875.1. Lineage (GTDB taxonomy): Bacteria > Chloroflexota > Anaerolineae > Anaerolineales > Anaerolineaceae > UBA6107. The sequence continues at coordinate 14,824 of CAYXWV010000056.1, read as the reverse complement.
GACTATGATGCATTAAAGGCAATTGATACGAGTATCTCAGCAGATGAAGAAGCACTTTACGAATTCCTTGATTCTGCAGACATCTATGCGACCTTGCTGCTTGTCTACGATTCTTTAAGTGATACAACCAGGCGCGATTATGTAGCTGAAATGCTTAGTACATCGGAAGTCTACGCCAATGAACCTAATAAGAATCTGTTATCTTATGGGCTCAAGAATTCTAAGTTCGAGTTAATTGAAAAATTAATGAACAATTCGAATAATATTGACCCGATTTTTGCCCTCAGTGAGCTTTTACAAAAATATCCGGATAACGAATGCAAAGTAACGATCATTGAAAAATTGTTGAAATCTAAGACCATTAAGCAAGAAGATAAATCAATCCTTGAAGACTATATGCAAAATTCTGTAGATTCTCTTTCAACAAAAGGGAAAATAATTACTTTCGCATACGCGGCCAATCTCCATATTAGCGTGGAAAAAACAATTCTTCACCTCTTATTAAAAGCAAATAGTGAAACCGTAGATTCTGTTTTACGACAGCTATGCAGTTCACACCTGAAAGATGACGATGTTTATAAAGTTCTAGAGTTAGCATTATCTGCCAAAACGTTAAGCATGATGCTTACCATTTTGACGATTTTGAAGGAAACCAAGCAATATATACTAATAAATTCGAAATACATCATTTCTTTATTATCAAGAACAGATCTGAATACCTCTGACAAGATTGAAGCTCTGACAAGAATTCTAGAATTTCCTGTTGATGTGAATGCAAAAAATGCTGCCATTAACAATTATTTGTGTTTCAATCAGGATATTGGAGAAACACGGCTAGCGGTCATCCAAGCATTGTTGAGTGACGGCAAAGTAATTCCTACAAACACAATCGAACAATATGTATTGAAAATTAATACTGATGCTGTGAATAAACCAAAGATCGTTGAACAATTATTTTCGTTGGATTTAAACTTGAGCTTTTTTAATGACTTACTAGCGAAGTATATAAATAGTTATGTTGACACAAAGGAAATCAAGGAAAAAATAGTTCACATACTAGTTAGTAAAGGATTAAAAATTGATCCAAAGTCTATTCTTGATTTCATCTGCGATACCACTTCTCCAAGTTCAGACAAGGTGTTTTTACTCCAAAACATGCTCTTGAATGGGGCACAATTGCGAGGAGATACCGTAAATACTTATTTAGCAACAATAACCCCTGATCAGTTTAGTTCAGAATTGTTTGCTTTGATTTCCAATTCTGCAAGTGATATCAAAGAAAAAACCTTAGCTAATTACTTGTTGATTTGTAAAGATAGAGATTCTCAGAAAGTTAAATTTTTTATTATGCTCGCTAAGCAAAGTCACAAAAAGGTTTCTGAAGCTTTTTGCGATGTAGTGCTGTCAGGTAAAAGAATTAGTGGCAACCTATTGGCGATTTACCTTTTGGGGACACCCGATTCTTTCGAAATATCAAAGGAAATCGCAGATTACATGATTTCGTGTAATGCAAAAGTCAATTCAGATATACAGGTGGGCGGAATTGGTGTAATTAAAATAAAGAAATTCGTTACAGAGAATCGTAAGATTCTCAGTCCTGTAACAACACAACTATGCTCTGCCTACAAATTATGTTAAGCAATCTGTATCGTTTCCAGGAAGGGAGGTAGTTTATGACAGTAAAAATTTTAGAGCTTGCTAACGGGAAATCTATTGGAATGGCAATTGCTGAAGTAACTACTATTCCTTTCTATGAGCTGTTCGATAAGGATATGGAACGTGCAAATAAGCTAAACCAAGTCCTTTTTTCACAGCTATTATCATCCTTTCATAGAAAGTCAGTTGCTAACTATACCGCCCTTGAACTGCTTTGGCAAAGTGAGGAGGTAGATAATCAAACCTACAAGGCTCAAGTAAAGCTATTTATTATCGTCAGGAAAATCGGAGAGGATGTCAATGAAATAATTGCGTCTGTAGGAAATTTGATACAAAGTATCAAGAACGAATTGGAAGAAAAGAACTTCGTTACTAATATTTTTTCATCGGATCATGAATTTGAGGATTTTGAACTCTCTTTTGTTCAGAAGAATACAAGAAAAGTAATCTCTGTATCAAAACGCGAAAAAGCTGTGGTAAATCTGATGTCAGCAAATGGTTTAATGTATTATAACGATGTCCTATTTCCTGACGAAAATAGTAATACGGTTTCAATCTCGAACGCTCTTACCCAATATCCGAACAGCGCAATCTCTATGCAAATCATACCGACTGCTTACACAGCTCAGGAGATTATTGCCATAGAAGAAAGTAAAAATTTTCTAAACCATTACGTAAGCAATATTAAATTTACGCAAGGTATTCGAGTAGATGCTAATACACAGGCAATCGTGGATGCTTATGACTACTACTCAAATGCGAATAATGAGCAATTGTTTTATTATAACTTTGTCATTTATTCATTACCAAATAATGTAGATGATCTTGCAAATAAGCTCATTGATACTGCCGAAGTTGACGATAAAGCCGTGGCAAGCGATCTTGAAGTTACTGACATTTCCAGTTATTTGTTATCGCCCAAAATAAGTATATTCTCTAGCCCATGGCAAATTTGCGAGATTTTGGTATATAAAGCTCGGGAACACAATTTTTGGGATACAAGAAATGCCCCACTGCAATATATCCGTTTCAAACAGTTAATAACAACTCGCGAGCTTCGCTCCATTTTCAAACTCCCAATTGATGACGGGAAAACCATCGGCCTTGAAGTAAAAAAGGTTCTTAGTAATAGAGAAAAATTACATAATAGTATTATCTCAGAGGGCAATTTCAAGATTGGGATTATCCAAAATACATCAAAATCATCTGGGGGCAATGCGGCTCACGCTGGTATCCCACTGAATGACTTTACAAAACACGGCTTGATTGTTGGTATGCCTGGTTCAGGAAAAACGAACTTTTCTTTGGGGTTGTTATTACAGTTTTGGAATGACTTCAAGATTCCGTTCCTCGCCATAGAACCAACCAAGAACGAATACCGATCTCTGATAGATGGGATACCTGACTTACAAATATTCACACCTGGAAAAAGCCACATATCCCCATATATTATTAATCCATTCCTGCCACCTAAAGGTGTTGCTGTTGAAAGTTATGTGCCTAGTCTCATGACAGCATTTAAAGCTGCCTTTTCAATGCCAAATCCATTACCAGATATTTTTCTTGCATCCATTAACGAGTGTTATAACGAATATGACTGGAAGTTTGACAGTACGATTGATGATGTAAATGTGCGAAAATTCGGATTGTACGAGTTCATTAAGGTATTTACGAGACGTATTCAAAGCATGGACTATAGTAATGAGATTAAGTCTAATATGGAAAGTGCTGGTTTAGTGCGTTTAGTGAGTCTAATTGAGCAGAATAGTAGCATCTATGACAGTATTCAAACAATACCACTCGAAGATTTGCTTCAAAAACCTACTGTCATTGAGTTGAACGCAATCAACAATAAAGAACAAAAATCGTTAATAATGGCTTTATTGCTTATTCTAATTTGCGTTTACACAAAAAGTAACGTGATCGGCGACGGTAAACTCAAAAATGTAATGCTAATTGATGAGGCACACGTCCTTTTAGCGGGTGGAAATACTAAGAGCGAAGATAGCGCGGATTCTCAAGGATCTACAATTGAAGCCCTGGAGGATATGATCGCGGAAATTCGTTCTTACGGTACAAGTATTATCATTGCCGATCAATCACCCACAAAAATCGGTCGGAGTATAGTTTCCAATACTAACGTAAAGATCATTTTCAAATTAGTTGAGAAAGAGAATAAGGATTCTATTGCCACTGCAACCAATATGACTGAGACCGATTATGAAGTACTTGGTCGTTTGGGTGTTGGTGAGGCTTTACTCCATTATGGGCGGGTTTATACACCATTACTTATTAAAACCTATAACGTGCAAGAACGAGCAAATATTCGTCCTGTAATTTCCGACTCGGAAATTGCAATCCTTTCAAATTATTGGCATCAACACAAAGATTTGCTGATACCTCATATTGAATGTGAGTTCAACAGCGAATGTCAGCATGATTGCGATTTTGAGGTGCGAAAAAACGCCGATTTCCTAGCAACACGGTTAAAAAACATGCTTCTACCTCAAATTAAAGACCGGGTGGAGTTTATCAAGATATTACAAGGACTTGGAACATTTCTGAAAGAATTGTTGTCTGAAAATCCAAGTATTTCATTCAATTGGCGTTTATATAACTGCGTAAAAATCAAGTTCTTGCGAAAGGTTATGCTTGAAAAGAATTTTGGTATTTCCAAAAACGACTACCGCAAAATTCTTGAAAATCCGAAATTTCTAAAACGGACAGAAGGTGGGCCTGCAAATGAGTGATGATTATGATAGTGACTTGAACATTGATGAAAGTGGTTTAGATTCATCACTCAATGACGCGAGTTTTGATATTGCGGCTGCAGACACATCCTTCGATGTTGATTCTGTTCTAAATGAGAGTGGTGATGACTTCAGTCAATTTGATATCCCAACTCAAACTGAGGAGTCAAATATTGTAAATGAACTTGAGGATGGCGCTATATCACCTCCCATCGAGGGGGATTTCGATCAAGATGATTTAGGTGACAATGGTGATTTACAAACCGATGATCAATCGTTTGACGTGAACTCTATTATGGAAGCAGGCTCAGATGACTTTGAACAATTTAATACTCCTGATGTAGATGCGGCAATAGCCACCACCGATGAACTGAATATCGAAGATTCAGTAGAGGGTTCACAACAGGAAGTGGAAACTGATTTCGAAGTCACTAATGAAGGTTTGGTTGGATCACAGGAGCAAACCAACGCATTGGCAGATATTCCATTTGAAGATGAGAATATTGAGAGTGCTCTTCCGACTGTGATGGAAGAGAACGAAACAGGAGAAATATCACACGACATAGAAATAAATGGAGATGTTGAGCCAACTGCTGACGTTATTCCACAAAACAATCAAGATGGATGGGGCGATGTTCAACCAGACCTTGATCAAGACAAAAGGCCTATCGACATAGAAGAAATAAAACACGATTCAGATGATTCCGTTACCAACAATGTTGAAATAGACCAAGCAGTTGCTGATTTTTCCACATCTGAAATACAGAGCGATTCATTAGAAAATCACCAAGATTTGATACAAAATCCAGAACCAATAAGTGACAACTTTTGTGAGCCAACAAACATTCCTTCTGAGAACTTAGATCAGATATCGGTTACAGACACAATAATGCAACCTGATAACAAAGATATTTCGGAGGAAGTGTCTGTACTTGAAAGTAATACTGAGAATCAGGATCCCCTAAACCCCGATAAAGTTCCTGAAACTATTGCAAATGTACCAGAAATGCAAGGACATAATCTTGATGAAGGCGGCGATACTCCTGTTAATCAAATTCCTGAAACAGGTGAGACGAACGAAGAAACAAGTGAACCACTTCCAGGTGTTTCTGAGGTAGTGGAAGAAAAACCCATACGAGAGTATGACAATTTTGAACAAAGTGTTAAGGTAGAAAAACCAGAGTTTTATGAATCTGGCCTTTTTTTCGAACAAGGAATAAATGAGTACGGCTATCAAGGTACCTGTGGTCCCACATCACAGGCAAACGCAATCAATAAGGTTCTTGGGACGAATGAATTCACCGAAAACAAAATTCTCTCAATTGCTGTAGATAATCAAATATGCGCAACGAATGGTTTTCCCGAAGAATGCGGCGCTACAACAACAGAACAGATGATGGAACTTTACAATATAGTAAACGCACAAACCGGTGGGAAGATAGAAACGAAATTATTTGAGTACGATAATGCACTTAATTTAGATGAAACAGCAGCACTACTTGATGAAGGGTCCGTAATAAATGTGGCTGTTGATTCGTACAGACTTTGGGATCAACAGAGAGATTATTCAGATCCAATTGGTAGTTATACGCAAGATTTTGCATCAGATCATTGGATTACAGTAACTGGTGCGCGTCGAGATGAACAAGGTAATATTGCTGGATTTGAAATTGTTGATTCTGGTGGAGGAAAAAATTACGTTCCTGCTCAACAGTATCAAGAAATGTGTTTTGGGACAGAAGATCACAAGGTTATTGATCCAACTAGTATAGTAATAACAAAAAAAGACATGGAAAAAGATGTCTCTCAGTATCAACCTGATACTTCGCATTTGGCACAACCAAATTGGTTTCAACGAATCTTTAAACCGAAAGGCGGTAATTGATGGAGAGCATAACTACTATTATCTCGCAATTAAACCGACAGTTTCTTGGAGGCGCAAAAATTCCTCATGGCATGTCGAATCCCGTTTTAAGAAAATATAACGGCCAATATGTTATAGCCACATTCTTCTATTCATACAAAAAAGAACATCTTGATGCAAAACAACTTCCGCGTCCAAAGTATTGGATGGTAGCTGATATTGGCACAGGAAACCTCATAAAGGAAATTAGTTGTCAGGATGCGGATTTCTCGAAACAATCATATACTCAACTATATTCCATTGAGAAATCTGACACATTAAGACCAACCCCAGATTATTATAAAGAACTATTTACGTTGTTTGATGAGGTGCGTAGTTCATTTATGAAAAACGGCAATTTAGATTTTAATAAGTATAACGAATACATGACTAAGATGCTTGCCATAGTACCCCTGTCTTATCAGATTTTCTACCGTGAATTAAGTGAGGAAGTGCAGGCATGATCAACAATGAGGTGTTAGTATGACCGAAGAAGAGTATAGAGAAGCTCAAGAACTGCAGCGACGAATAAATAATCTTATAAACCAAATCAACTACACTGTTCAAGAAAACGCTGAATTAGAGGTTGAGTTGGAGGTATCGATCAAAAACGTCTATACCTTGATCAATAACTGCGGTGTTATGGATAAAGAGGTTTATGAACGAATGGGTTGGCTTTCTGGCCTAGTTGGTAAAGCGGAAATTAGAACGAAAGATGTCTATGATTCTCTTAATGAATTAACATCATCATATTTCACATTCAAAAATATTTCCACTGCATCAAAGAATATTACACAATTCACGGACGAGTACAGCACACGCTTCTCTTATTACAATGAACTTCGGCGAATTACATTGGGTTACGTCATTGGCTTGGATATGCACATTGTCTCCAGTGATAGTATGCGAAAGAAAGTTGAGAAGGTCTATCTGCAAAATAGCGATTATTGGCTTGCTTATTCCATAGCTGGAGTAATGCTGTGGGTAAGTGATGAAAAAGAAGCTGCGATCCGTGCGATGAACAAATCAATGACCATTAATTTCTTTAACACCTGCTTGTTCTTTTTGCTTATCAATTTGCGTTTTAATAGAATTGATGCAGCAAGAAAATGGTATGTAAATTATCTTGATCGTGCAGATATGAGAAATTTGGGTGATGAGTGGCAATACCTGTTACAGGCTTACCTTAGTGGTGCTTTTGGAGCACATAAAGAATTTCAAGAACAAATTGCCACATGTTTCAAGAATATGCTTGCACAGGTTGAAGTGACAACCGTTGATTTCGGTAAGAAGTTTTCAGATAAGGCATTAGAGTTTGCACAATTATTCCTTTATTCAACGGATCGTGAATATGTAACACTCCAAAAAACTTGCCTTGAGTACCAGGAAATGCGCCAGTTACTTTCGAATGCAGAAAAGAACGCTATTATCGCCAAGTACTATAATGCTTTGGCTGAAACTGAGGTAAACGAGAGTAAGGATCTAGCACAGCGTATCGAAAACGTTTTATACTCCTTAATCAGTAAATATGATGAGGATGAAGAAAAAGTAGTAAAAAAGCTGAAATACAATGAAGCTATCGTAGCTGCAAAAGGTGATTTGAGTGCAGCTCAAGCAAAATTTGATGCAATGTTTGTGGACGAAAACAAGAATAAATCTTTAAGCGATATGTTCCTTCATTGGGCTTTCGATGAGGATTTAAGTCAGACGAATATTATTGTCAGACGTTTCACCATTAATTTCATGAAAGAGTGGATAGCAAAAGGTTTTAAAAGGTTCGCCGAGACTTATCGCCAGAGTGAGCGCCAAAAGTATTCCTTTGATATTGATGACTGTAAAATAGTCTGTAATGAAGATGACTTTGTATCTGCAAAATCAACACTTGAAAATTTCTACGAAAAGAACAGGTGGAAAGAAATAATCAAGGACAAATTTTTTATTATTTATAGCATTGTCTGCATTGTGGCATTAAGTATTCTGATCATTATGGCTTTCGCGTTTTCGAAGGTTGCGCTTACGCTTGGCATACTTATCGGGTTGGCAGGTAGTTTTCTTCTTTGGCGTAGGATTGTAGATCTTAAAAAAATCGTCAATGAGAAGAAACGACTTGGCATTTTGAAACTAACAAAGGCTTTGGAAGAATTAAGACAATGGCGATGCGATTACAAAGAATCAGATTCTAAACAAGCCGACTTGATAAACGCAATTGAAAAATTTGAGAAATAGTTTATAAAAATTTCTTGGGAGGAGAAACAAATGTCTAATGCAAGACAAGCAATTAGCAATCTAGACCAAACGATAAACTCGTTCAAATCGAGAGTAGATGTAAAGGTAAACAATGTCCAGACATCTACTACTAACATTCAAACTACAACAAATAAAATTTACGAGAACATTAACAAGTTCAAGACCGAAATGCTTCGAGGTGAAGAAAAACAAATCGCCCATGAGAACATTCTCAGGATAGACCAAATCATCAAAGAGCAGTTCAGCAACCATATCACAATCAGAAGAACAGTACTTGGAGTTGTCCGCGACTTCGACATAAACTTGATCCGAAATAGCACAATTCAAGAATTATCCGAAGAGCTTTGGATCACAAGCTCTCGCTACTGGCTGTCTTATGCACTCATAGCAATTACTGCTTGGGTTAACAACTATCCTATTGTCGCCAAAAATGCATTAGCAGAATGCGGGCGAAAAGATGCAATAAAAACCACCCTGTTTTTTTGTCTGTTGAATTTGCGTTTTGGCCGTATTAATACTGCAAAACTTTGGTTCCGTGAATATTTTAAAATCCTTGATCCGACAATGCTTCAACAAGAAACCGCAATCCTACTTCAATCATATCTGAACGGGATTTTCGGAAAAGACAAGGAATTGGAGCAGGACATTATCAACTTGATTGATAGTTGGGTTGGTATCATTAACGAGAATGAACAAATCAATACAGAACTTCTTAACGCTTATGAGAACTACATAAGCAACATAATTGTAAACGAGCCATTCAACTATCAATCGCTTTTACAGTTCTGCACCTCAGTTGAAGGACTTCAAAAATCCTACAATGATGTTTCTAAATATAAACGCCTCAATGAGACCATTAAATCCCTGGATGTTGACTCTGAACCACAAGACGAAACTAATTATAAAAACCGCATTGATACAGTTCTTATGAATCTGATTTCAAACTATGACGCAGAAGAACTGGAATTGAAGAACCAACAGGAATACTATCGTTTGATCATCGAGAACAACAGCGATATTGAGCAAGCACAAGTACAATACGATGCTTTATTGGATTTGCAGAACGAGCATTTTAACATCGGCAAACAAATGTTGAAATGGGCAATCTATGACGATAGCCAACAAACTGATATTCAGGTGAGAAAATTTGGTTTCCAAAATACAAAAAAGTGGTTCATCACCTCTCTCAACAACTGGGATGCTAAGTTAAAATCGGCTTTCCCAAATGAATATAAACTTCATATTGATTCATGGGATGGTATTAGCAACGGTCACGATCAAGCCGAACAAATCGAGAATATGAAGATATTTTATGAAAACAATAAATTCCAAAATATGTTTGTAAACACTCCCAACATAACTGCGGCCATTGTTTTTTTGGTATCCATCGGGCTAGCCTTTGTAACATTGTATTCCCTCATTTTCACCGGACTGGCAGCTGGTTTTCTTGTTTGGCGTGTTCTAAAATCAATGAAACAATACCCTACCCGTGTTCAAGCATCACTTGAGCATCTTTCAGCTTGTATGGCCGAGATCTCTGATTTCCAGCGATACCTCGAGGATAATCGCGCCAAAAAAAGCCAAATTCTAAGCTTAGTTGAATTCATATAATAAATCTACAAAAGGAGATTTTCCGATGAGCAATGATGTCAAACCCAATAACGAAGATATGGAATTCCAGCAAATGATGGAACAACGTATTCGCGAAAATTTCGCCGCTCCCGCAAAAGAAAACGAATTATTATCTGACGAGAGATTAGTTGAGATGAGCAAGAAGCTTCCCTCATGGAGTTTGGAACCACCATACAGCTTTCTAAAATAGTAATGATGGTTTTTCTATATGGAAATTCGAAATCCACCTACTTCATATGAAGAATGGCTCGATTGCTTTGACCTATTGAAAACTTGTTCTTTTCTTGATAAAGAAGTATTCGAGATTATATCAAGAGGCTCTTTTGTCATAAAAGGGTATATTGCTTTTCAATTTAAGCAAAAGCTTGTAGATACGATAAACGAAATGCTGAATATGCGGATTAAACAGTTCCTAAAAGAACTTAATATGTACCTTTCTTTAAATGATTTATCTGACATTGCTCCACTTTTCATAAAATTCCGGAACGAGGTTAGGAAGTGCTTATTTTTTTTAGACCTCGATTTTTTAGACGATAAATTTAAACGCGACCTCGAAAGCTCAATAAGAACACAGACTGAACAATTTTGGATTGATACCATTGTGTTCCTAAAAAAACAGACGTTGGAGCATACAAATTCCGATTTAGAAGATTCTCTATTCCAAATAAACAGGTTGAAGTTATTTACACAAGCGAACTAAAGGTGAAAAAATGGGCAACTTCGATAATACGAAGGCAGAAGTTAAAAATTATTTACGTGCCAGGACACCACTAATTATCATCAATTCTTCCGAACGCGAGCGAGTGGAACGAATGTTGAAAGAGATAGTGTCAGATCTATCATGCAATATTTCATATTACACAGATGCAAAGCAAGTATGCAATCTGGGAAATATGCAAAAAATCGACGTGGAAAATGATCCATTACAGCACATAGCTACTACATTTATGAAAAACAGAAGATCAACCTTTGCGTTTGGTGATGTTAAACGTATAGGTGAAGACAATGTTTATAGCAGAGAATTACTCAATATACTTTATCTTGCTAAAGAGACAAACAGCACTTTATTATTAATTACTGCAGATCATGTTTGGTCGCGCTTGGCACAATTCGGTATGTTGGCAACATTAAATTTTCCAGATATTAATGAGAGAATTTCACAGATTCAAACCTTTGTGGACACTTATCGTAATAACAACACTATCGAGTGGGATCACGAAGATATACATCGGGCAGCGACTTTACTAAGAGGACTCACAGAGATTCAAATTGAAAATATACTCTCGACAACAATAATTACAAATAAAGGGTTATTCAAAACCGATCTATATGAATTAACAAAACAAAAAAGTCGTCTGTATGGTACTGTTCCAAGTATTCAGCAAGTACACGTTAATCGCGAGCTTGAGGTTTCTGGACTCGACGGACTTAAGGCTTGGTTAAATGATAAACAAAAAGTTTTCTTTTCCCCGGATGAAGCACTTCAGCAAAGAGATTTAAACCCACCGAAGGGTATCCTTCTTGCAGGGGTACCTGGGTGCGGAAAATCATATTCGGCAAAAATGGTAGCAAAGGAATGGGAGCTTCCGCTATTCAGATTCGACCTTGGAACTGTTTATGATAAATGGGTCGGTGAGAGTGAAAAAAAAATGAAAGAAGCTCTTCAATTTATCGATAACGTTTCACCTTGTATTGTATGGGTTGATGAAATCGAGAAGGCTTTGTCTGTCTCAGATTCGGGAAACGATACAGGTAAGCGAGTCTTAGGGCAATTCCTATTCTGGCTTCAGGAATCGAATAGTAGAGTATTCATAGTAGCTACAGCTAATGATGTATCCGCATTGCCGTTCGAATTATTCCGAAAGGGTCGTTTTTCCGAGGTTTTCTTCTTAGATTTACCTAACCGAAAGGAACGAATGGAGGCGATCAATCAGTACTCAAAAAAATCTCTCCACATTGACCTTGAAAATCGGATTTTGGAGGATCTTATCGACCTATCTAAAGGATTTTCTTATTCTGATATTGAATACGCGATAAAAGATATCGCACAAATGGCGATAAATAATGGACAAAGTATCATAACTGAAGATCTGCTTTTTAATAAATTCAAAAATATCGTTCCAATATCTCAAAGCAATCCTGAAATGGTAATGAAAATCAGAGAATGGGGTAAAGAACGAGCATTTGCAGCATCAAATGCAGAAGGATTATACCAATGAGCCTTTATTCTTTACGAAGTGAAGTAAACCATCTAGAAAATGAATTAAGTAGGGTTCAATCAATCAATCGCGAATTAAAAGGGGAATTATCTACAATCACTAATGGAGTTTCAAGAGCACACGATACATTAGAAAACTATAATCAACAAATACAAACAACTCTTCAAAATTCGGACAACACGATGCAGTCGTCTCATCAACGAGTAATTGATACTATTGTATTACAAGGCGAGATTGAAAAGCTTTATATTCGTTTTAAAAACATTGAACTTGCAAACAAGAAGATAAGAGCTGCAAACAATAAGAAATATTATGACTTTAAAAATTATAGGACAGTTAGAAAGATAGTCCAAGGGATTATTGATAATCTGGACTTAAATATGATTAGTAATCAAACCATCACAAAGTCAGTCGAAGTTCAACATCTACAATCTCCAGATTATTGGCTTACTTGCGTTCTTATCAGCGTAATGGCTTGGAAAAACGACGACAAGAAACTTGCTAATCGTGCCATGATAAGAGCTATTAATTTAGATAAAAATCTAGCTTCAATATTCTATATGCTATTCAATCTTCGCCTCGGACGTAATGAAGCAGCACTAAAATGGTTTTACTTATTCCAGGAATGCGAACAAAAAGGAAGCAATCAACGGACGTTCTTAATGCTTTTTTCATTGATCAGTAAAACTGTTGCTGAATCAATTGATGAGAATATCCGGAATCAGATTATCACTTTCATTAATCAAATAATTCTATCAAGTCTTCAAGCAGAAGGTTATAGCGAAAAAAACATTATTGAGAAAATTCGTAATAATTATGAACATATGAAGCCAATAGAGCAAATAGACTATCCCCTACTCAGAAAATATTGTGTCACATTTGATGAGTTATCTGAAAACTTATTGAGAGTCAAAAACAATATAAACATTTTAGAATTTATATTACAAACTAATAATGTGCCCATTGAACAACGGAACGAGTTCCTAAAAGGTTATATAGATGAAATTATCACTGCGCCAAATCAGAACGAAGAAGCTGTATATGATGAAATTAAATATAATGAACTCGTAATAAAATTTAAAGGGAATGTGGACGCTGCTAAGGAACAGTATGAGGAAGAAAAATTACACGCAAAAAATGATATCAATCTAGTTACTGAGATGATCGACTGGATATATGAACGGGACAACCAAGAAATTAAAGGGCAAATCCGCTTAAATATGTTTACGCTAACAAAGGACTTGCAAGAAAAAGCTATACTTGCATATAAAGAAGACTACCTTAGTCGGAAAACAGCTCACGTACCAGTTGTAATTAATGATTATTCCTCAACTGTAGATTTTACACAGGAAAACGATGAGATTAAGAAAATCGAAAATTATTACACCGAAATAAAAAACATTGCTTGCTCGAAAATAAAAAATTGGAAGGCAATTATCAGTTTTAGTTTAGCTATGTTAACGCTTGTCGGAGGATTTTCCTTAGGTTATTGGCTTTTTTCATTAACGGCGGTTTGTTTAGGCTTTGGTGTATTTGTTCTTCTCTCTAACAAATCTCGGAGAAATCAATTGGAAGTAGCCTGTAAGGAAAGTATTCGTGCTGCATCTTATATACTTCAAAACCTTGTTCTTGAATTTAAGCAGTACCAAAAACAATTTAATGAATACCATGGATATAATGATCTAATAATTAACGAGTTAAATAAAATCTAACAAATACGACAAATTAGTTTTTCACTGGAAAAAATTGACGATAGGGGCGTTTCTCATTTGGCAAATTTACCTTGGTTCCTGAATTTTCGGACATCCAGGCACAAAATGTAAGAGCATCATTCAAATTAACATTAACTACAGGGTAGTCATTTTTTACGTCCATTTCTCAAATACTCTTGTAAGAGATATCCTACGTTTTGATCAAACGAATAATACTGTTCATTTGCAACAAAATATTTTTCAATATAGAATTCATCTAGATATTCTTGGTGCTTTGATATTCATCATTCTCCACTGGAGCTGGGTCTGTACGGGATCACTCCCCATCAAAAATAAACCTACAGGAATGGGAATAAAATCCATCATCAATTCATTTTCATGTTGTAGAGAAAGCTGAACCTTCAATATCACCCCAATATTTGCGAATAGTTTTAATAAAATATAACTATATTATGAAATGGTTTTGTAAGCATAGCTTATAGGAGTGGGAATTTGGAATCCACCGATGAATGGAAAAAAAGTTAGGTGTTTTTGATAAGGGATTGAACGAAGGTGCATTTTCTTCTGCAGCATATGCAAAGAAATTACTTCGAAAAGCAATAAAACAATTCAATCAAAAACATTACGATTTAGCCTATAAAGTAACTAACTGCGCATTCCGGTGAAAACGGCCACCGATTCCGATTGATGGCGGCCAGTTAAGGG
>CAYXWV010000055.1:0-19322 GCA_964468875.1 uncultured Anaerolinea sp. | reverse complement strand
CATCCTCTTCGTATTGTTCATTCCAATCTGCAACCGCACATCCGTGTAAGAACGCCAATTGTGTTGCAGTCGCTTGAGCTTCCTCAAGTTGTTTATTGTTTTCATTGGAAACGTTTAACTTCTCTAATGAAGACTGACCAACTTTCGTTGGTATAAATGTTGGATAAATTACTTCTGCATTAGTCGGAAATGGAGGAATTGAGGCGTAATCATATTCTGAAGAATGGTAGTTCAACATTTTAGAATTATCCCATTCTCTTTCACCTAGACGAAAAATAATATATCTGTCTCCTGGTTCCATGGCTTTGGGCAAAGCATTAGCTATCATGGAAAATGATTCAGCCACAAAATTCTGATAAGTTATATCAGTGTCAATCAAGAAAATAAACAAACTTGGCTTCTTAATAAATGAATCAGGTGTTGCTATAAGTGATGATGGACATGTTCGAGTTGGAGTAAATGTTGGAGTATTTGTTGGCCATCCTGAGGGCAACTTATCATCAGAACAGCCGGTAATAAAAATAGCAACTACAAATATCGATAATAATATACTTGAGATAAGCTTACGACTATTCTGCTTCAATGTGCCCCTCCAGAGTATTAAATTAATTTAAATATTTGAATATACTTCTATATTTTCCACCCATAAAATAATTTTTGTATTTTACCATGCTTCCAAAAACCTTACAACATTATTGATTATTCACAAAATTAAAATATTTTTTCTCCTTCTTGTCCATACAATCTCCCCAAAACCCTTGACTCATTTGCACCGCGTGATAGAATTGCACCTAATATGTTACAGGAAAACGTACTTCTCCGCGCTCGACGAAAGCAGCCCGCTTCCATATCCGAAGGATG
Source organism: uncultured Anaerolinea sp. (assembly GCA_964468875.1). Taxonomy (GTDB): domain Bacteria; phylum Chloroflexota; class Anaerolineae; order Anaerolineales; family Anaerolineaceae; genus UBA6107. Next base: position 18,461 of record CAYXWV010000055.1, on the reverse strand, counting down.
GGCGCTTTAACGTTCCGGCGTGAAAGCACAACGAGAAGTTTTTTGCAGATCAACCCAAACCCTCCTTCATGGAGGGTTTTTCTTTTTTGCGGGAAGAGCAGTAATCAGTAATCAGGGAACAGTGAACCGTGAATCGTAAATCGTGAATCGGAAATCGTGAACTTATAAGGAGAATACAATGACCAAAACAGAAAAGAGATCCATCAAGAAAGTGGTGCTGGCGTATTCTGGCGGACTGGATACCTCGGTGATCGTGCCCTGGCTGAAGGAGAACTACGGATGCGAGGTGGTGTGCTTCTGCGCCAACGTGGGGCAGGGCGACCAGGAATTGAACGCCCTCGAAGAGAAAGCGATCAAGAGCGGCGCCAGCCAGTTGATCGCCCGCGACCTGCGCGAGGAGTTCGCGAAGGACTATCTCTTTCCGCTGATCAAGAGCGGAGCGGTGTATGAGCGCAAGTACCTGCTGGGCACCAGCGTAGCCCGCCCGTTGATCGCCAAGCATTTAGTTGACGTGGCTCACCTGGTCGGCGCGGACGCCATCGCCCACGGCGCCACCGGCAAGGGCAATGACCAGGTGCGCTTCGAGCTGACCGTGATGGCGCTCGATCCGCGGTTGAAGATCATCGCCCCCTGGCGCGAGTGGGATATCCGCTCTCGCGAGGACGCCATTGCCTATGCCGCCAAGCATAATGTGCCCGTGACTGCCACGATCAAATCCATTTACAGCCGCGACGCCAACCTGTGGCACATCAGTCACGAGGGCGGCATCCTCGAAGATCCGTGGAACGAGCCCGAAGAGAGCATGTTCCAGATCAGCACCAGCCCCGAAAACGCCCCCGAGACCCCCGAATACGTGGAGATCGAGTTTGACTGCGGCGTGCCTGTGGCGGTCAACGGCGAGAAACACTCGCCCGCCAAGCTGGTGGAAGTGCTGAATGCCATCGGCGGCGCCAACGGCGTCGGCCGCGTGGACCTGGTGGAGAACCGCCTGGTGGGGATGAAATCCCACGGCGTTTACGAAACCCCCGGCGGCACAATTTTGATGTTCGCTCATAACGAGCTCGAAGAGCTGGTGCTCGACCGCCAGACCCTGGCTTTCAAACAGATTGCGGGTTTAAAATATGCCGAGCTGACCTACGACGGCTTGTGGTTCACCCCGCTGCATGAAGCGATTGACGCCTTCGTGGATAACACCCAGGGACCCGTCACCGGCACGGTGCGTCTCAAACTCTACAAGGGCAACATCATCTGCGCCGGTAAGAAGAGCAAATACAGTCTCTACCGTGAAGACTTCGCCACCTTCGGGCAGGAAGATGTCTATGATCAGAGCGACGCCGAGGGGTTTATCCGCCTGTTCGGCTTGAGCCTGAAAGTGCGCGCGCTGAACGGCCTGCCTGTATCCGGGCTGGATATGCCCAAACCCGATTATTCCCGCTTCAAACGCGACTAGTTGTTGAAGCGACTGACCAAGACTGTGAAGGAGGCGGCATGACCTTATGGGGCGGACGTTTTTCAGGCAAGCTGGACGAGAGCGCGTGGCAGTTGAACGCTTCGCTGCCTTTTGACCAGCGTCTCGCCAGCCAGGACGTGCAAGGCAGTCTGGCGTGGGCGGGGGGCCTGCTGAAAGTCGGAGTGCTTTCGACCAAGGAGTATGCCGAGATTTGCAAGGGATTGAACGCGATTGCCGAAGAGTTCAAAAACGGCGCGTTTAACTTTGCCGCCGGGGATGAAGACATCCACACTGCGGTAGAGCGCCGCCTGGGTGAGCTGATTGGCGGGACCGCTGGCAAGCTGCACACCGGGCGCAGCCGCAACGACCAGGTTGCCACCGACTTCAGGCTGTGGATGCTCGAAACCCTGCCGATGCTGACCAATGCCGTCCGCGGGATGCAGGCTTCATTATTGATTGTGGCGCAGCGGAATTCTTCCGTGGTGATGCCGGGCTACACCCACCTGCAGCGCGCCCAGCCTGTGCTGCTCAGCCACTGGCTCTTGAGCCACTTCTGGCCTCTCCAGCGCGACGTCGAGCGCCTGGCGGATTTGAAAGACCGCACAGCGGTGCTGCCTTTGGGCAGCGGAGCGCTGGCTGGCACCTCGATGGAAATTGACCGCGAAGCACTGGCCTCCGCGCTGGGGTTTGACTGCCCCTCCACCAACAGCCTCGATTCCGTCTCTGACCGCGACTTTGCCGCCGAGTATCTATTCTGCGCCGCCATGATCGGCGTGCATCTGAGCAAACTCTCTGAGGCAATGGTGCTGTTCACCAGTGCGGAATTCGGCTATTTCGAACTTTCAGACGCTTTTTCAACCGGATCGAGCCTGATGCCGCAGAAAAAGAACTCCGATTTGTTCGAGCTGGCGCGCGGCAAAGCCGGCACCCTGCTGGGACTGTTGACCGGCATGCTAGCCACCCTCAAAGGGCTGCCCTCCACTTATGACAAGGACTTGCAGGAAGACAAACAACCGGTCTTTCAAGCCACCGACACCCTGCTGGGTGTGCTGCCCGTGTTGGGCGCGGCGCTTGAAACGATGACCATCAAAGCGGAACGCATGTCTGGGGCGATAGACAGCAGCATGTACGCCACCGACGTTGCTGACTATTTAGTGCGCAAGGGCATTCCCTTCCGCGAAGCCCACGGCATGGTGGGCAAAGCCGTGAAACAAGCGGCTGACAAGGGGATCGGCATTGACCAGCTCAGCCTGGAAGAATGGCAGGCGCTGGGTCCGTTCAATGTGGACGTGTTGACTCTGTTCGATCCGATCCAATCCATCAACCGGCACAATTCCACGGGGGGAACCTCGCTGGAAGCCGTGAAAAATCAAATTCAAAAAGCGCAATTATTAATTAAAGGAGAAATAAAATGAACACTGTGACTTGCCCTGAATGTGAAGCTGAAATTACCCTCGAAGCCAATACCGAGGTGGGTGAAATTCTGGTCTGCCCCGACTGCGGCGTGGACCTCGAAGTGACCTCCCTCAACCCGGCCGCTGTTGAGCTGGCCCCCATGGAACAGGAAGACTGGGGCGAATAATCTGCTCACATCATCAAGCCGCGCATAAGCACGGCGGAGAGGTTTTGGAATATGGTTGAAAAGAGACTGCATATTGGGGTGCTTTATTCACGTGTGCGCGTGGAGGAAAAATGGATCTTCGGCGCGATGGAAAACCGCGGCATCGATTATGAACGGCTGGATGACCGCGCTATCTCGTTTGACCTGGAACACCCCGAAGTTTGGCAGGGATACGATGCTGTGCTGGAACGCAGCATCAGCTATACCAGCGGCCTGTATGGGCTACGCATGTTCGAAGCCTTCGGCGTGCCCACGGTGAACACCTCGCGCGTGGCTGAAATCTGCGGCGACAAGCTGGTGACCAGTGCCGTCCTCTCAAGAGCGGGGATTCCGCAGCCGCACACTGCCACAGCCTTCTCGGTGGAAGCCGCGCTGGACGCCATTGAAGCCTTCGGCTACCCAGTGGTGCTGAAACCGGTGGTGGGCTCGTGGGGGCGCTTGCTGGCGAAGATCAACGACCGTGAAGCGGCTGAAGCCGTACTCGAGCACAAGTCCACGCTCGGATCGGTACAGCATTCGGTGTTTTATATCCAGGAATACATCAAGAAACCAGGGCGCGACATCCGCGCCATCGTGATCGGCGACAAAGTGATCATGGCGATCTACCGCAAGAGCGAGCATTGGATCACCAACACCGCCCGCAGCGGCTCAGGAGAGCTCTGCACCGTGACCCCCGAGATTGAGGAGCTCTGCCTTAAGGCGGCTCACGCGGTCGGCGGCGGGGTGCTGGCCGTGGATTTGGTGGAGCATCCCGACAAGGGCATGCTGGTGAACGAAGTCAATCACACCATGGAATTCCACACCGCCCAGCCTGTCAGCGGTATTGACATCGCGGGTGAGATTGTCAATTATGTGATGGAAGTTGCCCGGAAGGGCAGTGTTTAGTAATCAGTAATCAGTAAATCAGTAATCAGTAATTAGTAATCAGGGATCAGGGCTGAGTGCCGGATTACTGACTGACTTAACAGGAGCAAACATGATCAACGCATCTATTATTGGCGGATCGGGGTACGGCGGGGGGGAGCTGCTGCGTCTGCTGCTGGGGCATCCCAACGTGGAGGTGAAGCAGGTAACCTCGCGTTCACATCTGGGCGAGTATGTCTACCAGGTGCATCCGAACCTGCGCAAACGCACCCAGCTCAAGTTTGTTGACCCGGGCGTGGTCGAGCCGGTGGACGTGCTCTTTCTGGCGCTACCGCACGGCGAGGCGCAGAAACGGATTAACGAGTTTGCCGCCCTGGCGAGCAAGATTATTGATCTTTCCGCGGATTTCAGACTGAAAGACACCGCGCTGTACGAAAAATGGTACGGGCAGCCGCATGCCGCACCGGAGTGGATGGGCAAGTTTGTTTATGGTCTGCCCGAATTGCACCGCGCCGAAATGGCAAGCGCCAATTACATCAGCGGCGTGGGTTGCAATGCCACGGCTGCCAACCTGGCGCTGCTGCCGTTGGTGAAGAACGGCCTGATCGACCCGACAACCCCGGCTTACGTCGAGATTAAGGTGGGTTCGTCTGAGTCGGGCGCGGAGGGCAACGCTGGATCGCATCACGCCGAGCGCGCCAATGTGGTGCGTACCTTCTCGGCGTTTGGCCACCGCCATACAGCCGAAATCATCCAGGAACTGGGCATGACCAATACCAGCCTGACCATGACTGCCGTGGATCTCGTGCGGGGCGCATTGGCGACCGTTCACACCACGGTCAAACCGGGTGTGACCAACAAGGACCTTTGGAAAGCTTACCGCACCGCCGCCAACGAAAATCCGTTCGTGCGGCTGGTGAAGGAGCAGCGCGGTATCTACCGAGTGCCAGAACCCAAAGTGGTGGCGGGTTCAAATTATGCTGATATCGGCTTCGAACTGGATGAGAGCAATGGGCACGTGGTGTCGATCTGCGCCATTGATAATTTGATGAAGGGTGCCTCGGGCACGGCAGTGCAGTGCATGAACCTGATGATGGGCTGGGAAGAAACCACCGGTTTGGAGTTCATGGGACTTCATCCTATTTAAGCTTTACGGAGATGATGATGAGCAGTTCCTCCATTATTGTTGTGAAACTGGGCGGCACCGAAGGGGTTGATTTTTCAGCCATCTGTGCGGATGCTGCTGAGTTGATCCGAGGCGGGCAGAAGCTGGTGCTGGTGCACGGTGGGTCGGCGGAAGCCAACGCGCTGGGCGAAGCATTGGGCGCGCCGCCAAAATTTATCACCTCACCATCGGGGTACACCTCACGTTACACCGATCGCAAGACGCTTGAAATCTTTCTGATGGCGGTCAACGGCAAGGTCAACTCGCTGCTGACTGAGCAGCTTCATGGATTGGGGTTGAATGCTTTCGGCTTGTGCGGGATGGACGGCAGGCTGATGGTGGCCACCCGCAAAGATGCCATCCAGAGCGTGGAAAATGGCAAACGCCGCATGATCCGCGACGACTACACCGGGAAAATTGAAACCGTGAACAGCGATCTGCTCCACATGCTACTGAACGCCGGCTGTCTGCCGGTGATCGCGCCGGTGGCGGTCAGCCAGAACGGCGAAGCGCTCAACGTGGATGCCGATCGTGCGGCTGCCATGGTGGCAGGCGCGGTGCAGGCAGAAACGCTTGTTTTACTGACCGCGGTGCCGGGACTGATGGAGAAATTCCCCGATGAGAGTACCCTGATCAAGCACATCGCGAAGGATAAAATCGCGGCGGCGTTGGAAATGGCGCAAGGCCGCATGAAAAAGAAGGTGCTGGGCAGTGAAGAAGCCTTGCAAGCCGGGGTGGGCAGGGTGATCATTGCCGACGGCCGGGTCGAAAAGCCAATTTCCTCGGCGCTTGCCGGGGCAGGGACGGTGATCCAATGATAAAAAAACTTACTTCCGCAGAAATCATAGCCATTGAAGAACGCCATACTGGTGGAACGTATGCCAAATCAACGCTGGCAATCGTCCGCGGCGAGGGTGCCTGTCTGTATGATGCTGAAGGCGTCGAATATATCGACTGCTCGGCAGGTCACGGCGTAGCCAATCTGGGGCATGCGCATCCGAAGGTGGCGGCGGCGGTAGCGAAACAGGCTACGACACTGCTGACCCTGTTTGAGACCTTTCCGAATGATCAGCGGGCAGCCTTGATGGAAAAGTTGACCAGTCTGATGCCCGGCATGGACCGGGTGTTCTTCTGTAACTCGGGCACCGAATCGGTGGAAGCCGCTTTCAAGTTCTCACGGCTTTCCACGGGGAGGACGGGGATCATTGCCACCATGCGCGGTTTTCATGGCCGCACCATGGGGGCGCTTTCTGCGACCTGGAACAAGGCTTACCGCGAACCCTTCAATCCGCTGGTACCGGACGTGAGCCATGTGGCTTACAATAATATCGAGGCGTTAGAGAAAGCTGTCAGCGACAAGACCGCCGCGGTTATTCTGGAGGTTGTGCAGGGCGAGGGCGGGGTGTACCCGGCTGGAGCGGACTATCTGAAAGCCGCCCGGCGGATTTGCAATGAGCGCGGCGCGTTATTGATCATTGACGAAGTGCAGTCGGGTTTTTGCCGCACGGGCAAGATGTTTGCCTGCCAGAATTATGATCTGATTCCTGATTTGTTATGCTGCGCCAAATCATTAGGAGGAGGGGTTCCCATCGGGGCGGTGCTGATTGGCCCGGCGGTAAAGAATCTCGTCCCCGGCACGCATGGCTCCACCTTTGGCGGTAATCCGCTCTCGTGTGCGGCGGCGGTGGCTGCTCTTGAGGTGATGCAAGAAGAAGATCTGGCAAGGCAAGCTGCCGAAAAGGGCGCTTACTTGATGAAAAAGTTGAAATCCATCCAGTCCCCATTAATTCGTGAGGTAAGGGGTTTGGGATTGATGGTTGGTATGGAGTTGAAACAAAAGGTCACTCCATTTTTGAAAGCGCTGCAGGAAAGGCATATCATCGCGCTCAATGCCGGGCTGACCGTGATTCGCTTGCTGCCGCCGCTGGTGATCAGCTATGAGCAGCTGGATAAAATTGTCGAGGGGATCACAGAAGTGCTGCAAGGCGAGATTGCCGAGTGAGGAATATTTGAGCGAAACTGTCATCGGATTGGTCAGCCAGTATGGTCCTTCGGGGAGTGAAACGCCTGCCGTTGCCTGGTTAGTTGAACGTATGAAAGCCCTCGGCTATGAACGAGCGTTCTGTGACGAGGTGGGCAATGCCGTGGGCGTGCTGGGCAGCGGTCCGCGGCAGATTGTGCTGCTGGGGCATATCGACACTGTACCGGGCGAAATTCCGGTGCGGGTGGAGGAGGGGGTTCTCTACGGGCGCGGCGCGGTCGACGCCAAGGGTCCGCTGGCCTGTTTCGTGGATGCCGCGGCGCAGTGCGGTGCCGTGGAAGGCTGGCAGTTGGTGGTTATTGGCGCCGTGGAAGAAGAACGTGACTCAAAAGGCGCGTATTTTGCGGCAGAGCAATATGCTCCCGAATACGCGGTGATTGGCGAACCCAACCGCTGGGATAGGGTGGCGCTGGGGTATAAAGGCACCGCCTGGGCGGAGATTACGATCCGGAATGAGCATTTTCATTCGGCGGGAGGCGGGCAAACCGCCGCTGAGGGTGCCTTTGAAATCTGGCGCGGCATTCAGGTTTTCGCGACGGCATTCAACACCGGCCGCGAGCGGGTGTTCGATCAGGTGCTGCCATCCTTGCAGAAGATTGAAGCGGATCACACCGATTTTGAGCAGTGGGCAAGGTTAAGCGTGAGCGCGCGTCTGCCCGTGGATTTGCCGCCGGAAGTCTGGTATGAGCAGCTTGAAAAGATTGCCGTGATGGGCAAGATCGAACCAAAGGGCAAACCGATCCCCGCGTGGGTGTGCAACAAGAACACCCGGCTGGTGAGGTCTATGCTGGCGGCGATCCGCGGTGAGGGGGGCACACCGGCGTTTGTCAACAAGACGGGCACCGCCGATCTTAATATCGTGGCGCCCGCGTGGAAATGCCCAGCGCTGGTTTATGGGCCAGGAGACTCAACCCTGGATCACACGCCTTACGAGAAGCTTGATCTGCAGGAATATGAGCAGGCGGTGCGAGTGCTGGCATCCGCGCTGGGGAAGTTGATGGAAAAACCCGAAAATTGACTTGCCCATTTTTAGGGCTTGCATTATAATTTTGGGCACATTGCGGGCATCGCCAAGTGGTAAGGCGTCAGCCTTCCAAGCTGATATTCGCGGGTTCGAATCCCGCTGCCCGCTCTGAATTGACCCGAAAGGGTCTTTTTTTATATTCGCGGGTCCCCACAGGGGGGATGGTATTCGAATCCCGCTGCCCGCTCTGAATTGACCCGAAAGGGTCTTTTTTTATATTCGCGGGTCCCCACAGGGGGGATGGTATTCGAATCCCGCTACCCGCTCTATAACGACCTTCGGGTCGTTTTTGATTATTTTTCCTGCTAAATCCCAACATTGACAAGGTTTTAAACCTTGTCAATGTTGGCTTGCAGATATTTTTGGATATGTAAATTCAGATGTATCGATTTTCACCTGATCAGTGGTTTATTATTTCGGTTCCTTTTTTCCTTCGCCGATGATCTTTTTGGCTGATTTCTCGATGAAATCCCAGATTGGCCAGGGGCAGGTGCCCAGGATGAAGGATACCGCGATTAAGATGGGCAGCCTGGAAAGGTCAAGGGTGATATCCGTATTGCCGCCGAGGGTCAGGGTGATTTTAACCAAAGAAAGGATCAGGATTGCCACAAAAACCATCAGGGGTGTGGTCACCAGGTGGCTGACGTGCATGATGATACCTTCACGGTAGAATGCACGGCGTCTGAGGTACCAGCCGCAGCTGATGATCTTGTTCACCAAAACGCCAGCCAACGCCCACAGCATGATCTCAAAATAACGCCATGCACCGTTGTCCCAAAAAAAAGTCTCTGAAGTATTGGTGAGCTTGACGGGAATGGCGATGTGCAAAACAATATAGATAAAAATTAAAACTCCAAGCCCGATCATCAATCCCTTGACGAACCGGGTGCCTTTGGATTCGTCGTATTCGCCTTCCATTGGGGTGACCGTGATCAGTACGTTTGCCATGTCGGCTGAAACCATCAAGTTCAGCGGGGAGTTGGGGAAGTTTTTCTCATGAAGCGCGATGAATGACCACTGACCCACTTGCAGATTTGAGAAGGTGAAATCGCCATCATCATCAGTGGGAACCTGTACAATCTGCCCGCTGGCGCTGGTCGCTTTCACCACGCCATTTGCGACACGTTCCGTACTCACACCACGAATTACCGTACCTGATACTGAAGCCATAATTTTTCCTCCTTGATTGTGATCGTTTTATTATGAAAACGTGTTCAAATCATCTATTAACTGGCACCAGAAACACATATCTTAACGGATTGGGCATCATAGCCTTTCCGCAAATGTCGGTGGAGTTTGTGATGAGGGCTTTGTTGAAGGTGGTTCAGGCGATGAGATTCACGCCATATTCCCCAGTTATTGAGGTATTCACCGAACCAATTTTACGCAAATTTAACGCTTCAACTATAACAACTGGATTAATTATTGTCAAGCAATTTGAGATATTTGTCTGAACAAGCTAATTCTATAATGCGCTGAGTAATTGAGATATACTATCAGAAATCAGATTCTTATTCAGGAGTTCAATATGCTTCATGATCTCGTTTTACGAAATCGAAGCTATCGCCGTTTCAATCAAGCCAAACGATTGAATGGCGAGACTTTACGCGAATTGGTTGACCTGGCTCGCCTCTCCGCTTCCGGCAGAAATGTGCAGCCACTGAAGTATATACTGATCCATTCAGAAGAGGCATGCGCCCGGCTCTATCCCCAGCTTGCGTGGGCGGGGTACCTGAAAGATTGGGACGGTCCAATCGAAGGGGAAAGACCTGCTGCGTATCTCATCATGTTGGGTGACAAGAACATCACTGAATCCTTTGGCATTGATCCAGGGATCGCATGCCAGTCCATTTTGCTGGGCGCGGTCGAGAAGGGTTTGGGCGGCTGCATCCTGGGAAGCATCAAACGTGAAGAGATCCGCGGTTTGTTCAATATTGACGAGCGATTTGATATTCTTTATGTGATCGCTCTGGGGGAGCCGGTGGAAAAAGTGGTTGTTGAAGCGCTGCCCGAAAACGGCGAGATCAAGTATTGGCGTGATGAGCAACAGGTGCATCACGTGCCCAAACGTTCTATGAAGGATGTGATTCTTTCAGAAATATAAAAAGACAGCCCCGCGTTTAAACGCGGGGTTGTTAATCTGTTATCAGTTCTTGAAATACTTTACATACAGGTTGTCACTTGCGAAAATGTAGCCAAACCCATCTTTGTAAAGCTGGTGGTAGCCGGTGACTGATTCTTCCAAAACATCGCCGTAGAATTGGTTCATCTGAATCATCTGATCGGGGTTAAGAGCGGTTTCCAGCTTGGCGTCATCAGAAAAATAAAGAACATTGTCTTTTTCGATAAAGAGCAGGTCGGGCTGGTTTTCAGCGAGGTAGTCGTAGGTGGCTAAATCCCAGTTGTAGATCACCCGCCAGTGTGGGTTTTCGCCCACGTAGGCGCGCCAATCACGATAGATCAACAAAGGTGTCCCATCGGGGAGTTCAGGCAGCAGTTGATCCTGGAATTCCTTGAACATTCCAATGCTGGCAGAGGTTTCTTCGCGATGAAGCGCGGTTTGCCAGGTTTTACCCGCGTTAACGGTATTTAAGCCTATCGTCAAGATGATATAGATGACCATCAGCCAACTGACAAATCGTTTGACCCGATTGTTGCCAGACTTTTCTTTTGACAACTTGAGTGATAAGAAATCGAAGAGTTCATCCACCAACACGGCGTAAAGCGGAAGTATTACCGGGATGAAATAATGCGGGCGGATGGTTGACGCAAAAAAGATGAAATAACCCATATAACCCAGCGTCCAGGTGAGAATAACAAGGTATTTTAGTTTATTCGGCTTTTTGATTAAACCCCACACCACAGCGAGAAGAGAAAAGAACACCAGCAAGGTGCCGCCGTAATACTCCTCAAAAATCGTTCTCAACTGAACCCATTTGCCATCCGAATCATTGCCAGTCACCCAAAATCCCTGGGTGCTTTGGGAAAAGTTGGCTTTGAAGGTGTTGATGATCTCAGACCGTTCAAGCGGCAAGAGCAGAAGCGGATTGGTCAGAATCACCGAGCCGAACAAAACAATCAGAAATAAAACAGCAGAGAGCAGGGCTTTTTTCCATGTGGCTCTGCGGGTGACCAAGCCATATACAAGATAGGCAGCGTAAGTTACGACAAACAACACCCCCAAGATTTTCGAGCCAATAGCAAGCGCACAGGTCAGACCGGAGAGGTAAAAGAACAGACCGAACTTTCCGTCATCACGAATCAGAAACAGGATGGTCAAGACCGAAAAGAGGACCAGCAGACTATCCGGGTGCCACCATAGGTTGTTGTCGATCACTGCTGGCAGGGATGCCATCAACAAAAAAGACAATATTGCCTTGAGCGGGTTTTTGGATTTTAGTTGGTCCCAGATCAGGAATAAGGCTGATAACAGAAAAGGCAGTGCGTTGATCATCTGGCGTAAAATTGCCACAATGATGCGGGTTTGGGAAGTCCAATCTGCACCAAGAATAAATTTAATGGGCAGGAGAAACAAAGCAGAGAAGAAATAAAAGGGGTATCCGTAATAGTAATGGGAATACACCAGGAAGTTGTGAACGGCGGCTTTGAAGTTTTCACCGTTTTCAAGCATATGGATCACATGCGAATATTGTGCGAATTCATCATGTTCAAAGGCGCTGAGCATGGCTTCATCTCGCGCGCCTGCCAGGTTGGGGAAAAGGAATAATGCAAAATAGAAAACAGCCAGGATTATCAAGATGAGGCGGAATATTTTTTGAGATTGTGTCATGAGATTCTTTCCCTGTGGTGATGAAAAAATTGTACTACACACTCGATCGAATCCTTGACTTCTTTTGAAAAGCGTTCTATACTACTGGTGGTAAGTTACAGTTTCACGGGGAGCCTGGTGAATCAGGCTGAGAGGAAGGAGAAACGCCTTCGACCCGCAAAACCTGATCCGGATAATGCCGGCGGAGGGATGTGTGCGCGCAATGAATTCAGCAACCCTCCCTGGTGGAGGGTTTTTTGATGCCAAGAAGAGCAGTTCTTTTTGCCAATGGTGAAATGCCACAGGCTGCTTTGATTTTGTCTCATAGTAAAAAGGACGATTTTTTGATTGCCGTGGATGGGGGATTGCGTTATGTACGTAATCTACAAAAAACGCCTGACATGTTGGTAGGAGATCTGGATTCTGCTTCTTATGCTGAAATTGAAGGTGTTCGTGCCGAAGGGGTGGAAATCAGGCAATACAAGGTTGATAAAGATGAAACCGATCTGGAACTTGGTTTATTGGCTGCTGTTGAAAAGGGATTTGACGAAATTGTTGTCATTGCGGCTTTAGGTGGCAGGCTTGATCAGACTCTTGCCAATCTTTACCTCTTGTTATTACCAGAACTTGAAACTGTTAAGGTAACCATTGAAAATGGTGTTGAAGAGGTTTTTCTAATCCGTGGTTCAGCAAAAATTATTGGCAACCCGGGGGATATCATCTCATTGATTCCAATTAACGGGATGGTGCCCGGGGTGTTCACAACAGCCCTTAAATATCCACTCAATAAAGAAACCTTGTATCCCGGAAAAACAAGAGGAATTAGCAATGTCATGCTTACCAACCAGGCAGAAGTATCAATCGACTCAGGCTGCTTGTTGTGCATCCATACCCGCACTCAAAATAATCGCACCATTCATGTGCGATCGGAGGAATAAGTGAAAAAAGTTTTTATCGTTTTATTTGTCCTGGGGCTGATGTGCTCCTGTGCCCCGAAAGCAGCGGTAACACCCACGCTGACTGTGATGACCCATGATTCATTCGATATTTCTGAAGAACTGGTTACCCGGTTTGAACAGGAAAACCAGGTTGATTTGGTCTTTCTGAAAGGCGGAGATGCAGGAACCGCGGTGAATCGAGCGATTCTCACCAAGGATTCACCTGAAGCTGACGTTTTTTACGGGGTGGATAACACCTTCCTCTCGCGGGCTCTGAACGGAGAAATCTTCGAAGTCTACGATGCCCCCGGACTGCAAAACATCCCAGCAGAATTCAAGCTGGATGATCAGAACCGAGTGCTGCCGGTAGATTACGGTGACGTGTGCATCAATTATGACAAAGCTTATTTTGCCGATCATCAACTGGCTTTGCCTGAGAGTCTTGAAGACCTGCTCAAGCCCGAATATAAAGACCTGTTGGTGGGTGAAAACCCCGCCATGTCATCCACCGGGCTGGCATTTTTGTTGGCAACCATTGCCGAATATGGAGAAGACCAATACCTTGATTACTGGGCGAAACTGCAAGACAACGGCGCGGTGGTGGTCAATGATTGGTCAGCCGCTTATTACACCAATTTCAGTGGATCATCCGGCAAGGGTGCACAACCGATGGTAGTGTCTTACGCCTCAAGCCCTGCCGTGGAAGTGGTCTATGCCGCGTCCCCGCTGACCGAATCGCCAACGGCATCACTGGTGGGCAAGGGAATGTGTTTCAGACAGATTGAATTTGTTGGCATTCTTAAGGGCACAAAGAACAGAGCCCTCGCTGAAAAATTTGTGGATTTTATGCTGGGCAAGGATTTTCAGGAAGATTTGCCATTAAAAATGTTTGTCTACCCGGTACTGCCTGAGGCGCAACTGCCCGAGGAGTTCATCAAGTACAATCAGGTGGCTGAAGAACCTTCTTCTTTAGACGCAGCTTTGATTGACAAGAATCGGGATGCCTGGATTCAAGCCTGGACGGACACGGTTTTGAAATGAACTCAATAGCAGGAATGCCGCGAACGGCAAGTAAAAATAGACAGTCAAATCGGATAATCAACATCCTTTGGCTGCTGCCTGCGGCATTCCTGCTGATTTTCTTTATTTTTCCATTAGTCACCATTCTGGTGAAGATGGCCGCATGGGAGGGGGTAATCAGTTTGACTGGCATATTGCGACCAGTCTGGTTTAGTGTCTGGCAGGCGCTTCTTTCGACCCTGCTGACGCTGCTGCTTGGGCTGCCCGCAGCTTTTGTGTTTGCCCGATTTGATTTTCAAGGCAAGAGGCTGCTGCGTTTGTTAAGTAATTTACCGTTTATTCTGCCAACCGTGGTTGTCGCAGCCGGTTTTGCCGCTTTGCTGGGTCCGCGCGGATTGCTTAATCTTTGGCTCATGCAATGGTTTCAACTGCAAGAGCCTCCGATTGTTTTCATGAACACACTGGGGGCAATCTTGATCGCGCATGTCTTCTACAACACATCCGTTGTGATCAGGGTGGTGGGAAGTGCTCTATCTCAGCTTGATCCACGCCTGGAAGAAGCCGGAAAAGTATTGGGAGCAAAACCAGGCAGGGTGCTGCGAGAGATCACAATGCCTGTATTGCTGCCTTCAATTGCTGTAGCTGCGTTGATGGTATTTCTCTTCGATTTCACCAGTTTTGGGGTCGTATTACTGTTGGGTGGACCAAAATTTTCCAATCTGGAAGTTGCCATATACACCCAAACCCTTTCGATGTTCAATCTGCGCATGGCAGGTATTCTCACGTTTCTGCAATTGGTTTTCACACTGGGCATCACGCTGGTCAATTCGAAAGTTGGGAACCAGTTTATTGTTCCACTGGCGCCGAGGGTAAAGAATGAAGGTTTGCGCAAAGCGGTAACCTTTCTTGAACGTGCGGGTATTCTTTGCGTTCTAATTCTCCTCGTGGTGCTGCTCGTATCTCCCTTGGCGGCATTGACGGCAAGATCGCTGCTGATTCTGGAACCCGGTTCAGATGCGGGGATGACCTTTTCATTTTTGTATTACCGCGAACTTTTTATTAACCGCGCGAATGCTTTTTTTTATGTGCCGCCAGTTAATGCTGCCTTGAATTCTTTTTTTTACGCCTTTGTCACCACGGTTATTTCTGTGGTATTGGGGCTGATCACTGCCTATTCGATGGTACGAAAAGCAACTTTGCAAAAATGGCTCGACCCACTGATCATGCTGCCGTTGGGCACCAGCGCTGTCACGCTGGGGCTTGGTTTTTTAATCACCTTCTCTGGGTCGCCGCTCGATGTGAAGCATTTTCCGCTTTTGATTCCGATTGCCCACAGCCTGGTGGCGCTGCCCTTTGTGGTCAGAACCATTCAGCCAGTGCTGGCGTCCATTCCTTCCTCTCTTGGAGAGTCCGCCGCGTGCCTCGGGGCATCACCCTGGCGGGTATGGAAGGAAGTTAAACTGCCCATCATCCGCAGGGCTGCCTTGGTGGGTGCGATTTTTTCTTTTACCATTTCATTGGGCGAATTCGGCGCCACCAGTTTTCTGGCTCGACCCGAAACCCCCACCCTGCCGGTGGCGATATATCGTTTTCTTTCACAACCGGGAGCAATCAATTACGGTCAAGCGATGGCAATGTCAACTATTTTGATGCTGGTTTGCGCGGCTGCGATTGCCGGGCTGGATCGGCTTCAACCTGATGGAAATAGCCGGCTATAATCTCCGTCAGGAATCAGGAATCAGGAATCAGGAATCAGGAATTTTGAAACTATATGAGTAATTGCCATGGTGTTCTCGAATTAAAAGCAATCTATAAAAAGTATGAGGGGGAACCTTTATTAAAGGGAATCAGCTTTCAGGTAAACTGCGGAGAGACTTTGTGCCTGTTGGGCAGGTCTGGGAGCGGAAAAAGCACCCTTTTAAGAATCATTGCCGGGTTGGAATCGCCAGACGCGGGAGATGTTTTGTGGAATGGTGAGAGCATCATGGACGTACCCACCTATCAACGCAATTTTGGGCTGATGTTTCAGGATTATGCTTTGTTTCCGCATTTGAATGTAATGCAGAATGTGGCATTTGGCTTGCGTATGCAGCAGATAAAAAAAGTCTCAATCCATGATGCTGTTTTGGAGGCGCTCGAACTGGTGAATATGAACAGGTTTGCGACGCGCTCGGTTACCGATTTGTCAGGAGGCGAGCAGCAGCGCATCGCGTTGGCAAGGTCATTAGCTGCCAAGCCTCGCTTATTGATGTTGGATGAACCCCTGGCAGCTTTGGATCGTGCGCTGCGCGTGGAACTCCAGGAAGAATTGCGCAGCCTGCTTCAGAAAACAAGCATCCCGGCGATTTATGTCACCCATGATCAGGAGGAGGCTTTTATCCTCGGCGACCGGATTGCCATTTTGGCGGATGGGGAAGTCGCACAGTCAGGCACTCCGCAGCAGGTATATCGGCGTCCTAAGAATCGTAAAGTGGCTGAATTCTTGGGAATGACTAATTTCCTTTTTGGAAAGGTCGTTTCAACCGATCCATTATTGGTGGAAACAGCGGCTGGATTATTGGAGCCGAAAAGTGATTACCAATCCAAATTCCTTATTGATCAGGTGGTTACCCTGTTGATTCAATCTGCAGAAGTCGCTCAAGAAAGCAGGGTGGAGCAACATAACTGTTTGATCGGGATCGTGAAACAGTGTATCTATCGGGGCAGTGATTACAAGGTAACGCTGGAAACCGGTCACTCAGGGATGATGACGTTCTATGTCCGAGAACCAGCCGAGGTTGGTTCGACCCTCATACTGCAACCTGAGAATAAAGCTATTGTTGTTTTAGATGATTAAAAAGACCCCGAGAGAGGTCTTTTGTAGTTTTAGAACCAACCTGGGGGTATCACCTTTTTAAAGAGAAACCACAATAAACCGGTTAGCAGCAAGATTCCAACACAGGAAGAGCCCAACATGACGATCAGGGTTAACCACACCTGCTTGCGGTTGCTGCGAATCTCTTCAGGGTTGGGGGCGGATGTTTTTGATTTGTCAGGCTCACTCATTTGCTGATGGGGGCTCTTTTTTCTTTTTTTTGTCTTTAAAGATCATGCGGGTGACGATGATGGTTGTAATCAGCACCAACACACAAGCAACGACTACCGGAATGATTATCGAAAGGAACGAAACCGCTGTTGAGGCGGCATCTTCCGCCATGCTGACGGGGATGTTGCCCGCCCCTCCGGTGGTGGCGGTAACTGCCGGTCTTACAGCCAATGATTTTACCGCGTGAACCCCGCCTGCCACGAGCAGACCGGCGATCAAAGATAAAACCGGGCTGACCTCGGCGTTTTGGGTGGAAGTGGCGGCAAAGACGATGGCACCAGCCGTAGGCCGGATGAACGATTGAACGATGTCGTTGACATGATTCACAGCCGGAATCTTATCGGCAAGAAATTCAATGACAGACAAGAAAATGAGCACACCGATCACCCACCAGGAGGTCATTACATCCCAGGGAGCTTTCAAATGAATCAGGTCAGTATATTTTGCCAGCAAAGAAACCACCAATAAAGGAATGTAGGCATTTAGTCCCGCGCTGGCTGATAACCCAAAAGCTGAAAAAACATTAAAAATATCCATTTCTCCTCACAACTACAACTGGAAAGCACCCCATGAACCTGTCAGCGAAAAGCGCAGCAGGTCCATTAATCCGATTTGAAGGCAGGCACTCAAGATGCCTAACAAGAAATATGTCGATCCATCTTTGAATCGTTCGAGAGTGTTCTCCTTATTTAGAATAATACACCATAACAGTGAGTAAACCGCGCTGAGGATGACCAGGATCATCACGATTGACAATACCGCCACTGGATAAAAAAGAAACGGAATATCCAACCAAACTAGCGTGCCTGTAACCAGTTCACATAAAACGAGCAGGGCGAACAGTTTCCACGAGGATAGTGCTGGTTGGAGATTGACCTCTTTCCAGAGGGTTTGATTCCATAAGGGAATAATCAGGTTTGCCAGAATCATGCCCATGATCAGTCCTGAAAACAGGCGCATGAAATTGTTTGGTTCGTAGAGGGGCTGGATGTGAAGAAAAGTGGTTAGCATGGAGTTGACCCCATCTACCACGAAACCCAGAAAGAGCATAGCCAGGACGATGATTCTTGCCCTGGAGGGAGCAGCGGCTGGTCTTTTTCTGTTTGCTAAAACGATCACCGCTACCAGGGCGCCCAAATACATACCGGTACAGCGGGCGCAAAGGGGCAGTAACTTATCACCAATTGTCAGAGTATGGCTTTCAATTTGGTGACAAAAGGAATAACCGATTGCCTGAAGCTTGCCATCCACGCCGTGAGGAGTATGAAGGGTCCAATAAGTTAGTAATACCAAGATCAGAAGTGCGATTCCGAGTCTGATCCATTTTTGTTCGATGTGGGGAAGCTTGTGCATGAATGGCATTATAAGGTTGAACCTGATTCAAGGCAAGCTGGGGTTATTTGTTGGAACTTGTATAAGGGTTGGGAGGGTTACTGTATCAAAAGTCCATAGATCTAGAAAAGAGAGAGTCACGGCCATGAACG
>CAYXWV010000054.1:0-19524 GCA_964468875.1 uncultured Anaerolinea sp. | reverse complement strand
TATTATCTCGCTAGATTCACAGCTCGAGTCTTCGACGAGTAAAAAGTTTTGTAGGGTGCGCGCCTGGCGCACCGAAAAGGTTTTTTGTTTATCACGCATCTTAAATTGATTCGTTTTCGCAAAAAAATAACGATGCGCTTTCGGGTGATGTTTATCGGTAAAAAGGAAATAGTTTTTTGAGGGATGGTGCGCCAACGGCGCACCCTACGAGAAAATTGAGTTTTGTAGTTTTTTAGTACACTTCTGGCGCACCGAACAGGATTTTTGATCATCACGCATCAAAGATTGATTCGTTTTCGTAAAAAAATAACGATGCGCTTTCGGGTGATGTTTGTCGGTAAAAGGAAATTGTTTTTTAAGGAATGGTGCGCCGCCCTGAAAAACCCAGGGCAGGTGGTCACATCCTACAGATAATAAGGGGAAAAGTTGGAAAACTTACCAAACAAATGTTTTCATCGACGATCAATCCGTCTGCCTGGTTATGATTATTCGGAGGATGGCGGGTACTTCATTACACTTGTTACTCATCATCGAGAATGTCTATTTGGTGAAATTATTAATGAGGAGATGATACTATCCCCGCTTGGGGATATTGCAAGAGAAGAGTGGTTTAATACCCAAACCTTGAGAAACAACATTGAATTGATTGAAGACGAATTTGTAATCATGCCCAATCATATCCACGGTATTTTGTGGCTATACAAAAAAAGTGATGATGATGTTGGTAAGGGCACGGCACGCCGTGCCCTTACATCAGGCTTTGGTTGTTCAATATCAGGATCACTGGCAACCATTGTTGGTGCTTACAAATCTGCCGTAACGAAGAGGATTAATCTACTACGACATACTCCTGGTGAACCGGTTTGGCTGAGGAATTATTACGAACATATCATATGTTCTGAGAAAGAATATGAGAATATCGTAAACTATATTGATCTTAATCCACTGCGTTGGCAGGAAAACGACGAATATTATTTTTGAAATATATTGCACCGAATTATTTTGTGCGCTCCTGGCGCACCGGAAAAATCAAACAACAAAGGGTATTCTGCAACAAATCGGGGAAGAGGAAATGCCAAATTATCACCGGATCAGAATTGAAGGGGGAACCTATTTCTTCACCGTGGTGACCGCCCACCGACGTCCCATTCTCACCACCGAACCCGCGCGAAGTATTCTGCATGACGTATGGACGGCTGCCAAACAGCTTGCTCCATTCGAAACCCTTGCCATATGCCTGCTGCCGGATCACATTCATTGCATTTGGAGATTACCGGATGGGGATGCCAATTATTCAGCTCAATGGAACATGATCAAAGGTTTCTTCAGCAAACGGTATCTCAATGAAGAGGGTTTGAAACAAGAATTAAGTCCATCACAGGTGAAAAGAAGGGAAGCCGGTATATGGCAACGCCGGTTTTGGGAGCACGCGATTTGCGATGAGGATGATTTGGACGCGCATCTCGATTATATTCATTACAATCCGGTCAAGCACGGGTATGTGGAAAAAGCGATTGATTGGAAATGGTCGAGTCTCCATCGGTATGTGCAAAAGGGGTTTTATGACGGTGATTGGGTTGGTGGGGATGAGGGAAAATTTGAGATGTTAGCGATGGGATGAGGGTGTTATAACGGTGCGCCACCCTGAAAAATCCAGGGCAGGTGGGCGCACCCCACATCTTTCTGGTGCATCTCGGATGCACCCTACATCTATGAGTTAATCAATCAATTCAACGTTGACAAGGTTTCAAACCTTGTCAACGTTATAATGGTCGTTTTTGGCAGGTTTAGACCCGCCCCAAAATGGAATTCGGCGGGGAGGTTTAACATGCAATTTTTTACTTTTTTTTGTTTGTCTTCCGGGCCGGGAATATTAGAATAATAGTAGATTCAGGCTTGCGATTCTTGCGAATCGTAAAAAATCAGGTATGATTGGTCGAGTTGTCTCTGAAAGGGGAGGCGATGATTTTTATTTTGAAACCACAACCCGGGGAATATGCACCTTACGCCCAAGTTTACCTGGATCAGGTGCCGGATGATGTTCAGATCCTGGATTTCCTTGATGACAACCTGAAAAAGACACATTCTCTGATCAGCGCCATCCCCGTTGAGAGACAGGGTACGCCGTTTGCCCAGGGAGAGTGGACGGTCAAAGAGATAATAAACCATGTTATTGACCAGGAAAGGGTCTTTGTTTACCGCGCCATGCGTTTCGCGCGGCACGATTTCACGGAACTTTTAACTTTTGATCACGATGAATACGCGAGGCAGTCAAAAGCGAACCAGCGATCAACGCAGCCCTTGTTGGATGAATATGATTCAGTCCGACACGCGACCCTGTCGTTTTTTAAGAATCTAAATCAGGACGACCTGGATTGTGCGGGGGTGGTGGGCGGCAGCCCGGTAAGCGTTCGGGCGTTGGCCTGGTTCACCGCCGGACACGAGATTCATCATTTGAACAGCATTACTCAACACTATGTAAAACCAAGACCATAAGGGAGGGTCAACCAATGCTCAACATAACCAAACCTGAATCCGGGGAATATGCCCCGTATATGATTGACTATATAAATTTGGTTCCAGAAAACCAACCCATCCTCCAAATTCTGGAGGACAACCTCAAGATGGTTACCCAGGTTATCAAAGCTGTTCCGGCTGGCAAGCTCGACATCCCCTTTGCGCCGGGAGAATGGACAGTGAAGGAGATTCTGGTTCACAATCTAGATTCTGAACGTGCCTTCAGCTACCGTGCCATGCGCTTCGCGAGAAATGATCCGACCGAGTTGTTCCCGCTTGACCAGGACCTGTATGTCAAGAATTCAAAATCCAACAACCGTTCCATCGAGGATATCCTTGAGGAATACGCAGCCGTCAGAAACGCAACCCTGACCCTGTATAAAAGTTTTGATGAAGAGACTATTTTGCGCTGCGGAATGGTCAAAGGCAACCGGGTGTGTGTCAGGGCGCTAGCCTGGATCACCGCCGGTCACGAGATTCATCATCTCAATAGCATTCAACAAAATTATCAATAGACAACCTGACAAAAGGGTTGTTTACACTTTCATCTGCCCGATGGAAATAACATTCATAGGCAGGCCAAAAATAAGGAGATTTACAATGAGTAAGAAATTTGTGTTGGTGGCAGTAAGTATTTTTGTGTTGAGTTTATTGGCTGGCTGCGGAAAAGCCGCATCAGTTGATGCCACCCCCATCCCGGGTTGGGAGAAATTTGAGGGAACCGGAATGGAAATCTGGCTGCCTGATAGTTTTGAAGGTGGCAGTGTGGTCGAAAATCTGGATGAAATTGTTACCAATTTGCGCGCTCTCGGTGTGGATTATGCCGCTTCTGCCGATTACATTGAACAGAACCCAAACGCGTTTGCTTTGTGGGCGAATGATACGGTGGTTGACCAGAATGGTGCGCTGACCAACATGAATGTCACCACACAGGAGGTTTCACCCCTGGTCACCATTGACGCCTTCTTGGATGCGGCTCTGGCACAATTACCTGCCGAGTTTTCTGTTGTGGATCGCAGCATTGTTGATTTGCCCAATTACAAAGCCGGACGCATCCTAATTGATGTGTCTTTGAACGAAGCCGTCACCAAAGAAGTGATGTATGTGATCAAGGACGGAAAATCCATTTGGGTGTTGACTTATACCGCCGGCGCTGACGAATTTGAAGATCGGCTGGTTGATTTTGATCAAAGCGCGGCAACTTTCCTGGCTGTAAAATAAGATGTATTGAAATAAACACTTGCAGCACGAAGGAGGCACCATGAACTGGTTGGATAAGTTGTTTAACCAGAAGCCAAAGATTGGACTTGCCTTGAGCGGCGGAGCGACACTCGGCGCCGCTCACATCGGAGTGCTGCAAGTGTTGGAAAAAGAAGGAATCAAGCCTGATTATGTAGCGGGCACCAGCGCCGGTGCCCTGGTGGGGGCAATTTACTGTGCGGGGTATCCACTGGATGAACTGGCTGACACATTTATTAACATGAAGTGGCCTACCATCATCAAGCCGGCAATCACCAGCCCGCTGGCATTATTTGATATGTCGCCCATCGAAGCCTTGATCAAAAAGATGATCGGCGACAGCGAATTTAGCGACCTTGAAATCCCTTTTGCGGCGATTGCCTGCGATATCACCAACGGTGAAAGAATTGTGCTTGACCGCGGTCCCGTGGCGCCAGCCATCCGTGCCAGCGCCTCTGTGCCTGGCGTGTTCACCCCCGTAACGATCAACGGCCGCATGCTGGTTGACGGCGGTGTGGTGGATAACCTGCCGGTTGAGCAATTGCGCCTGATGGGTGCCAATTTCATCATCGCGTCTGATGTATCGAACCGCGGAGAGAGCGCCAAGCAGCCTATTAATATTTTCGAGGTGCTGCAAAGCAGCTTCAATATCATGCAGGACCGCGGCGCCTTACCCAAGTCAGATGAATGCGACTGCTACATCCGGCCGGATGTGATCAAGTATTCCTGCTGGGGGTTTGGCGACGGCGACAAGATTTTTGAAGAGGGAAAACGGGCAGCCATCGCCGCCCTGACGAAATTGAAGAGGTTGGGATAGCTGAAATGATTGGGGGTAAAGTGATCAATAAAATTCAACACCATCGACGATCAATCCGCTTGAAAGAATTTGATTATTCTTTTGATGGCGCATACTTTATAACGATGGTTACGTATCATCGGGAATGCCTCTTTGGTGAAGTTGTTGGCGAGGATGTGCGATTGAATGAATTTGGTAGAATTGCCATGATCGAGTGGGAAAGATCATGTAAAATTCGCCAGGAGATTCAATTGGAGATGGAAGAATTCATTGTCATGCCCAACCACATTCACGGAATTGTTCAAATATGTCATGACGAAAGTAGGGGCGACCGGCCGGTCGCCCCTACAAAAACATCCTCCGGACCCCTTCCCAGGTCATTAGGATCATTTGTTGCAGGGTTTAAATCCTGTGTGACAACACGAATTAATAAATTGAGAAATTCACCAGGCAAAAATGTATGGCAACGAAATTATTATGACCACATCATCACAAATGATGATGAATACGATACTATTGTTGAATATATCAACTCAAACCCGTCAAATTGGCGTTTGGATCATGAATATCAAGAGGTTTCATAAATTCCTAGCACGTCTTCGATTACGGCATAGCCGGTGGGTAAACGGCCCGCGCCGGGACCAATCAACGTCACTTCTCCAGCATAATCGGTGGTGAAATGCGCCGCGTTGGTGGCTCCGCTCACCCCTGCCAGCGGATGGCTGACGGGAAGGAGCTGCGGTTTGACACTGGCTTTCAACTTGCCCTCCACCCACTCGAGGCTGCCGATCAACTTCCAGCGTTCGCCGGCGGCTTTGGCAGCATTGATGTCTTCCAAGGTTAGTTTGCTGATGCCGGTGCGATCCACTTCTTCCATTGAAATTTGGGTGTTCATCAACAGGCGGGCTAAAATGACCACCTTGCCCGCGGCATCGAACCCTTCCACGTCACCGGTGGGGTCCGCTTCGGCATAGCCTAGCTTCTGGGCTTCAGCCAGCGCGTCGGCGTAACTCATGCCGCTTTCCATCTGGGTGAGGATGTAATTGGTGGTGCCGTTGAGAATGCCCATCACCTTGCGAATTTTGCCGGCAGCGAGAATTTCACGAGCCAGGCGCAGGGTGGGGGTGCCGCTCATCACGGTGCCTTCCACTCCAATCTGCACGCCGTTGGCTTTGGCAAGCTGCTCAAGTTCGCCGTAATACAGTGCGACGGGGCCCTTATTGGTGGTGACCACGTGTTTTTTGAGTTTGAGCGCCTCTTTCAGGTGGTCCGTGGCGGGCTGCCCGGTCTTGAGATCGGTGTAGCTCATCTCCACGATCACGTCTGCATTGCTTTCTCGGATCATGGATAGGGCGTCCCAATCCGCTTTTTCAGCGGGAAGACCTTTGAGGGTGTTGTCTTTGGTGATTTTGTCTAGCAACTGGTCGGCATCCAGACCGTTGGGGTCGTAGAGAGAGCCCTTGAGGGCATCAACGACAGCCGTGATTTTCAGATCCAGGCCAAATTTTTCAATATATTCATCGCGCGATTCTTTGAGGATTTGTGCCAAGCCCTGACCGACATTGCCAAAACCAACCAAACCAAGGCGAACTGTTCTTGTCATGTGAATTCTCCCAAAATTGTTTTGAGGATTATCCTCTGAAGACTGAATTATTGCAAGGATATACAGGGAAATAAGAACCAGATCTCCTGAAATTTGAACGGTATTGCCTGAGTACTTCAAATAAATTTAAACTGAGGGTTCCCTCTTGACTTTTTGATTCTTCTATCTATAATAAAAAGAACGAACGTTCGTATTTATTTAGGAGGACGTGTGACAGAAAACGAAAAGATATCCAAAGGAGAACGCACCAGGCAGGCTGTGGTGGATGCCGCCCACCAGTTGTTTGTGGATCAGGGTTACGCCGCCACCTCGATGCGCGAGATCGCAGAAAAATCCGGGCTGGCGTTGGGGGGCATCTACAACCACTTCCCCAACAAGGAAGCCATCTTTTCCGAGGTGATCGTTAGCAAGCACCCCTTTCACCAGATTCTTCCCTTACTCAAAGCAGCTCCGGGCAACACGGTGGAAGAGTTCGTGCGCAGCGCCGCCAATGACATGATCGCAGAACTGGGCAGGCGGCCTGATTTTGTCAAACTGATTTTTGTAGAACTGGTTGAATTTGAAGGCAGAAACCTGCCCAAGATGTTCGCGGTTGTCTTTCCGCAGATTTTGCCCTTGATTGAACGCTTTACTTCGAAAAAGGGGGAATTGCGCGATATTAATCCATTGGTGTTGTTCAGGGTATTCCTGGGACTCTTTTTCTCATATTACATGACGGAACTTATGCTGGCAGGAACACCAGTTGTGGCTTTACAGCAAAACTCACTGGATACGTTCATCGATATTTTTCTGCATGGTGTGCTTATGCCCAAGGATGAAAAATGAACACAAGACTGATTTCGATTATCCGCAAGGAATTCATCCAGATCTTTCGCGACAAACGTACGCTGGCAATCATTTTGCTCATCCCCATCATGCAGCTTTTCCTGCTGGGCTATGCCGCCACCAACGACGTGCGCAACATCCCGCTGGTGGTTTTTGACCAGTGCCGATGTAAAGAATCCCGCGCCTTGGTTGACGCTTACCGCAGCGCGGATTATTTCAGCCTGGTTATGACCGCCGGCTCGGAAGATGAAGTTCGTGCCCTCATCGAGAACGGCAAAGTCCGGGCTGCCCTGATCATTCCTCCCAACTACAATCAGCAGTTGATGGCAGGCGATGCCGAGGTGGCGTTTATCCTTGATGGCTCGGACCCCACTGCCGCGTCCACCGCCTATTCAGCTGCCACCCTGATCGGGCAGGCGCAGTCCACGCGGCTGATGATTGAAAACTTGCAGCGCATGGGCATCAACACCGAAAAGCTGCAGGCGCCGATTGAAGTACGCACCCAGGTTTGGTATAACCCCGACCTGGTTAGCAACTATTTCATGATTCCGGGTGTGATCGGCATGATCTTGTTTGCCATCACCTCCATCCTGACCGCCACTTCGGTGGTACGCGAACGCGAACGCGGGACGATTGAGCAGTTGATTGTCACCCCCATCCGTCCGTGGGAGCTGGTGGTGGGAAAGGTGCTTCCTTACGTGATCTTGGCGTTCATTGACACCTTTGAAATCCTGGCGCTTGGGCATTGGTGGTTTGGTGTGCCCATCCGCGGCTCGCTGGGCTTGATCATCGGCACCTCCGGTCTGTTGCTGCTCTCGGGGTTGGGTATCGGACTCTTCGCTTCGACCATGGCGAACACCCAGCAGGAAGCCATGCTCTCGGTGTGGATGTCGTTGCTGCCTGCTATATTCCTTTCCGGGTTCTTTTTTCCGCTGGAAGCCATGCCAAAAGTGCTTCAGTGGATCTCTGCGATCATTCCGCTGCGTTATTACCTGGTGATCATCCGTTCAGTGATGCTGAAGGGGTCGGGGTTTGAATCCATCTGGCTCGAGACACTCATTTTGATCCTCTTCGGGCTGGTTATTTTGGTGGCGGCTTCGCTGCGTTTCAGAAAACGTCTTGATTAATTGGTTCATTCGGAGCTTACGATGAAAAAGAATAAAGCATTAAGAATAGTTATTCCATTGGTTCTTGTGGGTCTTGCTGTGGGCATCTATTTTTGGGTGACGGCATCCAAAGAACAAAACGGTTCCACCTTTACGGTTTCAGGCACCATTGAAGCAGAAAGCTCGCTGATTTCGCCAGAGATCAGCGGCAAAATAGCCGAAGTGATGGTTCATGAGGGCGATTCGGTGTCAGGAGGGGATGTGCTTTTTGTGCAAGATGATACCCTCCTTCAGGCGCAGCGGATGGTGGCTTCTGCCAACTTTGATCTGGCACGAGGCGCCCAGGATACCGCCTCGGCGGCGGTGACTACCGCTCAAACCAACTATGATTTGATTGTAGCGGCTGCCCGGTTTGACTCGGCAGCATTACGCGCCCAGGAATGGCGCGCGCAAGAGCCGCAGGGTTACACCCTGGATGGTGGTGCCTTCACTCAGCAGGAGTTGATCTCTGCGGCACAAGATGAAGTCACGGCTGCCCGTAATGCCCAAACAGATGCAGAAAAAGAACTTGAAGACGCACTCTCAGATTCCAAAAACCAGGAATTTGTCACGGCTGAAAAAGAACTTTTAGCAGCAAAATACGAGGCGCAGTCTGCCAAAGATGTATTGACCAAGGCATCCACCTCTGGCAATGAGGACCTGAGGGATGACGCCCAGAAGGCGAATGACGACGCACTTGACCGTTTGGAAGATGCTCAACAAGACTATGATGATCTGCTCGATTCTGATGCGGCTGAAATTATATTAACCGCCCGCAGAGACTTGGTGCTTGCCGTGGAGCGCGTTCAAGCTGCCCAGACCCGGCTGGCGACCCTGCAAACCGGAGAACACTCACTGAAAGCGCAGGCAGCCCTGGCAGCCTTGCAGCAGGCACGCGCGGCTGAAGCCCAATCGGGCAAGGCTGTGGCGCAAGCTGAAGCCAGCCTGAAACTGATTGATCAACAGATTACCAAACTGACGGTCACCTCTCCGCTGGACGGCATCGTGCTCACCTCCAACATTGAAGCCGGTGAAGTATTTGCAGCGGGTTCCCCGGCGGTGTCGATCGGCAGGCTGGATCCGTTGACCATCACGGTTTACGTGTCAGAAACCGAGATTGGTTTGCTGTCAGTCGGGCAGAAAGCGGATTTGCGGGTGGATTCGTGGCCGGATGATGTTTTCGATGCGGAGATCGTGCACATCGCCGACAAAGCGGAGTTCACTCCCCGCAATGTTCAAACCACCGAGGGGCGCAAAACCACCGTCTTTGCTGTCAAACTGCAGTTCGCCAATCTGCAGGGACAATTGAAACCCGGCATGCCGGCGGATGTAACTTTTGACAAAACGGGTAATTAAAATGAAGATTCTGGCAATAAATGGCAGTTACCGGGGTGAAAAAGGCCTGACTGCTGCGTTCTTAGACCTGATGCGTTACGGAGCAGAAATCGGCGGCGCGGAATTCAAGACCGTTCACCTCACCAGGTACAAGGTCAACCGCTGCCTGGGTTGTGACACCTGTCACACCCCTGATCATTATCTGAGCTGTGTCTATCATGATAAGGATGATGCCGCCCAATTAATCGAGCGGGTCAGTCAGAGCGATCTGGTCATCTATGCCACGCCGGTGTATGTGTTTGGCATTTCAAGCCTGCTCAAGGCTTTTCTGGACCGATATTACGCGATTTGCGACGTGAACCACTTCAGGGTTACCCAAAGCGGATTGTTTTTCCACCATGTAAACGAAAATGTCTGCTCCAAACCCTTCGTGTCGCTGGTGTGCTGCGACAACCTAGAAGACAGTACCCCTCAGAACGCGCGAGACTACTTCCGCACCTTTGGTCGATTCATGGATGCCCCCCAGGTCGGTGAACTGACCCGCAACGCGTTGAAATTCTTCGGCAGAATTAGAGAAAGAAGCATCAACGAGATAATGCCCAAAACCGGCGAGGTTTATGAAGCCTTTCAACAGGCAGGTTATGAGCTCGCTGCACTGGGCAAGATCAACCGGAAAACGCAGCGGAAAGCCAACCAGGAGATCATCCCCGTGCCGGGGTTCAGGTTCTTCAAACGGATGCGCGGCTTCAAAGACGTGATGGTCATGCGCGCGCAGGAACTGCTGGATGCAGGGCGGCAATGAAACAGCTCAACACCCTTCCGTGGCTTTACCTGCTGATGGGGTTTTCACAATCGGCGCACAGCGTTGAAGAGGTGCTGACCGGCTTGTGGAAAAATTTGACCATGATAACCACGGCTCTTCACAAAAGCATTGCCGAGATTCCGGTGCTTACATATTCGGGTGAAGGGTTTGCCGCGGCAAACCTGGTGATTGTTGCCATCATGCTGGGGTTCAGCCCGTTTCCATTTCAAAACCACGCTTGGACGTGGAGAGTGGTGCGTGTGGTCGCCTGGGCTGAAATTGTGAACGCATTGCTGCACCTTGTGCCCGCGCTGTTGCTGGGGCGCTACTACTCAGGCTGTATTTCAGCGCTTGCCTTGTTGTTTTTTGCTGTTTTGATTTTGATAAAAAAGGAAAAAACCAATGGGAATGCAACAATTTGATTGGCGCAAATTCAAGACCGTTCAGAATTTGCACAAATTTCTTTACCGCATCGGGCTGGGTCCGCTAATCGGGATCATCGTACTGCTGCTCACCACCACCGGCCGCAAAAGTGGGCTGCCTCGCGTGACACCCCTGCAATATGAGGTAATCGGCGGCAATTACTGCCTGGGGGCTGCTCGAGGCAAAAAAGCGGATTGGGTCAGAAACATTGAAGCTGATCCGCGTGTGACCGTGAGGGTCAAGAACCGTCGGTTCAACGGAACAGCGCGCGTCAGCACCGATGTGAATGAAATCGCTGATTTTCTTGAAACCCGTTTGCATCATCATCCCTTGATGATGGGCATGATCATGCAAAAAGCGCATCATCTGCCGCGCCGTCCGAGCCGAGCACAACTTGAAGCGCTGGCGGCTGATGATGTGATGGTGGTGATCACCCCCGATCAGGATGGCAAATGAGTGCCTTGATTGAAGCTGTTTCATTAGTAAAGCATTTTGGCGCGACCAGAGCGGTTGACTGCCTGACACTCAGCATCAAGGCAGGTGAAATCTTTGGGCTGGTCGGGTCGGATGGGGCGGGCAAGACCACCACCCTGCGTCTGCTGGTGGGAGCCCTGCGCCCGGATGCCGGATTGGCATTGATCTGCGGCAATGATATTTCTATTCTCACTGAACAGGCGCGTGAAAAGATCGGCTATCTCTCTCAACGCTTTTCTTTATATGAAGACTTGAGCGTACTGGAGAACATCCGCTTTTTCGCGGAAGTGAGAGGGCTGCGGCGTGAAGAGTGGAAGCCACGTAGCCTGGGATTGTTGAAGTTTGTCGGCCTGGAGAAGTTCAGCGAGCGGAAGGCCGGGCAGCTTTCAGGCGGCATGAAGCAGAAACTGGGGCTCGCGTCCGCCCTGGTATCAAGACCCAAGGTGCTGCTGCTCGACGAACCCACCACGGGAGTGGACCCTGCCACCCGGCAGGATTTCTGGCAGTTGATCTTGAAAATCGTGGAGGCGGAAGACATGGCAGTGATGTTGACCACCCCCTACATGGACGAAGCCGCGCGCTGTCACAGGCTCGGATTCATTCGTTTGGGCAGGCTGATCGCGGAGGGAACGCCGTCAACGCTGCGCGCAAGCCTGGAAGGAAGGATCATTGAAGTGCAAAGCGACCATCCCATTGAGTTGATCAAAGAATTGAAACAGATCGCCGGGGTTGAAGACGTACGCGCCTTTGGAGACAAATTGCACCTGAGCATTGATCCACGAAGAGCCGGCGAGATCATGCAGCAATTGTCAGAGTATTCGGCTGGCTTGACCCAGATCAATCCCATCACTGCCACGCTTGAAGACGTGTTTATTTACCTGTCTGAGGACCAGGAGGTTCGCCATGAGTGAGCCGGTGGTTGTCGTCAAAGACCTCACCCGCCGTTTTGACGGGTTCACCGCCGTGGATCATGTCAATTTCTCAGTGAATGAAGGCGAGATCGTGGGGTATTTAGGACCCAACGGCTGCGGCAAGACCACCACCATCCGCATGCTGCTGGGGCTGCTGGAACCCAGCGAGGGCAGCGCCAGCGTGCTCGGTTTTGATGCTTTCAGGCAGACCGAAGAGGTCAGATCACGCTGTGGATATATGTCACAAAAATTTGCCCTCTATGATGACCTCACCGTGTTAGAAAACATGGTCTTCTACGGCGGTGTGTACGGAATCAAAGACAAAAGCAGAATGAACGAAGTGCTTGACCTGGTGGGGCTGACCGGAAGGGAGTCTGAAATGACCAGTGGGCTTTCAGCGGGGTGGCGGCAGCGTCTGGCGCTTGGCATTGCCCTGGTGCATCATCCGCGTTTGTTGTTTCTCGATGAGCCCACCTCTGGCGTGGACCCGGTTGCCCGGCGTGAGTTTTGGGAGCTGATCTACAAACTGGCGGCAGGCGGGGTGACCATCTTCATCACCACCCACTACATGGATGAAGCCGAGTATTGCAACCGGGTGGGTTTGATGAAAGACGGCAAACTTCTGGCGCTCGATCGTCCCACCGAGCTAAAAAAGAAAGTGCTAAAGGGCAGCTCATGGGATATTGCCGCCCCTTCGCTTCAGCAGGCACTCAAGGCTGTCAGCCAGATGCCGAAGGTAGTGCAAACCAGCCTGCTCGGAGACCTCATCCACGTGATCGTCAGGGAGGGCACTGGTAAAGCCGCCCTCGAAGAGGCGTTGCTAGGTGGCGGAAGCGGCAATGCCGTGATCACCCCGAGCGAGATCACCCTCGAAGACGTGTTCATGAGTTTGACGAGATAATGATTGGTGGGTTCACCCCTCAAGAGGAACATGAATGGTGAAATCAAATTCACCCAATAAAAACCGTCATTGTGAGCCCCGGAAAAAATCACCATATTGATATTAAGTACTTGCCGGGGAGAATCAATTCCCAAAGCCCGAATGTCATTGTGAACACAAGTCAACAACATAAATCTCTCGGTGCGCACACCTGCCCTGGGTTTTTAAGGGTGGCGCACTGAGAACCAATTTGATCTACAGTCGCACTCCTCCCGGCAAAAATTTTTAACAATCTCTCATAATGTAGGTTGAATTGGTTCTGATTCAACCCAAGATCAACAACACAAAATTCTTGTAAATTTCAATACTTGGGAAATTGGTGCGTAATTCATGGTTTTATTTATAAATAGTACGAAATTCGTACTATAATAGAATTCGTACTAAATCTTTATTACGATTGGACTCTATAATGAAAGATCCATATGTGAGAAAGTTAACCGAACAATGGCATTTACTTATGGATGTAATGAATTTTCAAGACATCGAAGAGCGTTATGCCAGGCTTCATGCATTGTCCACCCTTGAAATTGGAGTGGTAAGAATTCTTAACGAAAAGCCAGATGTGATATTTCGTGAAATTTGCGAACACTTAAAAATTCCAAAAAGCACTCTGACAAACATCATTGATCGGTTGGAAAAGAAAAACTACGTCCAACGAATTATTAATCATCGTGATCGAAGATCTTTTGGGCTCATTCTTACAGAAGAAGGTAGAAACCTTCAACAAATACACAATTCTTTTGAATATGAAATTAGCGATCGAATTATAAATAGTTTACCCGCTGAGGAAGATAAAGTAATTTTAATTGAATCAATTAATAAAGTTATTTCCGGATTAAAAAACAGGGAATAAAAAGTATAAGGATAATAAACATGGAAAACAAGACGGCATTGATCACTGGGGCAACAAGTGGAATTGGAGCTGAGTTTGCGAGACGATTCGCTGCACAAGGGTACAGCTTAATCCTCACCGGCAGAAGAAAAGAAAAACTTGAGAGTTTTTCCACTGAGCTTATGGAGAAATATCAAGTTGATGTGGAGGTTATTCTGGCTGAACTTGCTGAGGAGAGTGTATTAGAAAAAATGGTAGAAAAAACCAAAGAAGAAAATATCCATGTTTTAGTAAACAATGCAGGGTTTGGGATAAACCAGCTTTTTTATGAAGGCGACCTAAGAGATTATACAAAGATGGTAAGGGTTCACAATCAAGTTCCAATGGAATTAATATACGCAGTTTTACCTGCCATGATTTCCAGAGACGCTGGAATAATTATTAATGTTTGCTCCGAAGCAGTTTTTATACCTGTTCAAAAGAATGCAGTTTACTCGGCAACTAAGTCATTTCTAAAATCATTTACAGAATGTTTGAATATGGATTTAAGAAACACAGGGGTAAAAGTTCAGGCATTATGTCCTGGTTTGACTCATACAGATCTCCATGAACGAATGGGTTTGGAAAAATCCAGACAAAAGGACCATGGTTGGATTCATTGGACAACTTCTCAGGAGGTCGTGAATCAGTCGTTAGAAGATATACGCCGAGGAAATCTGATCAGCGTTCCAGGGTTTCGGACACGGCTAATGATTTTCTTGCTTGGATTGATGCCCAGGAGAATCTATTACCAATTTTTATCAAAAGTACTTGGTTGAATTTATAAGCCCTGGAAAGTATCAATCTCTCGTGGGTTGAATTGCTTCTCATTCAACCCACAATCAACAACACAATTCTCTCGGTGCGCCCACCTGCCCTTGTTTTTTCAGGGTGGCGCACCATCACCCAAAAGATAACTGCCTTACAGTACGATGACTATATTATTGCTTTACTCAGCGATGTTGGCATACCATCCCTCAAAAACAATAACATATTTGACGATACATATCGCTTAAAAGTATCATTGATGGTTTAACTATCACTATAACCAAACAATTCATGATGCATGATGAAAAAAACCTTGCCGGGGAGAAGCAATCCCCAAAGTCCGACTGTCATTGCAAGCCAAAGTTATAATCACCGTAAAGAATTTAAGTTCTTGTAGAGCGAAGAAATTCCAATTTAGAAACGAAATTTTATAATACATAAATGGGGATTCCTCCTTTGGGGGATTTCACACTTCGGCGGAAAATCGCCGCTTCGTAATGACAATTGGATTATGGCAATTCAGGGGCCCCAATCATAGCTATTTCTAGTACAAATCCTTGTTGACACGCGAAATATCTTCTCTATAATCAAAGCATGCCCCCAGAAATACGGATGCTTGTGCTGGATGTCAGCGCCCTTTCCTACGAAGAGCGGGTATGCGCCGCGGCTGTGCAGGGCTTGATCAACCGCAGCGGACCGATCTTGTTCCTTGATTATGGTTATTATGACGATCCGGCTGCCCGCCGCACCAACGAAGTCTTCATGGATGACGAGTTTTGGTACGGCAAGTACCGCGCCATGCTTGGCAACCAGGATCAGCATAACCTCGCCTGGTATAAAGCCGAACACGGTTTTGCCGTTCGACAGGTTGCCGGGCTGGAAGAGGTCATTCAGGAACATCTTGATCAGTTCAAGGGCTGTGTGGTGTGGGATGATCTGCTGCCTGACACGATCAACCTGGCAGTGATGACCGCAGCTGTGGACGATCTGCTGCCCATCCCGCCGAGGTTGGAAGGCTGGGCGCAGCAGTTTGGCCTGGCATGTAAGTCTGACCTGCGCGGCAGGTTCAATGACCGCACCGAAGCCTACACCTGGGCGTTTGAGAATCTCTTTTCACGCTGCGAAACTGGGCGAATCGCCTGTATTGAACCCGGCTGGCAGCGGCCTGAATTCCTCGATTATGCGGCTCAAAACCGGCTTTTTATTTACAACCTGGCAAGCAGCGTGAAGGGCTTTGGCAGCACGGTTTTAATGTTGCTGGCGTTCGGCCCGCCGCGGTTGCGTGAAGCCATTTTCGCCCTTGGTCTGGACGCCCCGCTCAAGAGGCTGGCGTTGTGGTGGATGGGGAGAAAATCCGCCGAGGTCAGGCTCTCGAACCGCATTCAACGTACGGTCAAACCCGACCCCTACCCCACCATCTTCGGCTGGCACACCCGGCGCGACGATGAACTGGCGTTCATGCTGCAGCTTTCTTCCAACGGGCTGCGGCTGGTACCCTCCCACCTTGCGGGCAACTTCTCTTTTCACAGCCAAGTGAAACCGTTGGGTGGTTTTGCACCCGATTCGCTGCCACAAATAAAACTGGACCCTAAGGGAATCTATGTGACCTTTTCCCTGTCGGACGGCGACCAGTTGATGATGATGAATACTGCCGAGCTGGGCAACTGGCGCAGTCAGAAACGCGGCAGTATCCCCTTTAACTGGGAGACGCAGCCTCTACTGGCTGAATTTGCCCCGGCGCTGCTGGAACGCTATACGCGCACTAAAACGCAGAAAGACTGCTTGATTGCCGGACCGTCAGGCGCGGGCTATATTGTGCCGCCCCTCGCGCCCCGTTTTACCGATTACATGCGAGCCACGGCGGCTACCTGCGAAAAAGCTGGTATCCGGGTGGTGACGACTTACGTGGCTGATCCGCCACGCAGGGTGATGCGCCAGCTTGACCGTCACAAGGGCGGGCTGCTGGGCTTTTTGAGCGGATATGCCATCGTAACACGAGTTCCGCAGACGAGGGTTGGCAACACGCTGGTGATGAGCAACGAGATTCCGGCGGCAGCCCACATCTGGGACACGGCTGATGAACTGTTGGATAAAGTGAAAGCCAAAATCGAATCACCGGGCGAACTGCCGCATTTTATCGGTGTGCACCTTTTTGCCTATCGCACCAGTCTGGATGACGTGGCGCGCTTCATACAAGAGAATCAAAACGAACATCTTTATTTTGTCCGCGCGGATGAGTTTTTGGTCGCGGCGGAACAAAAGCTAACCCAATAACCCAGGAGGAGAAAGCATGAACACTGCAAAACTGTCGTTGAAGACCAAAGTTGCCTACGGCGTTGCTGACCTCGGAATTTCACTGCTCACCGCCTCAATCCAGTTCTTTCTCTTGTTTTATTACACCGATATTCTGGGGATTGACCCCGGGCTGGCTGGTACAGCCCTGCTGGTAGGCAAGCTCACCTGGGATGCGATTAATGATCCGATCTTTGGGTTTCTCACCGATCGTACGCGCAGCCGCTGGGGCAGGCGCAAACCCTACATGTTGTTTGGCGCCATCCCCTTTGGGCTGACCATCTGGCTGCTTTATTCACTGCCTGCCGGGATGACGGGCGCCACGGCTTTTCTGGCGGTATTGGGCTCGTTCTTGCTGGTGGACACCACTCAGACCATGGTCAGCGTGCCCTACTACGCGTTGTCTGCTGAGTTGACCTACGACTATGATGAACGTACCTCGTTGATCTCGATTCGCATGATCTTTACCGTGTTGGGCTACATCATGGGCGCTGCTGCCACGACCTTGCTGGCGGGTATCTTCATGGGCATGGGGCTGGCCAAGACCGCCGCCTATAGCGTCACCGGCGCGGTGTTTGGGTTGATTGCCATCATCACTATGCTGATTACCACGTTTGGGGTGAAAGAGACCCCCAACCCCGACCTTGTCCCCGCCAAAATGCCGGCATTGTCGCAGATCAAGCATGTCTTCAAAAATAAGCCTTTCGTGCAGTACATGATCATGAGCACCATCATCAGCATCAGCTTTACCCTGCTGACCTCGCTCTTCCCTTACTTTTTGAAGTACCAACTGCACATGGAAAAGGAAACCTCGCTGGTAATGCTGGTAATGCTGGCAACTATCGCGGTTTTTCTCATTCCGTGGCGGTTCGCCTCGCAGAAACTCAACAAGGGGCCTGCCTATGCCCTGGGTCTGGTGATTGCCAGCGTTGCCATTCTGGTGGCATTCTTTCTGCCTGAAAAACCTACCCCCATCATTTACGGTGTGGCATTTGTGGCGGGGTTGGGCTTCTCGGCACAGTATGTCTTTCCGTGGAGCATGATCCCCGACGTGATCGAAGTGGATCAGGCAAAGACGGGAGAACGACATGAAGGCATCTATTTTGGGGTCAATAATTTTCTTGGCAAACTGACCGGTGCTCTGGGCATTGCCGCCAGCGGCTGGGCGCTGAAGCTTTATGGATATGTGGCGGAAGCACAACAAACCACACACGCACTATTCGGCATCCGCTTTTTCTTTGCCATTGTGCCGGTGATCGCATTCGCGATTGCCCTGCCGTTTTTAATCTGGTACCCGATCACGCGTCAAAAGCATGACCAGCTATCGAGGAGTGCAAATAAATAAACAATGTAAAATGCGATAGGAGAGGTGGTTGAACCTCCCTTATATATGCTGGATAATAATGAACGAGGCCTATATATGGCAGGAGAACTGCGCTCTTTCGTCTTTTGCTCTTTAATATTTATAATAAACACTGTATAATTGCTTACTCCACGGTCACATGAACCTCAAAATATACCGCCGGGGGGATGTCTTTTTCAAAGTCCCGATAGTATTTGAGGCGCAAAGTGGTTTCGCCTAAGTTTACAGTGTTAAATTTGAAGGTATAAGTTCCACCTGAACCGATCAACATCGAGTCGGATTTGTAGTCAGGGTCGTCCGAAAGAGCAAGAATTGACTCATCAAGCTCATCCACAACCCATTGGTAGCCTGTGGTGGGGTTGCCGTCAATGCGTAATAGAAGTGTTTGACCTTGTTTGACGGCAATTTTCCGGCCATTCATTTCCTCCCCGATTGTTACAGTCTTAGTTGAACATGAACCTAGAGCAAATAAGACAAAAATTATAATAAAAAGTATAAT
Source organism: uncultured Anaerolinea sp. (assembly GCA_964468875.1). Classification (GTDB taxonomy): domain Bacteria; phylum Chloroflexota; class Anaerolineae; order Anaerolineales; family Anaerolineaceae; genus UBA6107. The sequence goes on along the minus strand of CAYXWV010000054.1, from coordinate 721 downwards.
ATATTTGTTCTTCATACAGGCTCTTTCTACTTTATCAGTCTTTACTAAGACACAGAAAGTTGAAGTTAGGTCTCTAAACTACAAGGATAAGTGAAACACAGAAGAACCAGCCGATAGTGGCAAAGAACAACACCCATTCTAAAAAAGGTGTGCGCCAGAAGTGTGGACGCTGTTTTTTCTCGGTTGGGTCAAGCAGGTAGTTCTCATCACCCTTTTTGTCTGTTTTTTGCCTGACAATGAACAAGAATGCAGAATAGGATGCGATGGCGATGATACCGATGATGTTGACTCCCAGAGAAATCGTCCGTGCTTCGGATGGCTGTAAAAAAACCGCCAGAGTAAAGGCAACGATGGTGATTAACCCCATTCTGAAAAATGTCATGGCAGCTACACGATGCGGCGCCAGGCGCTCCATTGAAAAGATGCCCACAAAGACGCTGGCGACTGATGCGATAACGCCAGCAGCCATACCCACGTAGCCGGTCCATAGACCAAGGGTAATACCCAGGTGGATGATGAACGGGATGAACAGTATACCTCCGATGACCAACCCGACATTAAAGAATGCAGCCAGATTCGACACTCCAATCTCGCCCAACTCGGAGATAAAATGATTTAGAAAAGAGTATTTTTCTCCAGCACGACCGCGATAGGGGATGGCGGCAATCAGGCATCCAATTAGAATGATCAAGCTGCCGATCCAGCCAAAATGTTTTATGAA
>CAYXWV010000053.1:0-21907 GCA_964468875.1 uncultured Anaerolinea sp. | reverse complement strand
ATGGAAATGCTCAAATCCAAAGAATGGTGGTCAACCTTCGAAAGCTACAATGGCTGGAAAATGGCCGGTTTCTCCATGGCACAACCCACCAAACCCTTCCCCCAGATGCAGCATGAACTGGGCGGCGCCAAGATCTTCTATGTAAATCAGGATACCTGGCAGGGACGTTTGAAAGCATACTGCAAACAGGTCATCGGCGACGACTTAAACTTCAATGTGACTGATGAAGTTCTCAAAGCCAACGAAAAATTCCGCGTTCCTGAAACCATTGAACTCTAGACCATTTTGACAGATCATAAAACATCCCTTGATTTTTTCGAGGGATGTTTTTAATCGAATGAAGTCATGAAGTTTGTCATACAATTTACGATTAAGGTAATTTGACTTCATTTTTTTCACGTGTTATAGTGAATTATGTCCCTGCTTGTAAAATCCGAACCGTTATGATTGGATGGATAGGTGAAAATTCGAGCAAAGACAATCCCATTACGACAACACAATGATCTCTCTGTAATGCTGCCTGCTGTTCGGCAAAACTTCCGAACAATCGTCAGGCGTTGTTTATTGTTGTAATGACCCAAAATTTTCTCTCTCAGGAGTGATAATGGCAACCATAAAAACAGAAGTCCGAAGTGGTGTGTATTATGACTCGGCAAAATTGATGTCGTTGCAGAGGTCACTTGCCGGGTTGCCTGGTGTTTTGGATACAGGCGTAGTGATGGGCACCGAATCCAATAAGGAGTTGTTAGCCCATATCGGATTGGATTCGAAAGAAGTGATGGCTTCAAAGCCTGACGAACTAGTTATCGTGATTAAGGCTGAATCTGATAAAGCCGCTGACGATGCACTGGCACAAGTTGACGAATTGCTTGCCGCCCGAAAAGGAGGGCAGGATTCCGATTACCATCCCCACAGTCTTGAAACTGCAGCTGGTATGTTGCCGGAATCCAGTTGGGTGATCATTTCGGTAGCCGGCCGTTATGCTGGAGGGGTAACCCGCGAAGCTCTTCGCTTGGGTAAACACGTGCACCTCTTTAGTGATAACGTATCTGTAGAAGAAGAAATCGAACTTAAGAAGCAAGCCCGTGACCTGGGTTTGCTGGTGATGGGTCCTGATTGCGGAACCGCCATGGTCGGCGGCATGGGTCTGGCATTTGCCAACAAGATCCGCCTCGGACCGATTGGCATTGTTGCGGCAGCCGGAACCGGCTTGCAGCAGGTAGCCTGCCGCATCCACCAGTTAGGCAGCGGCATTACCACCGGCATCGGCACAGGCGGCAAGGACCTTTCTGAAAAAGTCGGCGCCATCACATTCTTAATGGCGTTGGATGTGCTTGCCCGCGACCCGGATACCAAAGTGATTGTGTTAACCTCAAAACCACCCTCTCCGAAGGTCGCTGAAGAAGTGCTTAAAAAAGCCCGCAAAGCTGGCAAACCGGTTGTGATCAACTTCATAGCCCGCCCCGTCACCACCTTGCGCGACGGTAACCTGTTCTTTGCAACCGGGTTGGATGATGCAGCACGTCTGGCGGTTGAATTATCCAATAATCCGCCCAAAATCAGCGATGATATTGACGTTGATCTGAAACTTTTCAAACCGGAGCAAAAATACCTGCGCGGTTTGTTCTCAGGTGGCACACTGGCATATGAAGCCCAATATATTCTGGCTGGTTATTTGAGCCGCGTTTGGGCAAACTCTCCATTGAATAAAGACAACAAGATGGCAAATTCCCTGGTCAGCCAGGAGCATTCTATTATCGACCTCGGCGAAGACGAATTTACTGTCGGCCGCCTGCACCCCATGATGGATAACGAACTTCGCATCCGCAGGTTGTATGAAGAAGCCAATGACCCCGAAGTGGCTGTCATTCTGTTGGATGTGGTCATCGGCTATGGTTCGCATCCCAACCCAGCCAGCGAGATCGCTCCAGCCATCAAGAAATGCCTGGATGATGCCAAGAAAGCCGGCCGGTACCTCGAGATTGACTGTGTGGTCACCGGTACAGATGAAGACCCGCAAAACTTTGATGAACAAATCAAACTGCTCAAAGATGCAGGTGCCTGGGTTGACCCGAGCAATGAAGTGGTCGTCCGCCGGGTAGGCCGCATTCTTCGCGGTCTGGCTGAACGTGATGAGGTTGATTCCGCCACAATTGGGAAACCAGTTGATCTGCAATCCTTGAAAAAGCCCATGGAAGCAATCAACGTAGGTCTCGAATCGTTCGCTGAGAACCTGAAAGATCAGAACGCACCTCATGTTCACGTAGATTGGAAACCCCCTGCCGGCGGAAATGAAAAACTGGCAGCTATCTTGGAAAGAATGAAACAAAAATAAACTGATTCGGTTGCGAAATTCGCTCTTAATTTGATTCGGAGGAAATCATGGTAGATATTGAAAAAGCAAATGCAACAGTTGTTGAAAAAATGATTGAAGCCCGACCTGTCGTTACGACTCTGGCAAAGGCAATTGATGTTATCCCTGGCATGAAAGACAACATGCTGCTTCATGCAGGTCCTCCCATCACTTGGGAAACTGCCTCTGGCCCGGTAAAAGGCGGCATGATCGGTGCGTTGCTCTTTGAAGGCAAAGCAAAAACCGCAGATGAAGCCGAAAAAATGCTGGCTTCCGGAAAAATCGAATTTGCACCATGCAACGATCATATGAGCAGCGGCCCTATGGCCGGAATCATAATGCCATCACAGCTGGTTTATGTTGTCGAAAATAAAACACATGGCATCACCTGCTACGGCAATTTGAATGAAGGCCGAGGTAAAGTACTGCGCATGGGGGCTTACAGCCAGGATGTATTGGATAAATTAAAATGGATGGAATCTACTCTCGGACCTACCATTAAAGTCGCGCTTGAAGCAATGGGCGGCATCGACATTCGCGCCATTATCTCAAAATCCTTGCACATGGGTGATGACGGCCACAACCGAGAAGATGCAGCATCAATTCTATTCACCACACTATTAGCCCCCTGGATTTCTAAAACAGCCAAAGACACACAAACCGCCTTTGATGTGATTAAATTCTTGGGCGAGAATGCTTTAAGTATTCTTAATCCAATCATGGCCGCTTGTAAATCTATGACGGCTGCCGGGCACAATGTGGATGGCAGCACCATCGTGACTATCATGGCGCGTAATGGTACAGACTGGGGCATAAAGGTCAGCGGTCTGGGTGATCGCTGGTTCACCGCACCTTCACCCATTGTGAAATCGCTCTACTTCCCCGGTTTTAGTGAAAAAGATGCCTGCCGCGATATTGGCGACAGTGTAATCACCGAAACTGCCGGCATCGGAGGGTTCGCAATGGCCACCGCCCCCGCCCTGGTCACCTTCATCGGAGGTGCACCGCGTGATGCCATTAATACCACCCTCGACATGTACGAGATCACCTACGCTGAACATAAACAGTTCACCATCCCCTTCCTTGATTTCCGCGGCACCCCCACTGGTGTGGATATCCGCAAAGTCGTCGAAAAACAGATTGCTCCGCGCGTGAACACCGGTGTTGCCCACAAAGATCCGGGTGTGGGTCAGGTCGGCGCAGGTGTTGCTTCTGCTCCGATGAGCCTGTTTGAAGACGCTCTGGTGGCGTTTGCCGAGAAATACAATATATAATTTATCAACCCAATTTTTGATGGAGGTAATAATGGATCGCGAAAGTTTTATCAAAGTAATGAACGATGCCAAACTGTATGACCTGACCCAGGATTGCAGTATTTTTACTCCCCCCCATCCGCATGAAAAATCGCTTGAAGTGCATTTCTTCAAACGTGTCACCGGTGCTCTCGGCGGCGGACAAGGCGCCAATGGTCAGATTTTAAACTGGAGCAACACTGTCGGCACTCACCTGGTTGGCGAACGCGCATTCCATTCAGGCGGCCGCGCCATCGCTGACATCCCCCTGACCGATCTCAACGGACCCGGCGTCATCGCTGACATTTCTGATCTGGTCTCAGATTACAGCATTTATACTCCTGAGATGATCATGTCGAAAGTGGAAGTCAAAAAAGGTGACATTCTGATCATCAACACTGGCTACCATAAATATTCATTTGATCAAAAACCCGTTGTAAACAAAAAAGCCCAGGGCGGCGTCGAATCCATGGAATTTGGTTTCCTGGTTCGCCATCCCGGTCCCTCACTGGATTTCTATCAGTGGGCAATTGATATGAAATTGAAAGTCGTCGGTGTGGATTGCGGTTCAGCTGAGCACCCCATGAACACCCCCATCCGCCGCTGGCATGAAGATCACTTCAAACGCGCCGAAGCCAAGCTGCAAAAAGAAACCGGCAAGACTTGGGATGAAACCTTCCCCCAGGATAAATACTACAAGATGACCCACATTGATATGCCGAAAGCCCACCTGGTGCTGGCTGAAGCCATTGTTGGCGACATCGACAAACTGAAAAACAAACGCGCCTGGATTCAGATCATGCCGATTCCCTTCATGGAAGTGGAAACCGCCTGGTCTCGTGTATCTGCAATGACTGCTCCTGACGGCATGAGCGAAGATGATTTCATGAGCATTATGCAGAAATCAGAAATGATTGACATGACCGTTCCGTTCAGCGTGATGACCCCACAGTGGTTGAACTACGTTCCCCTGAGCGTGACCTACACCAAACGTGTTGGCGGTCAATATTTTGGCATGGGCCGCAACGGCTCTGTATGCAACGCCAGTATCCACCTTGGCACCCATATGGATGGTGAAAAACACTTCTATCCAAATGGTCGCGCCATTGGTCAGGTTCCCCTCAAGGAATGGGTCGGCCCCGGTGTTATCGCAGATATTTCAAAAGTTGTCAGCGATGCCAGTGTTTATACCCCACAGATGATCATGGATCAGGTCGAAGTCCACAAGGGCGACATCCTCATCATCAAGACCGGCTGGAACAAGTATGGCTGGAACAGCAAAGATTCTGATGAATTCCGCTATATGGTGAAACACCCAGGCCCTTCTGCCGATTTCTCCCAATGGGCCATTGATATGAAAATCAAATGGATCGGCGTGGACGCCGTCTCAGCAGATCACCCCATGAACACGATCATGCGCATCTGGCACCCCAAGACCTTCGCTGAAGCCAATGCCAAACTGATTAAGGATTTTGGCAAAGACTGGGATGAGATGTATCCTCTGGAAGGTTTCTATCAAGACATGCACCTCAACCTCTTCCCCAAGACCATCGTGCATGCCGAAAATCTGGCCGGCGATCTTGCCACAGCCAAGAGTGGCCGCTACTACATCGGCTGCTACCTTCAGAAAGCCATGGAAGCAGAATCCATGTGGGGCCGCTTCGTAGCCTTCAAAGAGTAATCTTGAAAATATAGACCTTCAGGTGTAACGAATTTCGCCTGAAGGTCTATCAAATTAATACGACCGGTATTATCCGATTATAATTAGGCCACAAACGCTCCAGGCGATTGGTATCCTCATTTTCAGGAGGTAAGTTTTAATGAAGCCAGCACAGTTCGATTATTATGCCCCCGCCAGTGTGGAGGAAGCGCTCGATACATTGGCAGAACTTGGCTACAACGGCAAAGTTCTGGCAGGCGGTCAAAGTTTGATCGCAGCCATGAACTTCCGCATGGCCAGACCACCTGCATTGGTAGACCTCAACAACATTCCCGAATTGTTTTACATCAAGCCGACTTCGGATGGCGGACTCGCCATCGGCACCATGACCCGTGTATGGACAGTGGAACATGATCCAGAAGTAAAAAAACGGTTTCCATTGATTCCCGAAGTCACCCACTTTATCGGGCATGGTCAAATCCGCCGTCGTGGATCTTTTGGTGGTGCTATCGCCCACGCCGACCCTTCAGGCCAGCTGCCCGGCATTTCGATGGTGATGAATGCCAAATGCCTCATCCGCGGCAAAGAAAAAGAAGACCGCTGGGTTGAAGCCAAAGACCTGATCATCGGGCCTTTTATGACCACCATTGAATATGACGAAATGCTCACTGAAGTAGTTTTACCCCCCAACCCTGCCCGCACTGGCAGCAGTTATCAACAGGTTGCGCGCCAAAGCGGCGGCTATGCCCTGGCAGCAGTTACTTCCATTGTCACCCTTGATGACAAAGATCGCTGTAAAGAAGTACGCATGATCTTAATGGGCGTGAGTGATATGCCTATCCTCTCTGAAAAGGTTTCAGGCATGTTCGTTGGTCAAACAGCCAGCGAGGAATTGTTCAAAGAAATTGGTGAAGCCGTCCAATCTGAAATCGACCCTGCCAACGATCTGAACGGCACAGCCGAATATCGTCGTGATCTTATCCGTACGCTCGTTCCGCGATCGCTTACCACTGCTTTTGATCGCGCCAAAAAAGGAAGTTAACCATGACCCAATTAATTCCTGTAAAAGTAACCGTCAACGGTCAGGTATATGAACGCCAGGTTGAACCACGATTGCTGTTGAGTGACTTCATCCGCCATGATCTGGGATTGATGGGCACCCACGTAGGCTGTGAACACGGCATGTGCGGAGCCTGCACCATTATTTTCGATGGCGAACCCGTTCGCTCATGCCTCATGTTTGCCGTTCAGGCTAACGGACATGATATCAAGACCGTGGAATCGTTGGGAACCCCCGAAAAAATGCATCCGCTTCAAGAAGCTTTTCATGAGAAGCACGGTTTGCAGTGCGGTTTCTGCACCCCCGGCGTTTTAATGACGGTCGTTCCCTTCCTGGAAGAGAATCCCCATCCCACGGAAGACGAAATTCGCGAAGCCATTGACGGCAACATTTGCCGCTGCACCGGTTATGAGAAAATCATCGAATCGGTTCAGGAAGCTTCCAAGAAGATGTCAGCCGGTAAATAGAGAGGATAGAGGTAATCATGGCTGGAAAATACTTTGGACAACCCATACCCAGGCTTGAAGACAAACAATTGTTAACAGGTCGGGCAAAATTTATTGACGATCTAGAATTTCCGGGGATGCTGCACGCGGCATTTCTCCGTAGCGACTATGCGCATGCGATTATCAAGAACATTGATGTTTCAGAAGCACGAAAGCACCCCGGTGTAGTAGCAGTCTATACTGCTGAAGATTTTGGCGATTATTGGAAAGTTGGACCCCTTCAGGTGCCCCCTCCATTTGCCATTAAAGGTGCCCAGTTCAACGCACGCCCTCTTCCCCCAATCGCCAAAGGCAAGGTCAGATTCTCAGGCGAGCCAATTGCAGTTGTGATTGCCGAAAATCGCTACATTGCAGAAGACGCCTGCGAAGACATCATTTTCGACGCAGAACCACTGCCGGCTGTGATTGATCTTGAGAAAGCCTGGGAAGACACCTCCGTGCTGGTACATGATGATCTGCCATCCAATATGGCTGCCTTGGTCAAACAAGAGTCTGGCGATTATGAAGCCGCCAAAAAACAGGCTGATGTGGTTATTTCACACCGGCTGGTTGCAGATCACGTCATCGGCGGCGCCATGGAAAACCGTGGACTTGTGGTTAACTGGGATGAAGGCACCCAAGAACTCACTGTCTGGGCGACCACCCAGGCGCCGCTGCCTCTTCGGGCAGCCATTGCTGGCCGATCAGGGTTGGTCGAAAACCAGGTGCGGGTGATCACCCCCTTCATTGGTGGTGGTTTTGGACCTAAAGTGATGACCTCACAGGCAGATGATGTGCTGCTGCCTTGGATTTCAATGCAGCTCAACCGTCCCATTAAATGGCTTGAAGATCGCAAAGAAAATTTCCTGGCAACCACTTCTGAACGCGACCAGGTACATCACTGCGAGATGGCGCTGAAAAAAGACGGCACCATCCTTGGTTTCAAAGATATCTTTTATCACAACACAGGCGCATACGATCCATACGGCATGACCGTGCCTCTCAACACCCAAACTCATACGGTCAGCAATTACCGAGTGCCCAACTTCTCCACAGAAATTCGCATGGTCTTCACCAATGAAATGGTGGTGACCCCCGTCCGCGGTGCCGGACGTTCTGAAGGCGTCTTTGTCATGGAACGTATGATGGATCTTGCCGCCAGAGAACTGAAAATGGACCCGGCAGAAATTCGAATGAAGAATTTGCTTGTTGAAAAAGAATTCCCTCTAAATACCGGTATCATTGGCCAGGACTTTGTGGTTGGCGTACTCGACAGCGGCGATTATAAGAACAACCTCGAGAAATGTCTCGAGATGGTCGAATATGAAAAATTCCGCAAAGAAATTCAACCTAAAGCCCGAAAAGAAGGCAAACACCTTGGAATTGGTGTGGTCACTTTCACCGAAGGGACCGCAGTCGGGCCTTATGAAGGCTGTCGAATCACGGTTGGCAATAACGGTAAAGTGAGCGTTGCAACCGGATATAGCTCCCAAGGCCAGGGTCATGCCACCGTTTTTGCACAAATTGTGGCAGAACAACTCAACGTCCCCGTTGAAGACGTTAAAGTCATCACAGGCGATACTCACCACTTCCATTGGGGAGCCGGCACCTTTGCCAGCCGTGGTGCCACCATCGTCGGTTCCGCCGTCCATAGCGCCGCAGTAATGGTTCGCCAAAAAATCTTCACCACAGCCAGCAAACTATTTGATGTTCCTGAAGATCAAATAGAACTTTGCGAAGGCAAAATATGTGTTAAGGGACAACCTGAAAAAACAGTCAATCTGGGCGATCTGGCTGGAAGAGCCAACCCCATGCGCGGTGCGGTAGAAGCCGATGTGAAACCCGGCCTCGAAGCGACTGCCTATTATGCCCCTCCACATGCCTCTACGGGTTCAGGTGCTTGCGCCATGATCGTAGATGTGGACCCTGAAACATTCAAGGTAAAAATTGACCGCCTTGTTGTAGTTCACGATTGCGGTACGGTCATCAACCCCATGCTGCTTGAAGGACAACTTGAAGGTGGTATCTCAATGGGCATTGGAAATGCCTTCTACGAAAAGGTGGTTTACGATGAAAACGGCCAGTTAATGACCGCCTCTTTCATGGATTATTTGATGCCGCAAGCCACCGATATGCCCAAAAAGATGGAACTTGGTCACAATGTACATCCTAGCCCACTCAACGAGCTAGGTATCAAGGGTGTGGGTGAAGCAGGTGCATTACCCCCACCACCGGCTTTCTGCCAGGCGGTTGAAGACGCCCTGTACGAAATACCGATCTTTTTGACCGAATCCAACCTGAACCCAGGCTTGCTGTATCAGTATGTTCAAAAAGCAAAATAATGGCGATTCAAGGGAGTCATTCCTTCGTGATAATTTGTAAGAAAAACCTAGGAGGTTCAAAATGAATGTTGAAGGCGAATATATTTTCAACGGTCCGCAGCAGGCAGTCTATGAGATGTTTAACGACCCGAACGCACTTGCCACGGCTGTTCCAGGTATGGAAAAACTGGTTCAGGTTGACGATACCCACTACGAAGGCACTATTAACCTTCGCATCGGTCCAATATCCGCAGCTTTTGAAGGTGTGTTGTCTTTAACTGATATTAACCCGCCTGAAAGTTGCACTCTGAATATCGAAGGCAAAGGAAAAGCCGGTTTTGCCAAAGGTGTCGGCCGCGTCAAATTTACCGACCTGAGCAACAACCAAACTAAATTGAATTACTCCGGTGATGTGAATATTGGTGGCACGCTTGCCAGCGTTGGACAGCGCATGATCGACAGCGTCGCAAAATCAATGATCAAATCCGGTTGTGATAAATTACAAAAGACTTTGGAGGCAAGATGTCAGCAGAAGTAGAGAAAAAAGAAGAGGTAGTTGAACCAAATACCGCACCTAAAAAGGGGTTTAAGGGTTTGTTAGAAATAGCAGAAGTAAAAATGCTTCTCTATGTAATTCCAGTGGCGCTGGTTTTATTGGTTGTTGCGCTGCTGCTTGGTAACAAATAATCTGGCAATATGATGGGGAGATTTGAAATCTCCCCATCCTCCATCTTGACAAATGTTGTATGATATTAAGATCAGGATGGATTCTGTATTGAGGAGGTGATTATCGAGAATAATTGATGGTAAATGAGGAGGAAATAAAAAAGTTGAACCTTAAGAAGTAATTGTCAAGAATCAGCACAAAAAAAAACAAGTTCATCATTGTAAAAATTCATTCACAGGAAAGAAGGAAAAAACCTATGGCAGCTACTGCAAAAGTAATCGGTTATCTTCCACAAGATAAACCGCCATTTGGCAAGATGCTTTTACTCGGTTTCCAGCACGTTCTAACCATGTTCCCTGCCACTGTATTGTGCGCCATGTTGATGCACTTTGATGTGTCAACAGTTCTGACAGTCACCGGATTCGGCACCATCGTTGCCTTAATTGGCTCCTATATCTCAATCAAGACTTACATTCCCCTCTATTACGGCTCCAGTTTCGCATATATTGCAGCCGTAACCACCATCATGGCTACGGTTGAACCAGGTTTGGGTTATGGTCAAATCGCCAAACCTGAAACCATTTCAATCGTCACCGCTGGCTTTATCGCCACTGGTTTGATCAACATCATCTTTGGCTTGATCATCCGCCTCACCGGTGGAAAGAAGGGTTTGGACAAAATCCTGCCCCCAGAAGTTACCGGTCCTGTTGCAATGATCATCGGCCTTGGCTTGGCATTCACCGCCCTCCAGATGGCATCAGGCGCCTGGTGGAATCAGGATTATGCCAACACCACCGCAAGCGTTATTCCCGCCACAATTTCCATTCCAGAGACCGCAATTTTGCTTAAATGGTGGTGCGCTTCACTCCTCACCTTCCTTGCTGCTGTTTTGTTCTCCGTTTACCTGCAAGGAAAAGGCTTCATCGGCATGCTCCCCATTTTGTTAGCCTTGATCTTTGGCTATCTCGTTTCCATTCCCCTAGGTCTGGTCAAACTGGATGCTATCTTTGTCAGTGAAGCATTCAGATTGCCCACCTTCTCCTTCCCGGTCTTCAACCATCCTCAAACGATAGCTGTACTCGTTGGTGTTGGTGTGATGGCCATCGCCACCATCCCGGAATCCACCGCCCACCTCTATCAGATCAGTCTGTATGTTGACCATCTGGCAGAAGAACAAGGCCGTGAGAAACCCCAATTGGCTCGCTTCATCGGCCTCAACCTGATGCTCGATGGTTTGAATGACCTGGTCAACGGTCTGTTCGGCTCCACCGCAGGCACCAACTACGGTGAGAACAACTCTCTCATGGTCATCACCCGCAACTACTCAGGCCCAGCCTTGATCACCGCCGGTTGTATCGCCATCTTACTTGGCTTCAGCGGCACACTGTATGACATCGTCTACAGTATTCCGCAGCCAGTCATCGGTGGTTTGGCAGTTTACCTTTATGGTGTCATCGGCGTTCAAGGTATTGCTTTGATGATGGCAGAAAAAGTTGACCTCTTCGACCCGTCCAAGTTGGCAATCGTTGCCCTCATCCTGGTTGTTGGTTTGGGTGGCAACATTGGCTACAATGGCAGCCTTCCCATTCCTCTGCTTCAGAAAGTCTTCCCCAGTGGATGGCCCGCGATTGCTTCTGCAGCCGTGTTCGGCATTTTGTTGAACCTCATCTTTGTCTTCATCAAACCGCCGAAAATTCGCGCGACTGATGTACTTCAGTAATCTTGTCAGCAATTTGAGCTTTCACTAATGAACAGATGCTCCCCATTGACTAGTTTAATGGGGAGCATTCCTACCAGAATCAATGAAATAGGGTTATTATGATCTTTCTAACCGGTGCGGCAGGTAAAACTGGAAAAGCCATACTGAATTCCTTATCAAATCTGAATGCAGAAGCAATGGCACTTGTTCGGTCTGAAGAACAAGCTGCTAGAATTTCGCCATCTGGAAACTGCAAACCTGTCATTGGCGATCTACGAATTCCCTCTAGTTTTGAGAATGAAATAAAAACCGCCGCAATTATTTATTATATTTGTCCCAATATTGCTCCTGACGAACTGGAAATCGGTAAAAACCTTATCCGCCTTGCCCAGAAATACGGCGTCAAACGCTTTGTTTATCATTCGGTGCTTCATCCTCAAATCGAAGCCATGCCCCACCACTGGCAGAAAATGCACATGGAAGAAGCCCTCTTTGAAAGCGGATTGGATTTCACCATTCTTCAGCCGTGCGCTTATATGCAAAACATGCTGACGGGCTGGTCATCCATCAAATCAGGCCGTTATGTCACCCCCTACAAAACCTCCGTACGTATCAGCATCGTTGATCTCAAAGATGTTGCCGAAGCCGCTGCGAAGGTGATGACCTCATCAGAGTATTCCTACGGCATTTATGAGCTTTCTGGCCCTGAACCATTAAGTCAACTTGAGGTCAGTGAACAATTGTCCCGAACGCTGAATATTTCGGTCAAGGCTGTTGAACAGCCGCGACAAGATTGGCTTCAAAATGCGCTTCAACACGGGATGCAACAATCACAAGCGATGATATTATTAAAAATGTTTGAATATTACGATCAATATGGCCTTACAGGAAATCCAACCAGCTTGAACCACTTATTAGGTCGAAAAGCTGCAAGTTTTCAAATGTTTCTTGAACGCATCCTGAAATCTGGAGAAGAATTAACGAATGGATAAAAAGAAAAGCCTTCAAAACAACTTTGGTCTGGATGCCATGCCGATCCTCTTTCATGGTCAAACCAATCAATTCGTCAAATTATTAGAACGAGACGGCATGAAGTTCTTGAACTTTTGGTGGAATCACGTGGGAGACCAACTTCCAGAAGAGAAAAGAGTCTCATCAGCTGGTTTAAGTTTTGAGATTGAAAGTATTGACAAGAATACCAAACTTATTATCATCACCTTACCAACACCCAAAGAAGACATGGATCCTTACTTCTTGGGCTTTATTGCCAGGCCGGAGCGCAGGGTTTTATGGGTAAGATTGCCAACTTCTGATGGTTATGCGTTGCTCCGTGATGATGGTGTCAAGGAACAACATAAGACCAATATGGGATTTTTAACCCCCCACGGTCAATTTCGGCCGCGTGGGGTTGGACTGGCACCAACCAAGAAGGATTTTAAGAAATACCTTAAACAACGACTGTCAGAGAAGAAAGCATGGTGGAAGAAATGGAAAAAATAAGCACTGGTTTCATCATCGTGGCGATTTCTATCGTTTTGTTTTACGTGCGTGTTGCCATTCTGCGCGGCAGCAAAAAACGATATGAACGCGAATATGCACTTAAACGCCGCAAGGTTTCTGGCAGGTCAAAAGGGGCTGCCCTCCCTATGCCAGAACCGGGGTCTCCTCCCTTTGGTGTCAAGAGTTGGCTGTTGGTAGCCATTTCTATTGTTGTTATATTAGCTGGCGTAGTGATGTATAACGATATGACCTTGTTTGGGGCTGAATTGTTCAAAAATTCGCCACTCGTTGATCAAATCATTGAATATTGGTATATCCCGGTTTCTGTGGGAGTCTTGTTGTTGGCGTTTTGCATAAAAATCGAAAAACCTCGAATTGATGAAGAATAGAAATATTTAAAAAAAAAGAGCCCTCGACTTCACACACAAGCGAGGGCTTTTCTTATAGCTTTACAGTGTACCCATAACCCGGAACGGTTTCCACGAAGGTTGGGTTCGCCGAATCATCTTCAATTCGCATGCGCAAATTCTTTATGTGCACCCTTACAAGATCAGAGGTACCCGTGTCTGGCGGAAAATCCCAGATGATGCTCAACAACGCTGATGGAGAGAAGATGTCACCGGGATGGGTCATAAAGTTGTAGAGAAGATCAAATTGAATCGGAGTAAGCAGGATATTCTTACCCCCGGGAAGCATTAGTTCAAAGGTCAAAATGTTCAGTTTGTAACCTCTAATTTCCACAATCGGTTTGGTGACCCGAGAACTGTCGAATAATTTGGATTCGAAAGCGCGATTTTCGTTTTTCGATTGTCTGGACGTCCGTTTTGTTTGCTCCTGGGTTCGTTTCAAAACAGCCCGCACCCTTAAGACAAGCTCCTCCATATTAAATGGTTTATTGAGATAATCATCTCCTCCTGCCTTGAAACCAATGATATGATCGTCGTCGGTTGTTTTGGCTGTGAGGAAAATCACCGGCAAAGAAGATAATTTCTTGTCTTTGCGCATTTCCCGACAGACATCATAGCCGTCCATATCCGGCATCATCACGTCCAACAATACCAGTTTTGGCTTTTGGCGGCGTGCAAGCTGCAAAGCTTCTGCACCAGAATGCGCCACGAGATAGCTAAAATTCTCGCGCTTTAAAGCCCGCTCAAGGGTGGCAGTAATCACCTCGTCATCATCAACGAGCAAGATATCTGGTTTTACCAAAATTCCCTCTATCCGTAATGCAAATTTCAAACAATGGGTAAATTATATATTGAACAAGCCAAACAAGTCAAAGGGGATTATTATCAAATGGGAACTGCCTATTTCCCTTCCTTGGCAGTCACGCAATACAACCCGCCTGCATCCATGGTTGCGATGCAGCGGTTACATTGATCACAATCTGACCATGTCTTCTCTCCGGATATTATTTTATTGACAAAATCAGGGTCGCGAACCGTGGCGCGTCCAATTTCAATGAAGTTAAACCCGTTTTGCATCAAATATTGCATGTCTTCCAGTCTTAACACTCCCCCAATATAAACAACGGGTATGGAAACAGCACCCTGGATTTTTAGCGCTTCTTTCAATAAGAAAAGACGGTCAAAACGGTAGCGTTGCACCATTAGCCAACCAAACAGGCTCATTCCCAGCCTGATCAGCCAATCTGCCTGGTTGGCAGCCATCTCTCGGGTGGGAACTTTGCCCCTCATCATGTAAAGCGGGGTTTTGGCAGTAAAACCGCAGCTGGTCACCAATGCGCTGGCACCCGCTAATTCAAACTGCCTGGCAGCCTCAACGGCTTCTTCCATGGTTAGCCCACCACGGATACCGTCACTGACATTCATCTTGATCAAGATGGGAAAGCCCTCGCCAACTGCCTGCCGAACCCTACGGATGACAGCCAGCGGAAATCGCATCCGGTTTTCGAGCGATCCGCCATATTGGTCACGGCGGTGATTGGTCCACGGCGAGAGGAACTGGCTGAGTAGATATCCATGCCCAGCGTGGATCTCGACTGCATCAAAACCGGCTTCTTTGACCAATTCAGCGGTTCTACCGAAATCTTTGATTTTGTCCACAATCTGCGCTTCATTCATTGCCTCGCATAATGACAAGCGGAAGAGACAAAACTTAACCGATGCCCCCAACGGTCGTCTGCCGATCTCCTTCGGATTCGAGAAGAATCCGCAGTGCCCAATTTGAATAGAAACTGCCGCTCCTTCTTGATGAACAGCGTCAGCCAGGCGTTTGAGATCTGGCACCAGTTCAGGGCGCATCCACATTTCATGACCAAACGCCCGTCCGTCATAGCTTACCGAACAATAAGCCACGGTGGTCATGCCCACCCCACCTTGAGCAACCCGGCGGTGATGCTCAATCAGTGCTTCGGTGATCTTGCCGTCCTGACACATACCCTCAAAGCAGCCTGAACGGATGATACGGTTGCGCAGGGTCAACCCGGCTATTGTTCCGGGGTCAAATGGAGATGGAGTTTTTGTTTTCATTCAATATTCCCTGAGATTATTCCAACTACCCCTGCAAAATTTTAGACACGGCGCACCGTGTCTCTACGAATAAATACTTACCGAATCAACAATACCCACGATCACCGAAATGATCGGAGCATCGGGGTTTTTCAGAACCTGCCGCGCGCCCCCGCCCTCGCGGTTGATAATCACGGTGTCGCCAATGCCGGCATGGGTGGCGTCAAGAGCGATGAAATCATCATTCGCTTTCTCGCCTTCCATGACCAATGGCTGCACCACCAGCAGCCTGCGATTCTTAAAATCAGGGTGGCTGATGGTGGTTACCACGGTGCCGGTCACTTTTGCCAGAATCATCTTTCCTCGTTCAACTAAACTGGTTAACGCCCTTTTTCAAGACAAAATCAAAATCACCGTCGGGCAAGACATGCAGTTCATCCACCACACCAACCAGCGCCAGATCTACTGGAACAAATTTGACAGACGGCATCGCCAGCGCAGCTTCACGTGAACGAACCATCATACACAGATCCCCCACACCAGCCATGACCACATCCACGGCAACCTGGACCGCCCCCACGTGTTCCAGGTGCTTGTTAACCGGTTGGACCAGAAGCAGTTTCAATCCTTCCATACCCGGATATTTTACCGTGCATACGGCTGTACCCACGACTTTACCCAACAGCATGGCTTACTTGATCCCTACGTTATTTAATACTCGGGTGATGATGGTTTCAAGCAAAACCGGATCAATCTGATTGCCCAGTTTTTCCTTGACCGCATCACGAACCCGCTGACGGAGCACCTCTTCGTCACTAGTGGTTGATGCGCTGCATTGTAAGCGGGTCTGCTGTATAAGCGGAGCTTGTGGCGATACAGGTTCAGAGAGATACGGCCGGATAGGCGCCGCCGGTGGAAGCTGATGAGGCTGCAATAACACCACCCCCAACTTCTCAGCCTTTTCAAATGCCAGTTCGGTGAGCACCACATTGTCAGTCATGGTGAGTGAGAGCTCACCCCGCCTGGCCATATCTTCGATATCACGCTCGGTGATGAAAATCTTTGCCATGCCGTGCTCCTAACCCTGGATGCCTTCCAGGCTGCGTAAGGCGGATTCTGCGGCGTTTTTGGCAGTGATGATCTCTGATTCACTACCTGAAAGCCACATGCGTCCAAAACGACCGACAGAAGAGACATGCACAATCTTGATATTGGCGTTCTTTTCGGCTTCATTGCAGGCGTAATTGATGTAAGCCGCCGGAGCACACTCCAATACCAGCAGGGTTTCACCCGGCACCAACATGCTTCCCCGCCTGAAGCGGTTGATCAACTGCGACTGATACGGGTCAATGCGCGTGATCACCTGGGTTGAAACCACTTCAGGTCTGATGCGGTCTTCCTTTTTCAGACCTAATCGATCCAGCACTACCTGACCGGCTTCAAGCACGGCAGCCTGGTTGAGCGAGTGAACTTCGAACATGCCAAATTCACGCTCAACGATCTGGGCGCCAGGCCTTGCTTCTGTGGCTTTGACAGCAATATCTACCACACGAAAGACCTCGTTGCCGGGCGCCATTTCAACGTATAGGGCAGCCATGCCCTCCACGGGCAGGTCGCCCTGGGTGATCGTGCCAACAAAGGCAGCATACTGCGCCTGCATGCGGTCAATAAAACAATAACAGCGCAATGAAAATGCATCCGCCATGATTCCTCCTATAAATTGGCACACCCGGGTTCAACACACATTTCTCCCGCGCACCAAACGGTTCAATTGGCAGTCAAACAGCCTGATCAGGCTTTTTTGGATTCTGTGCCGCGGCCGCCGATGTTGCCTTTGGAGCTTTGTGGAAGGATCATTTCGATGTCTTGATGCGGTCTCGGGATGACATGCACAGATACCAATTCACCCACGCGCTTGGCTGCTGCCGCACCGGCGTCGGTGGCAGCTTTGACCGCGCCCACATCACCGCGCACCATCACGGTTACATAACCACCGCCCACATATTCAGAGCCGATCAAAACCACATTTGCGGCTTTGACCATGGCATCCGCAGCTTCGACTGCGCCCACCAGACCGCGAGTTTCCACCATTCCCAGAGCGATTAAAGCAGTATCAAAAGACATTTTAACTTTCCTTTCTCAAAATCAAATCGATTTATCTTGATTGTAGAATTTCTTCCACCACACTGCGTACCACCACTTCGATCTCCTGTGCGGAAGGCCCAATGCGGTCTTCGCCGGGGATCATGGCTTCAAGAGGCGGCGCAGAGGTTTCATAAGCCAGGCGTTTCACATTAAACAAATGGGTGACTGTCACATTGTCGCCGGTGATCGAGCCGCCCACGCCACCTGCACCCAAGGTCAGCGAGGGCATCACCCCGGTGGTCACGCCAATGGCACCCATGGTGCCCATGGTGTTCACTGCGATACGAAAGACCGGTTTTTCAAGTCCAAACGCCATGATCACGTTCTGATCCTTGGCATGAATAATCAAACTGTGGCCTCGTCCACCAAAATGGATCAACTCGATGCAGCGTTCGCAGCCGGCTTCCCAGCCATTCTCTTCATACCAGCCAAGAACGGTGGTGAGCTTCTCACGTGACAACGGTTCATCCTTGCCGGTTTTGGTCAACCGGGCAACCAGCACCCTTGTGCCGCGCGGAATTTCAAAACCTGCCATCCCAGCCAGGTATTCGGCGGGTTTGCCAACCGTAGCTGTATTCATGCCGCCATCCAGATTGAAAAGCAGCTTGCGCAATAGGGATGCCTGCTGTTCATTGACAAAGTAGGCTCCCTCCTGCTGCATCAGGCTCTCGAGGCGGCGGGCAATGGGGGCGTCAGCCACCACAGCCTGTTCAGTGGCGCAAATGGTAGAGCAATCAAAGGCTTTGCTCGCCACGATATAGCGGGCAGCTTTTTCAAGGTCAGCGGAGCGGTCCACATAAACCGGCACGTTGCCGGGACCCACCCCGTAAGCCGGCTTACCCGTGGAATGCGCTGCGCGCACCATGGGGGTGCCCCCGGTCGCCAGAATCAACGCGGTGTGCTTGTGACTCATTAACTCATTGGTGCCTGAAAGCGAAATGTTTTGCAAACAACCAATCAGGCCCTTTGGCGCGCCGTTCTCTTCAGCCACCCTTGCCATCATCGAGGCTGTCTCGTAACAGCACTTTGCCGCGGAAGGATGAGGTGCGATCACGATGGCATCGCGGGCTTTTAATGCGATCAGAATCTTATAAATGACAGTAGAGGTCGGGTTGGTACTCGGTGTCAGGGCGGCAATCACGCCCATCGGCCAGGCGATTTCATAAAGTTTGCGTTGTTCATCCACGCGGATGATGCCTACCGTGCGGGTGTCTTTGATGCTGTTCCAGACACCGCGGGCGGCAAACTCGTTTTTTAATTTCTTGTGATTGACCACACCATAGCCGGTCTCTTCATGCGCTATACGCGCCAACCGTTCAGCGGCTGCATATGCCGCTTCAGCCATGGCAGCACTCACTCGATCCACCTGCTCTTGAGACGCTTTTGACCAGACCTTCCAGGCCTCATAGGCTTGATTGGTTAGCTCGCGGGCTTCCTGAATTGAAGCGAGGTCTCGATCGAGTTCGGTCATCTGCTCAACTCTTGCGGTAAACGGTTTCTCCGCCAACTTCCAGTGAATCAATCATAGCCATGATCACGGCATCCACGGGGGTGTCTTTGGTGATGTTGGTCTGGCGGGCGCTTGATCCGCCTGCCGTCAGCACCAGGTCACCTACCCCGGCATCCACAGTATCAATCGCCACGTAAGGTTTGCCAACCGGCTCTCCACGCTCGTCCGTCTGCCGGACGATGAGCAGCTTGCGGCCAGTCAGTTTCTCATCCTTGATGGTTGAAACGGTGGTTCCGATCACACGCGCAATTAACATAAGAACTCCTGAATTAATATCCTTTTGATGCTGTTGGAGCCGCGGCGGGTTTGGCTTCAGCTCCGCCGACCTGGATGATCTTCACCCCGGCGCTGGCACCAATGCGGGTCGCCCCGGCAGCCACCAGCGCTTCGGCTTCTTCACGCGAATGTACCCCGCCTGACGCTTTGACCCCGATGGTGGGGCCAACCGTCTTGCGCATCAACTCAATATCATGCACGGTGGCACCGCCGCCTGAAAAACCGGTGGAAGTCTTTACAAAATCCGCACCGGCTTCCTTTGCCAGCAAGCAGGCAACCACTTTTTCTTCATCGTTCAGAAGGGCGGTTTCGATGATTACTTTTACCAACGCTCCAGCGGCATGACCGGTTTCAACCACCCCGCGGATATCTTTGGCAACCAGTTCGTTCTCGCCAGCCTTGAGCGCACCGATGTTAATTACCATGTCAATCTCGGTAGCACCGTTGTCAAGCGCGTTTCGGGCTTCAAATGCTTTCACTTCAGGCGAGGTGGCACCCAAAGGGAAGCCAATCACCGTGCAAACCTTCACCTCAGAGTCGCGTAGCAGATCAGCGCACAAACGCACATGGGTGGGATTGACACACACAGAGGCGAAATGGTACTTCCGCGCTTCAAAACAAAGCTGGGCAATCTTGTCGGGTGTGGCATCCGGCTTAAGCAGGGTATGGTCAATCATGCCTGCCAATGAAATATCCTGCGGAATCACACCCACCGTTGAAGTGAGCCGCTCTGCGCCAGCGCTGACCACATGCCCAGCATTGTTGAAACAGGTGGTTACTTTTACGCCGTTCGCCACTTCGACCACGCAAGATTCGCCGGCAGGGGTCTGGTTTTTTTGTTCCTGCTCAACCATTGCCAGCAGCACCTCGCGAGTGATCACTTCAACCAGCTTCTCAATTGTTTTAATATCAGGGGCCATGATGATTACTTCCCCTCCTTCAAATAAGATTTCTCAATTGCAGTAATCTTGTCTACTCGTTTAGCATGCCTGCCGCCGCCAAATTCTGTGGCAAGCCAAGTTTTGAGAATTTGTTTTGCCAGGTTGACGCCAATCAGCCCGGCGCCTAGAGTGAGAACATTGGCATCGTTGTGTTCACGGCTGTTTACAGCGGTGGCATAGTCCACGCACATGGCAGCGCGCACGCCGGGCACCTTGTTGGCACTCATGCACGAACCGATCCCCGCGCCGTCAATGACAACGCCCCGCCAGGCTTTACCCGAGGCAACCAATTGCGCCACCGCCAAAGCAATATCCGGATAATCCACCGGATCTTTGGTGTTGGTGCCGCAGTCGATGACTTCATATCCCATTTCAGCCAGGTCAGCTTGGAGGATTTGCTTGAGATCCACACCGCCGTGATCGGTTCCGATGGCAATCAACTTTTTGTCGGCAGGTACCGATGCTTCAGATTGTTTAACAGAAGGTGTTCCGGCTGGGTTCGCAGATTGCAATGAAACTGGCGCGGACAGAGGTTCCAGCATGGAACCGGCTGTTTGCTGCACCACCCGCTGCACCAGATTGTGGAGTTGTTCGTCTGAAATAGGCTCTATCACGCCTGAAACTCCATACTTGACGAAAGAATAAAAAAGTCGGATAATCAAACTGGTAGTGACCACATTACCAGTCAACCATTAGTGTACCACTTTCAAAACAAATGTCAAGAACGATTGATCCGTATAACGCATTGCCCAAATACAATCAGCTTGCTGCTATTTTACGTCAAAAGATTGAAGACGGCGAATGGCAGCCTCGTACGTCCATCCCATCTGAACGCCAGCTTGAAGTGATTTACAATATCAGCCGCACCACCATCCGTGAAGCCATTGACCAACTAGTACGCCAAGGTTACCTCTATCGCGAACACGGACGGGGCACCTTTGTTTCGCCCCAAAAACTTCAAAAAGGACTGATGGAATTGACCAGCTTTTCAGAAGACCTGCTGAAACGAGGTATCACACCAGGTCAAATCATTCGTTCATTGGAATGGATGGATGCTCCTGCCAAGATTGCCCAGAAGCTCGAAATTTCTGCTGGAACAAAGGTGTTGCGCATCGAACGCATTCGCTTGGGCGACGGAGTGCCCATCGGGCTGCAAACCTCTCACCTGGCACTTACCCCGGAGCAGTCCATCAACCGGGAGGATATCCAGGCCAGCGGGTCGCTCTATCGAATTCTGCAGGAAAAATACAACATCATCCCCTCCGAAGCGGATGAAACCCTCGAAGTCACCCTCGCCACTGTCGAAGAAGCCGAACTACTGCAAATCATGGAGGGTGCTCCCCTCCTGCTCAGCGAACGGGTTTTGTTTGCCCAAAACCGGAAACCCATTGAATATGTGAAAATTCTATACCGCGGCGACCGCTATCGTTATTACGTGAGATTAACACGGTAATCATTTTCTGTTTTAGTTAAAAAAAGAGGCTGCCTAAAAAGTAGTCAAGAGCAAGAAAATAAAAAAAAGAGAAA
>CAYXWV010000052.1:0-22009 GCA_964468875.1 uncultured Anaerolinea sp. | reverse complement strand
TCTAGATCCTCAATTCCCGACAATCATTACAAACTCACCCTTGCGCGGACCAATCTGTTTGCGCACCTGTTCGGCTTCACCACGATAAATCGTCTCCGTGGGCAGAGTCAGGTCAAACCCAACCGTCACCCAAATGTTTTTTCCAAAAACCTTGATCACATCATCCAGCAGTGCACCAAGCCGATATGGAGTATCCATCAACACAACTGGAATTCGAAGATTGCGGTAGCGAGTCATTTCACTTCGGCGCTGATCTGGATCACGTGACAGAAAGCCGGCAAAAACAAACCGCCCCATTTTAAAATCCAAAATGGAGAGAGCTGCCATCAAAGACGATGCCCCCGGTACTGGCGATACCACGACCCCCGAACTGGACGCCAGTTGAATCAAATAAGCCCCCGGGTCAGAAAATACAGGAGTGCCACAGTCAGAAATCAGCGCCAGACTCTCGCCATTCATCATTCGCACCAACAAATTGGCGGCTGCTTCTTCCTCATTGTGTTCATTGAGCAGCGCCAATTCCTTTCCCTCAATGCCAAGTTTTTTCATCAAAATACTGCCAGGTTTGGCTTCTTCACAAACCACAGCATTGACAGTCTTAAGCGTTTCAATTGCCCGCAGGGTGATATCCCCGGGGTCACCGATGGGTATCGCAACCACGTAAAGTTTCCCAAAATTTTTCATACTTTTTCCTTTCTGATTCCCATCCCAATTTTACCTGATAAAAAGATTGCGGCGAGTCCGTGAAAAAGTTATGCTAAGATTAACAGACTCTATTTACCAATCGCTGGGGTGTTTCGATGAAGTTTTCTAAGCTAACCAAGATTTCCTTCCTGCTGGCAGGGCTGTTCCTTGTCGACAAGGTTCTAGCCTTCGTTAGGTTGATCCTGACTGCCAGACAATTTGGGCTTTCTTCGGAACTGGATACCTTCAATGCTGCCAACAACATCCCTGATCTGCTATTTGCCGTCATCTCCGGCGGGGCACTGGCTATTGCCTTCATACCCGTGCTCACCCAGGTACTCTCCCGTGATGGTCAGCGTTCCGCGTGGCACCTTTTCAGCCGAATTGCAAACCTGGCATTTTTGATAACTGCTGCCATTGCCATCCTTGTGGCAATCTTTGCCGAAACAATCGTTAAAGCCAAAATAGGGATAGCCCCCGGGTTCACCGTTGAGCAGCAAAACCTGGTCGTCAAGTTAATGCGCATGAATTTGATCGCCACATTGATCTTTTCAATCAGCGGTCTGGTAATGGCCGGCCTGCAAGCTAACCAACACTTTTTATTCCCTGCACTGGCACCCATTTTTTATAATGTAGGGCAAATCATCGGTGTGACTATGCTTGCCCCTTCAGAAGGATATTCTTTTGGCCCCATCACCCTGCCGGCTTTCGGTATGGGAGTGGAAGGGCTGGTTGTTGGCGTAATTATTGGTGCCGCGCTACATTTGCTCATCCAGGTTCCGGGGTTGGCAAAATATCACTTCCACTGGATTCCGCGAATTGACCTTAAGAATGAGGACGTCAAGAAAGTCATCAGACTGATGGGTCCCCGTTTGATCACGATGTTCTTTATCCAGCTTATTTTCATCATCCGTGACAACCTCGCCTCGCGGCTGGCAACAGGGGCGGTCACCTCGCTGTCTTACGGATGGATGATTCAACAGGTACCTGAAACGCTGATTGGCACAGCCATCGGCACAGCCTTGCTGCCGACCCTGTCGGAACACTTTTCCACTGATCAAAAAGCGGCATTCTCTGAGACCATCCAGAAAGCCGTTAAGGTCTTGATGGCACTGACCCTGCCCATCGCGGCTGTCTTATCGTTGGGGTTAAAACCCCTGCTCGGTTTGGCTTTCGATTTTGGTAAAGACGGCACCATGCTGCTCAGCCTGGTCACTGCCGCCTACCTGGCTGGTTTATTCGGACATTCCCTCAAGGAAGTCAGCGCGAGGTCTTTCTATTCACGCCAAAACGCACTGATTCCTCTGGCAACTGCCGCCGGTAACTTCATCCTTTATATTGGTGTGGGCAGCCTGCTCTACAAGCCATTAGGCGCAGTTGGGATCGCATTAACAGATTCGTTGATCTTTACCCTGGAAGCCGTCGTTTTGCTTCTATTGTTGAACAGAAAACTGGTCCCCCGAATCAGCCTGGAACCCACCTGGGTCAGGGTAATTCTAGCAACACTCACTGCAGGGGTCATCACCTGGGTTGGAACCATGCTGCTCGAGCCCAGGGTAAGCACGCTGATTTCCGGCACCCTGCCAATGATTATAGGTTTCGCAGCTTCCCTTCTCTGGATCCGCAAAGAGCTTGCACTGTTGTTTAAACTATAAAAAAAGGTGTTGATTGGTATAAATGACCAATCAATTACGGTATAATAAGCGCCATGGCAAAGAAAAACTCATCACATATCGAAAATATCGACCCATCAGAAGAAGTAACCGTACCGGTTGAAACAGTAAAAAAAGCCCGGAAAAGTGCACAAAAAGCAACCACTGAGACCATCGAGTCAACCACTTCACAAGAAGAGGTGACAGAACAACCAGAACCCGCCCGAAAAAAAGGGCGTGGCAAATGGATCTGGTTGGGTATCTTGATCATGCTGGTCATCGCCGCTCTGGGTACCGGCTATGGTTATCTCTCAGCCATTAAGGCTAGAACTGTTGCTGAAGAAAATCAGAAACTTGAAATTGCTACCACCCAATTCGTGATGGCACAACAAGATCAGGCGAATGGCAACCTGAAAATGGCTCGCCAGCGGTTGGAATATGTTTTGCAGGTTTATCCAGAATATCCCGGCATTACAGATAAACTAGCCGAAGTGATGCTTGCACTTTCATTAGCAAACAGCAATGCTGCAGAACCCCAACCCACCCTGGAAGTGGTTGCGACTGTAGTTCCAACGAAAGATACCAGCCAGGTCAGTGTATTGTTCGTTCAGGCTCAAAATCAACTTGCCGCCAGTGATTGGCCCGGGTTGCTTGAGACCGTCAACAAAATGCGTGACATTGACCCCAGCTATGAAGCAATTAAAGTGGACGGTATGTACTATTACGCTCTGCGCTACAACGGCATCCGCAAGGTCAACGCCGGCAGATTTGAACCCGGCATGTATTACTTCGCCATGGCAGAGCGAATTGCCCCCCTGGACGTTGAGGTGGAATCGGTTAAAGCGTGGGCACAGATGTATCAAATTGCCGCTTCTTGGTACGGTGTAAACTGGCAGAAAGCCGCCGATAATTTCTATACGCTTTACCAACAAATGCCCAACATGATTGATGCTGAAGGCGTGACTGCCAAGCAGCGCTATGTCAACTCTATGGAAGGCATCGGCGACAACCTGATGCTGATTTATGATTATTGCAACGCAGCCACTCAATATTCGGCTGCGAAAGATATTCTCGTAAGCGACCAATTGCTGGCTAAGATTCAACAAGCCCAGGAGTACTGTGCAAACCCGCCCATGACTCCCACCCCAACGGTTGATCCAAACGCACCGGTTCCTACCCCAACACCTGACTCATATAATCCGACAGAATAAAAAAAAAGGGCTTTCGCCCTTTTTTTATTCTATCAAGGTGCCAGTCAGATCATGGGGCAACGCGCCTGTGATCATCACTGGAAGCAGGCTGCCCACTTCAATTTCGTTTTCCACGATCACTAACCCATCAATTTCAGGTGCATCTCTGAATGACCGACCAACAGAGATGCCGTCACCCTGCCCCTCAATCAGAATATTCATCCGTTTACCAATCCAATGTTGGTTACGTGCAAGAGAAATTTGTTCCTGAACCTGCATGACCTGGGTTAATCGGGTTTGCTTGACCTCTTCCGAAATGGTGTCTCCTAAAGGTTCACTAGGTGTTCCCTTTTCAAAAGAAAAAGTAAACACACCCACATGATCAAATTGAATCTCGTGCATAAAGTCGAGCAGAGTATTAAATTGCGAATCCGTCTCACCCGGGTACCCCACAATAAAAGTTGTGCGGATCGCAAGGTCGGGCATGGCTTTTCTCATCTTTTCGATGGTGCGATAGACCCAATCCATGTCGGATGGACGTTTCATACGCTTTAGTACTTCGGGATGAGCATGTTGAAGCGGAATATCAAAGTAAGGCAAGATTTGTTTGCTCGTGCTCATGATCTCTATCAAGTGGTCAGTAACGCAGCCCGGAAAAGAGTAGAGAAGTCGCACCCAGGGAATCTGGGGGATGCGTGGAAGCATGGATTCCAATAGTTTTGCCAAACCATCCTTTTTCCCAAGATCAAATCCGTAATCAGTTGTGTCTTGGGCGATGAGGATCAGTTCCTTCACCCCTGAATCCTGAAGAATCTCGGCGTCTTCGATAATTGCTTCCATCGGACGGCTTTTGGTAGTACCCTTAATTAATGGAATCGAACAAAAAGCACAGCCTCTTCGGCAGCCATCTGCTATTTTCAAATAAGCACTGGCTCCCTGAACGGCAGCCCTGACAACGGCTTTTTCATCAGTTTCAAGCAATTGACTGGTTTCTGGAATGTGATACCGCGGTCGGACAGGCTCCTCACGGAGCCCTTTGACCATTTCAAGTATATCCATCCACTGGTTGGTTCCCAAAAAGCCATCCACTCCGTTTACCGATGAAAGAATTAAATCACGATGACGCTCGGTTAGACATCCCGCAGCAATGAGCATTTGACCGGGTTTCTTCTTTTCAGCCAGTTCCTGTAACACCTCAATGGATTCCTGTCTGGCAGATTGGATGAAACCACAGGTATTGACAATTAATACCTCTGCTTTGGCAGGCTTCTCAACCGCCTTGAAACCTTCCCGTTCAAGCAAGATTGCCATTGAATCGGAGTCAACGGTGTTCTTGGCACAACCTAATGAAGCAAGAAAAAAAGTGTTGGATTTCATGGCTGATATGGGGTAACCGTAGGTGGTTGAGGAGTGCTGGTCACGGTGGGAGTATTTGTAGGTAGTTTGGTGTAAGTTGGTTGCAATGTAGCTGTCGGTGAGGCTGTGTAGCGTGGGGTCACTGTTGCCATGACCTTACTGGTAAAGTCCATGTTAAGGGTCTGGCTACTGCTGCCCAAAATGCCCAAATCTTCCTGATTATAGTAAATCTGAATGGCGCTGGCGTTGCCAGAAACGAGGGTAATTTTTTGTGAAGCCGTGAAAGAATAAACACTGCCAGGCACAACCCGGCCATTAAATTCCTCCTTGTCGTCGGCGGTAATTTTCAAATATGCACGCTGATTAGCCACCACCACCACCTGAACAGGAGAATTGGCAACCGCGGTGATGGTCGCAAGCAAGTTTACGGATGCAGTGCTAACCTCATCACCTGAAGTTGGTGTAATAGTTGTGGCAACTTCTGGTGTCAAAAAATCGGTTGCCAAAACTGACGGAGTATCCGTTGCGATTAGGATATTGGAGATAGATTCAGCGGTCGGGTCAATTTTTGTTGGTGAAGAACCAATAACCTGAATGGCACCCCATATGATCAGCACAACCAAGACCACAAAGACTCCCCCTCCAATCATCAAATCTGGGGTCATATACCTGCGCCACCCAGTGATTGGAGCGTTGTATTTCTTGAGCTCGGGGTTCTTCCTTTTAGCTTCTTCTTCCTCCATCTTTTCAGCTCGCCGTTGTTGCAGCCCTTCGGCAAAGCGTGTCTGCAGTGCCTCCGGATCGAGGCTCATGAAGGCGGCGTAGTTGTTTAACATTCCACGGCCTTGCACACTGGATGGAAGATCGTCTATCAACCCGTTTTCAAGAGCATAAAGATAGACTTCACGGATTTTTATCTGCCGTTCAATATCTCCCAACGATAAACCCAGATCTTCTCTTTGGCGCTGTAAGTTATTGCCTATTTCCTTAAATATCACATCGGATATTCTTTTAGGCAGTTCAGTCTCGACGTTTAGATTTTGTTCAGGTTTTTCTTCATTTTTTTTGGTGAATCGGTGAACCACTTTATCTAAAACAGATCCAGCGGTTGGTTGAGATAAGGATTCTTCAGGTTCAGGGGGTTGAACAGTTTGAGAAGCTGAAACTACCGGTTCCAACAGCTCAAGAGGATTCAAGCCAAGGTAAGAAGCATAAAGCCGAAGAAATCCACGATACTGTGCCTGTGATGAGATGGCACCCATGCGATCTTCTTCGATAGCCTGCAAGAAATGAATGCGAATGTTAGTCCCGTCGGCAACTTGTTCGAGGGTTAGGTTTTTAGCTTCACGTTTTTTACGTAAGAGTTCTCCAGGCAAGACTGCCATAGGGTGTTTATTCCTTATAAACAAGACCGGTCAGCCAGCCATTGAGGCTGAACTGGCCGGTCTGTAATATCATGTTGCGAGGCTGACTTACTCAGCCTGAGCTTCAGCGGCTTCCTCCGCTTTGGGTTCTTCAACAACGACTTCAGCGGGTTTTTCAGTTTTGGCTTTACCTTTACCGGCATCCTTAACTGCGGATTCACCTTCGCGACCAACCACAACTTTGATCTTGGGATTCAGATCAATTGTCAAGCGTACGGTGGCAACATGTTCACCAAGAGTACGGATCGGTTCTGCTTCGATCTGATGGCGTTCGATCTTGGTGCCCAATTTTTCGTTCAGCGCATCAGCAACCATTTGTCCGGTGATGGAACCGTAAAGTTTACCGGTTTCGCCGGCTTTGGTGGTGAAGGAAAGCTCAACACCTTCAAGTTGTTCTGCCAAACCACTCATTTCTTTATTAAGTTCGGCACGAGCGATGGCAGCTTTGGCTTTGATTCTTTCAATAGTGCTCATGGCACCAGGTGTAGCCAACACAGCCAGACCTTGGGGAACCAAGAAGTTGCGTCCGAAACCATCAGCCACTTTCTTGACATCACCAGCATGTCCCAATTTGTAAACGTCTTTCAGTAATAATACTTTCATTTTCAAGCCCTTTCAAAAAAGAATTGCGCGAAGGGTACAACGCGCGTCAATTACGGATTTTACCCCATGCTATTAAATTGGTCAATGCAACAAAAAAAGATCACTTGCGAGGTTTCTTTTTCCGGGCTGACCTGGTCTTGGTTTTGGGTGTCTTATAAAGCGCATTTAACCTGCCAACCACATCATTGGGAATATCCAATGGATTCGCCACCTGCGCATCCAAAACAGATTGAACAGCAGGTTTAGACTCTGCCACTCGCGGAACCGGCTGCAACACCTGAACCTGTACCCGTTCTTCTTTCAAACCGGCAGCCTTTTCTTGAGGTTTACTATTTCTCTTCCTGATAGTCTGTAGAACAGGTTCTCTTCGAGTAAACCAATGAGTGCTTGAAGCGGCAATTCGGTCAGCCACAACAACTTCATCCAGTACTTCAATATCAAAGGGGGTGTTAATAATCACTTGAGGACGTCGTTTATAAGCGGTCAACATGCCTTTAACACTAACCCACTTGCCGATATAATCTTGCGGGTCAATACCAGTGGTTTGCATCAGGTTAAGTGCCTCATCCCAAACCACTACGGTAAAGCATTTCATCTTCCAATCCCCAAAGTTCATAAAAAGGTGTGGAACTCCGTCACGGGTTTTCCCTGAAAAGACCTCATCAATTCTGCCCACCACGGTGGCAATCTCGCCCAATCTCGAGGTGATTAGGTAGCGCTTTTGCGCATCCAGAACGATGGATATTCCGCTCTCGACCTGGGCAGTGTTTTCCACTGGAAGAAACAGGTCCAGTCCTAAACCATTGACGAACTCTTCAAGCCTGGGAACCTCGCGCACGTCTCTGGCACAGATTTGACGAAACTGACGCACATCCCTGTTAAGGGCAGCGATGGTTTCCATCTCTTGCAATAGTGGAGAATGAAAAGGTTGTTCGAAATCCTGCCGGCGGAATAATAACCCCTCTCCGCCTGTTTCATAGGAAAACCAAAATTTCTTATCAATAGAAAGTGCCTTAATTGCCAGGTAGATCACTATACTCGAAAATCGGTCGGTGGATAAATCAAAAATGGATTCATCTCTGCCGGGATGTTGAAAGTGCGGATTACCGATCTCGCAGGAATAATGCTGTTTCATTTCAGGAACATTCATGCCGTCATAATCCACCAGGATCAACTTCTCGTCTTTGACCATAATATTGTGGTGAGAAAGGTCGCCGTGAGTAATGCGGTGCTTTTCCAGGTCTAATACCAGATGATAGAACTTGACCGCCAGGTCTGAAAGAACAGCCGGCTGGTCAAGATGCCGGATTACGTAAGACTCAAGGGTTTCACCCTCAATCCACTGCATGAACGTGATAGGATACCGCCCGCCCTTGATGGAAATTCCATCAGAGATATATTTAATCTTGACCAGATAATCCAAACTTGTTTTTTCAATAAACTGGTTGATACAAGCATAACGTTCTTCCCGGTCAGGCACATGCTTGTGAAAACAGCGCAGTGCCCAGGTGGATTTTCCATCCGTTAATTTATATGTCAGGGCGAAGCCTCCGGAGCGAACTCGCGGCAGCCCCCACAAGTCAGCTTCTGCCACGCATCGCTGCAGCCCTGAGGGAGTCAGGCATTGTGCCGGATGCTGTAATGCTGCCTGATATTCGTTAAAAGCCGGGTATTTCATATTGAATCCTGTCTAATCATCAACCGATAAGGCTATTAAAGTAGTATCGTCATTTTTAATCAAGGATTGCCTGCGTAAATACCTGATCCAGGTTTGATATCGGACTAGGGAAGTCAAATTCTCGCTGATCATCGGCCAGCCAATCGAGTTGTTCTCCATTCCGTTGATCATCCAGGCAGCCAAGGCATCAGAGGCAATAAGAAAATGATCTCCCTTCTGCCATGTTCCGGTATGAGAAAAACTCTTGCTATTGGAGGGCGAATAAGCCAGGTTGGTCGATACAAGATCAGGCGTGTTCGAAAACTGCGCCGCCCTTATGAGAGGAAAGCTGGTGATGAAGCGTCCTTTCACAACCTGGAAAACACAGGTATCACCCACCGCGTTGGCAGCCCAACCGCGTTCAACGTTTCCGTTTAGCGAAGCGAACAGGCCTCCTTTTTTCCAGACATGAAACCAGAGCAGTGTTGCGAAAGAGCCCTGCCTGATTTTGACTTCCGCCGGCCACGGCAGATCTTTATGAGACAGCTCACCTTTCCAAAGACTGCGAGCGGCATTGAGGGTCTGATTAAAATCCTTATTGAGGGTGTGCGAAACCCCTGATTCTTTGACGAGTAAATTAGCCCAAAGTTTTGAGAAGGAAGACGTGGTTGCACCGTCCGACATGGCGCAGCTAAACTGATCCACGATCAGACTGCTGCCATTGACAAGCTGGGGATAGACAGCATCTTCATTTTCGTCTTCGCGGTTACCAGCTTTGCAGATTGTGAAGGTCTTCCAAACCAATTTCATTCGCTAGCTTATGATTGAAGATTGGCGGGGCGGGTTCCGATTTCAAGTGCCTGAACGATTCCGGCAATGTCAGCGTTATACACCAATCCACGAGCGCCTTCTTCAATCTGGGCACCCAGCAACTCTTCACTGGTAGCTCTCATTTTAGGGGTGAGCGGGCTGCTCACCTCAAACATCACCTTGGAAAAGTGATCGGGCAATTGTTTCGGATCAAGCGGAAATACGATCTGACGGGATAATTCGTTGGAGGAAGAATGCACGGTTAGAATTGTACAGTTGCCATCTTCAGTCTCAAGCGCCTTGATCTTTTCAGCCGGCACTCTTACGTCTCCATCGTTGGCTTCACCGTCAGTCAGGTTGATTAATGTCGGCGGATAAGACTGAGGGTGTTCTTCTACCCATTTCTCGAGAATGTCGTATGCCTTGTTCAACGCAGCACACATGGGGGTCTGTCCGCGAGCAACCGAATCCACCCAAACGGGGAACTTGGTGGTGACTTCAATGAAACCGCCAACCCCATCTGATTCTTTTTTCACTCGGTCTTCGATGCGCAGGGGGTGTTCATAGATATCATCAATCCAAACCAATTCTTCATCAACAAGATCTCCGCCCAATGCTGATTTGACCTCAAAACCATAACCAATCACCCCCACCTGGTAATAACGCCGAATTTCCATGTCTTTGGAAGCTGAAACCACCAGACTTTGGATAACCTTATTTAGAGCATCTGCCACAAATTCAGCTTTTTTTGGGTTACCCGCCACACCCATAATTGGATTTTGCATTGATGTGGAATGATCAACCAGAAAAAGAAAACACGTGGGGTTTAATCGGCTGATTTCTGCAGAATACATGAGACGCCTCCAATAGTAAGATTTGATCCAATTTTCTAATGTGTTTCTCTCAAATA
Organism: uncultured Anaerolinea sp.; assembly: GCA_964468875.1. Taxonomy (GTDB): domain Bacteria; phylum Chloroflexota; class Anaerolineae; order Anaerolineales; family Anaerolineaceae; genus UBA6107. The sequence continues at coordinate 11,723 of CAYXWV010000052.1, read as the reverse complement.
TTGATTTTATATGATTTCAAGACTGGCTGGAATAATTAACCGATAAATTCCTTGTAAATAATTAATTCAGCAAGTGATATCAAAGCAATTATACGTTATTGACCAGACTTCCACGCAAGAATGAAATTGACCTGTTCATCTGCCTCAGGACTGCGTGCCCAGCGGCTGGGCACACCCATCCGCAGCAACTTGATTCTTGCCATAACCTCATCAGCTGGAACGCCATGTCTGACAAGGTAGCACCCCACCACGGTTCCCGTACGGCCAACTCCGGCGATGCAATGCAGGTAAACGCTTTTCTTCTGCTCAATAGCCCCATCAATGTGATCCAAGATTTGCCTCATCTTTTCGCTGGAAGGAATGGAACGATCCGCTATCGGAAAGCGATCATAAGTCACCCGCTTCAAATAACCGTTGGCTTCGTCTTGCAGAATTGATTCATATCCGGGCATGTAATCATCGGGATGGGTCAGGTCAATGAAACTTGAACAACCTGCCTTGATCAACCCCTGCATTCTTCGGCGGGTTGCCAATTCATCATATCCGGCTGGATATTCTCCCGCTAGGAACAACTGCGGCATCACCCAATAAGCTTCAGAGAATGGCAGTTCTGCTGGCTGCGATGTCATGGATTTTTCTCCTTAACAGGTTCAAGAAAACGCTGCCGATACCTCAAGATGAGCATCAGGAGCAAAAATTGGATGCTGGCAATGATAATAGTTGAAAATTGATCAAAATAAAAAACAAGCAGGTTCACCACAGTAATCGAAATCAACAGGCTAATCATCCCCACCCAGGTGGCAGGTTTTTCAGCCTTCATCAACATTAGAAAGGCAGACAAACAAGCTGCGAATCCAAACCCTCCCTCAAGCAATACTTTTGCTTCAAACCAGGTTAAACCGCTCGCACTGCTCACCAACCGGTTGGCAATCATTTGCTGTAAGAAGGTCTGGTACTCCACCGGGTTATTAGATATTGAGTAAAAAACGATGGGAGAAAACAGAGCCCAGATGCCCCACCCTAACAATGAAAGAATAATAACAAACTTAACCCGCTTGCGGGTAAGCACTCTCCGCTCAAACCTTATTAAACCTATGCGCAACCGATCAAGGAAATTAGGCCGATAGGCTTCCACTGTTTTTTGATCAACCTGCAAGTAATTCTGCAGTGCATCAGCGAGCTTACGCAATTCCTGATTCTGACCTTCTGATTTTACTTCCGCTAATGATTGCAACAGTTTTTCACGCTCGTAGGTTGACAGGTCGCGATCCAACACTTCAGAGAAACGCTCAAGAATTTCATACATTTTTGCCCTAGAGGTCTTATGCCTGCCAGTGCGAACCCGAAATGAGACCAGAACCGTGAGCAGGAAGAATACGTAAACAATTGGTGCCGCGGAGGGATAAAAATAATCATTATTGCTGGTGATAAACTTGCCCACCTCGTCAATGAACAGCCCAACGCCCAGCCCTGAGACCAGCGCCGACAAAGTCAACGCCCATTCGTTGATAAAAATAATGGGAATCAAGGTCGCTACAAACAGGAATAGCCCACCCCATAGCACATGAGCAATGTGCAGGTTTCCCCCTCCCAACTGCGGATACCCGGTTAGTTCAAGAAAAAGACGCGTCGCTGACACAGAAAAAGCAAAACTCAACAAGGTGATGATGATGTTCTGCCCTGCCCGAAAGCGCAACACTGGTTTGCGATCTTTAAATGGATTGTGGATGAATTTGTTCTTTGCCATACGAAATATCTTAATACTTTAATGATGATCCGCCGATAAATTCCCGGATAACAGAATCAGAAGGAACAAATTGGTCGTTATCGACAGGGGTAACACTTTTCAGCAGATCAGCCACCCGGTCCGCGCGCATAAAAGCATCTTCTCGCAACGGATTATCACGATACTGATTCTGCCATTCAAGGAAATTCGCTGTCAGCTTATGGGCATAGAGCGACAATTCATAGGGCATGGCAGAGTTGATAATCACATGTGCGTTCACGATATTGGGGATTATGTGCCGCATTTCGCTGCTACGAACATAATGCCAGTGTTCCAGTGTCTGCCGTGGATCGTAAGCCCTGTGCGCGGCATCACGCAGCATGCGCCGCATCATACGAATGTCCGTCCAGTGAATATAGTCTCCGTCGTTGCCTTTCATTTGCATCAGCGGTTCGAGGTAGATTTTATATTTCTTCTCCTCGGCGATGCCTCCGGTCAAACCTGGGAAGAGCCCGTGTAATGAATCAATGAGGATCAATTCATCTTCTTTCAATTTCATGGGTGTTTTCTGTTCAGTTCGTTTTCCGAGTTTGAAATCATAATAGGGCACATGCACTTCCTTGCCGTTGATCAAGTCGGCTAGATGCTGATTGATTAAGGGCAAATCGAGGGCATGCGGGGTTTCAAAATCATAATCTCCAAACTCATCTTTGGGGTGCATCTCTAGGTTGAGAAAATAATTATCCACATTTAAAGTTACCAACTTAAGCCCCTGGTCTTTCAATTTCTCGTTGAGCTTAATCGTGGTGGTCGTCTTGCCTGAAGAAGACGGCCCAGTGATGAGCACCATTTTTAACTCTACCCTGCGTTCTATAATCCCTGCCAGCGCCTTTTCAACATCCACCTGGTAAGCAACCTCAGACTCAGTAATGATCTGCGAAAGCTCTCCCTTTTGAATGCGTTGGTTCAGACCTGCCACAGTGTTGACGCCATGGGCAACCGCCCAATCAAGCACATGCCAGATCTTAGCCCAGGGGATATTTTGTGAAGGACCCGAAGAATGTGAAGAAAAGGTTTTCTGTTGTATGCGGTGGCGGGCACGTTCATTTCGGTAAAGGATATAAGCTTTGGCAACCCGGGCATGACCATTCTCAATCAGAACCTTCTCAACCACATCTTGAATTTCTTCAATGTGCGGTTGATATTGTGGATCAGGGTGATTTTCAAGTATTTCAACCACCTGCTCCGCCAGCTTCTCGGCAATCGAACGATCACGACCGCCCACCTCCACGGCTGCCCGATAAATGGCATTACTAATCCGCTCAGGTGTGAATGGAACTATCGCCCCAGATCGTTTTATCACGAATTGAATTTTGCTCATAGTTCCCTCTGAATAGTTCAATATCAATAATTATACCGAGGTTTCCAATTGGTTTTTCGAGGATATATTTCAGGATTCATTAAGTCACGGGAGGTTAACCCTGCTATTCAGCTTCAGGATGAACCTCCCGTTATGTGCTGTCATTTAGACGATAATTCATTACCACCTGATCTGTCTTATGCTTAACTTTCTTTTATTGAACCACAGTGGGTGTGGGAGTTGGCTCTTTTAATTCATCAGCTGAATTTGCGGCAATAATCAGAGTCACCGTTCCATCACGAGCGCGGAATACATTGCCGTTCACATTGTAAACACCCTGAGGGCATGCCTGGCTGTTGACCGCGGTCTGGATGGCAGCCTGGATCACATTTATATCGCTTGCCTGGCTTTCATCAATCGGGCCTAACTGGCATTGTGTAATTGTGGGTGCAAGGTCCTTGTTTTCAACAATATACTGCGTCATGTATTTTGAAGCCGTAATTCTGGCGATATGAAATGGATCAAATTTATCGCTGAACCGTGAGGGTGTGAAAGTTGGCGAATCCATGTTATACGCTTCCATGATCGCCAAAACCGGTTCACCTTCATCATTCTTGTAATTGAGTATGGTGTTCTTGCCGGATTCTGTTTCTGGCCATTTGCCCTCTGGTAACGCAATCATGTTATCCAATTGAGGGATCAAATCTTCATGACCCGACTCGATGAGAAATTGACGCTGCCAGTAATCGTTTTTTGCCAATTGCTCATTTATTTCTGCATTCGTGAGAAATCTATCTACATATCTAAAACCAGCCGGATGGAGGAAGGTATGATTGTAAACTTCCAATCCGTTTTGCAATGCCCAGGCAATCGTATTGCCAAGCTTTACATGCCATGAATTGGAAAAAAAGTTTACGCCATCAGCTGCATAGAAAAATTCACCCACCTGTTTTTCAGGATAAAATTTGTCGCCATAGATGGCAAAAAGAGCACCGTGAAATCCAAAATCTGGGTGTTCCTGATAGAATTGCCACAAAATACCCAAACCAGACTGCAGACTGGGAGTACCATCATCAAGTATGAACAGCTGGTTTCCGAACCAGAGATCATCCATGGTAAGCACCATCGGTTTGCGACCCTCTGGTACAACGAAATCTCCTTCAAGCCAGTCTTTTAAGGGGATGAGACTGAAACCGCTATCGTAAAAAGACTGCAATTCCTCTCGAAAGTCAGACAACCGCATCTGTGTGGCATCAGTATTCATGTAGTCGGGCACGAACTGATGATAGATCAAAATCGGTATCTCTTTGGTCTCATCCCAAACAAGAGCGTTTACCAAAAAAGGAATCTCTGTAGCAGTCGGGGTGATGGTTGGGGTTGGCTTTTCAGGTTGAAGTGTAAATGTAGGTGTCTGGGTTGGTGAGACGGCAGACACCACTGAGCAACCAGCCAAAATAAAAACAGATAATAAGGTAATACTACAAATAATCGTTCGCGATGATTTCATGCAATCTCCAAAAATGCGATAATGGTTAACCAAATCCCCGGTGTTGACATTGATACAAATCTACCCTAACCCTGATCGGGAATAAAAACGTTCTAGTATTTCAGCTTCCAATGCATTCGCTTTTTCCATAATTTCACGAGTGTTGATCTTCATTTCATCCAAATCGGCAGGGTTATTAAGTGAGTGGATATTAATCAACACATTTGCCGCAGCAGATTTCAATGCCGCGGATGCCAGATGTGCAGATGAAAGTCCGTCTGAAATGGCGTTCAGATTGCCCGATGCAATAGCGATCAGCGATAATTCGAGAATCGCAAAACACATCTGAACTACTCGAAAGGGAACGCGGGCAGCTTCAACGATGGCTGCCTGCATGACTTCTGTTCGTAATGTTTGCTCCTCAAGCGTCTCTTTAGGCAGACGGGTAGCTTGCATGAATGCCTCAAAAGAGGCAGCATCTTCAGTAACGGCGAGGGTTAATTTTTCTCGCAGTTCATCCGCTTTGACCACCAGTTGCTGCATTTGGGGTTCAACACTGGCATATTTCTTCTTGCCAAGTGTCAAACGCCCCACCATTGCAACCAAAGCAGCAGCTTCGGCGGCGGTGAAAGCTGCCGCGGAACCTCCGCCCGGAATTGGGTCGCCGCTGGCTAATTTTTTCAAAAAGTCAAAGTCGGCTGATATATCCAGTTTACCGGGTTGACTATCATATAAACGATTTTCTAGGAGTTGATCAGGCTTGAATCCATCCAACTGGGTGTACCAGACCGCCGCATCTATTAGTGCATCCTGTGGGATCAAGCCCACCAGTTCACTGTGATGAATGCCAACCCCATATCGCTCAGCCTCACGCCGCACAGCCTCGACTACACGCGCAAGCGGCGTCTGCCTGAAATTGGTCATGTTCATCGAAACCTGGGCGCGTTCTTCCACGATGACCCCCATGGCTTTGATAAAGTGGAACCCGCCGGAAGAATTGCGCATGGCTTTGGCGATCTTCTGGGCAATGCTCAAGTCGTTGGTGGTCAGGTAAATATTAAAAGCAATCAGGGGCGCTCTGGCACCGATTACAGTGGCGCCGGCTGTACCCAGCTTCGCCGGTCCTAAATCGGGCTTCCGCTCCGGATTGGAACCGATGTCTTCCTTGAGTCCTTCATATTGTCCCTTACGGATGTTCTCAAGGTTCTGACGTTCAGGCCGGGATGCTGCTTCTTCATAGAGGTATACCGGGATTGATAATTGCTCCCCCACCCTTTTACCCAAGCGCCGCGCCATCTCAACACATTCCGTCATGGTGATGCCAGAGATAGGCACAAAAGGCACAACATCAGTTGCACCGATGCGCGGGTGGGCACCCTGGTGCTCGTTCAGGTTGATCAACTCTGAAGCTGCCTTGATGGATCTGAACGCGGCTTCTTCAACAGCCACGGCATCGCCCACCATTGTGATTACGGTGCGGTTGTGATCCAGATCAGAATGCCGGTCAAGAACACGTACGCCTGCCACCGACTCAATGGCAGCGACAATCTTTTCTACCACCTCGAGCCTGCGAGCTTCAGAATAGTTTGGAATACATTCAACCAATGATTTTGGCATGAATCACCTTTTAATTTCAGCTGCCCATAATTATAACCGTTAGAACTGGTCTTTTCCTGTTGGGGGTGACGCTCAATCATCAAATTGCTTGGCTTGCTCCCAAAGCTCATCCATTTCAGCGAGTGTCATTTTATGAAGGTCTTTTCCTGCCGCTCTTGATTGTTCTTCGATGAAACCAAACCGTTTCCTAAACTTGAGGTTTGTCTGACGCAGCGCTGATTCAGCATCCACCTTATACCAGCGGATCAGATTGACGACAGCAAATAAAAGATCGCCTAATTCTTTGCCGCGCTCTTGTTCATTGGGTGCCGTTTTTACTTCTTCCAGCTCTTCCATCACCTTATCCAACACCGGGGTAATTTCTGGCCAATCAAAACCAACACGGGCAGCCCGATCTTGAATCGCCTGCGCCTGTGCCAGCGCCGGAAACGAAACCGGTACGCCATCCAGCAAACCTTTGCGATCTTCTTTGCCGTTGTTTTTTCGCTCTTTTACTTTCAGCGATTCCCAATTCTGAAGCACATCGCTTTCCCCTTCAACCACCCAATCCTTAAACACATGGGGGTGACGGTAAATGATCTTGCGGTTTATCCCGGCGATCACATCCGCCATTGAAAACGCACCTGCTTCTACAGCGATCTGGGCATGCAATAAGATTTGCAGTAAAATATCGCCCAACTCCTCACGCAATCCCGACAAATCTTCTTTGTCCAGGGCATCAAGAGCCTCGTATGTTTCTTCAAGAAGATATTGACGCAGCGAAGCATGGGTTTGTTTCCGATCCCAGGGACACCCATCTTCAGGAGCGCGTAAATGGGCGATGACTTCTTGAAAACTTTCAAGAGAGTAATCTGACCCTATGGCTGGAATAAAAATGCACCGTGCCTTTGAATAGTCTGAATTTAACTGGCTAATCTGCGTCGTTTTCCAATTTTGATCTCCCTGCCATATCGAAACTGAATGCTCTTTAGGGAAGATTAGCGTCAATAATCTTGCCATATTTTCTACTCCGGCTGCCAACGGATCGTAAATCAATATGTTTTGATCGGCTGAAAACGGAGGATGGTATTTATTGTGAAGTGTTATTGCATCCAGCAAAATTACAGGCTGTGAGTTGGCTTGTGAGCCATCTCCTGGAAGAACCACAGCCGGGTTCCCCATCCATTCAGTTTGGTCCCTGCCAATTCTCGATTGCAAATATTGGGCTGCCTGATCCACATAAAACGGGATTGTAGTGACATAGGCAATGGTCTGATCTTCTTTTATCCGAAGACTATCGTACCAGTCAGAGATTGGCTTATCTGACGTAAAGAGAATCATCTGATCAAAAGAGAAATGGTTTGTTGTCAGCCAATCAGCACAATGGCTATCTCTAAGTATCATCTTGTCAGCCTGTTGAATTATTTGACTAAGAGATGAATCAACTTGATTACAACCAATTATCTTTAGTTTAATATTGTTTCCCATTGTGATTTATCCTAATGAGCTTCAACGAATACTATGAGATCATTATAGTGCTAGACAAAAAATCTGACTTGGTTAGCTTATAAACTGAAAGATGCAATTCCTTTCGGAGAACCGCCTATAGTGAACTTGCGTTCGCCACAAGCGATCTTCCCGAAACAAATTGCATCTCGTTGAGATCAGATTCAGAATCTGAAGAATTCTAACGTTTGGTGTAGGTCGGTGCCTTGCGGGCGCGTTTGAGACCTGGTTTCTTGCGTTCCTTGACACGGGGATCGCGGGTTAGGAATCCACCTTTGCGAAGACCCTGGATGTTTTCAGAATTCAATTTGACCAGTGCGCGGGCGAGGCCTAGTTTCACGGAATCAGTCTGACCGGTAACACCACCACCCACAACTGTGGCAGTAATATCATAGGTTGCTCGATCTTGAGAAACAGCAGTCAGTGCGCCAAGAATGGCTTCTATGTCACCAGTGCGAGGGAAGTATTCCTCAACCGGCTTCTCGTTGACTGTAAATTTGCCTGAACCGCTCATCACACGGACACGAGCTGAACTTTCTTTGCGGCGACCAACACCTTCGTAATATTGAACCGTCATAATTCACTTGCTCCTTTATGCAACCAGTTTCGGGTTCTGGGCGACATGTGGATGTTCGCTGCCAGCATATACTTTCAGCCGTTTGAGGAGCGAACGACCCATGCGGTTGTGCGGCAGCATGCCCCACACAGCAGCAGTGATCACACGATCGGGATGCACACGCATCTGTTCGCGCAGTCCGACTGTTTTCAAACCACCGGGGAATCCGGAATGCTTGTAATAATTCTTTTCATCCAAACGTTTCTGGGTGATATCGAGTTTGGAGGCATTGATCACCACCACCACATCGCCCATATCTACGCCAGGAGTGAAGGTTGCTTTGTGTTTTCCAAGCAAGTAATGAGCAATCTGGGTTGCCAGACGGCCAATTCCCTGGCCTTCAGCATCCACCAGAAGCCACTCCGGTTCTTGTTTACCTTTTAGGACGTAAGTCTTGTCCAGCATAATCTCTCCATTAACTTGAAATCAAGTCAAATTTCATATTCGTTTATTCAACTGATCCTTGCAGTCTTCCATCATAATCCACTTTGGTGAGGACTAAACCATTTGACGGAGCCAGACCGGGTTTGACGATCACCTTTTCGGTAAATCCTCTTTTCAGGTCTGCCAATCCAATCGTTCCTCTGGCGTACTGAACCTGTAGAAAAACCAGACGCCTGACCATGTGATAGAGGAAGGCATTGGCGGTGATTTCATACTGCCATCCATGTTCAGAAGAGGTCCATTTGCTGATAAAAACCTCTCGAACAGTGGAACTTCCGGGCTTCATTGCTCTCCCAAAAGCTGAAAAATCTTTTCGTCCGATGAATGTCTGGGCAGCTTGATTGAGAAGCGCCCCATCCAGCGGAGGCCAGATCCTCCAGGCATAGCGGTCTAGCAGCGGCTGTTTATGTGGAAGGTGGTAAACGCGGTAGGTATAAGTTCGGCTTGAAGCGTCATAACGGGGGTGGAATTCAGCTTCTGCTGTTTCTATACTCTGCACAACCACATCTTCGGGCAGCCTGGCATTCAAGGCATTCAAGAGATCTTCATCTCCGTGATGCCAATCCAGTGAAAAAGAGGCTACCTGCCCTGAGGCATGAACCCCGGAATCTGTTCGACCAGCAAAAAGAATCGTTTCTTCCTGCCAGCCAAGATCAGTTAACGCGGATTCAAATACCTGTTGGACAGTGCGCGTTCTTCCCTGGCGTTGAAAACCCGAGAAATTAGTGCCGTCATAGGCAAGGATAAGTTGGTAACGTGCCATTCCTAGCTGTCCCGATTATGGAACGAGCTACTCTTCAACCAGTTCGATCACTACCATTTCAGATGAATCTCCGAGACGCGGACCCAATTTAAGAATTCGGGTATAACCGCCATTGCGGTTTTCGAAGCGAGGCCCGATTTCATCGAATAATTTCTTGACCATGTCTGCATTACCCATACGAGAAGCAGCAAGCCTTCTGGCATTTACCTTTTCGATGTCGCTGCCCTTGCCGCTACGGCGTGCGAGGGTGATTAATTTCTCGGCTTCGCCACGAATAAACATGGCTTTGGCGCGGGTAGTTTGAATTTTTTCGTGATCGAATAACTGATTGATCATCGTTCGGCGCAAACCGAGGCGTTGATCTTTTGTTCGTCCTAATCTATAACCTGCAATATTATGACGCATATCTACTACTCCACATCTTTATCGTCTTGCAAGAATCCTTTTTCGCGCATTTTATCGCGAAGTTCATCAAGGCTCTTCTCGCCAAAATTGCGGATGGACATGACGGCTTCTTCCCCTTTTTCGAGGAGCTCAAGCACATCACCAACATTTGTGATACCAGTCCGTTTTAATGAATTGAACACTCTGACTGAAAGGTCAAGATTCTCAATGGGGGTTTCAGCGGCTTCACTGGTCAGATGGCTGCCAGTTACTTCCTTTTCAACACTCATCATCAAGGTTTCTTCACTGATTCCAGAAATGAAACGCAAGTGGTCAATTACTACCTTTGAGGCAGTTCCAAGCGCCTTTTCAGGTCCAACTGTACCATCTGTCCAGATCTCAAGCACAAGACGGTCATAATTAGTGCTTTGACCAACACGTGCTGAACCCACTGAGAAGTTCACGCGTTTTACAGGCGAATAAATGGCATCCACTGGCAATTCACCCAGGGGCAATTTTCCACTGCGATCACCTGCGGGAGAATATCCACGGCCGCGATCAACGGTGAAATCAATATCCAAACGAGTCTTGGCATCATCTACTGTAAACAGGTAAAGGTCAGGGTTGACAATCTCTACCTCGGCAGGAGACTGAATATCTGCAGCAGTCACTTCACCGGCTCCGCGAACATCAAGGTGCAGATGAGCTGAATCGCCTTCATGCAGGATCATGCGAATCTGTTTGACCTGCAAGGTCACTTGAATCACATCTTCGCGCACACCGGGAATGTCGCTAAACTCATGCATGACATCAGAAATGCGCATGGATGAGATGGCGGCGCCATCCAATGACGACAACAAGACTCTCCTCAGCGCATTACCGAGGGTATCTCCAAATCCTCTTTCAAGAGGACTGATCACAAATTTTCCGTAGTTGCGAGCTTCTGCTTCACGCTCGACTTTCGGTGTAACCATATTAGTTAAAGCGCACACATTTACCCCTTTCCGATACCGATACGTATCCTAGCACTGGGTTCAATGGACATTACCGTGAGTAGTACTCAACGATCAACTGTTCATTCAGGCTGCCATCAATCTCAGCCCGTTCAGGTAGACGTAACACACGACCAGAAAGATTTTTGAGATCACGATCCATCCAAACAGCGCAAGGCCGTTTTTCAGCAAAATCGGGAAGTTGTTTGAAAAAAGTCAATTTCTTGGCTGAATCAGTTGCAGAGATGGCATCACCCGGTTTGACAAGCATTGAGGGGATGTCTGCACGACGACCATTCACAATGAAGTGACCATGTGTAACCAGTTGGCGAGCCTGTGCTCTGTTCTCAGCCAGCCCTAAACGAAATACAACATTGTCGAGGCGCATTTCGAGAGTTTGCAAAAGATTTAAACCAGTTAAACCACGGGTACGCAGCGCAAGGCCGAATGTGCGTCTAAACTGACGTTCTAACACACCATACACTCGACGAGCGCGTTGCTTTGCACGCAGCTGGCGGGCATAGTCTGATTCTCGTTCAGAGCGGCCTTGTTTGGCTTTTCCGTGTTGACCAGGGGCATAACCACGTTTTTCAAATGCACACTTTGGGGTGTAGCATCGGGTCCCCTTTAAAAATAATTTTTCACCTTCACGCCGGCAAAGTCTGCATGCCGGACCAGTATATTTTGCCATAGTTTCCTTCTCCTATTACACGCGGCGTTTCTTCGGAGGCCGGCATCCGTTGTGAGGAACCGGAGTGATATCTGCGATGGAGCGAACTTTCAACCCCAGCGATTGGACAGCACGAATGGCAGATTCACGACCGGGGCCAGGTCCCTTGATGATCATATC
>CAYXWV010000051.1:0-22093 GCA_964468875.1 uncultured Anaerolinea sp. | reverse complement strand
CAGTTTCTCTTTTTTTTATTTTCTTGCTCTTGACTACTTTTTAGGCAGCCTCTTTATTTTTTTCAATCCTGCTTGAGTAAACCAAATACTTGCGGCAAAGCGTTTACCAGGTCGCCAGCCAGAAGAGCATTATCACAACCTTGATTATCCTCGACTTGTTTCGCTGCCTGAGCATGAATCCAGGTCCCCATCCATGCGGCTTTATATACCTCAACGCCCTGCGCAATCAACCCGGCAATTATTCCAGCTAAAACGTCACCAGTCCCAGCCTTGGCAAGTATTGAATTGGCAAAAGGCAATACTGCCACTTTGCCATCTGGTGAAGCCACCAAGGTCAATGCACCCTTCAAAACCACCACCTGATGCCAAAGTTGTGCATACTTTCTCGCGATGCCAATACGATCCGTTTGAATCTCCGATGTGGTAATTCCGGTTAGAGCCGCCATTTCGCCAGGATGCGGCGTTAACACAACTTTCGTGCCCAACCGTTTATGCCAATCAGGTATGTTTGCCAACAAACGCAAGGCATCAGCGTCGATCACCATGGGTGGAAGTGTTTCTGATACTTTTGTGTGATTCGTATCCCTTACCGGCAAAAAACCCGTACTCACCTTCAACTTTCCAAATTCAGTATTTACCAATCTCTGGAAAAACCGCTGCGTGGTCTCTTCTCTTCCAATACCAGGGCCAACCAAAAGACAAGTGGATTTTTCCAGATGCGCGAATAGTGTGGATGCCGCACCATCAGCTATTACTCCATCTTCATCTTCCAGCAGCGTAAAGATGCTTTCGACATTGTCGGCTACGACTGCCTCATAAATTCGTTCTGGTACAGCCATTTCAACCAAACCACACCCAACCCGGTATGCACATTTTGCCGACAGCTTTGGCGCCCCCGGATAATTCACACACCCACCACACACGATCAAATGACCAAAATCGCCCTTATGCGAATCCGGATCTCGTTTTTTCATTGAATCCAAAACCAAAGAATGGTCAATTACGAAATCATCTCCCTCAAAATCTTTTTTATAATTCGCCGGGATTCCCAGATCCACCGTTACGATTTCGCCACAATACTCAAAAGCCGGCAGCTTCAACATGCCTTCCTTGACAGCCTCCATGCTTACAGTCAGATCGGCTTTCACTGTTAACGGGCTGACTTGTCCAGAAACACAATCAACACCTGAAGGGCAGTCCACGGCTATAAAAACTCTACCCCTCCGAAACTTTGCTAAAGTAGTAAAAAGCTTCGTGTACTCATTCCTCATGGGTGAGTGAAACCCTGTACCAAACACACCATCCAGAACCAATTGAGAATCTTGAAGCGCTTCTGACAAGTGTTCTGGTCGAATCACTTTTCCCCCGGAAGATTCAAATTTACGAATCAATTCCATCCATTCTTGATCATTTTTCGCTATCCAGGCAGAACAATTCCATCCTAGGTTTTCCAACTCGATTAATGCGATTAGGGTGTCTCCGCCATTATTGCCACCTCCTACAATCCCGAAAGCGTGAGTCAATCCTTCATTAAAAAAGCGTTCATGAACCACTCTGGCAAGGTTATTACCGGCGTTGAGCATCATTTTTTCATAAGAATATCCGCCTGAATTTGCGGCGGTTTCCAGTTCCTTCATTTTTTCAATGCTGATGATCTTCATGTGAAACCTCCTGGCTCCATTTGATTATACAGCCGCGAAAGAAGGCTTGCCTGATAACAGTATATAATTATGCAATGCGAAAATTCCTCTATATCATTGTCTTCGTTTCTGGCTTGGTTTCACTAGCGGTTGAATTTGCTGCTTCCCGCTTATTAGGGAATTACTTTGGCACCAGCAACCTGGTTTGGGCCAGCATCGTCGGATTAATTCTCATCTACCTGACAGTTGGCTATTTTATCGGCGGGGCATGGGCTGATAAAAGCCCTCATCATGAAACCTTGTATAAGATATTGTCTTGGGCAGCTTTGACGGTTGGTTTAATACCACTGGCTTCTCGTCCAATTCTCCGCCTGGCTGGGAATGCCTTTGATTCTCTTGAACTGGGAGTGTTATTCGGTTCATTTACTGTGGTCATGGTATTGTTTGTGATTCCGGTTACGTTGATAGGCACTGCCTCGCCCTTCGCGATCCGCCTTGCCATCACTGAAACCGGAAAAGCCGGAAAAATATCAGGTCGTATATATGCCATTTCGACCCTCGGATCTTTTTTAGGGACTTTTCTACCTACCTTGGTGCTAGTGCCAACCATTGGAACCTACCGTACGTTCTTAGTCCTTTCTGCACTTTTAATGATCTTCTCCTTCATCGGCTTATTCCTGGTTGGAGGCTTCAAGAAACTTCTTCCATTTGTCTGGATGCCACTGATAATCATTGTTCTATTCGTCTGGGGGGTGCCCGGTACAGACAAAACGTCCGTTGGTTTGGTCTATGAAACTGAATCCAGTTACAACTACATCCAGGTCCTAGATCAAGACGGCTACACGCTGTTGCGTCTTAACGAAGGCCAGGGTGTCCATTCCGTATATAAATCAGACCAACTCTACTTCAACGGCCCATGGGAACATGTAATCGCTGCTCCTTTTTTTAATACCGCCCCTGTCACACGGGATGAGATCACTGACATCGCTATTATCGGACTGGCAGCCGGAACCACTGCACGCGATGCAGCAGAGGTTTTTCCAAACGCCATCATTGATGGCATAGAAATCGACCCAAAAATTGTTGAGGTTGGCAAACAGTTTTTTGACATGAATGAACCTAATCTAAATATCATCGTGCAAGACGGACGTTGGGCGATTGAGAAAAGCTCAAAAGAATATGACATCATCAGTGTGGATGCCTATCGTCCGCCTTATATTCCCTGGCACATGACCACACAGGAATTTTTTCAAATTATCAAAGATCACTTAAAAGAGGATGGTGTGATGGTGATCAATATTGGCCGTGGTGCAGACGACAGACGCTTAATCAATGCCTTATACACGACCATCCACACCATTTTTCCATCGATTTACATTAGCGATCTTTCTGATTCTTTCAACTCACTTCTTTTCGCCACCAAGAGCGAAACCAACATTAATAATTTCCTTGACAATTATGTTGCGTTGAGCAAGGAGACACAAACCCCGGAATTAATCTTGCAGGTCATGGCCAGTACTTATTCCGGACTTCAGGATTCGCCGCAAACAAGTACGATCTTCACAGATGATCTGGCGCCTGTTGAAGGGATCACCAATTCCATGATCATGGATTTTATCTTTTCAGGCCAGGTGGAGACACTTCAATGAAAACAAACATTCGCATTTTTTCCATTCTCATTACCATTACCATTCCAATTCTTCTGATCATGACCTCGATTCGCCTCCTACTTAATCCTTTTTTTCTGGATTACGAATATAATCTGCCAACCTTCCCACAAGACCCCTACGGGTTCACCAAAGAGGAACGACTTCAATGGGGCAAACTGTCACTTGATTACTTAACCAACAATGAAGGGGTTGAATTTCTAACTGATCTCAAATTCGAAGATGGACAGCCCCTTTATAACGAACGCGAACTGAGCCACATGATAGATGTAAAAAATCTGATCCAATTTATGATCAAAACCATGATTCCGCTGGTTGCTTTCATATTTATTAGTTGGATATTAGCATGGCGATTGGGATGGCTTCAGCAGTTCTGGAAAGCATTATCGCGCGGTGGTTGGGCAACCCTTGGCTTAATCGCTTTAATCTTGCTCGGAGTAATGATCAACTTTGACGCCTTATTCACAGGTTTCCACCATCTTTTCTTCACCGGCAGCACCTGGCTTTTCTATGAATCAGACACCCTCATCCGACTCTTTCCAATAAAACTGTGGTTAGATGCATTCATATTCATGGGCGTTTTCACCCTTGCAGGAGCAGTAGTTTGCACCTTCCTCGGGTTCAGATTTGCCCAACGGGCACTGACAAGGAAGTAATTGATTCATTTTGAATAATATGGTTTGTGTTGAAACATCACTAACTTAACCAAAAAAGACAAGGAGACTAACCAATTCCTTGTCTTTTTGATCAACTTAAATCCTTATTTTGCTTTTGCCTGGTTGGCTACCGCTTCTGCTTTTTTCTTAGCTTCTTCGGGGTCGCCCAAGTAATAATGACGAATCGGTTTTAAATCCTGATCAAGCTCATAGACCAGGGGTATTCCTGTGGGAATATTCAATTCAACAATTTCGCTCTCGGGGATGTTGTCAAGATATTTGACCAACGCCCGCAAACTATTGCCGTGAGCGGCAACGATAATCTGTTTGCCAGATTTGATTGCAGGAGCAACGGTTTCGTGCCAGAAAGGCAAGAAACGAGCTACGGTATCCTTGAGGCACTCGGTTAAAGGAAGTTCTTCCTTCGTTAGATCGGCATATCTGCGGTCTTTGCCTGGAAAACGATCATCGTCAGAAGTTAAAGCAGGGGGTTGAATATCATAGCTGCGCCGCCAGATGTGAACCTGTTCATCACCATACTTCTTGGCTGTTTCGGCTTTGTTTAAGCCTTGCAGCGCACCGTAATGGCGTTCATTCAAACGCCAGGTCTTTACAACTGGAATCCACAATTGATCCATTTCCTCAAGGGCGAACGTCAATGTGCGGATGGCACGTTTTAAGACAGAGGTGTAAGCCAGATCAAATTTAAAACCGGCCTCTTTCATCAATTTGCCGCCAGCTTTGGCTTCTTCCACACCCTTGTCAGACAGATCAACATCCGTCCATCCAGTGAAACGATTTTCTTTATTCCATTCACTTTCACCATGCCTCAAAAGCACAATCTTATACATGGTCTCTCCTTCTACATTCTTGATTTATCAATGTAGCGCAAGAATACTCTTGCGCTACACAGGTTTATACAGGATCACCTACTTTAGCGAACTGCAACAGGATTCTCTGCGTCCACAGAAGGATCAAAGAAATGGCAGTTATCCATATTGAAAAGCAACTGAGCTTTATCACCAAAAGCGTATTTCGAACGCGGATCGACTCGAGCAACAAAGCTGCCGCCATTGGCAAGTGCCAGGTAGATCAAGATTTCATTACCCATTAACTCAGTGACTTCAATCTTGGCTTCAACTTTTTCGCCGTGAATATTGGCAGGAGCGAAATCAGGATTATGAATGTCATCTGGGCGAATACCCATGATCACATCCTTACCCACAAGTTTCTGCAGTGATTCATATTTTGCCTGAGGAATTTTGACCTTCATTTCGCCGTTATCAACATACAAAGCATCACCATCTTTTACGATCTTGACATTAAAGAAGTTCATCGCGGGGGTGCCGATGAAACCAGCAACGAAAAGATTATTGGGTTTGTCATATAGATTCTGCGGGGTATCCAACTGCTGCAAAACGCCCTTGTTCATGACTGCAATACGGGTAGCCATGGTCATAGCTTCGGTCTGGTCATGTGTAACGTAAACAAACGTGGCACCCAGATTGTGATGAAGCTTGGTAATTTCAGCACGAGTCTGTACACGAAGTTTGGCATCCAAATTGGAAAGCGGTTCATCCAGAAGGAATACTTTCGGTTCGCGCACAATGGCACGGCCTAGAGCAACACGCTGGCGCTGTCCACCTGAAAGTTCACGTGGTCTGCGTTTTAGTAAGCTTTCGATGCCAAGAATTTTCGCGGATTCTTCTACACGCTTCTGAATTTCTGCTTTTGGAAGACGGCGAATTTTGAGACCAAATGCCATATTGTCAAAAACGGTCATATGCGGATACAAAGCGTAAGACTGAAAAACCATCGCAATGTCGCGATCTTTAGGTGCGACGTCATTGACGACGCGATCGCCAATCATGACCTTGCCAGCAGTGACTTCTTCCAAACCAGCCAAACAACGTAAAGCCGTTGTCTTACCGCAGCCAGATGGCCCTACGAGCACCAGAAACTCTTTATCTTCAATTTTGATGTTTAGGTCCGAGATTGCCGTAAAATCACCAAATTTCTTTTCTACATTTTCAAAAGTTACACTTGCCATTGTGTTGCCTCCTTCCGGAACGAGTATAGTGACTCAATTATAGAACACAATCATTGAAAAGAGCAAGGAAATTTCTCCTCTTTTGTTGAATTCTATCCTTGTTAATGATAGAATTTTTGTGCCAAAAAAGGATAAGAAAATGCCGGGAACACCTGAAATCACAAGCCGTGCAGCCGAGATGAACAAAGAACTGCCGGGAAAAACCATATGCGAAATTGAAGCGCTTCAGCCAAAATGCCTGAACATCCCAGTTGAAGATTTTTCTACTACTATATCAGGCGCAAGAATCGAAGAGGTAACGAATCATGGAAAATGGATTCTTGTTCGTGCTGACAAGGGTTGGGTGCTGATCAATTTGGGTATGGGTGGTGAAATTCTCTTGACCCATCGAGATAAAATGCCCTCAAATTATCGCTTTGTGTTCGATTTCAGCGATCAATCCTGCCTGGCAATAAATTTTTGGTGGTTTGGATATATCCACTTCTGCTCTGTTGATCAATTGTCGGCTCACCCCATGATTTCCAAATTAGGCCCTAACGTGCTCGATCTGGGTGAAGAAGATTTCGTCAAGTTGATTAAAGGTCAGAAATCAAAAGTCAAGAGCTTTTTACTTGATCAGAGCAAACTGGCTGGCATTGGCAATGCATGCATCCATGACATTCTCTTTTTAGCCCGCATTCATCCGCTCCGAACAATTGCATCCCTATCGGATGAAGAAATTCATATTCTTTATCAGGCAATTCAGGATGGTCTACTCCCCAGCCTTGCCAAAAAGGGCACTTTCTATGAGATGGATATTTATGGGCAAAAAGGCGGATTTAAGATGGAAGATATTCTGATAGGATATAAAGAAAATAGTTCCTGTCCTCAATGTGGAACTTCCATCAAAAAGATAAAAACCGGTCCCACCAGTTCGTTTATCTGTCCACGCTGCCAACCTTTGGGGTAACATCCCGATTCCTTCCACATCGGGTTTGTTTTAGCGAAATGATATTCATCACATTCGCTGTTTATCGTTGATTCGCAAAGGATTTCCATTGAACGCAAAATTATCTGAAAAATATGTTGATCTTCAAAAAACGATTTCAAAGAATCGCTTGGCTGGCATCTGGGGGATGATGCAGGGTTTTCGATTGAAGTACTCTGGAGCCGTTTTGTTTGTCGGTGTTGCAGCGTTAGCCAAGACACTTACATTTATGCTGTTGCGATATTTCATAGACGAATTTTTTATTAATGAAACCAGAACAGTTTCACTGCCCATAATTGCGCTTGGCTTTATCTTGCTGGCAGTAGCTGAAGGCGGATTTACTTTTGTAAGTGGTGTATTATCTTCACAAACCGCTGAAGGCATCACCAAAAGACTGAGAGATTTCTTGTACGATCATATTCAACATCTCACTTTTACCTATCATTCTAAAATGAAGACAGGTGATTTGATTGAACGTTCCACTTCAGATGTTGACGCTCTACGCCGGTTCTTTTCTGATCAAGCCATCAGTGTTGGACGTATCATCCTCTTATTTGTGGTTAATTTTGTGGCATTGCTTAACCTAAACGTGAAACTGGCATTGATCTCGGTGATCGTAGTGCCTTTTATCCTGTTAGTCTCAACCATTTTGTTTAAACAGGTTTCAAAGGCATACGAGTCTTATCAAGAACAAGAAGCGATCCTTTCTACCACCCTTCAGGAGAATTTGGCTGGCGTGAGAGTGGTCAAGGCTTTTTCTCGCCAAGAATTTGAAATGACCAAATTTGAGAGGGATAACTTTGAAAAATTCCTCCGTGGTAAGAAATTACTCTTGATGCATTCTCTCTTCTGGCCGCTATCAGACATTCTTTGCGGCGCTCAGTTATTGGGTGGTTACCTTTTTGCTGCCATTATGGCAATTAACGGCGATATAACCGTTGGTACATATTTAGCGTATTCTGGGATGGTTATCTATATCATCTACCCGCTTCGTAATCTGGGCAGAGTCATTGTTCAGACCTCCACCGGGTTGGTCTCATATGGTCGCGTTATGGATATCATCAAAGAAAACCGCGAACCATTGGATGAAGGTGATTTCCTGCCGAATAAACCGGTATCCGGAAATATTGAGTTTAAAAATGTAAAATTTGAATATGTGCCTGAAGATCACACACTGGAAGAGATCGACTTTCCGGTTAAGCCAGGCCAGGTGATCGCCCTGTTAGGTTCAACCGGTTCCGGGAAATCCACTCTGGTCAACCTTTTGCCTCGATTCTTTGAATACACCTCGGGCAGCATTCTGCTGGATGGAGTTGAGTTAAAACGATATCCCCGCAAGTATTTGCGCCAGCAAATTGGCATTGTTGAACAGGAACCCTTCCTCTTTTCACGGAGCATTCGCGAAAACATCACCTATGGTGTCGGCCGGGAAGTGACTGAGGCCGAAGTTGAAGCCGCCGCTCGAGCTGCTGCCATCCACGATGTCATCTTGACTTTTAAAGATGGCTACAAAACCATCGTTGGAGAAAAAGGGGTCACCCTTTCTGGTGGTCAGAAACAACGGGTTACCATCGCCCGTACGATTCTCAAAAACCCACGCATCTTGATCCTTGATGATTCCACATCCGCTGTGGACACTGACACCGAAGCCGAAATTCGCGAGGCACTCAATCAATTAATGACAGATCGCACAACTTTCATCATCGCTCACCGCATTCAAAGCATCACTGAAGCTGACTTGATCCTGGTAATGGATAAGGGACACATTGTTCAACGAGGAAAACATGCTGATTTAATCAAGAAATCTGGCATCTACCAACAAATCTATAACATACAAACCCGCATTGAAGTCGAATTGGAAAAGGAGCTTTCCAATGTCGGATAATTATTTCGAAGAAGAAGATTTTCAAGCCAAGTTTAATCAAAAAACATTTATAAGAATTCTGGGCTTAACCAAACCACATCTAAAATGGGTGATCGGGTTCCTTCTCACAATTGCCGTTGTGGCTGGGATGGACGCTGTTTCCACCTGGTTGGGAAAACGTATCATTGACGATGGTATCGTTGCGAAAAACATCTCAGCTTTAACCAACCTGGGAATTGCCTATGGTGTATTGATTGTCATTCAGGCTGCCAGTGTATTTCTGTTTATCTATCTGGCAGGAATTTTGGGCGAGCGCATCCGATATGATTTACGCAAACAGATGTTTAATCATCTTCAGGCACTCTCGCTTAACTACTACAGTAAAACACCTGTTGGTTGGATCATGGCGCGCGTCACCTCAGATACAGAACGCGTGGCAGACCTGGTCACATGGGGTGCAGTAGATTCAACCTGGGGATTGATGAGCATTTTTACATCCATGATCTTTATGTTCATCATTAACTGGAAACTGGCTCTCGTTGTTTTGCTTATGCTACCTATTCTGCTTTATATCGCAATATTGTTCCGCAAACGCATTCTGGCAGAATACCGCAACGTCAGACGGACCAATTCAAAGATCGTG
Organism: uncultured Anaerolinea sp.; assembly: GCA_964468875.1. Lineage (GTDB taxonomy): Bacteria > Chloroflexota > Anaerolineae > Anaerolineales > Anaerolineaceae > UBA6107. The sequence goes on along the minus strand of CAYXWV010000051.1, from coordinate 12,606 downwards.
GGTGCCTACAACGAAAACATCACAGGGGTAAGGGTGATCAAAGCCCTCGGGCGTGAAAAAGAAAACCTGAATGAGTTTAAAGGATTGACCCATACCATGTACAACTCATCTTACAGAGCTGCATGGTTGAGCGCACTCTTCTTGCCGACAGTACAAATCATTTCAGCTCTGGCTGTGGCTGCCGTGGTCTGGTATGGCGGATATCAAGCCGAGAATCATCTCATGACAATCGGTGGAATCCAGGCATTTGTCTCTTACATCACCTTTATGATGTGGCCGATTCAGGATATTGCCCGTGTATTTGCCGATATGCAGCTCGCGATCGCTTCAGCAGAACGTATGTTTTCTCTGATTGACTCAAAACCGCAAATCGCCAATCGTCCGAAAGCATTTGACCCCGGCTCAATCAGCGGAGACATCATCTTTGATCATGTATCTTTCAAATATGAAGAAGGCGAACCCGCTGTTTTGTCTGATTTTAGTTTACATGTAAAACGAGGAGAAACCATCGCACTTGTTGGCCCAACTGGCGGTGGAAAATCTACCATTGTTAACCTTTTGTGCCGATTCTACGAACCAAATGAAGGACGTATTTTTATCGGCGGACGTGACTATACCAGTCTTTCTCTGGAAGCCATCCAATCACGCATAGGAGTAGTGCTTCAAACACCCCACCTCTTTTCCGGTAGTATCCGAGAAAACTTGCGATATGGACGATTAGATGCTTCTGATGGAGAGATTGAAGAGGCAACAAAGGTAGTGGGAGCCTATGATTTCATCATGCGGTTTGAAAAAGGGTTCGAAACCGAGGTTGGCGAAGGCGGAAATCTACTTTCAGTCGGGCAGAAACAGTTGATCAGCCTTGCCCGCGCTGTTTTAGCCAAACCAGAAATCTTTGTTATGGACGAAGCCACCAGTTCAGTCGATACATTAACTGAATCATTAATTCAAAAAGGAATGGAAACGCTTCTTGATAATTGCACCAGTTTCGTGATTGCTCATCGTCTTTCAACGATTAAGAAGGCAAACCGAATTCTTGTGATCGAAGGCGGACAGATTGCCGAAATCGGCACACACTCAGAATTGTTAAAGTTGAAAGGCAAATACTTCCAGCTTTATACACGTCAATTCCGGCACCAAATGGAATCACAATTAGATGTATTTCAACAATCGATTCCCAAATCCGAATCTATTAATTAGATCGATTTATTAAACATGCTCACAATTACATTCAATGGATAAAAATTGTAAGAGAGATTTCTGCTTACTAACTCCACTGAGATATGTTTACTTCTACTGAAATGAAATAGCAGCAATTTCGTAAGTAAAAGAAAGGAAAAAGAACAATCATTCTTTCAAAAACAAAACCGGTGTTTGACACCGGTTTTGTTCATTTATTGATCGGTTGACCTGATTTCTCTGAGAACCCCTGTTACAGTAAAAATAGTTCGCTCACAGATATTGGTTACCCGGTCTGCCATCCGTTCCAAATTGTGGGCAGTCCAGATCAACCAGTTGGTTTTTTCAATCGTATTGCCATCCTTTATAACGATGGCAATCATTTCATGATAAATCTTGGTATACAATTCATCAACTGCATCATCCTCAGAAGGAATCCTGCGAGCATCTTCAACATTTTCATTGATAAAAGCGTCGATTGATCGATGCAGCATATTGACAACTTTTTCAGCCATAGGTGGAATATTGTCGTAAGGAGCAAGCAGTTCTTCTTCTCCCATCCGCAAATTGATAGTTGAAATACCCTTGGCATAATCTCCGATTCTTTCCAATTCACCGGCAATTTCCAAAATGGAAGCTAATAATCGCAGATCATGCGCTAAAGGTTGTTGGGTGGCAATGGTAACAAGAACCTGCTCCTCTATCTTGAACCGCATTGTATTGACTTTGCTGTCAATCTGTTTTATTTTCTTAGACGCATCGAGATCCCGTTTAATTAATGCGTCAACTGTATTAATAATTTGTTTTTCAACAGTCTCGCTTAAAGTGATTAACTCTGCTTTTAATTGTTGAATCTCAGCTTCAAAATTTGATCGAACCTGCATTTTTTCTCCTCAGTGATATCACCTTTTCCGACATTGGGTGAGATCATACTCAAACAAGTATGGCTTCCCACTAATGACACAAGTGTATCGCAGAATATAAATAATGAGATAATTGTATTACCAGTTATCAACAACAGTAAGGTAAAAGGGAGAAATCTAAGTTTAAAATGATGTCAGAGGAATGTGCAATTATTGTGTTGTTTGAATCAAGCCAAGCCGAATGATATGACCGCTTAGCTAATCCGATTACTCAGGCAGATATCGTTGAGTTTAAAAATTAGTTCCAAAGCAAGTACACCAGTGAAAACGGTATAATACTTGTTGAACAAACGTGCTCACCATAAGTATTTTTCATCATGGGGAATAAATGAAGAAATTTGTTGTTGCCTCAATGGGTATCCTTTTTGTTTTGGTAACAGGTTGCCAAATTTCAGATCAGGTTTCTGAGGAAACCGTTACCTACTCTCCACCCCCTCAAAATCAGCAAAGCTTTCAAACTGAAATTACGCCTGATAATGATGCGCTATTATTGAAGGATGATTTTTCAGATGAAAAAAGTGGTTGGTACACTGGCGGGGATGAGGAAATCAAATATTATTACGCAAATGGCGAGTATTTCGTCATGGCAACTAAAAGTGATAATTTTTTTCACTCAAACACAAATGACAACTTTAGAAATATCATTTTGAATATTGATTTGCGCCACATATCAGGCGATGACTCGTTAACCGGTGGAATGGTTGTCTGGCGGTATAAAGACAATCAAACTTTCTATGGGCTGACCATCTCAGATGATGGCACCTACGCCATTCATCGATATTATTCTGGCGAATATCAACTGGTCAAAATCCGCAGCTATTCAGATTTTCTTAAAAAAAGTGGAGAAACCAACCATATTACCATCGTTACTTTAAATGATCATAACGACATCTATTTTAACGATCATTTTGAGTACCGATTTGATGACGCGGCTATCTCATCTGGCAGCGTCGGTCTGGGAGTTTTCCCTGATCCATCCAGTGCGGTTCAGGTAGCCTTTGATAACCTTGAAATCTATGAATATCATTCAGATAATAGCCACACACCAGAAAAACCTATCCTCACACCCACTCCTGTCTATCAAGCGATCACATGGGAAGAACTTGTTCAGTTTCTTGCTGATGATCATACCAATTGGAATAAATACGATCTAACAACTTACAACTGTCTTGACTTTGCCATTGATTTGGTAAAAAATGCCAATCAGCAAAACATAAAAGCCAGGATCGTGGCGGTAAATTTCAGTAACCAAGATATTGGCCATGCATTTGTTGAATTTGAAACTTCAGATCATGGTAGTATTTTTGTAGAACCTCAAGGTGATAACACCTATTCCAATGTGAGAATCGGCAATCCCTTATGCGACGACTGGAACCAATTTGATTGCATGGGTGTTATTGCCTCAATTGACTATTTTTCAGAGTGCAATCATTTGCACGAGTGCAGCATCCTTCTTCCATAAAAAACGCTGCGGAGAATTTCCGCAGCGTTTTCCCTAATCCTTATACTACTTTCGTACAGTGATATCAACACCATCTTTGATCACATAAAGCGGATAATCGTGAGACCAGAGGGCTTCCCAGACAGAGCCTGCATCCAATATCACCAGGTCGGCATTGCAACCTTCTTTCAGACCATAATTCTTGATTCCCAATGCCTTGGCAGCATTGGTAGTGATCAGATCATAGAGGATTTCCATCTCTGGGCGACTAACCATGTTCATCAAATGGGCAGCCAGGAAAGCCACTTCCTGCATATTGTTGCGTCCAAACGGATAGTAGGCATCCGCGATGTCATCCTGCCCAAGGGCAACACTCACACCGGCATTGTAGAGGGATTTTACACGGGCATACAATGGGCCAGTTTGTGGGTCTGAAACTAAACCAATATTACCCTTTTTCAATAAAGCTTCAATCTTGCGATAATACGGTTCGGGATAAAGAGCCATAGCACGGGCGTGCTGAACAGTCACTCGACCTTGCCAACCCTCTTTAATCGTGGTTACAGCCAGCATTTCAAGTGAGCGAAGAGTTGGGTCACCCGCGTCATCGATCAGCATGGATACATCCTTATTATATTTCTTGGCTAACTTGAACATGCGGTCAATGTGTTCTTGTGAATCGGCATCAGTATATTCAATCCAGGGAATGCCGCCTACCACATCAGCGCCCAACTTGAGTGCTTCTTCCACATACCCTTCAGCGCCCGGATCACGAACCACACCATCCTGTGGAAATGCCACAACTTGAACTTCAACCCGACCTTTATACTCATCGCGAGCTTTAAGTAAGGCTTTTACGCCTTCCAATTTGCCTGTGGTATCGGTATCAGCAAAAGCGCGGATATGTGTATTGCCATAACGAACAGCCAAATCAAGAGCTTTGCGTACATTCTGGATGATCCATTTTTCGTCATATTTTTCTTTTACCTTGGCAGCCAATTCGATGGCTGTCATGGCTCCACCCATACCGCCGTCAGTATAGGCACTAATGGCTTCATCATCCATCATCGCCAGTGTGTAAACCTTGCAAAGATGAAGATGTCCATTAATAAAGGAACCGGTCACCAGATTGCTGCCAGCATCGATGGTTTGTTTTGCATCCCCTGTGATTTGTTCTGCAATTTTTGCAATTTTGCCCTTTTCAATGGCAATCTGCACTAATTTGCTGCCAGTTTCACGAGTCTTCGCGTTTTTTATCAGAATATCGTAAGCCATCTTTCTCTCCATTATTCAGGTTTGGTTATTTGGATTTTTCTTGCATCATTTTTTGTGCGATTAAAGCGCCATCGCGGATGGGTTCATAACCTGTGCATCGGCACAGATGTTTGTTTAAAGCCATTTCCATCTCTGATTGACTGGCATTTGGATTCGCTTCCAGCAAACTATAAAGCTCCATCACAATTCCAGGGGTGCAGAAACCGCATTGAACTGCACCAGATTCGGAAATAGCTTTCTGTATCGGATGCAACTCCTGTCCTTTTGCAAGACCCTCTACGGTGATAATTTTCGTGCCAGCCGCTTTCATAGCTGGAGTGTTGCAACTTTTTATAGCTTTTCCATCCATTACCACTGTACAAGTGCCACAGGTGGAATTATCACAGCCATGTTTTGTGCCGGTCAGGTTCAAAACATCTCGAATTACGTCTAATAGCATCATTTCAGGTTCGACCATAACGGTTCGTTCTTCTCCGTTGATGGTGAAAGTCAACATCTCAGTCATTATTTTGATTCCTTTCTGGCTTCCAAAGCTGCCTTAATCTTGTCTGGAGTAGCTGGAATTTCGAACAGATCCACACCAATAGCATCATAGATAGCGTTCAAAATAGCAGGAGCAGCACCGATCACTGAGTGTTCCCCAATGCCGCGTGCTCCAAAGGGACCAATGGGATCTGGCGTTTCAACAAATTCAACGGTCTGCTGAGGAGCTTCTTTATATGTAGGGATGTGATATTTGAAATAGTGCGGATTTGTGATCCGGCCATCTTTGTCAAAAACTACCTCTTCGTAAAGGGCTGCACCAATAGACATAAGTGCGCCGCCCAACACCGATCCACGAATCTGGAGCGGATTGATCACCTGCCCGACATCAAAAACAGAGTAGTAATGATCTACTAACACCTTGCCAGTTTTTTTCTCAATCCGTAGATCAACAGCCTGACAACCCATCGTATAGCTTACACCGATACTACCCTGTCCATTTTTATCCGGATTAGAATAACGAGGTAACCGGGCATCAGATACTGATTGTGCAAGTTCACCAATTGTGATCCCATCACTCGTGATGTAACCGCGAGCCAGATCGGCGACAGCAACTCGAATAGTCGGGTCGTTTCGAAGATACACAAACTCGCCGTTATATTCGAGCATGTCTTCATCAGCTTTCAAAACCTGTGAGGCTGTTTTCTTTAATTGGGCAATCAGTTTGTCAGCTGCACGAATAATAGCTCGCCCGCCCTGGGTGGTAAACATCGAACCGATGGTTTGCCATTCGTAAGGTGAGAACTGCGTATCAATTTCATTGTAAACACGAATACTCTCGGGCGGAACTTGTAGCGCTTCAGCTGCAACCTGTTTCACCACAGTACGAAGCCCCTGCCCTACCTCGGCGCCACCCATGTTGATGTTGACAGAACCATCAACATTCATCTTCATGTAGCAGCCCTTGGTAGAGAATGACGCACCCTTGGGTGATTTCATCACAGTCACCAATGCTCGCCCATAAGCATATTGCTCGTCCTCTTTGGGTTTAGGTTTGCTGGCAAGCATTTTTTCAACTCGCGTGGCGCATTCCAGAATGTTGCCGTGATGCTTCCACATGGTTTCACCAACCGCATTCACTTTACCTTCAGAGAGGAAGTTCTTCTTGCGTAATTCCAGTCCATCCATATCCAATTCACGTGCCATCAGGTCCATCATGCGTTCTGTTGCAATTTGTGATTCCTGATGTCCATATCCGCGATAGGCACCCACAGCCGGAGTATTTGTATACACTGTGTAACCGGTCAGATCGCAATGTTTGAATTCATAAGGACCAGTTGAATTGTGGGTGGAGGCAATTGTCACATTAACCGCGGTGTCAGCATAAGCACCACCAGTGTGATATATTGTAGCTTTAATGGCGACCAACTTGCCATCTTTTTTAGCTCCCATCTTCATTTTCGTCCGCATACCATGCGCCAGCAAGGTACTAGTAAAGTCTTCTTCACGAGTACCCATCCATTTTACGGGATGTCCCGGTACAAAACTCGCAATCCAGGCAATAGTTTGTTCGGTGGTCACATCAGATTTATATCCAAAGCATCCACCCAGATCGGTGGTATGCACTCTTACATCACTAACCGGCATACCATAAGAGTGTGCAAGATCTTCACGAATAATAAACGGACAAATCGTAGTAGACCAAACTTCAATGGTTTTATCTTCTTTGAACCAGACAATTGTGCCATGCGGTTCAATCGCTGCACATGATCCAAGCGGATAATTGAACTCATGTTCAATCACCACATCCGCTTCATCAAAACCTTCTTCACCACGACCTTTCACCAGATGATAGGTGTTGGCAATGTTCGTTCCAGGCGTTTCCTTAAGTGTAGGTAAACGCCAGTAGGATTCCAGATCTTCATGAATTAATACTGCATCTTTTGCCATGGCATCAAGCGCATCGGTATAAACAGGAAGCGGCTCATATTCTACAACGATTTTGTCCAACGCTGCTTGTGCATGAAATGGCGTATCTGCAATAACCCCGGCAACAGGATCACCTATATAGCGGACCTTTGTGACTGCCATGGGCTGTAAATCTTTGATGTTGTCACCATATCGAAAATTGCAAGATTGCCCGGTAACCACCTTAACCACACCGGGGCACTTTTCTGCCGCGCTTATATCAATTTTTAATACTTTTGCGTGTGCGTACCGCGGTCGCAGCACTGCGGCATATAACATTCCTGGAAGACGAACATCATCCAGATAAACAGCCTTTCCAGTCACTTTATTTACAGCGTCGGGTCTAATGAGGGGTTGACCAATGTACTTATATTTCATTTAAATACCTCCTGCCGTTATTCTCGGCGATATGCTTTGAGTAGTGCCGAAGGCGCTGTGGCGTTTCTTCCCGCCAGTGTCAGCGCAATAATCGTCACAACATAGGGTAAAGATAGGAACAGCTCGTATGGTAGTTTTAAGCCCAATGTCTGTAAACGAAGCTGTAAAGCCTGAACGCCACCAAAAATCAGCGCCCCCCACAAAACATTAACTGCCTGCCAGTTGGCAAAAATGATTAATGCGATGCAAACCCAGCCACGACCAGCAACGATACCGAAGGTAAATGACCCTAATTGAGCAAGAGTTAAAAATGCTCCGCCAAGAGCCATCAAACCACCGCCAATGGCTAATGCTGCCGTTCGAATGGCATGTACATTTAACCCGGCTGCATCAGCAGCTTCTGGGTTCTCACCAACAGCGCGCACCTTTAACCCGAACCTTGTCTTCCCAATAATCCACCACACAATGGGGATTAAGAGAATGCCAATATAGGTCAATAGGTATTGATTAACGACGGGTGCAAAAACACTCGTGTCAGGTAAAATTTTCAGAATTGGAAAAGTATCAATGGATGGTTGAACCTTCGATTCACCGAAAATAACCCGAAAGGCAAATAAAGAAATCCCAGTTGCCAGCAAGGTAATTCCCAAACCAGACACATGTTGGTTAACTCCAAAACGAACAGAGAGTAGCGCCATCAACAATCCCATCAAAACACCAGAAATGATCGCGCCTAACACACCCAGCCACAAGGAACCAGTTTGTGCAGCAACAGCAAATCCGGCAAAGGCGCCTAAAAACATGGTGCCCTCAATGCCCAAATTTAAAACACCTGAACGTTCGGCAAACAACTCACCCAAGGTACCGTAAATTAAGGGGGTGGCAACACGCAAGGTTGCGGCAATGACTCCTACAAGAAAGAGTACGAATTCCATTACTTATCCCTCCGAATGCGGAAGTTTTGCAAGACAAACAATGATAAAGTGACCAACAGCAATGTTGCCTGAACCACATCACCCAAATATACAGGCACACCTGTGGTACGCGACAATGTTTGCGCCCCGGTATCAATCAGACCGAGGAAAAATGCTGCCAATCCAACACCAAAGGAATTCAGGCTGCCCAGAGTCGCCACAATTACACCTGTATACCCCAAACCATCAGATAATGAATCAATCAGATGGAATTGAATACCGGCAATTTCACTAGCCCCAGCCAGACCTGCAATAGCTCCAGAGATTAGCGCAACAGTGAGTACGGTTTTTTCAACCTTAATTCCTGCAAAACGCGCCCCTTCTTTGCTTAATCCAATAGCCCGCATTTTGAGTCCAAAACCGGTTCGCTTGATCACAAACCACATGATCACTAACACCAAAACCGCCACGACAAAGCCAAAATGCAACCGGGTTTTTGGAATAATTTTAAAGAAAACAGTACCCGGATCAATATCAGGTGACTGCGGCCACATGGTGACCGGGTCTCTCCAGGGTCCATTCAGCAGAAAACTGACAAGGCTGACAACAATTGAGTTCATTAAAAGTGTGGTGACAATTTCATCCACACCCAATTTGACCTTAAGTAAGGCAGAAGGCAAAGCCCAAATCAACCCGCCTGCCATTCCACCAAGAATCATTGCCGGAACCCCCAAAATTGGTGAAACACCCTCTAGGGTCATCCCGACCCAGGCTGCTGCAATCGCACCAGCATATAATTGTCCTTCAGCACCAATATTCCAATAACCACCACTAAAGGCAAAAGCAGCCGCAGCGCCAGTGAGCAGCAATGGCGTAGATTTCACAAGAACTTCAATCGCACCAGATTTGGTTGATAATGGAGCAATCAAGAACTGATAAAAAGCATCCAGAGGGTTTGCTCCAGCCAACAAGATCACGAGAGCAGTGATCAAAAAGGTCACCGGAATCGCAATGATAGGGATTAATGATCTGAACCAAGCAGGTGCGGGAGCTTTTTCAATTTTAATTTTTGACATGTTGATTCCCTTTCCTGGTTAAGCAGGAGTGCCTGCCATCATCAGACCGAGTTTTTCGGCTGTCGCGTCTTGAGCAGATAATATACCCATAATCCGCCCCTCGAATATGACCGCAATCCGATCAGAGAGAGCCATAATCTCTTCGAGATCTTCTGACAATAAAAGCACTGCCGCCCCACGATCACGCTGTTCAAGAAGCGTTGTTCTGACATAATCAGTTGCGCCGACATCCAAACCTCTTGTTGGTTGGCTTGCAACCACAATGCGTGGGTTTTGACTGAGTGTCCGAGCCAGCATTACTTTCTGCATGTTTCCGCCAGAAAGCGTTCGCACATGATCATTGGGTTTTGCTTTGATCTTAAATCGTGTAATCAATTCTTCGGCATTCTTTTGAATCTTTTTCTGATCCATCACGCCATTTTTTTTGAAATTGTTCAATTGGTCAAGGATCAAGTTTTCAGCAACAGATAATTCGCCGACCATATTGGCATGACGATCTTCTGGAATTCTCCCCACACCAGCTGCACAAACGGCAGAAGGGTCCGCTTTCGAAATATCCACACCGCCAGCAATCACTTTTCCACTGGCTATTTTTTGGGTTCCACATAAAACAGCAGAGAGTTCAGCTTGCCCGTTGCCAGAAACACCAGCAATACCCAGAATTTCATTCCGTCGTACTTCCAGAGAAACATTTTTAAGTGCCGGTAGACCTTTACGGTCTGTCACACACAGGTCTTCGATTTTTAATTCAAGCTCTCCTTGCGGCCGTTGACCTTGCCTAGTGACGCCAAAATTTTCACGGCCCACCATCATATTAGCCAATTCTTTCATGTTTGAATCGCAAACTTTTACATTCCCTGAATTGGCACCATCACGCAATACAGTAACCCTTTGGCAAATTTGCATCACTTCATTGAGATGATGGCTGATAAATATGACTGAGAGTCCTTCTTTTTGCAATCTTAACAATGCTTCAAACAAGACTTCTACTTCTTGTGGAACCAACACAGCCGTTGGTTCATCAAGAATTAACACCCTGGCGTCGCGATACAATGCTTTTAATATTTCAACACGCTGACGTTCCCCGACAGATAGGTGCTTGATGAGAGTTTGAGGTTTTACGGGGATACCAAAACGTTCAGAAGCCTCGGCTACTTTTTTCTCCACTTGCAGAAGATTCAAACCTATACTTCCAGATTCACCTAGAACAAGATTCTCAGCAACCGTTAAGGTTGGAACAAGAGTAAAGTGTTGTGTCACCATGCCGATGCCTAACTTGATGGCATCTTTCGGAGTGTGAATGGTAGCGGGTTTTTCATTGATGATAACCTCGCCATCATCCGCCGAATATAGACCGTATAAAATTCTCATTAGTGTAGTCTTACCTGCACCATTTTCCCCCAATAATGCATGAATCTCACCCTTTTCAAGGTCAAAATTCACATGATTACAAGCAACCAGATCGCCAAATCGTTTGACGATTCCTTTCATCTGAACTGCGTGCATACAGCACCTCGAAGTTATAAGGATGATATTTTCATAATGATGAGCAGGGGAGAAGAAGCGAAGCTCCCTCCTTTGGGAAAGAACTTCGCTTCCCTATTCATCATTCTTAGGTGTTTTCACAATGGAAATATCGAAGGCTTATGAAAACACCCGTCAGCACTAGTTTGTTGCAGCCGGTTGGCCTTCGTTTACGTCCACACGGAAAGAGCCGCTGGTGATTTCAGCCTGTTTGGCCTGAAAGGCAGACAGGAGATCAGCAGGGATTTTGCTTTCAGTTTCGTGGAAGGGAGCCAATGAAGCACCACCCTTAACCATCATGGAGAAGTCCTTCAGATCCATAGCAGTAAAAGTTCCAGCAGCAACCTGTTTGACCAGGAAGGCAACTGTCGGGTCCATGTTCCAAATTGCGCTTGTAACCACGAGATCAGGAGCTAATTCGTTCTGATCGCTCATGTTGCCGAAAGCGAAGAGACCATTTTCCTGAGCGGCTTCGATTACACCAAAGCGCTCGGCATAGAGAACGTCAGCGCCACCATCAATCTGAGCCAGGGCTGCTTCTTTTGCTGCCGCAGGATCAAACCAACTGTTGATGAAGGAAACCATAACTTCAGCGTCAGGATTCTGAGCTTTTGCACCAGCAATAAATGCATTTACCAAGCGGTTTACTTCTGGAACAGGCATGGCACCCACAATACCGATCTTGTTGCTTTCAGTAAGACCACCAGCCAGCATACCCATCAAATAAGCAGGTTCATGAATCCAGTTATCAAAAACAGCGAAATTGGGTTCCACCGGACCTTCACCTGAACCGAAGGCAAAAGCGATCTCAGGGAAGTCAGCAGCTACGCGGCGGGCAGCATCTTCATTACCGAAGGCATCGCCCAAAATCAAGTCAGGTTTTTCTGTTTCGCAAACTTCGCGCAAAATACGTTCCATGTCACCTGAATAACCAATATTTTCCTGGTAGGTGTATTCAATGGTGCCGGCATCAGCAGCCTTTTGTAAAGCAGCATGGATCACACCATCCCACGGCTCTTCAATGGGAGTGGCAAAAGCACCAAAGACTTTTACTTTGCCAGAATCAGCAGCAGGAGCTTCTGCGGCTGCAGGGGCACAAGCGGCCAAAACAAAAGCAAAAACGACGAAGATTGTAATCACTGACAGAAATTTCTTAGACATCGTACTCCTCCATTAGAAAATTAAAGTGATTTGCAGAAAATATGATGCAAATAATTCTTTGGCTACTACCACCTCCTTCTTTTTTTGGAGCTATGACAGTATTTTCGGAGACAACGACTAATAGATTAGGCGACAAAACTACAGACTAATTTTTACACTTTAAGTATTTAAATAATAGCGATTTTTTTATGAAAAATAAGGAACAAAGGTAATGTTAATTAATCAATATCATATTTAATCATTAGGTAATTTATCACTTTGTGTTGGCATCATCTCTCTGATTT
>CAYXWV010000050.1:0-22170 GCA_964468875.1 uncultured Anaerolinea sp. | reverse complement strand
TTCCCTCCTTCTTTGCAATTCTCTTGCCATTTTCAGTTTGATGCGATTGCCCTGATTGGGTGATCCTTATCACTTGCCAATAATGACTGGAGTAAAGTATGATATTCGATAATAGATTTAAAGAGTCACTATTCTTATAAATAGGCTTGCCAAAATGAATGTCAGGGAATTAATAAATTTGATTGATGGGCATCTGTATAATCCTTCTGCTAACTTGGATCGCGAGGTTAAGGGTGGCTGCGGTGCAGATTTAATGAGTGATGTTTTGGCATCCATTCAACCTGAAGCTGTACTATTGACTGGTTTATGCAACCCGCAAGTGATCAGAACCTCCATGATGGCAGATGTAGCAGCCGTCATTATCGTCCGCGGAAAAACACCTCCCAAAGAAACAATTGATTTGGCTTCTCAAGAAGAGCTGGCATTGATATCTTCTCCCTTCGGCATGTTTGAACTTTGCGGCAGACTTCACCGAGCGGGACTCCTCAGTCTCGAAAGGGCAGTAGGAAACGAACCTTGTTCATGTGACGAATAATTAAAGGAGAAAAATGGGCGACATCTCTCAAAATCGCGGTCGAATTATTACGGATCAAGATGCAGAGAATATAACCCGCGTTGAAGAACTTGCCTATGAGTTGAAGGTGGAATCCGTCATGGCAAGTAATCCCCTGACAGTTTCACCTGACACTACAATGCAACAAACGCTTGAGCTCTTCAGGAGCACAAGAATATCAGGGGCGCCAGTAATTCATAAGGATGAATTAATTGGCATAGTCAGTATTGAAGACTTAATTCGATGTTTATTAAGCACTGATCTGACTTCTCCAGTTTCAAATTACATGAGCAAAAAATTATTAACCGTCCACGGCAGCGATCCGGTAATCGAAGCGTTGAAGCTGTTTGCCAGTTCCCATTATGGCCGCCTGCCAGTATTAAATGAAATCGGTAAATTATCTGGAATCATCACCAAAGGCGATATCACGAATGGCATTCTAAAAGCACTTCAAAAAGATTATCACGAAGAAGAAGTTCGCCGATACCGCGCCAGTCACCTCTTTGAGGATATTAATTCAGACCGATCCAGCCTGATTCTGCGGTACAACATCAAGCAGGGTGATTTTATTCATGGCGGTGCAGCTTCATCTGCCATTAAACGAGCGCTTTTACGATTGGGCTCCTCTCCACAAATCGCAAGACGCACCGGCATTGCCGTCTATGAAGCTGAAATGAACCTGATCATCCACACCACAAACGGTGGAGTGATCCGGGTAGAAATTGAACCTCATCAGATTTCAATCAACATCTCTGATGACGGCCCCGGCATCGAAGATGTGGAACTTGCCATGAAGCCAGGCTATTCAACTGCCAGTGAATACGTTCGGGAACTTGGTTTTGGTGCCGGAATGGGACTTGTCAATATTCAACGCTGCGTAGATTCCATGCGCCTTGAATCTATATATGGAAAAGGCACAAATTTACGGTTGAAAATTTTGCTCCAAAGTGAAGAAACTGTCGGTGAAGGAATGACCCCCAACAAGGAGAATTAGGATGACCGTTCAGGAAATTATCGACTTACTTAATCTGAAAGTTTTAACTGCTCCCCAGGATTTTTCTACGATCGTCCCAACATGCGGATATTCCTCTGATTTATTGAGTTGTGTGATGGCAGGAGCTCCACATCATTCTATCTGGGTAACATTGCAGGCACATTCCAACATCATCGCCGTCGCCACACTTCTAGAAATTTCTGCCATAATCATCACAGAAGGTGCCACTCCTGAACCAGAGACAATAGCCAAAGCCAATCAAGAAGGTGTGATCCTTCTTGGCACCAGCAAACCAACTTTCTTTGTGGTAGGCAAGTTATGGGAAGCTGGATTGCTCTGCCAACAGTAAAAAACATTCGAATTGCGGAAAAATTGATCAAACCCTATAAAGCTGATTTGCATGTGCATACGGTGGTATCACCGTGTGCTGAAGTTGAAATGATTCCGCCTTTGATCGTCGAAAGGGCTCTTGATCTTGATATCCGGCTGATTGCCATTACAGACCATAATTCAACTGCCAACATCAAAGCCGTGATGAAAGCGGCTCAAAATACTCCCCTTGCTGTTTTGCCTGGGATGGAACTTCAAACGAGAGAAGAGGTTCATTCACTCTGTCTTTTCGACAGACTTGATCAAGCGTATCAATTGCAAGACATTGTAACAGTCAGCTTACCAAGAGTTGCAAATGATCCCGATCACTTTGGAGAACAATTTGTAGTGGATGAGACTGGTGAATTTATCAGGCGTGAATATCAATTGTTATTGGTAAGCTCCAGTCTTTCTCTAAGTGAAGCCTGGAAAATCGTTAACGATTTGGGAGGGTTATTCATCCCAGCTCACGTCAATCGAAAAGCTTTTGGTTTGCTCGAGAACCTCGGTTTGGTGCCAACCGACATTGAAATTGAAGCCCTTGAAATTTCAAAACATATATCTATTCAAGATGCACAAATTAAATTTCCTCAGATTCGAGGATACCCTCTAATCCAAGATGGGGATGTTCACCGCCTGGATGAATTTAATGAAAAGATGATCTTTCACCTCGCTGAACCTACGATTGCAGAAATCCGTATGGCAATTAAGAATTTTGCAGGAAGAGGAATTGTATTTCTTCAAAACAAAATTATCGAGTAAAATTGGTTTTGGGATACTATTAGACATTTTCACATTATTGTATATTTACTACAAGGCAGAATCCAAGACAATGACGGCACATGAGGAATGTGCAGAATAAATGGAGTTTGGATAACTAACAGTTGAAGTAATGACATTCAGTCATTGTTGTATGTTTGTTTGCTGGCTACACTCACTTTGACAAAATTCGTGTTTTACACATTTTTGTCTGATTATCAAAAAATCTGGAGTTGTTAATGGCTGCTGAAACGATAACAAAAGCAATCAAGAAAAATGATCCACTTGCTGATCCAATTCGAAGAAAAGTGATCGATGACATTATTGATCAGAATAAAGAAAAGCCGGGTGCAACCATGGTTGTCTTGAACGAAGTACAAGCCTCCATTGGTTTTATTACTCCTGAAATGCAGCAATATGTAGCTGACAGAATGCAAGTACCAGTTTCTCGAGTTCATGGAGTGGTTTCATTCTATTCTTTCTTTACCACTAATGCGCGCGGCGCGCACACGGTCAAATTTTGCATGGGTACTGCTTGTTATGTAGGAGGTACTTCTGCTCTAATTGAAAAAACAAAGCAAATACTGGGAATTGAACCCGGCCAAACTACTGCAGATGGCAACATTACACTTGAAATTTGCCGCTGTGTGGGTGCCTGTTCACAGGCTCCGGTTATTGTTGTAGATGAGGAAGTGGTTGGCAGAGTTAAACCCAACAAGATGCCGCAAATCTTGAAACCAATTCAGGATCAGGCTGAATAGTCTTGCGAGAATTATCACTTCACCTGTTGGATATTGCCGAAAACAGTATTTCTGCCAAGGCAAAAAATATCACCATTGAAGTGGTTGAAGATTTACGAATAGATCTTTTAAAATTGAGTGTTCAAGATGATGGTTGCGGAATGAGCCCTGAAATGGCTGCTGTTGTGGTAGACCCATTTGTGACCACCCGCACAACACGAAAAGTTGGTTTGGGAATACCGCTGCTTAAAGAAGCGGCTGAAGCTTGTAATGGATACTTCAAGCTCGAATCAAAACAGCAAGTTGGCACAAAAATTGAAGTCCAATTCCAACACAGCCATATTGACCGCATGCCCCTCGGGGATATTGTGACTACCATCCTTCATCTTATTGTGGCAAATCCTGACGTTCATTGGCTTTTCTATTACCAATACAACGATCAGATATTTATTTTTGATGATGAACCCATAAAAAATGAATTGAAAGATTTGCCGCTTTCTGAACCATCAATATTAAGTTGTTTACGTGAAATGCTGCAATCAGGCATCGAAGATGCCAGGGCAAATCACGAGTCTTAACCATTATAAAGTCTGCAGGAGAGGAAAAATGTCAACCATTAAAAGCCTTGAAGACTTAAAGCGTGCTCGAGAAGAAGCCTTAAAAAAACGTGAACTCAAAGCCAGCTCGGGTACTGTACAAGTCATCGTTGGAATGGGAACATGCGGCATTGCCGCTGGTGCCCGCAACACGATGAAGTCTATTCTCGAAACCATCGAGCAAGACTCCATGAACGGAATTATCGTCACGCAAACAGGTTGCATCGGCCTCTGTGAAAAAGAGCCGATCGTACAGGTTGTGATTGGCGAAGCACCCAAAGTTACTTATGGAAAAGTAACACCTGAGATTGCCAAGAAAATTCTCAAAGAGCACGTCGGCAATGGTAAAGTAGTTTCAGACCATGTCATAAACATCTAGTTTTTGATCGCGGTTTGTGCATTTCATTTTATAAGGTGTGATGATGACGTATTTTCGTTCGCATGTTTTGGTTTGTGTCGATCCTGAATGCTTGCAGAAAGGTGCTCACGAAGTTATTGATGCGCTTCAGGATGAAATTGTTGCACAAGGTTTGATCGATGAAATTCAAGTTCTTGAAACATCTAGAATCGGAAGCTGTTCTAATGGCCCCGAAATGATGGTTTACCCTGAGGGTGTGCATTATGTGGGAATCACACCCGATGATGTGCCCTACTTAGTTGAAGAACATTTCCTCAAAGGCCGTACTGCAACCAAGTTCGTTGAAGAAGACAAGCCGTTTATTGACGAAGAATTAAGTGCACCAACGTCAAAAGAAGTGCGTATTGTTTTAAAGAACTGCGGAAAAATCGACCCTGAAAACATCGAGGATTACATCGCAGAAGATGGTTATACTGCACTTGGCACAATCTTAACACAGTACACTCCGGAACAGGTTATTGATATTGTACTTCGTTCCGGCCTGGGCGGGCGTGGTGGAGCGGGCTTCCCAACTGGTAAAAAATGGCAATTCTGTCGCGCCACTCCCGATTATCCGAAATACATGATCTGCAACGCGGATGAAGGCGATCCTGGTGCTTTCATGAACCGCCGTGTTCTCGAAGGTGATCCCCACGCGGTCATTGAAGGCATGACTATTGGTGCATATGCGGCAGGTTCAAATCAAGGTTACATTTACTGCCGGGCTGAATATCCACTTGCGGTGAAAACATTAAATATCGCTATTGATCAGGCACGCAACCTTGGTTTGCTCGGAAAAAACATTCTCGGTTCCGGATTTGACTTTGACCTTGAAGTTCGCATGGGTGCAGGCGCGTTTGTCTGTGGTGAAGAAACCGCTTTGATGGCATCCATTGAAGGCAATCGTGGTGAACCTCGCCCAAGACCTCCTTTTCCAGCTGTAAAAGGCTTATTCGGCAAGCCGTCCAATGTAAATAATGTTGAAACCTATGCAAATGTCCCACAAATTATTGTTAATGGACCTGAATGGTATTCCTCTTTTGGCACAGAAAAATCCAAAGGCACCAAGACCTTTGCGCTCGCTGGTGATGTAAAAAACACCGGTTTGATCGAAGTTCCTTTTGGTCTTACACTACGCGAGATCATTTATGATGTTGGCGGTGGTATAAAAGACGATAAAGCTTTTAAAGCGATCCAAACTGGCGGCCCAATGGGCGGCTGTCTGCCTGCCGAATATCTTGACTTGCCAGTTGACTACCAGGAACTTGCCAAAGCCGGTTCCATCATGGGTTCAGGCGGCCTCGTGGTCATGGATGAAGACACCTGCATGGTAGACATTGCCCGATTCTTTATGGATTTTGTTCAAGATGAATCCTGCGGCAAATGTACCCCATGCCGCGTTGGTACTCGTAGAATTCTTGAAATTTTAGAAGGCATCTGCGAAGGTCGCGGCAAAATGGAAGACCTCGATACGCTTGAAATGCTTTGCGAACAGATCCGCGAAGACAGCCTGTGCGGCCTTGGACAGGGCGCCCCGAATCCTGTTGTCAGCACCTTGAAACATTTCCGCTCAGAATATGAAGCACATATTAAAGAAAAACGCTGTCCAGCTAAGGTTTGCAAAGAGTTAATTCGTTACGAAATTGTTGACGGTGCTTGCACAGGCTGCACAGTATGCGCACGCAATTGTCCCGTAAACGCCATCTCTGGAGAACGAAGACAAACACACGTAATTGACCCGGATGTTTGTGTCCGCTGCGGTATATGTAAGCAAGTGTGTAACTTCAACGCAATTGTCATCAATTAATTTTGTTGGAGCGGAGGTTCCATTCTCCCTTCAACTTGATTAAGACCATCTAAGCCGAGGAGGAGAAACATGACAATTGAACCCAAAGACGGCAAGGTTGTACTGGAAGCAGTACAAACCGCTGTCAATCGTTATGGCGCGTCGCACGATGAATTGATACCGATTCTAACTGACGTAAACAGGGCAATTGGTTATCTGCCCGGTGAGGCACTGGATGAAATAAGTCGGTTATTGAAAGTGCCCAGAAGCCAGCTTTTTTCAGTGGCGAGTTTTTATCGAATGCTTTCAACAAAACCGCGCGGAAAACATGTGCTGCAGTTTTGTGAAAGCGCGCCATGTCATGTAGCAGGTGGTCGCGAAGTATGGATGGCAATAAAAGAAGCGTTAAATATAGAGGAGAACCAGACAACGCCTGATGGCAAATGGACCTTGATTGCTACCAGTTGCCTCGGCGTTTGTGGCGTCGGTCCAGTAATGATTATCGACGACGAAGTTATCGGAAACGTGGACCCCAAAGAGGTCCCGACTATTCTGGCCAGATACCAGTAAAAGGAGACTGACATGAAAGCAATTCGTTCCATGGTTTTAGTCTCCAGTGATTCACAAAGCATGACCAACGGTGCGAATGAGGTATATCAAACCTTGCAGCATGAGATCGCTTCTTTTGGCCTTGAAAACGAAATTTCATTAACGATGGTCGGTGATGTGGGTCGCCATGATGTATCCCCATTGGTGATCATCTATCCGGAAGCCACAATCTACGGACCGGTAAGAAAAGAAGATGTGCGCTTCCTCGTGGAGGAACATCTTTATAAAGGGCGTGTTGCTGCCAGTCTTCAGGCTCCAATTAGAGAATTGTCAGGTCGAATCGCCTGGCTTTCTGCTCGCAAAGGAACTCTGCCCGCAGAACAACGCATCGTTCTGGAACGCGCCGGAATCATTGATCCAGATTCGATCGATGATTACATCATTCATGACGGTTATCAGGCTTACGTCAAGGCGTTAACCGAAATGTCCGCCGATCAGATCTTTGACATTTTAGAAAAATCCGGATTGCGAGGCCGCGGTGGTGCCGGGTTCCCAACAGGAACTAAATGGCGTTTTGTCAATAGGACCAATAGCGATAAGAAATACGTGATTTGTAATGCGGATGAGAGCGAACCGGGCACATTCAAAGACCGCTTGATTCTTGAAGGTGATCCCCATTCAATCATTGAAGCAATGGCAATAGCCGCTTTCGCGGTTGGCGCAGATGAAGGGTATTTCTACATCCGAGGCGAGTATGCCCTGGCACAAGAACGGATCAAAAAGGCCATCGAACAAGCCAAAGAGATGGGTTTTCTGGGAAATAACATCTTTGGAACCGGCTTCAACCTTGAACTGCATGTTCATTCAGGTGCCGGAGCTTACATCTGTGGCGAAGAAACCGCTTTGATCGAATCCATCGAAGGCAAACGAGGAGAACCGCGGGCACGGCCTCCGTACCCGACTACCAACGGACTTTGGGCAAAACCCACCCTGGTAAACAATGTTGAAACCCTCGCAAATGTCGCTCCAATTATTCGCAAAGGTGCAGATTGGTACCGCGGATTTGGTCCCAAGAGCAGCCCTGGAACCAAGGTTTATACCATTTTGGGTAATGTAAATGTCACCGGGTTGATTGAAGTTCCCATGGGCATTACGCTGCGCGAGGTCATCGCAATCTACGGCAAAGGAATGAAGAACGGAAAAACATTCAAACTTGCCCAGACAGGTGGTTCTTCAGGCTCCATTGTTCCTGCAATCCTTCAAGACACCCCGATGGATTTTGACTCGTTTAGCAAAGCTGGTGTCGCACTCGGTTCAGGCGCCTTGTTGGTTTGTGATGAAGATACTTGCGTTGTTGATCTTGCAAAAGTACTCCTCAACTTTTTTCGCAAAGAATCCTGCGGCAAATGCAACCCCTGTCGTATTGGAACTCAAAGGGAATATGAGATTCTGACCAACATCTCAGAGGGTACCGGAACGCTTGATGATATAACAGACTTGATGAATTTAAGTGATAATCTATATCAACTTTCCAACTGCGGTCTTGGTCAGACTGCTGGAGCTCCGATAAGAGATATTCTGAATCATTATCGGGCTGAAGTGGAAGCTCACATACGTTTGAAAGTTTGCCCAACGGGTGTCTGCCCAATGAGCGGCAAGAAAATATAGTAAGAATGCATTTTTTTTGATAGGAGACATACAATAATGGCGACAATTACTATCGATGGTAAAACGCTGGATGTCCCGGATGGGACTACGGTCTTAAAAGCTGCTCAGGCTGCCGGGGTGCATATCCCGACATTGTGTGACCATCCTCATCTCACCCCTTATGGCGGATGTCGACTTTGTTTGGTGGAAGTTGAAGGTGCGCGCACCTTGCAGCCATCCTGTACATTACCTGTATCCAACAACATGGTAATCAAAACCAATACCAAAAAAGTTTTAGATGCTCGCAAATTCGTCTTAACCCTAATTTTTAGTGAACGGAATCATTTCTGTCCATATTGTCAGGTTAGCGGTGGAGATTGCGAACTTCAGAACGCCGCCTATGATGAGGGCATGACCCATTGGCCTCTTTCACCTAATTACCAGCCTTACCCCATGGATGCCTCACATCCATATATAATTCTTGAAAACAACCGCTGCATTCTTTGCCGACGCTGCGTGCGCGCCTGCGGAGAATTGGTAGGCAATTACACCCTTGGCTTTGAAGAACGCGGTGCCAACAGCATCCTCGTGGCAGACACCGGCGTTCCGCTTGGCGAAAGCACCTGCATCTCCTGCGGTGTTTGTGTGCAGGTATGCCCCACGGGTGCTTTGATTGACCGCTGGAGCGCCTATCGAGGCCGAGAAACCCAAGTTGAAACAACCAACACAGTCTGCGTTGGCTGTTCGGTTGGCTGCAAAGTAAATGTGTTAACTCGCAACAATAGTCTCGTCCGAATTGAAGGCGATTGGGATGCCTCAGTCAATGAAGGTGTACTTTGTGAAATCGGTCGCTTTAAACCGATGGACGTCAATTGCGAACGTCTTGCCACACCCCTTGTTCGGAAAAATGGTTCCCTGAAAGCGGCCACATGGGATGAAGCACTTGACGCTATTGCCGCTGAGTTGAAACCTCTCTCAGGTAAAGCGGACGGCATTGCAGCCCTGATTTCAACCCGTCAACCCGCAGAAGCACTCTTTGGCTTCAAACAACTGTTTGTTGATAAACTTGGCAGCGCCATGGTTACAACCAATGAAGAAGGCGCTTTCACCGCTGATGCAGCTGAATATGCCGTTTCTGGTGCAAAATCTTTTGAAGGTAGCTTAAGCGATCTCAAATCAGCCAAAGCTGTGATGGTACTCGGTACTGATCTGACCAAAGATCACCAGGTCGCCGGTTTCTTTATTAAGCGCAGACTCGCTGGTGGAACTAACCTGTTGGTGGTTGACAAGGCTGCGAATGGAATGGATAAATATGCTAATAAAGTGGTGAAATCCGATAAGGGCACTAACACTGATATCATAAAAGCCATTATCGCTGCCGTAATCAAACTGGGCGCCGCTAAAGGTAAAACCACCATCAAAGCAAGCGACCTTGATTCTCTTGCCGCTGCCACCGGTTTGAAAACAGATGACTATCTGGATGCCGCCTATGTTTTGACCTCGGATGAATCTCCGTTGATCGTCTATGAAAATGGTGCTGATCTGGCTGCATTGAAAGAACTGGCAGACATCGTGAATGCCAAATTAATCAGCGTTAAGGGAAGTGCCAACAGTCTGGCAGCCTCTCAGTTGAACCTTGACAAGGCGCTCAAGATCAATGGACAAAAAGTTGCGTTCTTTGCGTTGGGTGATGATGAACTCTCACAAAAAGCCACAAAGGAATTTGAAAAAGCTGCATTCAAAGTGGTTTTGGCAACTTACGTTTCTGCCTTGACTGGGTCCGCTGATGTGGTTCTTCCCTCCACCAATTGGATGGAACAGGATGGACATTACATCAATTTGGAAGGAAAAATTCAAGAAGCGAAACGCTCAATTAATCCTTCTGAAGAAACCTGGTCGGCTATTCAAACTGTCAAAGCTCTTGCTGACAAGCTGGGCATAAAATTAACCGATGACTGGACGAAAGAGATTCACAAACGTGCCTCTGTTGTCGAGATTTCAAAGTAATAAGGAATAGAAGGAGAGATAATGGCTAAACCTAAAGTCTCATCAGATTGGCTGGCTGGCTGCGCCGGCTGCCATATGTCTTTATTGGATATGGACGAAAGGATCGCAACGATCGTTGATTTGGTTGATCTGCGTGCCACCCCCATTACTGATTTAAAACAGCCCGATGAAACAGGTGTTGATGTCGGGATTCTTGAGGGCGGTGTAAACAACTCTGCCAATGAAGAAGTTGCACTTCGAATGCGCTCCCGCTGCAAAATATTAGTTGCGCTGGGCGATTGTGCTGTTTTCGGTGGCGTTCCTGCCATGCGCAACTTTTTCACTATTGAAGAATCTCTAAAACGCGCCTATATTGATACAGAAAGCACGGATGAAAGTGGCAAGATTCCCAACGATCCGGAACTCTGTGTTCCAATGAAAGTGCATGCCCTTCAGGATATTGTGCCTGTTGATGTCTTTATTCCAGGCTGCCCCCCCAGCGCGGATGCAATTTTTTACGCATTGAGCGAACTCGCCCAGGGTCGAATTCCTGATCTCAAAGGCGATACTTTGGCTTGGAACTAGCCCAGGAGATAGAGAATGGTAGCCCAAAAAATAACTATTGAACCCGTAACCCGTATTGAAGGCCATGCCAAAGTCACCATCCGCATGAACGATGCTGGCAAGGTTGATCACGCCTACATGCACGTTAATGAATTTCGTGGATTCGAGAAATTCTGCGAAGGCCGCATGGTCTTTGAAATGCCCATGATCACCCCACGTATCTGCGGAATTTGTCCTGTCAGCCATCACCTGGCCTCAGCCAAGGCTGGCGACGAAGTGCTTGGCGCTCCGCCTCCTCGGCCAGCTTCACTTTTGCGCGAACTCATGCATATGGGCCAAATCGTACAAAGTCATGGCATGCATTTCTTTGAGCTTGCCGGCCCCGATCTACTTCTCGGCTTTGATGCTGACCCAGCCATCCGAAACGTGGTTGGTTTGCTTCAGGCAAATGCCGACTTAACAGTCAAGGCAGTTCAATTACGAAAATGGGGTCAGGAGATCATTAACACACTTGGCGGACGCCGCATCCATCCCGTTTTTGCCATCCCGGGTGGTGTCAACAAAGCCCTCACCAAATCTGACCGTGAAGCAATTTTGGCTGGTTACGACCAGGCATTGGCGACAACACAGGTTGCTGTCGAAATCATGCGTGGTTGGGCTGAAGCCAATATGGAAGAAATTAATAAATTCGCTGTCTTCCCTACTGGCTATTTTGGTCTGGTAAAACCCGGCAATGCGCTTGAACTTTATGACGGTGATATCCGCCTGACTGGTTCTGACGGTAAAGAACTCGAGAAATTTGATCCGCGAAATTACCTCGATTATATCGCTGAGCATGTCGAGAATTGGTCATACCTTAAATTCCCCTATTATAAAAAAATGGGTTATCCCCAGGGTGTATACCGTGTCGGTCCGCTCGGCCGCTGTAACACTTCAGATAAAATTTCTACCCCCCTTGCAGATGCCGAACTGAAGAAATGGAAGAGAATAAATAACGGTAAACCTGTTGAAAATACATTGCATTATCATACAGCCCGTTTGATCGAGACCCTATATGCAATTGAAAACGTCAAGGCATTACTTGATGATCCTGATATTCTGAGTAACGACATCCTTAACACCTGCCGCGATCCAAAACCATATGGTGTGGGCGTCATCGAAGCACCTCGCGGCACCTTGATTCATCATTATTGGATGAACGAAAACCAACAAATTGAAAAGGTGAACCTAATCGTTTCAACCGGCCACAATAACTGGTCAATGTGTGAAGCGGTGGATAGCGTGGCAAAAACCTATATTACTGATGGCAATAATGTTACCGAAGGTCAACTCAACCGGATTGAAGCTGCTATTCGTGCTCATGATCCTTGTCTCTCTTGTTCTACTCATGCGGTTGGTCAAATGCCCATTGTGCTCGAAATCAGAGATTCAGAGAATAATCTGATAAATACAGTCAGAAGAAATTAATTTTCTGCAACTAGTCTTTGAAACGCGATGTGCAGAAGTGTCTGCTCATCGCGTTTTGTTAGGATGGATATTTTGAAAACACTACTTTTTGCCTATGGAAACGCCGACCGTGAGGATGATGGTGTTGCTTGGCATGTTTTATGTGAGATCATGCGAAGAAACAGTTTGCCTGTTTCGGATGATCTGGACATTGAGTTTTCCGATCCAGTCGGAGAAGTTATGTACATTTTTCAAATGCAATTAACCCCTGAAATTGCCGCAGATCTACGCCAATATGATCGAGCATGTTTCATAGACGCACATACTGGTGCGGTACCCGAAGATGTGCATTTTGAAATAATTACCCCATCTTTTCAAAAGAGTCCTTTTACACATCATTTGACCGTGGGATCACTCTTGTCCATTGCAGAAACGATGAACCGAAAAATCCCTGAGACAATTCTGGTTTCTGTGCGCGGATATCAATTTGGATTCTCCCGTGAGTTATCCCCGGCAACTACGTTGCTAACCTCACAAGCCGCTGATATAATTTGTCATTGGATGAACGAGAAAGAATCATCCGATTAACAGGGAGGAAAGATGTCTGAAAATAATCAGAAAGTCGAGTTGCTTTCACCCAGAGAAATTAGAGACAAAGCCATAACCATTGGAGCCACCAAAGCCGCTCTGCCATTTGGTAAAATTCTAATCTTATCCATCATGGCAGGCATGTATATCGCATTTGGTGCAGTTTTTGCTTCGATTGTTGCTGCTGGTATGGCTGGAGAATGGCCATATGGATTTGCGAAATTACTTCAGGGGCTGGTTTTTGGTCTTGGTTTGATTTTGGTAGTTGTTGGAGGCGCAGAACTTTTTACGGGTAATGTACTTCTGGTAATGGCTTGGGTAGACAAAAAGATCAGGCTCGTTTCCCTTTTACGTAACTGGCTTTTTGTTTATTTGGGCAACTTCATTGGTTCATTGTTCATTGTTGTTTTGATCATCACGAGTAAGGAATATACATTTGGAAACGGACTGATTGGTTCGATCATGCTTTCCACAGCCAATGCCAAAGTGCAATACAGCTTTCTCCAGGCTGTGTCGCTGGGCATTCTATGTAATATCATGGTTTGTCTGGCTGTCTGGTTAGCATACAGCGGACGGACCACCACAGACAAGATCCTAGCAATCATTGGACCCATTGCTTTCTTCATTGCTGCCGGATTTGAACATAGTGTCGCAAACATGTACATCATTCCCGTTGGGCTATTAATCAAGACTTTTGATCCTGGTTTTATAACTTCCCTTTCAATTGACCTATCCAATCTGACCTTGGGCGCGTTCTTCCTTAAAAATCTAATCCCAGTGACCATTGGTAATATCCTTGGGGGTGGAATTTTTGTTGGTTTGTTATACTTTTTTGCATATCGAAATAAACCAAAAGCAGTCAGTCTTTAATCATATTTTTGGTGACAGCCCTCTCAACGTGGTATGACGTAAAACACTATTAAGGGTCATGAATCGATGTTATCTTTAATCAGACAAATTGTTCAGACAGGTAAAAATGTTTAACGATCCGGCGAACATAGAAGCACTAAAAATCATTCCACTATTTCTGGATTTCACCAGTGATCAACTGAAGAAAATCAGTGATATTACTGACGTGATCGAATTGGATCCTGGAGATACCCCAATTCTCGAAGGTGCCCAGCTTGATTATTTATACGTATTGATGGATGGCGAGATCAAAGTGGAAGTTTTTTTACCCACACGCGGACAACTAGAAACCGCCCGTCTTGGACCATTGGATATCTTGGGATGGTCATCTATGACGCCGGTGGTCAGGCAAAGAACCGGGACAACAACTGCAGTTACTCACTGTAAATTAATACGTATTCATGGAAAACAGCTTTTTAAGCTATGCGAAGAAGACCATGAAATTGGATACTTTATTTTTAAACGCATTGCCAATGTGGCTGCACGCAGTTGGCTGACTACGCGCCTGCAGTTTATGAACATCATTATTGAGGAGAATAGATCACTTACTCAATAGTTCGTGACCTGCTAAAAATACCCCTTTTTTTGTCTTATTAAGAGTATAATTTCTGAGTTATGCATGAACTGTCAGTAACAGAGAGTTTATTAGACCTTACCTTGTCACATGCGCGACAAGCACAGGCATCCAAAGTAACCGGTCTATATATAGTAATCGGCAGATTATCCAGCATCGTGGATGATTCTGTTCAATTTTATTGGGATTTCGTCGCCGAAAATACCATTTGTGAAGGTGCAAAACTTTACTTTAATCGATTGCCAGCCATATTAAAATGTATGGATTGTGAAACCCAATACAATATCGAAGAAGAATTAACACCCTGCCCATCTTGCGGCAGCAGCCATACAACGATTCTCAAGGGTGAAGAATTCTATCTTGACAGCATCGAAATTGAAAAAGAATCGGAGAAAGTATAATGAGTGCCATCCGCGTACCTGTCGTCGAAAAAATCTTCAGTGCCAATGATCGTATGGCGAATATGAACCGAGCGCTACTGAACCAACATCATGTGTTGTCAATCAATCTCATGGCATCTCCAGGTGCCGGAAAAACCAGCTTTATTTTGCAGACAATTCGCCGCCTTCACAACGAGTTCAAGATCGGCGTGATCGAAGGGGATACCGCACCCGTAACCATAGATGCGGACAAAATCAT
The DNA here is from genome assembly GCA_964468875.1 of uncultured Anaerolinea sp. GTDB lineage: Bacteria > Chloroflexota > Anaerolineae > Anaerolineales > Anaerolineaceae > UBA6107. Next base: position 7,074 of record CAYXWV010000050.1, on the reverse strand, counting down.
AAATGCCGGAATGCCGGCGGTTCAAATCAATACCGGAGGCGACTGTCATTTGGATGCTTCCATGATGGCGGATGGACTCAACCAGCTTCCACTTGATCAACTTGATCTTGTAATCGTTGAAAATGTGGGGAACCTGATTTGCCCCGCTGCCTGGGACCTTGGTACTCATTTCAACTTGTTGGTGTCAAGCATTCCCGAAGGGGATGACAAGCCTTACAAGTACCCCAACATATATCGTGGTCTTGAAATCCTGGTCATCAACAAAATGGATCTACAGCCTTACGTGGAATTCAACATGGATTACTTCCGTAAAGGGGTTGAAATGCTGAATCCCGGATTGGTTACCTTTCCGGTTTCATGCCGCACTGGTGAGGGATTTGAGGCGTGGATTTCCTGGCTTTCAGAAAAAATTCAATCAAACAAAAAATGACAATTGTTTCACCGAGAATTGGACTAAGGATCAACGTCACTGGCATTGTTCAGGGTGTCGGATTTCGTCCTTTTGTCTACACCACTGCAAAAAAATACGAACTCTCCGGCAGGGTTTGGAATCACTCAAGCGGAGTGGATATTGAAGTATTTGGGTCACCAGAAGAAATCAACCTCTTTTGCGAAGAGATCAAGAATCATCCTCCGATTCTAAGTCAAATTGACGACTTTGCAACAACCGAAATCGCCGCTGAGACTGTTCAGGGTTTTACCATTCTCTCCAGTCAATCTGAAGAGGGTCATTTTATACCAGTGTCGCCTGACATGAGTATCTGCCCTGATTGTCTGCGTGAATTGTTTGATCCTAAAGACCGCAGATATCGCTATCCATTTATTAATTGCACCAATTGCGGACCTCGTTTTTCAATCATTCAAGACATCCCCTATGACCGCGCCAAGACCACCATGGCGAAATTTAATCTTTGCCCAAAATGTCAAACTGAATATGACAACCCTGCAGAACGGCGCTTTCATGCCCAGCCAATCGCCTGTCCGACTTGTGGCCCGCGTTTGCAATTCGTTTATCAAGATCAAATTGTTGCCAAATTTGAGGGAGCTGTCAGTACTGCCAGGCAAATGATTCAAGATGGAAAGATTGTAGCGATTAAAGGCCTGGGAGGTTATCACCTGGCATGCGACGCGTCAAATCCAACTGCAGTTCAACAACTTCGTGATCGAAAAAAACGCTCTGATCGTCCTTTCGCCTTGATGGCATTTGATCTGGACACAATACGAAAATTTTGCATCATGAGCGAAGCTGAGGCATCTGTTTTACAGTCTCCGCAACGCCCCATTGTCTTGCTCCAAAAAAGTGAGAGATGCAGTCTGCCTGAAATTTTGGCACCCCGTCAAAATCACCTGGGATTCATGCTTCCCTACACTCCACTGCATTATCTTTTATTGGAACCCGAAGAAGGTTTTCCATCCCTTTTGGTGATGACCAGCGGTAACATGAGTGATGAACCGATCGCTTTTAAGGATGAGGATGCCCGCCAACGACTATCCAGTATTGCCGACGGTTTCCTGATTCACAACCGCCCCATCCATGTGCGGGTGGATGATTCAGTGGTTCGACTTCAAAATAATCACACGTACGTGATTCGACGATCGCGAGGTTATGCACCTGATCCCATCCGTGTTGATCAACGTCTTCCTGAAATGCTTGCCTGCGGTGCAGAGTTGAAAAATACCTTTGCTCTCTCAAGAGATCGCTACGCTTTCCTCAGCCACCATATTGGCGACCTCGAGAATTTTGAAACCCTGCAGTCGTTTGAAAGCGGCATTGACCATTATCAAAGGCTATTCCGTGTAACTCCTCGAAGGATCGTGGCCGATTTGCATCCTGATTATCTATCCACAAAATATGCCCTTGATCGGTCATGTAAAGAGAATCTACCCATCACACAAGTACAACACCACCATGCCCACTTGGCATCCTGCCTTGCTGATAACCATTACACTTCAAATAATCCTGTGATTGGGCTCATTTTTGACGGAACAGGTTTTGGCGCAGATGGAAATATCTGGGGTGGTGAGATATTAGTCGGCTCTTACCAAGGCTATCAACGCCGTTTTCATCTGTCAGAGATGCCGCTGCCCGGTGGCGATTTTGCTATACGTAATCCATACAAAATAGCGCTGGCTTACCTTCATGCCGCTCAAATCCCCTGGCAGAAAACCATTGCACCGGTGAAAACAGCTACTGATCAAGAAATGGACATCCTCACAGCTCAACTTAATAAAAGAATCAACACTCCTCTAACTTCCAGTATGGGACGTCTATTTGACGCAGTCGCTGCCCTCATTGATATCCGCCAAACTGCCAATTATGAAGGGCAGGCTGCCATTGAGCTTGAAAATGCATGTGCACCATCAGAAACCTGTTTCTATCATTTTTTGTTAGAGAATGACCGCATTGACTTATCGAATTTAATCTTGAAGGTGATTGAAGATCTAAAGGCGGGTATATCACAAGGTGAAATTGCCGCCCGTTTTCATAACGGTCTGGCAATGATGTGCCTAGACGCTTGCAAACTCATCCGGCATGAACAAGGAATAAAAACCGTCGCTCTATCGGGAGGGGTCTGGCAAAATATAACTTTATTAAAGAAAACAACTGCCTTGCTGAGCAGCGTAGGTTTTGAAATTCTGGTTCATCATCAAGTTCCAACAAATGATGGGGGTATCTCACTTGGGCAGTTGATGGTGGCTTCTGTAACTATTTCTTAATTGAGAGGCAAACTATGTGTCTTGCAGTTCCTGGAAAAATCATTGAAATTACGCAAACTCCCGCCGCCAAAATGGGCAAAGTGGATTTTGGTGGTGTCATTCGTGAAGTATGCCTCGAAGCTGTTCCAGAGGCCGAAATAGGTAATTATGTGATTATTCATGCTGGTTTTGCGCTGAATACTTTAAGTGAACGTGAAGCACAAGAAACACTTGATGCACTTAAAGAATTGGGCGATATCGAAGGAGAGTTATTATCTGAGGCATCAGATTAGGATGATGTCGTAATGAAATATTTGGATGAATTTCGTAATGCCGACCTGGTGAAGATTGTTCTCGAAAAGATACATAAGTTGGTCAAACATCCCTGGGTCATTATGGAGATGTGTGGCGGTCAGACTCATTCGATAATGCAAAACGGCATTGATCAACTATTGCCTGCCCAGATTGAATTGGTTCACGGACCTGGCTGCCCTGTTTGTGTTACTTCGCTGCAATTAGTAGATAAAGCTTTGGCAATTGCCAGTCAACCTAACGTCATTTTTTGTTCCTTTGGGGATATGCTGCGAGTTCCTGGTTCAGAGCGAGATCTTTTTTCTGTGAGAGCGTCCGGCGGACAAGTTAAAATCGTCTATTCTCCGCTGGATGCGGTAAAAGTCGCTCAAGCAAACCCTGATAAAGAAATTGTTTTTTTTGCAATCGGATTCGAAACAACCGCGCCCGCCAATATCATGAGCGTACTTCAAGCTCAAAGCCTTGGGGTAAAAAACTTCTCGGTACTGGTTTCACAAGTTACTGTTCCACCTGCAATGCATGCCATCCTAAATTCTCCAGACAACCGCGTTCAGGGTTTTTTGGCAGCCGGACACGTGTGTTCAGTGATGGGTTATCATGAATATTTCCCTATCGCCGAACAATATCAAATTCCAATTGTCGTAACTGGCTTTGAACCGCTGGATTTGCTCAATGGTATTTTGATGACGATTGAATCTCTTGAAACCGGAAAATACGATGTACAAAATGGTTACAGTCGCGTCGTCTCAAAAGAAGGAAATCTGCCAGCACAGGCATTGATTCACAAGGTGTACCGGGTTTGCGATCAGAATTGGCGGGGGATTGGGATGATTCCGAAGAGCGGATGGTGTTTGCGTTCTGAATATGCCGAATTTGACGCCGAAAAACGTTTCTCTGTCGATAACATCAAAACTAAAGAATCAGAAATCTGCATTGCCGGTCAAATCTTACGAGGTCTTCAAAAGCCTCCACAATGCCCGGCGTTTGGCAGACTTTGTACACCTGAGAATCCATTGGGCGCCACCATGGTGTCATCTGAAGGAGCCTGTGCGGCTTACTACCGCTATGCACGGTTAGAAGGAAAGTAAGTATGAATAAAAACACCAATCAAATCTCTATTCAAGGAGCTGTCTGCCCGATGCCCCTGCATCACTATGAAAAAATAGTGATGGGGCACGGTTCTGGCGGCAGAATGACTCGCGAGTTGATTCAACAATGCTTTATGCCTTATCTATCAAACCCAGCACTTACCGCTGGGAATGATTTTGCATCCATCAATACATTACAAATTGGGCCCCTTGCGATCAGTACGGACGCCCACATCGTTTCTCCGTTGATATTCCCTGGCGGTGATATTGGCAGACTTGCCGTGTGCGGCACTGTCAATGACGTTGCCATGTCTGGTGCCAAACCGGTGGCATTGACTGCCACCTTCATTCTTGAAGAGGGGTTACCCACCGAACTCTTGCAAAAAATCATCAAATCTATGGCAGAGAGCGCACTTGAAGCAGGAGTTTCAATCGTAGCTGCTGACACGAAAGTCGTTGAAAAAGGCAAAGCTGATGGTCTTTTCATTTCAACTACCGGTTTCGGCCTGCCCCCTAATAATCATACAATAGACGGCGCACAGGCAAAACCAGGTGATGTTGTAATAATTTCTGGCACTCTTGGCGACCACGGTATTGCGGTTTTGAGCGCTAGGGGCGAGTTGGCATTTGAAACGGATATCCATTCTGACGTGGCTCCGTTGAATCATTTGATCCAGCAGATTCTCGCCGCAGCTCCGCACGTTCACGTATTACGCGACCCCACCCGCGGAGGGCTCGCCACGACATTGAATGAAATTGCCGAACAAAGCGGGGTGAACATAACCATTGAAGAAAACGCCATACCTGTAAAACAGCCGGTTGCCTCTGCTTGCGAAATGCTCGGTTTCGACCCACTCTATGTTGCCAATGAAGGAAAAGTAATCATCATCATTCCTGCCGATGAAGCGGAAAGTGTTCTTTCAGCCTTACATCAGCATCCTTACGGCAAAGATGCCTGCATGATCGGTGTGGTCAACCAGTCACCTGCTGGACGTGTTCTGCTAAAAACCAGATTCGGCGCCACCCGCATATTGGATGTCATGGCTGGTGAAATGTTACCCCGAATCTGTTAGAATTGTTCTCTGTTGATATCATTACGAATTAGAATGATTTGAGGAACCATGAAAATTGACTTTCAAGAAACCACCAAAGACCTGGCTGTACGAATTGATATTCACTCCAAGTTCGGTGCAAGAAACATTGACAGCTGGATGCTCGATCTTATCAATCTTCAACCTGACAACGTGATTCTCGATGTTGGTTGCGGTTCAGGTAAACAATGTTTCGGTTATTATGATTATCTAAACGGAAAAGCCACCATTACAGGCGGCGACGTCTCAGAAGAGCTACTTGAACAAGCTCGGGCTGAAGATAAAAACCGCAACTCGGGCATAAAGTTTGTACACTTGAACTTTAATAATCGTTTTCCATTTGAAAACAATACCTTTGATTTTGTTTCCTGCTGTTTCGCCATTTACTATGCAGAAAACGTGCCCTTTACCATCGACGAGGTCTATCGGATAATCAAACCAGGCGGACGATTTTTCACCACCGGTCCGATGCCGCAAAACAAACAACTTTTTTATGATATCATCCGCGAAGCCACTGGTAAACAAATTCCGTTAATGCCAGGCAGTAGCCGTTTTTCAACTGAGTTTTACTCAACAATCAAATCAATGTTTAATAAAGTTGATCTACATATTTTCGAGAACCCCCTGACTTTCGATTCTATTGAACCCTACCTGGATTACACCCGTGCTTCCATGTCTGAAGACCGTAAACTCTGGAGTAGTTTCTTCAACAACAAAGATGATTTCGAGAAAATCATGAACCAAATCAGCGAAGTAGCTAAGCGACGTTTGGACCAGGAAGGTAAACTGGTTATGACCAAAGTCGTTGGCGGAATTTTAGCGACGAAATAGGTGCCTATGAATCACGATATGATTTTTTACGGAAAAAAAGTATGCTTCATCGGTGCCCACCCTGATGATATTGAAATTGGCTGTGGCGCATTAATCGCCCACATTGCTGAACAAACAGAAATCCGCTGTGTAACCTTGTCTGACAACCAGAAAAACCCTCTTTTGACAAACGTGATAAATGAACACTACAAAAGCATGGATATTCTAGGAGTCCCAAGAGATAATGTCGTGGTCGGCCAGTTTGAAACAAGACGTTTCCCGCATTCCCGGCAGGAGATTTTAGAATATATGATTGACCTGAATAAAGATTTTCATCCCGAAATCGTTTTTGTCCATACTAAATCAGACATCCACCAGGATCATGCCACAGTAACAAGTGAAGCTCTTCGTGCATTCAGAGGAACAACCGTTCTTGGGTTTGACGTAATTCGCAGCAGCTATGGTTTCTTCCCCAGTTTCTTGGTCGAGGTAACAGAAGATGACGTGAAAAAGAAGATCGCAGCCTTGTCTGAATATCATACGTATGATTCGAAATATTACTTTGACCCTGAAGTTACCCGAGCGACACTAATCCGTCATGGAGCACTCGCCGAGCGCAAATATGCTGAGGGGTTTGACATCTTGCGAATCATCGGTTCTTTTGGTAGTCAAATTAGATAGACTCTAAACATTAAAACAAATAAGAGGCTGTCCCAAAAGTATAGGGGCAGCCTCAAAAATTTAATATAATAGGGGAATGAAAAGACAAATATACAAACCCTACATGCAAGATCAAGCAATGCTGTTACCGCCCAGTTTGGAAGAACTCATCCCAGAGACGCATATTGTCAGAGTAGTAAATCGGATGATAGGGGAAATCGATCAAAAGGTACTGGATAAACAATATAAAGGGGGAGGAACAAGCGCATACGATCCAGGAATGCTGCTAAAAGTGATTGTATATGCCTATACCCAACGGGTGTTTTCATCACGCAGAATAGCAAAAGAAATAAGAGAAAACATTGTAATGGACCCCAAAAACTGGACACCTACCAAAGGGAGAAGTAATATAGCAG